>DAIPYJ010000023.1:18312-39870 GCA_036782775.1 Candidatus Dormiibacterota bacterium | reverse complement strand
AAAGCGGTACGCGAGCTGGGTTTAGAACGTCGTGAGACAGTTCGGTCCCTATCCGTGGTGGGCGCAGGAGACTTGAGAGGAGTTACCCTCAGTACGAGAGGACCGGGGTGAACGGACCTCTGGTGTCCCGGTTGTCATGCCAATGGCAGTGCCGGGTAGCTATGTTCGGATGGGATAAGTGCTGAAAGCATCTAAGTACGAAGCCCACCTCAAGACAAGGTCTCCCACTGGGTTAACCAGGTAAGACCCCAGCGAGACTAGCTGGTTGATAGGCCGCAGGTGTAAGACGGGCAACCGTTTGAGCTGAGCGGTACTAATCGGTCGAGGGCTTGACCATCTATCTCACTCCTCAGCGCACTCGGACAGTCGTGTCCGAGCGGCACAGGACGTGATCGCGTGAACTGCGCGGTCCCTAAAGCACTTCTTCGCAACGCGAGTCAATAAAGAGACTTCGGTGACCATAGCGACGGGGAAACACCTGTTCCCATCCCGAACACAGCAGTTAAGCCCGTCAGCGCCGATGGTACTGGGCTGGCAACGGTCTGGGAGAGTAGGTCATCGCCGAGGTCTCTTTTTTTATTCCAGCGTTTATTGACGAATGAGTTCACGCCGAACCGTGAGCCGTTCCACCAGGTCAACCTTGACCCGAACGCCCAGCCCCCATCGCGTCGGCGCCTGGATGGTGCCGCCCTTCTGCAGGACAAACGGTGGCTCGACGATGTCTTCGGCCCAGTAACGATCGCTGGCCGAGATGTCCCCGGGCAGCCGGAAATTTGGGAGGGTCGCGAGCGCGACATTGCAGGCACGACCGATTCCGGTCTCCAGCATGCCGCCGCACCAGACGGGAACGCCTGCCGCGGCCGCGAGGTCATGGATCCGGCGGGACTCGGCGAAACCGCCCACGCGACCGGGTTTGATGTTGATGACCCGGCAGGCACCCAGCTCCAGGGCGTGACGCGCGTCACGCGCCGACTCGACGCTCTCGTCCAGGCAGATCGGCGTCTTCAGTTGTCGCTGCAGCGCCGCATGATCGACCAGGTCACCGGCGGCAAGTGGCTGCTCGAGCATCAGCAGACCGTAGCGATCGAGCTCGGCCAGATGACGGGCATCGTCCAGGTCATACGCCGAGTTGGCGTCAGCCATGAGCGTGATCTCTGGATAACGCTCCCGGATGGCGGCCACCAGCTGGACGTCCCACCCGGGCTCGATCTTTACTTTGATCCGGCGATACCCCTCGGCAAGATGTCCGCCGATGATGTCGAGTGTTTGGTCGGTCGTCGGCTGAATCCCAACGCTCACCCCCGTCTCGACCCGATCCCGCGAGCCGCCAAGGAATTTGGCCAGGGGCTTGCGCGCGCGTTCGGCGAAGGCAACCGTGAGCGCCATCTCGATCGCGGCCTTAGCCATGTGATGGCCACGAATCGGTGCAAACAGCGCTTCGAGTGCGGCTACGTCCGAGAGCTCCCGGCCCAGCACCGCCGGCAGCAGGTAGCCCTTGAGCATTTGCCAGGCGGTCTCGACGGTCTCGTACGAATACCAGGGCCCTTCACCCGCCACGCATTCGCCCCAATGCGAACGGCCGTCGATTTCGAGGCGAACCAGCAGCGGATAGCGATCCTGCTGGACGCCAAAGCTGGTCCGAAACGGCTTCAGCAGGCGCATCTTCAGCAGGCGCAGCTCGACCGCATCGATTTTCACCGGCGTGCCCCCGGATCGACTTCCGGCTCGGCGTCCGCATCGGGCCGGCGATGGCTCCCGCCCGTGTCTCGGGCCATCACATAGGCGCCCCGGCGCAGGAAATCGACGGCGATCAAGCCGGCGTCGAGCGCCGACTCCAGGGCTGCGCGGCTTTCGCGGCGCCAGCGCGTGGCGAGCTCGCGGTCGGCGCGCTTCACCGCCTGGAAGTCGGATGGAATTTCGATCAGGACACCCATCGATTGCCCGAGCGACACGCGGTGAACTTCCGGCTCACCACGCGCATCCACTCCGAGCGCGGTTGGCAGATCGCTGCCCAGCGGAGGGCGCGGTCGGCCTGCCAGCCACCATTCAGCCTCGAAGCGATCGCTGGGAAGCCCGCGATTCAGATCGTCGTCCATCGGGCCATAGTGATCTCGGTCATAGATCCTGGCGATGCAACCCAGGCGGTGGAGGTTGAGATAGGCGTTGCGCGCCTCGAGCGGATCGAAGGTCCAGCTGATGAGCTGGTAACCGAGCCGGAGCGCGTCGCGGCGTTGGGCCTGCTTCAGCGCGATCCCGATGCCTGCTTCGCGAAACTCCGGAAGAACGCCGAGTTGATGCGAGCATAGCCGTAGGCGACCGTCCCGAACGCCGGCAAACCCGAAGCAAAAACCCACGAGGCGGCCATCTGGCAAGAACGCTCCATGCACGAGCCCGCCGTTCAACTGCATCGTGAGCAGCAATTCGCGCGGGACGATGTTGCGGTCGGATACCCCCCAGATTTCACGTCCCATCTGCTCGCAGTCGGCAAACTCCGCATGGGTGCGGACGAGCCGTACCTCGACGGCCTCGGTCAGACGCGAGGCGTGCCGTTCAGTCGATTGTGTCTCGGCGGACACGGCCACATCGTACCCGCCGACCGAGTCGCCCCACCGTTCCGAAATTGCGCTGCGCGGCAGGCTGTTTGCCTCGAAAACGCGGCGTGCCTGGCGCGGTCGCTACTTACAGGTCCAAGCGCTCTGGCGGCCGGCGTTGTAGAAGACGAGCGCCGCGTGCGCCTGCGCATAGGGATCCCAGATGTTCTGCCCCGGGAAGTTGGCGTTCCAGGTCGATGGCATGAACTGGAACAATCCGCTGGCTCCGCTGGAGCGATTGACCGCCAGCGGGTTGTAGTGACTCTCGCAGTTGGCGACCCGCAACGCCCAGCTCAACCCCGGGCTGTTCGCGAAAACGGCCTGGATCGCGGCCAGCCCGCTGCCGCCCGATCCAGGCGGCGGGGTGAAGGTTGGATTGCTCGGTGGCGGCGACGCCGGCCTGGCTGCGGGAGCAGCCGGAACCTCGGCCGGTGCTGGTGTGGGTGCCGGTGTGGCTGTTGGCCGCAGCGCCATTTCTGGTATGGACAGCTCCTGCAGGTCGACCGCGTTATTGGTCGAGAGCGAGGCCATCCAGAGCATGCTGCTCGCACTGCCCTGCGCCACGGCGGGCCGGATGGCGGTCTGGCCGGAGAGCGCGGTTGCCACCAGCAGGAATCCGATTCCGAGGACGACGGTGTGGCCGGCCAGAATCGCGGCATGACGAGTTCCGTCGCGCCTGATGACCGCCACCGGCCGACTCAAGCGGCGCTGAAGCCGCCAGTAGCGCAGAACCGCCCGCGCAGACCAGTCCGAACCTACAAGATCATGGAGTCGAGCTCTGCTCAACCGCAAGATATGGGCATGAGCCTTGGACACGATAGCAATAATGGCTGTAACGTTCAAGTGGCCTTCCCTCCGTCACTCCCGACGTGAAACCCTTATGGTCCGTAGCGAAAACGAAGAGGAAGGCGATGACTACGACGAGGCGTAACGGACCGTCGACCACCCTACCACATGAGGTGGGGAAGCCGTCAAGCGCTCGCCCGGCCCGCGGCTGAGATTGACCCTAGAGGCGTTCGATCAATTGCTGCAGCAACATCGTGCGCTGGATCCAGCTGTCGATCAGGAGATGCTCTGAATCGGCGTGCGCGCCGCCGCCGTCAGGGCCGAGCCCGTCGAGCGTCGGAATGCCCAATGCGGCGGTGAAATTGCCGTCGCTCCCTCCGCCGGTGGCACTCTCTTGCAGACCCCAGCCCAACTCGGACGCGATCCCCTGAGCCAGCGCGGCCAGCCGGATGACGCCCTCGCTTCGTTCCATCGGCGGCCGGTCGACGCCGCCCTCGAGGTCCAGGCTGGCGCCCGGAATCGTCGGTGCCAGCTGACGAATCGCCTCCACAACACGGCTGGCCTCGCTCGCCCGCGAGAAGCGGACATCGATTTCCGCTCGAGCCGCGGCCGCGACCACGTTCGGACGCGTCCCGCCCTGGACCACGCCGACATTGATCGTCGTACCCAGCGCGCGATCCTCCAGCATTTTCAGCGCCAGAACCTGCCGCGCGAGTTCTTCGATGGCACTGACGCCTTTCTCCGGCTCGACGCCGGCATGGGCCGCCCGCCCTTCGATCGAGAGCCGGAAGTCCGCGATGCCCTTGCGGGCCGTCTTGATCGCGCCGCCGCTGGTGGCGGGCTCGAGGACGAGGACGGCGGCAGCGTGCCGGGCGGTCTCTTCGATCAAGGCGCGGGAGCTGGCCGAGCCGATCTCCTCGTCGGAGGTCGAGAGGACGATCACCGGGCGACGCACCTTGGCGCGCCCGAGGGCGAAGGCGGCTTCCACGATCCCGGCCTTCATGTCGTAGCTGCCGGGACCGCTGATGCGGTTGCCGTCCACTCGAAAAGGAAGGCGATCGATGGTGCCGGCCGGCCAGACCGTGTCGTGATGGCAGAGGAGCACGACCGCTTCCATGCTCTCGTCGCCCAGCCGCGCCTCGATGTGATCGCCGCGGTCGCCTCGCTGATGGCGCCGCACCCGGGCGCCGGTTGCCTCAACGAACAACTTGGCGACCTCAGCGGCACAGGTGTCGCAGCGGCGCTTGTCATCCGAGGGCGACTCGATGGCGACCAGCCGCTCGAGGGCTTCCACCATGAGACGGCGATCCGGCGGTTGCGGCAGCGTGCTCTCCATGCTAAAACAGGCGGATATCCGGCCCGAATGGGCCACGCCATAGGAGGGAGGACGTCATGAGCGTTCAAGCGCCAGAGGCGGCGACACGGATTTTGCTCGACCAGGAAGAAATGCCGAGGCGCTGGTACAACATCCAGGCCGATCTTCCGTTTCCCCCCAGCCCGCCGATTCACCCCGCGACCAAGCAGCCGATCGGCCCGGCGGATCTCGCGCCGCTCTTTCCGATGGAGCTGATCAAGCAAGAGGTCTCGCAGGAGCGGTTCATCGACATGCCGCAACCGGTCATCGACGCGCTCCAGCTGTGGCGGCCGACGCCGCTGCTGCGGGCCCGGCGACTCGAGCAGGCGCTGCAAACGACCGCCAAGATCTACTACAAGTACGAAGGCGTCAGTCCGCCCGGCTCGCACAAGCCGAACACCGCGGTTGCCCAGGCGTTCTACAACAAGGCGGAAGGGACCAGGCGCCTGACCACGGAGACCGGCGCCGGTCAATGGGGAAGCGCGCTGGCGTTTGCCAGCAAGCTCTTCGATCTCGAGTGCCTCGTCTACATGGTGCGCATCAGCTTCGAGCAGAAGCCCTATCGCAAGAGCATGATGCAGGTCTGGGGCGCGGACGTTGTGCCCAGCCCGTCAGACCGAACGCAGGCGGGCCGCCGAATCCTCGCCGAGGATCCCAGGTCGACCGGCAGCCTCGGCATCGCCATCTCCGAAGCGGTCGAAGACGCGGCCCAGCGGGACGACACGAAATACTCGCTCGGCAGCGTGCTCAGCCATGTGCTCATGCATCAGACGGTCATCGGCGAAGAGGCGATCATGCAAATGGAACGCGCCAACGCGATGCCCGACCTGGTGGTGGGATGCGTCGGCGGCGGCAGCAATTTCTGTGGCCTGGCTTTCCCCTTCCTGCGCGACCGCCTGCAGGGCAAAAGCAAGACGCGCTTCCTGGCGGTCGAGCCCGAGGCCTGTCCGTCGATCACCCGGGGAAAGTACACCTACGACTTCGGCGACACCGGGGAAATGACGCCACTGGTCAAGATGCATACGCTCGGGCACCGCTTCGTCCCCGACGGCATCCACGCGGGAGGCCTGCGCTACCACGGCATGGCCCCGCTGGTGTCGGCGCTGGTCGACCATGACTTCATCGAGGCGGTCGCCTATCCGCAGCGGGCCGTCTTCGACGCCGCGGTCCAGTTCGCGCGCGCCGAAGGCACGATCCCGGCGCCAGAAACGGCACACGCGATCCGCGCCGTCATCGATGAGGCGGTCAAGGCCCGGGAGCGTGGCGAGTCGCCCGTCATTCTCTTCAACCTGAGCGGCCACGGCCTGCTGGACCTTGCCGCGTACGACAGTTACTTCGCGGGGACGATGTCCGACGTCACCCTCGCGGAGTCACGGATTCAGGAACTGGTCGCCGCGCTGTAGAGAAAAGGAGCGGGAAGGGACGCGCTCGTTCCTTCCTGCTCGCGCTCAGGCGCTAGTGGCGGCCGCCTTCCCGACCAATGGCGGCCATCCGGCTCCGATCCTGGCTCGACGCCTCGCCGCCTTTGCGGCCGGCGGCCCGTGCTTCCTCGGAGGAGAACTCATGCGCCGAACCCTTTTCGTGCGCGGCCTTGCCACCCTTGCTGCCGGCCTCGCGGGCTTCCGCCGAGCTGAACTCATGCGCTGATCCCTTGGCATGCGCGGCCTGGCCGCCTTTGCTGGCGATTTCCCGTTGCCTGGTGTCATCCATGGAACCGAAGCCTCGTTTGCCGCTTGGCATGTGTGACCTCCTTTGGAATTGACGTTGGGCGGGGGACCGCCCACCGGAGTCTCCGCGTTCGGGACCCCAGCTGTCAGTGCCGCTATCAATTTAGCTGACAGGCTGCAGCTGATGTCAAGGCGCAAAGCAGGAGAGACTCTCCGCCCCGGGAAGGGTCTCTCCTGCGGGTCGCGCGCTTAGTAGCCGGCGGGTTGGCGTCCGCTGAAGAAGGCGCGCACGCGCTCGCCGAAGGTCGGACGCGGGCGGAATGCCGGGGCCGTGCGTGCCGTGTCGCTCGTGCTTGCCGCGCCGACGGGTTCGCGGTCGACGGGCCTGTCATCGCGGCGATCGGTCACCGGTTCCCGCTCGATATTGGGATTCGCGCTCCGCCGGTCGGCCGCCGCAACTCCGCGATCCATGCCGCGATCCATGCCGCGCTGTTCCGCGCGCATGCGCGAATTCTCCTCACGCAGCCGCTGATTTTCCGCTCGCATGTCGTTGATCGCATTCTCCCGAGTGCTGACGCGGCGGCGCATCGAGCCGAGACGCACGCCGTGGACCAGGCCCGAGTAGATCATATAGAGCAAGAACAGGCCGCCGATCACGACCGCGGCAACGACCACGGGCACCCAGTCCGCGACCGCCGCCCAGTGCCATTGCAGGAAGGTCACCGAATGGGTGCCGGTATTCTGATTCGCATAAACGCCGACGCCGACCGCCGCCAGGATCAAAAGCAGCAGAAACAGGATCATGGCCATAGTCCTCCTCAGTTTGTTAACAGTCCAGCTATCACGTTACATAACAACCACATACGCGGTCAAGCTCGCGAGTTCGATCTGATTCAGGTTCGTCGGTTATCCGAAGACGAATGGCGGCTCTTCCGGGACGTGCGGTTGCGGGCGCTGCGCGGAGCACCCGAGGCATACGGCACCTCGGCGGCGGAAGCCGAACGCCTGACGACCGAGGAATGGCGTCAGCGCTTGCGCGCCCGCGTCGCCTTCGTGGCCGTCGATGGCGACTCCGTCGTGGGCCTGGCGTGCGGCGTTCGGGGCGATGGGCCGAGCCAGGCGGAGTTGATCTCCATGTGGGTTGACCCGTCCTGGCGCCGTCGCGGCATCGGCCGGACGCTGGTCGATGCGGTTGTCGCCTGGGCCGCTGAGCGCGGCTCTGCGCGGCTCGGCCTCTGGGTTGCCGTGGGAAACACGGCCGCTGAACGGCTCTACACGCGCCTCGGGTTTCGCCGGACGGGTGAGGTCCAGGGTATGGGCGGCGGGACATCGTCGCGGCTGGAGTTCGCGATGCGGCGGGAGCTGGCGGGGACCGGCTAAGAGACCGGCTTGCGCAGGTCCAGGGCCACCCCGGCCAGGACGAATCCGACCGCGACCATGACCGCAAGCAGCCCGGTCCACGAAGGCAGGCTGCCGCCATCCGCCCCGATGCTCACGGTCAGCGCGGCGCAGGTGGAAAGACAGATTCCACTGCTGAGCCAGACCGGCCAACGTCGCTGTCCAGGCCAGGCCTGGAGGATGCACAATAGAAAGGCGACCAGGATGAAACCCCCCACCATCCTGGTCGCCATCGGCGCACCCCCCGCGTCGGTCAGAACCCCCACTGCCGGCAGCGTATGCCGGTGATGGGACCGCCGCCATCCCCCAGCCTGATGAAAAATCGGTGTTCGCCGGTTCCAACCGGGGGATGCCGAATGGGGGAGGCCGCCGGTTCTCAGATCAGATTCTGGCGAGACGCGGCGGCAACCGCCTCAGCGCGGTTTCGGGCGTTGAGGCGGCTGAGAAGGTTTTCCACGTAAGTCTTGATCGTGTTCTCGCTCAGGTGCAGGCGCGTTGCGATCATGGAATTCGAGTAGCCGTCGGCCACCAGGCGTAACACCTCTTGCTCCCGCGGGGACAGGCGCACCGCCGGACTCCCGCTGCTCAGGGGAACGCTTACAGGCGCATGGCCGCCGTTGGCGGCGAGCGCCGCGGATCCGGGGGTCAAGGTAGACGGCAGGACGCCGCCGACCACGATCCGGTCATAGGCGGCAAGGATGGCGCCGGCCACGACCATGATCAGGCTCCAGAGCAACACGTCCTTGCTCGGGAACTCGAGGCCAAAGCTGGCGCGCAGCGCGCTATGCAGCGCAATCATGCCGACCACGAAAATCGCCACCGAGAGGATCGCGCCTTCCGCCCCGTCATAGGCGACCAACCAGACGATCAGGAGGATGTAGGCGGCGTAGATGCTGGTGCTGGCTCCGACGCCGCCGAAGACGAAGAGGACGAGGAAGTAACTGATGGTGTCGATCAGGGTGAGCGCCCGGCCGATGCGCAGGATCTGGCTGTCGTCGGCTCGCGAAATCGCGACCATGCCCCACCCGTTGTAGACCGCCACCCACACCAGGACGGCGCCCAATCCGAGCGCGCTTTTCGGCGGAACCGCAAGTGAGAGGACGGCGGCGAAGATCAGGCCCGGCCATCGCACGACGGTGCCCAGCCGGGCGAGCTGCCGAATGGAACTGGCGCCCAGCGGAGGACGCTGTGCCGACTCGAGCCCAATAAAGGACAACGTCCGCATCCCCGACCTCCGCCCTGCCCACCCAGGGTGGCCCCATTCTACTGGCGGGTCTGCGGCTTGTCGATATGCTCAGCGGCCATGCGACAGACGCTGATCATCGACGGCGACGACACGCTCTGGGAGAACAACATCTATTTCGAGCAGTCGATCGAAGATTTCATCGACTTCCTCAACCACTCCAGCCTGACCCGCGCCCAGGTGCGCGAGGCGCTCGATGAGATTGAGCGGTTGAACGCCAGCGAGTATGGCTATGGCTCGGTGGCCTTCGGCCGGAACCTTCGGGCGGCGTACGAGCGCCTGGCGGAGCGCGAGATCGACGAGGCGGCGATCCAGTATCTCCTCACCCTGGCGCGGCGAATCCTGGAACAGACGCTGACCCTGCTGCCGCAGGTCGAGCGCACGCTCGATCATCTGCAAACGCGCCATCGACTGCTGCTCTTCACCAAGGGTGAGACCGCGGAACAGCGACTCAAGGTCGAGCGCTCGGGGCTGGTCGATCGATTCACCGCCGTGATCGTGACCCGCGAGAAAGACGTCACCGCCTACCGAGACCTGCTCGAGCAGTACGACATCGACCCGGACCGCGGCTGGATGGTCGGAAACTCGCCACGCTCCGACATCAATCCGGCCCTCGCAGCCGGCCTGGGCGCGGTCTACATCCCGCACTCCAGGACCTGGCGGCTGGAGCAGGCGGAGCTGATGGCCAGCCAGCGCCTGATCACGCTCGGATCGTTCGCCGAACTCCAGAAGCACTTCTAGTCCGAGCCCAGGGCCGAGCGCTAAACGCTACAATAAGACTTACATAATGCATGCTAACGTCGATATCCTTAGGGCGGCTCCGCGCCTGGCAGTGGGGCGCGCCAGCCAGTTCGGGCTCGGCGTCGTGGCACTGGCTGTGGTCATTGCGGCGCAGAGCGCGAGCGCCGCGAACCTTTCAGGCGGGTCGGTCGCAGCGGCGACGACCGAGGCTACGTCCTGGGAATCCACACAGCTCAACTCCGTCGCCAATGGCCTGCGGCTGCGTTACGCCAAGGACCTTCCCGCACTCGCCACCGCCGGCCGGGACGCCCTCGCGCAAGGCCGCAACGCGGCGACGGTCGCGGCGTTCCTCGGCTTGCGATGGTCCAGCCGGCTCGACGGGCGGCTGGAATCGTTCGGCCGGCTGCTCTCGTCGACCGATCCGGAGCAGCTGGCGCGGGGGGTCGCCGGAGTCCAGCACTACAGCGAGATCATCAATTCGAATCTCCTGACCGGGGCTCCTCGGCTGGTCATGATCTCGGTACAGGCGCAGCGGCTGATCGCCTACGATCACGGTCGCGTCGTGATCGACACCCTGGTGACCACCGGGAGGCCCGCCTTGCCGACCGACATCGGTCCGATGCGCGTGGTATCGAAGGACTCCCCCTGGACGATGAAGTCGCCATGGCCGAAGGGATCGCCCTACTGGTATCCCGACACCGTGGTCCAAATGGTCGCCTGGTTCACCAAAACTGGCGAAGGCATGCATGACGCCTCTTGGGAGCCGGCCTCAGCCTTCGGTCCAGGGTCTCCGAACGGTCCCTTCGCGAGCCACGGCTGCGTCCACCTCATGCTCAGCGCGGAGACCACACTCTATGGCTGGCTGCAGATCGGGACGCCGGTCGTCGTCTATCCGGGCGATGGAAGTCCCGTGGCCGATCAGGTCGCGCAGCGCTCGGTTGACGATCTGGGCAATCCTGTCAGCGGCGTGAGAGGGGACTGACCCGGAACTTTCGGCGTCGCCATCCGTCTCACCCTTAGATGGCCAGGCTCATCGCGATCATCGCGGCGGTTCTCATGCTGGCCGGCTGCGGGGCGGCACAATCCGCGCCCGCCGGGACAGGGATCCAAGGGATGGTCGTGGTCGGGCCGACCTGCCCGGTCGAACGGTTGAATTCACCGTGCCCGCCGCACCCACTGGCGGCAACCGTGGTCATTCGCAACAGCAATGACGTCGAAGTGGCCCGGGTTACCTCGGGACGCGACGGCCGCTTCCAGGTCGACCTTCCAGCCGGCTCCTACACGCTGGTCGGCCAACCGATCAACGGGAATCCATTCCCACGGCCGACCTCCGTCGCTGCCGTTGTCCAGTCCGGCCGCTACACCGCGGTGACGGTGACCTACGACAGCGGCATCCGCTGATCGATAGGCGGCTCGCGATACAGCAGCGCGGCGTAACTGCTGAGTCCAAGCGCGAATCCCGTCGCCATCAGCATCGAGCTGAAGTCCTCGTGATAGTTGAGGAAGCTGCCGCCGTTGAAGCCCGCGGCGAGCACGCCGATGAAGCCAAGCACCGCGAATATGATGCGAAAGCCGCCCCTAAGCCGGATGGCTTGCATCATCGTTCCGAGCGCGGCCAACACCAGCAGCAGGCCCCAGAGCGCGTGCAGCGTAAGCCAGAGACCGCCGTGAAAGATCGCCCACCTGACGCTGGTCACCACACCGCTGAAATACTCGGGTGGATTCGCGCCGGCATGGTTGTCGGGAATGGAGACGAAGAGATTGACGGCCATCCCCAACATGAACTGGATGATCAGCATGCCGAGCGCAAAGCCGACGCCGCGGCGGAAGGCTGCGTTTCGCACTAATTTCCGAGCCTAGCAGGCAAGGCCTCCCGTTTCGATAAGGTCGTCTGTGCGATGCGAATCGGCGTCATGATCGAGGGCCAGGAGGGACTGACCTGGGAGCGATGGTTCCGGATCGCCGAACAGGTGGAACGGCTGCGCCTCGAAGGCCTCTGGCGGTCCGATCACTTCTTCAGCCTGATGGGGCAGCCGGATCGCCCCGCGCTCGAATGCTGGAGCTCGCTGACCGCGCTTGCCCAGCGAACTCAGCAGTTCGCCTTCGGCCCGCTGGTCAGCCCCATGACCTTTCGCCATCCGGCTTTGCTCGCGCGGATGGCTGCCGCGGTCGACGGTCTATCGCCGGGGCGGCTGGTGGTGGGAGTTGGCGCCGGCTGGAACGAGGCCGAGCATTCGGCCTTCGGCATCCGGCTGCCGCAGATGGGCGAGCGCTTCGACCGGCTCGAGGAGGGGATCGCGGTGCTGCGCGCGCTGTGGCAGGGAGGGCCGGTCGATTTCGACGGCCGCTATTACCAGCTGCGCGGTGCCACTGCCTATCCGCGGCCAGTGCAGCAGCCGGCACCGCCGTTGCTCGTGGGTGGTGACGGCGAGGTCCGGCTGCTCCGGATCGTCGCACGGCAGGCCGACGAGTGGAACAGCCACGCGCCCGGGCCCGACGCCTATCGGGCCAAGCGCAGCCGTCTCGAGGAACATTGTCGCGACGTTGGCCGTGACCCAGATCAGATCAGGCGCTCGTGGATGGGCGGCATCGTGATCGGCCGCGACGATGCCGAGGTCCGCGAGCGAGCCGAGTGGTTTCATCGCTTCCTGCCATCGGTGGCGCGCGTTCCGAGCAGCGAGCTGATCAGCCAGTTGCGCGGCCGGCACTGGCTGGTCGGGACACCGGACCAGATCAAGGGGCAGCTGAACGAGTGGTCGGCGGTCGGAGTCCAACGAATGATGCTGCAGTGGTACAACCTCGATGACCTCGAAGGCCTCGAACTGCTGGCGCCGCTGCAGGAGCGCTAGGGAGACGAGGGACTGGCGGTCGCCGACGGACTGGCGGAAGGCGTCGGGCTGGGGCTCGGTGTTGGAGCCGGCGTCGGATTTGGCGTCGCGGCCGTCTTGGGCAGCGTGACGCCTGCAAAATTCGGCAGTTGTGCTGGATTTTCGGCAGGCGCATTCAAAAGGCCGTAGGCCAGCACGAGCCCGACCCCAACCAGCAGCGCCGCGACCACGAAATTCTCGCGGCGGCGGCCCGCCGGCCGCTCACCGGTGTTCTGCGCGGAACGTCGATAGATCTGGCGATAGGGCGTGAGATGAATGCCTTCGGCGGCGAAGCTCGCCCATGGCGCGCTGGCAAACACCCACCCTTCGAACAGCAACATGATGGCCAGGATGCCGGTGGCCAGCGCTGGCGCGGCAATCACCATGATGATCGCGCCCAGGATGGCAAGTGCGGCTAAGAGTGATTCCACCGCGGATGACCGGATCGCCGGCCACAGTCGGTTGCCGCCTTCTTTCTGCTTGGGCGTGCGCAGGAAGGCCGCCTTGCCGCTGACCAGCCCGCGGACCACGGCAAGCGTATCCACCCAACTGAGCGCGAACCAGATGCCCAGTGCGCGC
Organism: Candidatus Dormiibacterota bacterium; assembly: GCA_036782775.1. GTDB lineage: Bacteria > Chloroflexota > Dormibacteria > CF-121 > CF-121 > CF-13. The sequence goes on along the minus strand of DAIPYJ010000023.1, from coordinate 26,644 downwards.
AGTGCATCGCCCCAGCTGGAATGCTCGGCGCGGCGTAGGGCCCACAACCCGCGAAGCACGCCCGTGAGCAGGAATGCCAGCGGCACGATCAGCAACGGCCCGGTGATTTCGCGAATCGGCAGGCGGTGGTGCAGCACGGCCGCCATCGCCGTCAACAAGAGGAGAAACGTAAACACCACCGTCAGCAGATCGCCAAACCAGTGAACGCTGCCGGCGAAATAGTGCATGCGCTGTCCCCAGGTCAGGCGATGCCCATGCCGACCGCCTGGGACGAGCTCGCCCCACTGCCGGCGAAGAATCTGGATACCCCCGAGCGCCCAGCGGAATCGTTGCTTCTTCAGGCCGTCGAAGTCGAGCGGCATCAGTCCCTGTCCAAAGGGCTTCGGCTCGTAGACGCCGACCAACCCCTGTCCCAGCATGCGCAGGCTCGCTTCCGCGTCTTCGGTGATGACATCCTCGTCCCAGCCGCCGATTGCCTCGAATGCCGAGCGCCGGATCAAGCCCATCGTTCCGGCGAAGATGATGGCGTTGCGGTTGGCGCGGGCCGGCATCGTGACGTCGAAGAAGTAGCGGTAGCTGTAATACAGTCCCCGAAGGTAGCCGCTGTCCTTCCAATCGCGATAATCCTGTGGCGTCTGAACGAAGGCGACGCGCTCATCCGCGAAGTGGCCGACCGTTGCCTTCAGGAAATCGGGCTTGACGATGTAGTCGGCGTCCACGATCGCGAGGATGCTGACGTCCTTGGGTAAGCGCCGAGTCGCCTCGTTGAGCGCGCCAGCCTTATAGCCCGGCCATGGCTCCAGGTGGATGAACTGGAATCGCGGGCCCAGTTCCTTGCAGAGCTGCTCGAGCGCGCCCCAGACCTCACGATCCTTGGTGTTGTTGTCGACCACCTGGACGATGACGTCGGGATAGTCGAGCTCGGCCAGTGCCTTCAAGGTCTCGCGCATGACCTCGATCGGCTCGTTGTAGCAGGGAACCTGAATGGCGACCCTGGGTCGGTATGAGGAGTCGGCCAGGTGCTCGATCCGGGTGCGGCGGCTGAAGACGTCGAGGATCTCGAACAGGTAATAGACACTGAGGGCGAGGGCAAAGATCTCGAGCAGCAGAAGAATCAGTGAGGCCACCAGTCCGATCCACCCCAGGTGGTCGACGAACGGCAGCTCCGCCGCGAAGAGCAGGTAGGCGATCGAGGCCAGCACCAGCACGGCGAAGAGCTGCGCGGCCAGCATGCTCCAGCGCGGAAATCGGAGGCGCACCAGCAGCAGGCCCAGCAGTGCCACGATGGGCAGGGTGGTTGCCGCGCTGTGGTCGCCACTGATGACCCCGGTCAGCCAGCCAGACGCGGCCAGGATGATCAGTCCAACCGGAAGGCCGAGCCAGATGCGAGCCCGGATCAGGCCACGTCCCATGACGGCGATCGTGGTCAGCACCGACGCCAGGCTGAAGAACAGCGCGAGCTCGATCAACATCTCTCGAACTACCGTGCCATAGCGCCGCTTCGGCGCGCTACTGTTGCGCTTGCAACAGGCTCTGGATCAGCTGGGCCTGCTGCACGAGGAGGTGGGGCGCCAGGAACTCGCGGCGCACGCGATCTCTGGCCGCGGAACCGAGCCGGGCCGCGCGCTTGGCATCATGGAGCAGCCCGACGACGGCCACGCCGAAAGACTGCAGGTCGTGTGGATCGACCAGGATGCCGCTCCTGCCATCCTCGACCTGGTCCTGGATGCCGCCGACCCGGCTGGCGACGACCGGCCGCCCCTTCCACATTGCTTCGGCGACGGTCAGTCCGAACCCCTCGCGAATGCTCTTCTGCACGATCACGTCGGCGCGACGCTGCAGGGCGTTGACGATCGCCGCGTTCTCCTCAGGATTTTCCATCGGCAGGCGGGCCAGGTGGGTTCGGTCGCGCACCTCCGCGGGCAAGCCCTGCCGGCGCTCCTCGACTTGCCGGAAAACGGCCGCTTCCTCAGGATCGTCGGCCACGCTGCTGATGCCAGGGCCGGCGAGGATCAGGTGTCCATCGGTCTCGGGTGCCACGAATTCAGCGAAGCCCTGCATGACCCCCAGCGGGTCTTTGAGACGGTCCCAGCGTGAGACCTGAACGATGAGGCGTGCGTTCGCCGGCAACCTGGCGGAGGGGACCAGCGTTGTGGCGCGTTCAACGTGCACTGCCGTGCCGTTCCTCGCGCGGAAGGACGGTGCGACGCCCCGGGTGCCGTCCGCCAGGATGCCCGTAGCCGTGACGATCGCCGTCACGGTGTCGGGATCCATCTCCGCGTTCTTTGGGCTGAAGGCGTCGATGGCGGGAGGAATGACCCGAACCTTTCCCACGTCGAGCCCCTCCCAGACGTAGGCGCGCCGCGAGAAGACGCAGGCATGCGCGGCGCCAACGTAGGGAAGCAAGAAGCGCCAGGCGGCCCGCGCCACGTCGTTGGGCTCGTCGATCCCGACGTGGCAGCGCCAGACGGCACATGATCCTCTGCGCACGAGCTCAGGGATGAGGCCGGCCGTTTGCGGGTCATGGAGGATGGCGACGTCGCCAGCTCGGACCTGACGATTGAGCGCCTGGGCATTCCGGGCTAAGGTCCGCTCGTATTCCTCTCGCTCGGCATCAGAAATCTGAAGACCGTCGGCGGCGACGCCGTGCAAGAGCGCATGCAGGCGCTTGGTAAAGCTGAAGAACGGCGTTCCACCCTGGATGACGAGCCAGCCGACGTCCATGCCGACGGCGCGTTCATACGGAATTTCCCAGTCGAGCATTTCGGCCACGCCCCCGCCATGCGCGGTCGAGTTGATGTTCCAGATCCGCCGGCCCTTCAGGGCGGCGGAGACATCTCGCATGGTCGCAATAAACGTGTTCCATTCGGCAGGCTCGAGCAGTCCACGGAACGGCTCGATGGCGGCCGATCCCAGGGGCACGCTGCTCAGTCCGACCGGCATCACGCTGACCCGAGCCGTGGCCACTGGTAGGTGGCCAGCAGGTCGAGCTTGGGGCGGTCCAGCGTCATCCAGTCATCCTCGAGGATTCCACCGGTGTCGCCAGAGTCGGGATTCCAGGCCCAGTACGTATAGCTGAGCCCGCTGGTTTTCAAAAACTGGATGAGCTGCCGCTGCCAGGTTCCCTCCGCGTCCGGTCCGACCGAGCGGCCCCCAAATTCGCCCATCAACACCGGCGCGACCTGCTCGCTGTGCAGCCATGCCCAGTGCCGCTGCCAGACCGAAGTCAGGTTCTGCGGGAAATCAGAAGCCTGGAACCAGGTTTGCGGATAGACCTGCGGCCCGTAGTCGTGGGCGGAGTAGACCAGCTTGTCCTGATGGGAAAGCCGGATGGGATGGGCGCGGGCGCCCTCGAGATTCCCGCCCCACCAGTACCAGTCGTTCCCGAATCGCTCGATCCCCTCGACGACGATCAGCCAATCCGGGTTGACCTCGAGGATGGCGTTGCCCGCGCGCTCGGCCGCCAGCCGCCAGTCGGTGCGCGGATTGCCATCGCCCCAGGTGGCCTGCCCATGGGGCTCGTTGTGCAGGTCGGCGCCAATCACCGCTGGTTGCGACCGGTAGCGGGATGCGAGCATCGTCCAGTCGGAGATCCAGCGGCCCTCCGAAATGCGACCGGTGTACCAGAGCTCGCTCTGCGCGTCAGCCGTTGGCCGATGCCGGTCAAGGATGATGACCAGGTCTCGCTGACTCGCGCCGGCGATCACGTGGTCCATGAGCTGCAAGCCGGTGAGGCCCTTGAGGTCGGGGTTCTTCCCGAAATCGATGGAGGTGGGAACGCTCGACGCTTGCAGGAGCTCGTTACTGAAGGGAAGGCGGATCGCATTGAAGCCGGTTGCGACGATCTGGTCGAGCATGTCCTCCCAGTTTCGGGTCCACAGGCCATGCGGTGCAAAGAGCGAAGTCTCCAGTCCAAACCAGTTGACGCCGGTCAACCGGATTTCCGTGCCATGGCCATCCACGAGCTTTCCCGCTTGCGCACGAATCCGTCCGTGGGGCCGCCCTGCGGTTGTGCTCGGTGACCGGTTCGCGCTGCTGGTCGGCGTGCAGCCCGCCAGCAGCTGCGGGACGGAGATCGACGCCGCGGTCGCGCCCACCGCCGCCACCTGGCGTAGGAAGGTTCGCCGGGTGAGGCGGCTCTGATGATTGCTAGCCGTCGTAGTTGATCATGATGTTCTTGATCTGCGTGTAGTTGGCGAGCGCCTCGACGCCTTGCTCGCGGCCAAAGCCGCTGCGCTTGTAACCGCCGAAGGGCAGCCCGATGCTACCCTCCGCGCTGTAGCCGTTGATGCGGATCTGCCCCGACTTGACCGCCGTGGCAACCGTCAGCGCGCGGTTGAGGTCGCGCGTCCAGATTCCGGTCACGAGCCCATAGGGCGTCCCGTTGGCAATCCTGATCGCTTCTTCGACCGTTTCGAAGGGCGTCACCGTCAGGACCGGACCGAAGATCTCTTCCTGCTCGAGCCGCGACCCCTGGGCGACGTCGTCGAGCAGAGTGGGTTCCACGAAGAATCCGGCGGCCAGGTCCTCGCGGCCGGCACGGCGCCCGCCGGTCACGGCACGAGCGCCATCGCGGGCGCCTTCGCTGATGAACCCCAGCACGCGCTGCATCTGCCGCTCGCTGACGACCGGACCCATGTCGGGGTCGTCGAGCCCGCGGCCCAGCCGAATGCCTCCGATTCGCGGCGCCATCAAGTCGACGAAGCGGCTGCGCGCCGGCGCTTCGACCAGCAGCCGTGTCGGTGCGGTGCAGGTCTGCGCCGAGTTCTGCATCAGCGTCGAGGCCGCCGAGGCGGCCGCCCGCTCGAGGTCGGCGTCGGCAAACACGATGTTCGGCGATTTGCCGCCCAGCTCGAGCGTGACCGGAACTACGTGATCGGCGGCGGCCTTCATGATCGCGATGCCGGTCGGAACCGAGCCGGTAAACGTGATGTGATTGATGTCGGGGTGCGCCGCGAGCGCCGCGCCTGTCTCGCGGCCGCCGGTCACGACATTGAAGACGCCGTGCGGCACACCGGCCTCGACAGCGAGCTCAGCAAGGCGGACGACGCTGAGCCCCGCCTCCGCCGCGGGCTTGGCGACCACGGCGTTGCCACATGCCAGTGCCGGAGCGATACCCCGGGCGGCCAGCCGCAGGGGGTAATTCCAGGGCACGATCTGGGCCGATACACCGAGCGGTTCCCGGATGGTGAAGTCCAGCAGACCGTTCCCAAGCGGAATGCTCGAGCCAAAGACCTTGTCGGCAACACCGGCAAAAAACTCGAAATAGCCGGCGGCCGCGGCGACGTCGTCCTTCGCTTGCCGCAGCGGCTTGCCGACGTCGAGGCTTTCCAGCTGGGCGAGGTCACCCGCCTGCTCGCGCAGCAAGGCCGCCAGCCGGTTCAGGATCCGCACTCGGCGAACGGGTGGAAGACCCCACCAGCCACCATCGAGTGCCGCTCGCGCCGCTTGCACGGCGCCGTCGACATCATCACGGTCGGCTAATGCCACCCGCGCAAAGGGTTGCGCGATCGACGGGTCGATGGCGTCGAACGTCCCGCCGGCCTTTGCCCAGCTGCGGGCTCCGCCGATGTACATTCGCCCGTCAACCTTCGTCGTTTCCACGTCCATAGGCTACGCAAGTGCCGGTGCGAGAATCGTGAGTGGAGGTTGCCACGCCGTGACGGTCAGCCGATTGGTTGCGTTTGCGACGAGCCGCCAGCAGCTGGTGGCATCCAGCCTCGCCATCCTTGGTGCCCTGCTGGCCCTGCTGGATCCCGTCGGAGTTCCAGCCGTGGTTCTAGTGCTCGGCTTCTACGCCGTCGGCCTCGCTGCCGCGCAGGCATCCGCCAGACCCCCCTTCACCTTCGATCCGGTATGCGCTGGTAGCGCATTGCAGGAGCAACTCGCCTCCGTGAGCGACCGGCTGCCGCCAGAGGTTCTGGGACAGCTGTATCGCATCAAGGACATGATTCGCATCCAGGTGCTGCCCGGGATCGAGATGCTGCCGTTGGGTTCCCTCGATCGGTATCTCGCGGAACGGACCACGGTCGAGTACCTGCCCTCGGCCGTGACGCACTACCTCGCCGCCGGAGACTTCGGCGATTCGTCAGCGGCCACAGCGGCCGCGGCGCGGATCTTGAGCGATGAGCTCTGCCTGATGGAAGCGGATATGCGGCGAATTGCGGCGGTCATCCAGCAGACCAATCTCGATCGGATGCGTGCGCACCGCCGCTTCCTCAGCGAGCGCTTCCAGGCGGTCGAGCCCTCAGGCTGAGGGCGTCCGCCGGATCGACGGGCGCAGCGGCACGGGCAAGAGCCTCCAGATGCCGAGGCCGAGCGCGATCAGCAAGAGGAACGGCAGAAGAAATCCCGCCACCACCACCATGCCACCCACCACCGCGACAAATGCCTGGCCGGCGGTTGCGAACGAATTACCCAGGCCGCTGCGGTCCCACAGGCTCGGCTGGGTCGGGGTTGGGGCCACGGTATAGAGGCGCAGCGTGATCGTCGAGTAGACCGTTTCCTGATCCAGGAAACGGATGCGCGCCTCGATCTGCTCGATCTCGCCGGTTACACCGGAAAGCTGGTTCTGCACCGTGATGCTGTCCTGGATGTTCTGAGCCTTCTGCATCAGCCCGAGCAGCACCGCCTGCTGAGCCTGCTGGTTCTTCAACCGGGCCTGGAGGTCGACGTACTCCCCGCTCACATCCTGGGTCGAGACCTGCAGCTGGGTCGCCTTGCCCAGCTGCCGAAGGGCGCTGAGCGCGTCGGAATAGCTCGCGGCCGGCACGCTGAGCACGACCGTCCCGGCATCGACGTCCTGACTCGTCGAATCACCGATCTGGGAGCTGGTCACGAAGCCGTTGAAGCGCGTGGCGATCGCGACCGCCTTGGTGTACGAATCCCAGAAGCTCCCACCCTTGATCTGCACGCCGAGGCTCGCGTTCTGCACGATCTTGTCCCCCTGGGCCTGCGTGATGAGGCTGGCGCTGTTCGATCCACTTGCCTGGCTCGCCAGAGCCGCCGACTTGTCCGCTGGCGCAGCCTGGTTCACCGATCCCTGGCCGAGGCCACCGCTGATGTGGCTGTAGGAGGCGCCGCCCGAGGTGTTCGAGGCTCCGCAGCCTGCCAGGATGGCCGCCGACAATACGAGGACAGCGACTGCGCCGCGGCTGCCGGTTCCGTGGGTGTGGTTCATTTGCCCGTAAGACGCAGTTCCCGGCGGAAAGTTCCCGAGATTCGGGCTAAGCTTGGCTGCGATGAGCCGTCCGGTCGATCTCTCGCCGCTTCAGCGGGAGCTGGACAACCTCCGTCTCCAGCTCTGCATCTGTAATAACGCCGGCACCTGCCTCGGTTGCCAGGGCGTGGAAATGCTCCGGCAGCAGGCGCAGATGGTCGTCTCCGCGGCCAGCCAGCCGGTCCTGCTTCAGGTCGCCCAGGAAGCGCAGGCCAAGGAATTGCTGCAGCAGGTGCAGGAGATGCAGGAACGGCTGCTCCGCGACCCGGACGCGGCGCGCGCCATCGAGGAGCTGCTCAAATACTTCCAGGCGCCCCCGGACGACACGACCAATCACTGATTCGCTGAGAACGTCGACCGCGCCGAGCTGACTAGGTGCTGGTTGCCGGCACGGCGGTGATGACCACGCGTTGCGTGTCGACCCAAATCGGCCAGCAGGAAAAGAGCGTGAGCCGCACGTCACTCGTCGGCTTGAGGATCTGCACGGCGGTCGGTGCGACGATCGTCTTCGAGCTGACGTGGTACGCGACCGGGGCGCCGCTCGCAGTCTGGACATCGACCTCGTCGCCTGTCTGAAGATCGTTGAGGCGGCCGAAGATGCTGCCTTCGATGTCGTCGTGGCCGTAGAGAACGGCGTTGCCGCTGCCGATGGGGGAGGAGAGGGCGTAGTGGGTAACCGCGTAGCCCTTGGCAATCAGCATGTTGCCGCTGCCGTCGACCCCCCGGTCATAGATGGGGGCGTTCTTGATGCCGAGTCTGGGGATCGAGATGTAGGCGATGATCTGGCTCGGCCCCGGACCGGTGCTGCCGGTGCCGGGAAGGAAGCGGGCGTGCTGATGCGGCGGCGAAAGCGGCTCGCCGAGCGCGGGGATCGTCTGGGTGGCGACGGGATTGGAGCCGAGGTGAATCAGGCCCAAGCCTGGGATGGCGGTTGCCATCAATCCCAGGCCAACCGCGATCAAGGCACCGGCAATCAGATTTCGCCGCATCCTGTCACCATGTTCGTGGCCGTGCCCGACGGTGTCAAGGAAGCGGCTTGAAAAACGACCGGCGGGGAGGCGCCCCCTCCCTAACCCTCTCGTCGTCCCTCCTGCCACATCGCCCCCTTGCGTT
>DAIPYJ010000023.1:0-18302 GCA_036782775.1 Candidatus Dormiibacterota bacterium | reverse complement strand
CCCCCCCCCCCCCCCCCCCCCCGGGGGGGGGGGGGGGGGGGGGGGGGGGGGGGTTTAGTTTCGCCCTTTAGGCGGCTTTGCGAGCGGAACGCGCGTAGGCGTCTTTGACGGCCTTGGGGAACGACCAACGCGGCTTGCGGGAGGCCGGACGGGCCTTGAGCATGATCTCCTCACCGGTGAAGGGATTGCGGCCTTTGCCGGCTTTGCGGGCCTTGACCTCGCGCCAGGCCATGGCGCCGATCGACGGAAAACGCACCCGCTGCCCCCGGGCGCCGGCGGTGACGGCGGACTCGAAGGCTTGCTGAATGGCGGCGTTCAGGTCCGACTTCTTGACCTTCGCCCCTTTCTTGGTCAGCTGCTCATAGACGGTGGTCGTAAACGTCGACGCGGTCCATTTTTGCGGCGCTTTCGGCATGGCTCCTCCGTTGAACTAAAGAGTTTTTTGCGAGCGGGTGAACCGCTTGCTTCGCCCCGTCCCAACGAGGCCGGATCGAAAAACGTGCGATTTTCCCCGCAAATCGCGGGGAATCATGCCACAACTGCGCCAGAAGGGCAAGTGGTTTTCCCGAAAATCGGCCTAAATCAGCCTCAGGCGGCGTCGCGACGGCGCAGGGCGTAGGCGATCCGGTCGTCGAGCACCCACTCATCCTCCAGCTCGAGCACCGTCAGGAGCAGGTCCTCATGGATGTCTTCCAGCTCCTGTCGCCGCCGGGTCGCCTCCGCGTCGAGCGGCTCTGGCACGAGGGCAGGTCCCTGGCTGGAAGCGTCCATTCGCGATCACATCCCGTGCCTTCGTTGTAGCGCGGGCGCATTAAGGCCGTGTTAGAGAGACGGCTTTTCCAACCCGCCGCCGTGAGACTGTGCCGCCGGCGACACCCGCTCGTTACGCCCCTCCTCAGGAGGGGACGGCTGACTCCTTGGCGGCCTGGGCCCGCATGACCTTCTTGTCGAATTTCCCGACGCTCGTCTTGGGGATCTCGTCCACGAAGCGGACTTCGTCGGGGAGCCACCACTTCGCGACCAGTGGCCGGAGGTACTCGAGGATCTCCTCCTGCTTCAGCTGCCCTTTGAAGTCCGGCTTCGGGACGACGAACGCCGCTGGCCGCTCCTGCCACTTCGGGTGTGGCAGCCCGATCACCGCGGCCTCGAGGACTTTCGGATGTCCCATGATCGCCGACTCGAGCTCGACCGAAGAGATCCATTCGCCGCCCGACTTGATCAGGTCCTTGGTCCGGTCGACGATCTGCGCGTATCCCTCGGGGTCGACGTTCGCCACGTCGCCGGTGCGCAGCCAGCCATCTTTGGTGAACCGGTCGGGGTCTGCGCCGTGGTAGTAGCTGCTGGTGACCCACGCTCCGCGGACCTGGATCTCGCCCACGCTCTTCGCATCCCAGGGCACCGCCTCCCCGGTCTCGACGTTGGCGATCCGAAGCTCGACGCCGGCCAGCGGCATGCCGGCCTTGAGGCGCGTGGCCCGCTTGGCGTCCGCCGGCATGTAGCTCTTCAGCGTCGCGACGGCGGCGACCGGCGAGGTCTCCGTCATCCCCCAGCCCTGGTTGGTGTCGATGCCGCGGTCGGTAAGTCCGTCGTAGAGGGAACCGGGCAGCGCCGAGCCACCCACGAACATGCGCAGGCCCTCGAAGCTGCTGCCCGTCTTTTGAAGGTGCTGAACCAGCGGGATCCAGACGCTCGGGACACCGGAGCTGAAGGTCACGCCTTCCTCGCGGAAGAGCTCGGTGAGGCTCACCGGATCGAGGAATCGGTCGGGGAAGACCTGCTTGGCTCCCAGCATGGTGGCGGCGTAGGGCAACCCCCACGCATTGGCATGAAACATCGGGACGACCGGCACGATCACGTCAGACTCCTGCAGGCCGATCCCGCCCCCGATCGCGATACCGAAGGAATGCAGGTAGGTTGACCGGTGACTGTAGACGACGCCCTTGGGCTTCCCGGTCGTCCCGGAGGTGTAGCACATCGAGGACGCCTCGCCCTCGTCGAGCTGCGGCCACGGATACTCGGTCGGCCTGCCCGCGATCACATCCTCGTACGACGCCAGCGGGGTCAGCTCTCCGTTCGGCGACGGGCCGTCGCTCATGACCACGAAATGGCGGACCGTTTTGACCTTCTTCGCCAGCTGCTGCACCACCGGAAGGAGCGAGGCATCGACGAAGATCACCCGGTCCTCGGCGTCGTTGATGATGAATTCGAGGTGCTCCGCCGGTAGACGTGGATTGAGGGTGTGCAGCACCGAGCCGGCACAGGAGACCGCGAAATAGAGTTCGAGGTGGCGGTAGTTGTTCCACGCGAGGGTGGCCACCCGATCGCCGCGTTCCACGCCCAGGTCTTTCAGCGCATGGGCAAGCTGGGACACCCGCCAGCCGAAATCGGCATAGGTGTAGCGATGGCGCCCCCGCTCCCGACGGGTCACGATCTCCTTTTTCGGATAGAGCGTGGTCGCGCGCCACAGAAAGTGCTGAAGCGTCAGCGGAAAGTCGGGCATCGTGCTTCGCATTGCGGTCAACGCCTCCTCCCGCCATCCGGCGGGCGCCTGATTTTCGGCCCTCGCAATACCGCCATGATATGCTTGCGGCGGGTGGACCAGCCCGGTCATGGCACGCCCAGCTAACGCAAGCGGACCGGGGATAACTTTGCGAAGGAGCTAGCGGCAGACGTGGCGCAGAACGGTACGATCAAGCGACTCGTGATGGATCGGGGATTCGGATTCTTGAGCGGCGAGGACGGCAAGGAGTACTTTTTCCACCGGTCGTCCGTGGAAGGGTCGTTCGAGGGGTTGCAGGAGGGGCAGAAGGTCAGCTTCGACATCGAAGCGTCGGCTCCTAAGGGACCGCGGGCCTCGCGCGTGCGCGTCGCCTAACAACTCGTAAACCTGAATCCGAAAAGCCCGGAGCGTTTCCCCGGGCTTTTTTGTTTGCCCGGAACTAGGGAAGCCAGATTTCGCTGGCTGATTGGACGTCGGTGATCCACCAGCGTCCGTCGATGTCGACCAGCGTGTAGTGGTAGTACCCCAGGAAGCGATGGGTGGTGCGCCGGCCGAGTCCGACGCCTTTCTCGGCGTCGGGCACCAGGCGGTAAATCCATTCTTCTTTGGTCGTCACGTTGACGTTTTGCGGGCTCGCCTCCAGGCCATAGGCGGAGAGCTCGACTTTCCCGATCTGCAGGTACGCGGTGTAGGAGACGTCGAGGACCTCGCAGGTGATGTCGAGGCGTGCGGCGGGAAAGGACTCGAAATCCCCGGACAGGTCATGGGCGACCTGGGAAAGCATCGGCTCCAGGTAAACCTCGCGGAGCACGTCGGCGTCGCGATTGTTGTACGCCTGCTGGTTCAACTTGATCGAGCGAAGGACGGTGTCCTTGATCGCCGAGACGTTGAACGCGGTTTCTCGCTGCACGCCTAGAGCGTAGCAAAGGCCTGGCGGCACTTCCCGCAATACGAAAGCGCCACGAGTCCGTAAACCTTTGTAAAGCGGCGGGCCAATGCCGCTGAGCGCCAGTCGCGCCTGCGAAGCAATGCACGCGATCCGCGTCAAACCAATGCAGCGCATGGTGCAATACCCCGAGCCGGTCATCCGGCGGCGTTCTTCGGCGAGCGCTCGCAACCGCTTCAACTGGCGGTTGTGGATCTTGCTCGGCAGCATGACCGAGCTCTTCCTGATCTACGTCGCGCGCTGGTGGTCGCCCTCACCGATCACCTATTTCCTTGCCGTCCTCTTTCTTCCAGTGATGGTCCTTACCGGCTTCTGGAGCTTCAAGTACTTTCGCATCGTCCAGGAGAACCTCGAGCTCTCCCGCCGAGCCGACCAGAACCTGCAAGAGCTGACCCATTTCTTCGAGACCGCCACCGCGGTTTCGAACCTGACCAAGCTGGGCGAGGACCTCGAAACCCTGACCAACAAACTGGCCCAGCTGCTCGACGTCGAGATGTGCGGCTTCTTCCTCTACCAGGAGGGGCTGGAGGCCCTGATCGCGCCGGCGGCCCCCTCCGGGATGCGGGAGAGCCGGCTCTTCAACCAGATGCGTCTCAACCAGTTGCGCTTCGGTGCCAACGCCTCGACGCTGATCGGCCGCGTCTTCGTGACCCAGCAGCCGGTCATCATCGAGGACTGCCTGCACGACATCGAGGCAGGGCAGATGCTGCCCCAGACCTTCGGCTATCGCGACATGTTGCTGGTCCCGCTCGGCTCGGGCGGCCGTCCGCTCGGCGTGCTGCTGCTCGCCAACAAGCGCAACGGGACCTTCAGCGGCAACTACGACGTCAAGCTGGCGGCCTCGCTGGGGGCGGAGGTGGCGGTGTCGCTCGAAAACACCTTCCTCTTCGAGCAGACCCGGCAGCAGGCGCTTCGACTCGACACCTCGATGGAGATGTTGCGCCAGGTCTCCCAGGCGCTGACGGCGGTGACCGTCGGTCCCAGCTCCCTCTTGCAGGGCGTGGCCCACGCCGTCCTCGGCGTCTCGGGCGCGGCGTCCTGCCTGATCACGGTGACCAGGGCGGGCACGCTTTCAGATCAGGTGATCGAAGTTGGCGAAGGTGTGGACTCCGCCGTCCTCGGAAAGCCGCTCACCAACGTTTCGCCCGGGCTGGTGACCCAGGTCGTGATTGAACAGCGGCCGGTGTTCTCCGAAGACATCCAGCTCGACGGACGCTTTCCGCTCGATCCACTGGGCCAGCAATACGGCTGGCGCGCGGCGCTCGGGCTGCCGATGTTCCTCGAGCGCGAGTTCGTGGGCACCGTCTCCGTCTATTTCCACGAGGTCCGGCCCTTCGACGCCACCCTGATGCAGGTGCTGCAGATCCTGTCGAACCAGGCAGCGGTCGCGCTCGACAACGCTCGTCGCTTTCAGCGCGAGCGGCAGACGATCGAAATGCTGCAGCGCGCCAACCTCGAGCTCCAGGAAGCCGACCGGATGAAGTCGGAGTTCCTGACCAACATGTCCCATGAGCTCCGCACGCCGCTCAACGCCATCATCGGCTTTTCGGAAATCATCCACACCACACCGGAGCTTTCCGAGGCGGAACGCGGAGAATTCGCCGAAACCATCCACAACAGCGGGAAACGCCTGCTGAAGTTGATCAACGACATCCTCGAGCTGACCCACATCCAGGCGGGGCGGCTCGAACTCCACCCGTCGCCATGCCTTCTCGCCGAAGCGGTGGACGCGGCGCTTTCGGAAAACGCCGCCGCGGCAACCCAGAAGGAGTTGACCGTCAGCTCCGGTGTCGACCGGCGGCTGGAAGTCGTCTTCGACCCGCGCAGCCTGCGGCACGTGGTCCACAACCTGGTCAACAACGCGATCAAGTTCACGCCGCATCACGGCAGCGTCCTCGTCAGCGCCATCGAGACCGAGCCGGGAACCGTGGTCGAGGTGCGCGACACGGGAATCGGCATCAAGCCGGAGGATCAGGCCCGCCTCTTCGAAGAATTTCGGCAGGTTGATGGGTCGACGTCGCGGGGCTACGAAGGCGTCGGGCTCGGCCTGGCGCTCTCGAAGCGCCTGGTCGAGCTGCAGGGCGGCCAGATCTGGGTGGAAAGCTCCCCCGGCTCCGGCAGCACCTTCCGCTTCCTGATCCCCCGGCTTCCCGTTCTCGCGAGGGTGGCATGAACGACCCGACCACCTCCTCGAGCCGCCGGATCCTGGTCGCGGACGACGATCCGGAGCGTCTGAAGGCGATTCGCGAACGCCTGCAGCGGGAGGGCTTCACGGTGATCGATGCCCAGGACGGCCTCGCCGCCCTCGACCGCGCCCGCGAAGAAGTCCCGGACGCCATCGTCCTCAATCTCCTGTTGCGCCGCATCGACGGCCTGCGGGTCTGCGAAATCCTCAAGAGCAATCCGGCGACCACCAACATCCCGGTGCTGCTGATGGCCGGCGTCCATGTCGATGCCGACGAGGGCAAGCGGGCGCTTGCCGCTGGAGCCGATCGCTTCATCGGTGACCTCGGCCCACTCTCCACCGGCTCGGGCCGTGACCTCGGCGTCGGTCAGGACCTGGTGCAGGCGGTCCGCGGTCTCCTGGGCGCCGAGCCGGAGCTCGAGCCGCGGCCGATCCTGGTCGCAATCGACGACGATCCGGACAACCGCGCGTTTCTCAGCAAGGCGGTGGCGAGGCAGGGGTTCGACGCGATCACCGCACCGAACGCCGCCCAGGCGCGACGGTTGCTGGACGGCCGTCGGCCGGCACTGATCTTCCTCGACGTCCAGATGCCGGAGGAGAGCGGGCTCAGCCTCTTGCCCCAGATGCTGCGCGACTACCCGGACTCGGTGGTCGTGATGATGACGGCCTACGGCTCGGAGCAGGTTGCCGCCGAGGCGCTGCGCGGCGGGGCCGACGACTACATCGCGAAACCGATCGACCTGCAGCGCTTGCGGGAACTGCTGGAGCGCAACCTGGAGAAGCAGCGGCTGCGCCAGGAGCGGCAGAGCCTGCTGGCCCGCCTGAAAGAGTCGAACCGCTACCTGATGCGGCAGCACGCGGCGCTGCGGCGGGCCGATGAGGAGATCCTGCAGGTAAACCGTCAGCTCGAGCAGTCGAACCGCTACAAGTCGGAGTTCCTGGCGAACATGTCCCACGAGCTGCGCACCCCGCTCAATGCCATCCTCGGCTTCAGCGAGATCCTGCTCGACTCGACGATGAGCCTCAACGCCGGCGAGCGGACGGAATTCCTGCGCAACATCCACAGCAGCGGCCAGCACCTGCTCGGCCTGATCAACGACATCCTCGACCTGGCCAAGATCGAGGCGGGGAAGATGGAGTTGAAGGCCGAAGAGCTGCCGGTTGCCGATGCGATCCAGGAGGTCACTGCCATCCTGGAGCCGATGGCCCGCCAGCAAGGCCTCGAGCTCAGCGTGCTGGGCATCAACGAGGCGGGGACGATCAAAGGCGACCGCAGCAAGTTCAAGCAGGTGCTCTACAACCTGCTATCGAACGCCGTGAAGTTCACGCCTGCCCCTGGCCACATCATCCTGACGGTCAAGGACATGCCCGACCAATTGCTGGTCTCCGTGCATGACACCGGGATCGGCATCAAACCAGACGATTTGCCCAAGCTGTTTCGCGAGTTCGAGCAAATCGACGGTTCCTACACGCGGCGCTACCAGGGCACCGGACTGGGGTTGGCGCTTTGCCGCCGATTCGTCCAGATGCACGGCGGCCGTATCTGGGCGGAGAGCCAGTTCGGCAAGGGCTCGACGTTTACCTTCACCACCCCACGCGAGCCACGCCCAGCCGGACTGCCGGACCCGCCCGCCGAGGAGGGTCCCGTGCTCGAGACGATGGAGCTCCCGCTGGCGCTGGTGGTCGAGGACGATCCGGCCAGCAGCCAGCGACTGACGGCCGAGCTGCAGGGCGTCGGCTTTCGGGTTGCCCATGCTCGCGATGGCGAGCAGGCGGTCCGCAAGGCGATGGAGATCCTTCCGGACCTGGTCGTGATGGAAACGGTGCTGCCCGCCAGGGATGGGTGGCAGGTGTTGCAGGAGCTTCGCGGGCGCGCCGCGACCGCGGATGTGCCGGTGCTGGTCTGCTCCGTGACCAGGAATCCCGCGCTGATGGAACAGTTCGGCGTCCTCGGCTACGTCGCCAAGCCCTGGGCCACGAAGACGATGCAGGATGAGCTCCGGCGGATCAGCCAGGGGATCAAGCGCCGCCGCGATCGCGTCCGGGTCCTGGTCGTCCACCGGGACCGGAAGGCCCTGGCGCCCCTGGCGGCCAGTCTGGTGGAGGAGGGATTCGAGGTCTTCCGAGCCCCCGGGCTCCAGGAGGCGCTGGAGAAGGCCCGCGCGGCGGCCCCAGACGTGCTGGTCCTGGCTCCGGCTGAGCCGGAGTGGGTGGTTGGGCTTCGGGGGCTGCCGGCCCAACCGGCCCTGATCGCGCTTGGCGAAGTTTCACCGAGGGTGCCAGCGACAGCATGGAGCGCCGTTATACCTTCCGGCCTCGCCCAGCCCGATGCCGTATTGCACGCCATCAAGAGCCTGGACATCGTTCAGAGGCGAAGGAGGACAGGACGTGACCGCCGGCAAAGTTTTGATCGTCGAAGATAACCCGGTCAATCTCCGGCTGGCGCAATTCCTCCTGGAGAAGAAGGGCTTTACGGTTCGCAAAGCCACCACCGGAGCCGAGTGCCTGGCCGAGATGACGCGCGAGCTGCCCGACATCGTCCTGATGGACATCCAGCTGCCAGGGGAGGATGGCCTTGCGGTGACGCGCAAGATCCGGTCCGACGCGCGCATGGCCGGGGTGGTGGTCGTCGCGCTCACGGCTCATGCCATGTCGGGCGACCGCGAGAAGATCCTCGGCGCCGGCTGCGACGGCTACATCGCCAAACCGGTCGACCCGCAGGGGCTGGCAACCGAAGTATCCCGGTATCTGCAACAAGGACGGTTGAAAACCGCCTGATGGCCGAACAGCCGTCGAAGCCCAATCGGGCCAGCGAGCCGGTGTCGAAGTCGGCCCGGCCGATCTCCGACATCCTCCAGCTGAACCAGGAGTTGGTTCACAACCTCGAGGGACTGGTCGAGGAACACGAGGCGCGCAAGAAGGAAGTCGAGGAGTTGCGCTACGCGCATGATCAGGCGCAGGCGGAAATCTCGCGCCTGCACGAGGAATTGCGCCATGCGCACCAGCGCGATGCCGAGCGAGCCGAGCAGCTTCGTCAGCTGGAGCAGGAGCGGGTCGATCAACTGGGCGCGATGAGCGCACATCTCGACGCGATGCGCGCCGCCGTCGACCGCTACTTGCAGCAGGGTCGGAAGGCGGCCTGATGGCCCCGGAGACGCCCAAGGGCCGGTCCTTCGCGGACATCCTGCAGCAGAACCAGGAATTCATCGCCCACCTTCAGGCCCTTCAGGAGGATATCGGCGGGCAGCTCGAGGAGAAGGAGAAGGAGCTTGCCGTCGTCAAGCGCCAGCTCAACGAGAAGCAGGTGGAGCTGGACGAGCTCCAGAACGCCCAGCTCCAATGGGCGATGGACCGCCAGGCGCTCCTCGATCAGCAGGATTCGTTCAAGCAAGGGCACCACGATCTGCAGCAGAAGCACGACCAGGCCCAGGTCGAGCTGGGCCGGATCAAAGAGGACCTCAACCGAGCCCGGGTCAGGGACGAGGAACGCCGCGCGCAGCTCAAACAGCTCGAGCAGGAACGGATCCAGCTGGCGCAAAAATTCGAAGCCGACCAGAAGAAGATCCGGGCCGATCTCAAGAGCGCGCAGGACGACTTAGACAGCCTGCAGACCTCCCAGATCCAGTGGGCGATGGACCGCGAGACCCTGCTCAAGGACAGGGACACGGCGGTGGCCAAACAGGCCCAACTCGAGCAGGAGTGGCAGAAGGGACGCCTCGAGCTCACCCAGGAGAAGACCCGCCTCAACGAGCTCAACAGTCAGCTGCAGCAGCAGCTGAAGAGCGTGCAGGCGGAGCTCGACCCGCTGCGCACGGCGCGCGAGAAGTGGCAAGCGGAGCGCCAGCGCTTGGTCGCCGACGTCGCCCGGCTCGAACAGGCGGCGCAAACCACTGATTCGCAGGCCAAGGCCGATCGCAAGCTGCTACAGGGCCAGATCGATGAGGCGCGCAAGAAGATCATGGAGCTGGAGAAGGTCCAGTCGGACTTTCAGCGGGTCAACGACGAACGCTCCGCCCTGCTCACCAAGGTCAAGGCGCTCGAAAAGGACTGGCAGAGCCGCGAGGCGTCGGTGGCCGAGGAAAAGGCCGCCCTCAAGAAACAGGTCCAGGACGCGGTCGCCAGATTGGCGGCGATGCAGCAGGACTACGAGAAGCTCAAGGGCCTGCATGCCGACCTCGCCGGCGAGACCGGCCGCAAAGCCGAAGAATGGACGGCACGCGAGCAGCGCCTGACCTCGGAGAAGAACCAGCTCAAGGTCGACCTCGAACGCGTCCAGGCTGAGCTCTCCGACATGATGGCGAAGACCAATGAGCTGCAGGGCCAGCGGATGGCGCAGGCGCGCGAGCTGGAACAGGCCTGGCAACGAGAGAAAGCCTCCCTCAAAGCGCAGCTGGAGGAGGCTCGCAAGGCCGCCGGCGGCGCGAGCCAGACGAGTCAGGCGATCGCCAAGCTCGAGACGGAGAAGCGCGCGCTTCAGGCACAACTGGAAGGGCTACGCGCCGAGCTGGCGGCCAGCGGAAAGAATAAGGATGCAGCGCCGGCCCTGAGCCAGGCCCGCCGGGACTTCGAGGCCAAGTTCCGGGTCATTTACGACCAGAGCCATGACCTGAATTCCCCGCTCAACGCCATCATCGGCTTCTCCGAGATCCTGCTGGACGAGAAGGCGAACAAGACCACCCCTGAGGAGCGCCGCGAGTTCGTCGCCCACATCAACGAAAGCGGCAAGCGGTTGGTGGAGCACATCCGGGAGCTGATCGAATTCGCCAAGCAGGAGGCCGGCATCCAGGAGCGGCCGATCGCCATGGTGCCGCCATCCGGCGCGACCAGCAAGCCACCGGTAATCCTCGTCGCCGACAACGACCCGGCGGTGAAGGAGCGCATCGAGCCCTTCCTCAGCCACGCCGGCTACGAGGTGGTGATCGCCGCCAGCGCCCAGGAGGCGTTGCGCAAGGCGGTCCAGCTCCAGCCACTCGCCGTGCTGATCGATACCCAGTTGCCGCCCAACGGCGGCAGTGGTCTGGTCTATGACCTGCGGCGCGAGTCGAAGACCAAGGACATCCCGATCGTGCTCACCTCGAAGGTCAACAAGGAGTCACTGCCGTTCGACATCGGGCAGGCCGACTTCCTGACCAAGCCGATCGACCGTCAGCAGCTGCTGCAGATGATGGTCAAGTTCGACCTGCTGGCCGACGGCAAGCGGGGCAAGAAGACGCCGTCCTCGATCCTGATCGTCGATGACGATCCGCAGAACATCCGGCTGATCAAGGCGATGCTCAAGCCGTTCAACATGGAGGTCATGGTGGCCGACGGCGGCAAGGCCGGCCTGGACATCGCGCTCAAGAAGAAGCCCGACCTGATCATCCTCGACCTGATGATGCCCGACGTCGACGGCTTCGAGGTCGTCTCCAAGCTCCGGGAAGATCCGGATGCCAGCCAGATCCCCATCCTTATCTATACGGCGAAAAACATCACCAGCGAGGACCGCGAGCGCCTGCAAGGCAACATCCAATCGATCATCCAGAAGGGAGACTTCGGCAAAGACCGGTTCCTCGAGATGATCAACAACCTTCAGACCAGCCAAGCGGCGTAGGGCGAAGGGGCTGGCGTGACTGCCCTCGATCGCCTCTTCGTCAGACTCCGATTCATCGGCTTGCTCATCCCCGCGGGGATGCTCGTCTGGCTACGACCGGCCTCGACCGGCGTCGTCATTGCGCTCGGCGCATTCGTAGCGGCCTACAACGCGGTCGCGTGGCTGACGATCGAGCGGAAGGCCCTGCCGCGCTTCGCCCGGCCGATGGCCGTGCTCTTGCTCATCCTCGACCACCTGGTCGTCTGCGGCTGGATCCTCCTCTTTGCCACGCCGTCATCCAACCTTCCATATCTGCTTTACGCCTTGGTCGCCGCCGAAGCGATCTTCCGCTTCGAGCTCTGGGGCGGCGTTGCCACCAGCCTGTTTCTAACCGCGGGGCTCGTGCTCTTTCAGACGAGCGACCTCGGGCTGGCTGTTTCCGTTCGCGACGCGTTGCTGCATGCGGTCCCAACCGTGGCACTCATCACCGGGCTGGGGGCGGCGGTCCGTGCGCTCAATGGCGAGATTCGCGGCACGCGCAGGCGGCTCGATCAGACGGAAAAGCTGCGCAACGTCCTCGGGCAGCTGGTTGGTCAGCTCGACGTCCCAAGCATGCTCAACACCGTCGTGCGCTGCGGCATGGAATTGCTTCAGATGCAGTCCGGGGCCGTCGTCCTCCTCGACGAGGACCGCGGCGTGTACACGCTGCAGGCTGCCGTGCATCTAGTGGGAGCCCGGCTGGGGAGCGAGGTCACGGTCGGTGACGGCATCGTGGGGCGCGTGGTTCGCGAACGCAAGCTCTCGATGGTGAAACGACCGCCGCTGTTCGACGGGGGGTTGAGCGACGGCCGGGATCTTCGCGCCTTTGGTGTCCCGATCATGCTCGAAAGCAAAGTGTTCGGCGTGATTCACCTGCAAACCCGTGACCCCGAACGGCGGCTCACTCACTGGGAAGAAGAGGCCCTCGAAGTGCTGGCGCAGCAACTGGCGGTCGCGCTGCGCAACGTTCGGCTGTTCGAGGAGGCGGAAAAACGAGCCCGGCGTCTCGAGCTCCTCAACCAGTCGATCGACCAGATGAATCAGAAGCTTTTCGAACCAGAGCTGCTCGACATCATCGCCACCGCTCTCACCACCAACCTGGGCCTTGCCGCCGCTCAGGTCTGGCTGCTGGAAGCCAGCGATGGGGCGCTGTGGCAGCGAGCCGGCCATCACGTGACAAAAAATGCCCCGCCCGTGCCGAGCCGCGTCGAACGCGGCATGAGCGAGGTCGGCCAGGTAGCAGAGCTCAGGGTTCCGATCGTGACCAACGACCCGGCGAACCATCGCCAGGTCGGCCTCAGTCCCTGGATGACCGAGGAAGGCATTCAGGCCTTCGCCGGCTTTCCGCTCGTGGTCGGCGACCAGCTGCTCGGTGTGCTAGCTGTCTACCACCGGCGGGCGCTGGACCGCAACACCATCGAGCTGCTGACGCTGTTTGCGCAGCACGCGGCGACGGCAATCCAGGAGGCGCACCTCTTCCATCTGGCAACTGAGCAGACGGCGAGGATGACCGCACTCAACAGCGAGCTGCAGCGCGCGAATCAGCACAAGGCCGAATTCCTTGCCAACATGAGTCATGAGCTGCGCACGCCGCTCAACTCAATCCTTGGCTTCTCGCAGCTGCTGCTCGAGGGAGACGGTGGCGACTTATCGGGTGAGCAGCGCCAGGACGTCGACATCATTGCCCAGAACGGCCGGCACCTGCTGTCCTTGATCAACGACCTGCTCGACATCTCCAAGCTCGAAGCGGGAAAGGCGCAATTGCATCGCGGCGAGGTCGCCGTGGAGACGCTGATTTCAGAGTGCGTTGAGAGTGTCAGCTCGCTCGCCAAGACCAAGAAGTTGGAGTTGACCACCGCGGTGGCGGACAACGTGGGGCGGGTCTTTGCCGACGGGCCGAAGTTAAAGCAGGTCCTGCTCAACCTGCTGGGCAACGCGATCAAGTTCACCGAGCACGGCAGTGTCCGGGTGAGCGCCGAACGGCAAGGCGCGGATTTGCGCATCACCGTGCGCGACACCGGCATCGGCGTGCCTGCGGAGGACAGCGAGCGCATCTTCGAGAGCTTTACGCAGGGCAAGAGCGGCATGAGCGGCAAGTATCAAGGCACCGGGCTGGGGCTGGCGATCTGCCGCCGGCTGGTCGAGATGCATGGCGGCCGCATTTGGGTGAAGAGCGTGCCCGGGCAAGGCAGCACCTTTAGCTTTACGATTCCGCAGCGCGCTGTTCCGGAAGCCATCGAGCTCAGCAGCGCCGCTTGACGCTAACCCTGTGCCCGTACTGGAAACGGGGACGGATGAGACCCACTTGGGTGTAGTCTCAGTCGGACCCATCTTCGGGGGGCGCAATGGCCCGTGAGTACTCCTCAACAAGACGCGCGGCCCAATTCGTCGCAACTGCACCCAAATATGGAGTAAGAAGAAATCGGTCTCCACCCCGATAGGCTCTATGAACTCCATGCGCTGGATTCATACAACGGTCTAGCACGTATCGATCTAATCCGTACCATTCA
Source organism: Candidatus Dormiibacterota bacterium (assembly GCA_036782775.1). Classification (GTDB taxonomy): domain Bacteria; phylum Chloroflexota; class Dormibacteria; order CF-121; family CF-121; genus CF-13. The sequence goes on along the minus strand of DAIPYJ010000023.1, from coordinate 4,553 downwards.
CCGTGCGTGATTCAACTAGCCGGCGCGTAGTAGAAGCGATACTCATCGTTCATTCCCACATCCTTGGCCATATCTCTAACCGATTCCCTGGAAAACGTTGCGTCGAGGTGTATATCTTGAAACTCTTCCAGGAGATCAGCGTTAACTTCGCTCTCAAGCTCTCGTTGGTAATCAAGCAGCGCCACTGGCGGGTTTTTTGATGAGGCAACTTGCTCATCGACATGGAGCTTCAAGAGCTTATGATGGCCCCGGCCATAATCCTTAAATTGGGCGAAAATGGTGTCGTCGTCTCCTGCTTTGGCGAGAATCCAGCGAAATACGATTAAGCTTTCAACTGCCGCGCGCAAAATGTACATGCCATACTCAACGTGCCAAAGCGGTGGATTATGAGCAAGTAGTGACACGAGCCTTACTATGCGCCCTACGATCCCAGTAAGAACTTCGAAGCGATCAGGATCGTAAAGATCCGGATCAGATCCAGCGGCACGCTCCTCGAATCGCTCCTCAACCTCGTTGATTTCTTTGACAAGCTCAGCACGAGCCTCTAGTATTCTTTCGCGCGCACCTTCCGCTGGTTCGGCGTTGTTTTCTTCCTTCAATTCATCTGCAAACCGACATTCATAGAGCGTCCAGTTCGCGCGCCAAAACTTCTTTGCCCATTCGAAACCAGGCGGATCGTCGCCGGCGAATGCAAGGAACGTTGCCCTTATCGTTGGGCGGACGAATCGAAGCTGCTCTTCTGTAAGTTTGTCGGGATATTTTGGAAACAGTTCGAAGGGCCGTTCGCCTTGACGAGCGACATCGGAAGAAATGTGGATCGTCCCAGCCTTAAAGCGCGCGCGTAGTATTAGGAACTTGACGTCGGTGGCTACTTCCGATTGGCCATGCCAGACAGGAGGGAGTAGTTTGCTTAAGAATTCATCAGCTTTTCGTCCGTCAGCATCAGCAATCCGTTTCAGCCATGGTTCAATAAGCCACTGGCCAGGGGCGCCCGGATAAAGCATCAATAGATTAGCGAAGTCTTGAGTTACAGCCATCTCATATAACCCTTTGTCGATCAAACGTTCAATGAAGGACCAGCGAACCGGTTGCGGGACGCGCTCAAAAGACGTAAGCCGGCCATCGATCGCTTGGGTGGGGGCCTCAGCCCACACGCAGTCAAGTTCGTCCAACACCTGACAGACCAAAAGCATTCCGTCTTTGTAGTTGGGAGCGAAGATAACCATGGCCGATAGCCAAAGGGCGTCAGGCAGCGTGTCCCGCAGCCAAGGGATCGAATGCATATTATCCAGGGTCCGTAGGGGCGGTTTAAGCGTTTTTCCCAGCTGTCGATGCTGCTTAAGCGTAGAGGCACTAGCCTTGTTTACGCGCTTCCGTGATTTTTTGTTCAAGAGGGGGCTGGCTCAAGCGGGCGAAGGCACCATTGGGAGCTTTCGGGTCGGACGAAATCCGTCGCCGGGTTCGTCAGCTTCGCGAAGAGCGAAGAATTACGCTTGATCAAGCCGGGTCACATTACTTGGGTACCGCGCTCAAACGCAAGGAGATACGGAATCGCGGTTCGAGCGTCGACTAATCGAGACATTGCTACTACCTCGGCTCGCTCGAATCTCTATCGTCAAGACCGCCATTCTAGGCGGCCAAGCGGAGGCCCAGGCTCTCGGCCGGAACGAAAATCTCCGTCTCCGGCGGCGCAGCCTTGATGAGTGCGATGATTCGCTCGGCCAATTCGTCCTTCGTCACTTCGAATGGATCCCAACGACCGTCAAGGCGAGGGGCCTTGAACCACAGCTCGATGTACTTGCCACGTCTCTTGCGGTAGGCGAGGCGGTTGAAGTCGGGAGCCGACACGAGCCACATCCTGGTGAGCTCGACAGACTTAAGATCCAGGAACGCGAACAGGTAGAAAAATCGGGGGCTGTTCGGAATCTGGTGCGGGCTCAGATGCACAACACACCACACCTGTTTCTCGCGAAGCTTGGTGGTGCATTTGACCTGGCCATAGGCGTGCTGATCCCCACCCCGGATGTCAACGATGACGTCTTTGTGATCGACATCGACATCCGGCTTGAAGGTCGTTAGCCGGCCGGCGGCCAGGGCCATCACGTATGCCCGGAAAAGCAATTCCGCGATCTGACCGATCAGGCCGGGCGGAGAGCCCATTCTTTGAACAGCGCCGGGAGACCTTGAACCTTGCGGACCATCACTTACGGCCGACTCACCCTAGGACGCCCGAGATCAGCGCGATCGCCACAAGGACCATGACCCCGGCCGCCACGAACTGCAGCGGCCGCTCGGGGATCCAGGCGCCGAGGCGGTTGCCGAGGCCGACGGCAATGGCGGTCACCAACCAGAGAGCCAGCAGCGCTGCGGTAAACACAATCAGCGGCTGCTTGTACTGCGCCTGCAAGGCGGCGGTGGCGAGCTGGGTCAGATCGCCCCATTCCGCCACGAAGACCACCATGAAGGCGGTGATCAAGGGTCGACGGTGCCGGCGCTCTTCGCGCTGGACCTCTTGCGTCTCCTCGCGCTCCGTCTTCCGAAGATTCCGACGGATCAGGAAGGCCGCCATGATCAAAAAGAGAATGCCGGCGCCGATCCGGATGGGCGCCCTAGGAAGCAGGCTCAGCAGTGAGCCGGCTGCAACCGCCACCACCGTTTGAATGAGGAAGGCTGCCGCCGCTCCGACAAAAACTGGAAACGGTCGATGCCGCGTGGCGAGCAAGAGCGCTGCGAGGGCGGTCTTGTCCGGAAGCTCGAGCAGGAAGACGGCGACAAAGACCGTCAGCGCGATACCGAGCTCATGTCCCACGGGCTGTTATCGCTGCCCCAGGCTAAGACGAGCGCGCATTCAGGAAAGGCTACGGGATCAGCGTGCGGCAGCCGATCAGTGAAGCCAGAGAGGGAAGGAGAGGACGAAGATCAGCGCGCCTACAAAAAGCGTGCGCATCGTCATCCCGCCAGTGCCAGGGGTTCCTGGCCCGCCGGGTAATTCACTTTGGCGGCGAAACGATAGCCGACCCCGCGCTTGGTCTGGATGTAGACCGGCTTGCCGGGGTTCGGCTCGATCTTGCTGCGAAGCCGCGAGATGTGCACACGCAGCCCTTCCTCGTAGGCTTCCTCGTCGCCCGCCCACGCCTTGGCCAGCAGGGTCTCGTTGGTCACCACCCGGCCGGCGTTGCGTATGAGGAGAAAGAGCAGCTTGGACTCGGTCGGCGTCAGGGTGACCTGATGGCCCTTGACGCGAGCCCAGTGCTGCACGAAGTTGATCTGCAACTCCTGGTCGATGACGACCTCCGGTTGCTCGACGCCGGCGGACTCGCCGTAGCGGCGCAGCACGCGCTGCACCCGGGCAACCAGCTCTTCCTTCTCGAACGGCTTGACGATGTAGTCCTCGGCGTACATCTGGAGGCCTTCAACCTTGCTCTCGACCGCGGCCACCGCGCTCAGGATGACGATCGGGACATCGAGGTGGCTCTTGACGCGGCGGCAGAGTTCGAAGCCGTCCATCTCAGGCATCATCAGGTCGACGACGACCAGGTGGGGGATGCCTTCGTGCAGCTTCCGGAGCGCCTCGGGGCCACTGCCGGCGGTCATGACCTCGTAGCCGGCGTGCTCGAGGATGCGCTTGAGGATCTCGCGCGCCATCGCATCGTCGTCGACGATCAGGATCCGGTAGCGATTGACGATGTTGAACCCCTCTCTTCCGGCGGCCATTGCGCGTCGCGCGGCCGACCGGCCTCCATGAATTTGGACCTGCGATTGCTGGCTCAGGTCCGAGTGGACTGCCGGTGAAGATATATGGCCGTCGCCCACCATTTCCTTACGATTCCTCTTTACGATGTGATGACCGTTGTCGCACCAGGGTCACGCGCGCCAAACGCCCTGAACGCCAACGCCACCTACGTTAAAGAGCCAGGCTTACAAGCGCTGTTACAAAGTGGTGAACGGGGAAGGCGCGAGCGGTGCCTCTCGCGCCCCCTGCGCACGAGGCTACGTTGTTCGCCTCCCCGCCGAATCGGTCGCTTGGCCCAGCGCGTGCAGCACTTGGAACCAGTGGTGCCGACCCTGGCAGCGGCGGGGCCGTGACGGTACAATCTCCATCGCCCTTGCCCGGGTGGTGGAATTGGTAGACACGCAGCTTTGAGGGGGCTGTGAGCGCAAGCTTGTAAGGGTTCAAATCCCTTCCCGGGCATTGCCTCCTAGGCCTTCACGAACGGTGAGACTCTCCACCATCTATCTGCGGCTCCGATATCGTCGGCTGCGTTTCGGCCCCGGGTTCCGCGCCCCCTTCCGCCTGCGCATTCGCGGCCGAGGGCAGGTCATCATCGGCCGAGACGTCCATATCGCAAACCGCTCCGGGGCGACCGCGCTCCTGACCTTTGACCGTTCGGCCCGGATCGAAATCGGCGACCGCGTCGAGATCGATGGCGCCGGCCTCATGTGCGCCACCCAGATCAGCGTCGGTGACGACGCGATCCTCGGGCCCTGTCTGGTCGTTGACACCGACTTTCACCCGGTGGGCCGCGAACGCCGGCACGCGGGAGAGCTGGTCG
>DAIPYJ010000022.1:0-40173 GCA_036782775.1 Candidatus Dormiibacterota bacterium | reverse complement strand
AGTCGAGGTGGCGCGGGGGTCGCGGCCGGTAGCTCGACCGGACCGTACGGTGTAAACAGTGGGCCGTCTAGATCCAGAAAATGCATGAAGAAGACGAGACGCGTGAAATCGCCATGTTCCTGTGGCGGAGTCCATGACAGGACCGTGGTTCCCTCCGGGCTCAAGTAGCGCTCATCGTAGGCAACTTGCCAACTGGAGTGTGGTTGATTGGGATCCTCCTGGGTGAACAGGCCAACATCAAATGACGCGGGCGCTCTCTGGACGGTGACCTCGAGCATGTACGCGTCGTCATAGCCTGGAACCGGATGGAGCCCTATGACCTCAACCGGGTGGGCGTCCTCTTGGGACATTGAAACGAAAGCGTACGTGAGCCGGGATCCGGGCAGCTCGGGATGCGGCATCGGGAGGAGCGATTGAGTGACGAGTAAGCGGGACCGTCCTGGTCGGCAGCGGGCCCTAATGGAATACGACAGGGCGTACGGCACATGAACCGGACGCTGAAGCGAACGGTGAACCGAATGATGAAGCGAACACCTTGACAGGTCGAAATCCCTGGACGTTGATCCACCGACTTTGAGGGGACTGTCCTGGTCGCAAAACCGCCTAACCGAATACAGGCTCGGTTTCGCTCCATAAAGCGAAGCCTGGAGCGAAGGGTGAAGCGAAGGCTATAGCGAAGCCCTGCAAGGCTGGTCGGACGGTAATCTCCAATGCTTTGCGCGCTCCCTGGGTGCAGACAATCCGAGGGTGGTCCCGACTACGGACAAGGCGGTGACGAGAGGTACGGCGGCGGCCGTCCGCCGAGCGTACGCCGTCCGTCCGGGGCCGTGGGCCGTCTCGATGTAACCGAACCGGCCGAAAAACGGGCTCTTTAGGGAGTAGCGGCATCATGGTTGCATCGGCTGTAGCGGCCATTGACGAGCTCGTCTGGGACCAGTGACCGTCGGGAGGGGCGGGTGGACTGAGAAAAGGCGCGGCCTCATGGGGTCGGAGTCCGACCTCGTTCTGCGCGATGCCTCAGCGAATGAAGCGTTGCCCACGCGTCTCGTCTGGGAGGCGATCTATGGCCGCGCCTTGACAGACGCGGAGCTCGCCGAGATTGAAGGCAATCTCTTTCGCTTCATCGACTTGCTCGCTCGCATAAACGGCTCTATACTCGGGGCCCCGGACCTTTCGACGTGCGACGGAGATGAAGCCGCGTGAAGGCGAAGCAGATCGACCGACAGACCGACACGAGAGCCGTGAAGGCCGCCGCTATTCCAGCCTTTGCCTACGCTCGCGTCTCGTCGAAGGAGCAGGAGCGCGAAGGCTACTCGATCCCGGTTCAGTTGAAGCGCGTTCACGAGTACGCGGAGCGCCATGGCTTCCAAATCGTCGAGGAGTTCGTTGACGTCGAGACGGCCAAGGAGCCCGGTCGCCGTGAGTTCTCGAGGATGGTTGAGGCCGCTCGCCATGATTCGACGCTTGGCGCCATCATCTGCGAGAAGGTTGACCGACTCTGCCGCAACCTCCGCGACTACCTCACCATCGACGAGCTGCCGGCGAAGACGCTGTTCTGGCAGCAGGACTTTCCGGACAACGCGGCCGGCAAGCTCTCCTTCGGGATGATGGTGCTCCTGGCCAAGCACTACATCGACAACCTCTCCGACGAAGTCAAGAAAGGCATGGCCGAGAAGGTCCAGGAAGGTGGCTTTCCACACCAGGCGCCGCTCGGCTACCGCAATGCCCGCGAAGGCGATCGGCAAATCATCGTCCCGGATGCGGTCAAGGCGTCGATGGTTTCGGCGCGCGTACGAACTCTACGCCACACGAGCCTACTCGCTCAAGACGCTCCGCAGGAAGATGCGCGAGGAAGGGATGGCCACCACGAAACAAGGCAAGCTCATCAGTCTCAGCCAGCTGGAATGGCTGTTGAAGAATCCCTTCTACTACGGCGCCTTCCGCTGGAAGGGCCGCATCTGGGCTGGGAGCCATCAAGCGCTGGTCTCGCGTGAGCTGTGGGATGCGGTCCAGGCGGCCTTCAGCGCCCATGAGAAGCCCGTCTACCGCAAACACGACTTCGCGTACAAGGGTCTGCTGACTTGCGGCTCCTGCGGCCGGCATCTCACCGCCGAAATCAAGAAGAAGCGCTATGTCTACTACCACTGCGCGGGCGACGAGGCCTGCCGCACGACGTACATCCGCGAAGAGCAGCTCGATGACCAGGTCCGCACGCTGCTGGCTAGCATCGCCATCCCCGACGACGCCAAGACATGGCTGCTACAAGGCATCGCCAAGAGTCGCGAGGAGCAGCGCGCCTACCATCAGACGGTCGTGCGGGAGATCCGGACGGAGGTCAAGGAGCAAGAGGTCCTGATGGACCGGCTCTACGACGATCGCCTTCACCGGCTGATCGCGGAAGACTTCTTCCGGCAGCGTTGGGACCAGCTCGAGGAGAAGCGGCAGCAGCTGAGCCGCGACCTGACCAAGCATCAGCACGCCGAAGGCGCTTACGTGGAGCTCGGCAGCAAGCTCATCGAACTGATCGCGCAGGCGCCGCAAAATATTCGAGAGGGCCGATGCCGAGCAACGGCGGGAGCTCGTGGGCTTGCTGACATCGAACCGCGTCTTGAAGGGCAGAGCGCTGGAATTTGAATTGCGGAAGCCCTTCGATGCCCTCGTCTCAGCGGCAAATCGTGAAAATGGCTGGGGCGCTAGGATTCGAACCTAGGATTACCTGATCCAGAGTCAGGCGCCTTACCAGCTTGGCCACGCCCCAGCGGTACGGCTTAGGCTGGGACAGTCTATCAAAGGATCCGCGCTAATTCGCCATGCCCGCAAAGAAAACTACTGAGGGTGTTCTGGCGCTCGATCTGGGCACCTCGTCCGTGCGCGCTGTCGTCTACGACGAGGCCGGCGCCATGCTCCAAAGCAGCCTCTGCGATTTGCCGTACAAGGTTCGGACGCGCGAGGCTGGCGAGGTCTCGTCAGATCCCCGAGCGCTGGTGCGCCTCATGGCAAAAGCGATCGATGGCGCACTCGTCGCCGCGCGCAAGCATCGCGTTTCGCTGCTCGCAGTCGCAACCTCCTGCTACTGGCACAGCCTGTTGGGAATCGACAAGCGCGGACAGCCAACTACCGAGCTTCTCACCTGGGCGGATACGCGGAGCGCCTCACAAACCAGGCGGTTCCGGGAGATTGAAAACGAACACGCCTACCACGCGCGGACCGGATGCTTCTTTCATGCCAGCTATTGGCCGGCAAAGCTCCGATGGCTTCGCGCGACGAGGCCCAGGGTCTTCGACCGGACGGCACGCTGGATTTCACTTGGAGAGTTTCTCTACCGTGAGCTGTTCGGCGAGGCACCCGTCAGTCTCTCGATCGCCTCTGGGACAGGGCTTCTCGCCATCAATGAGCAGGCATGGGATGACGAAGCGCTTGCGCTCGCCGGCGTCACCGATGCGCAGCTCTCGCGGCTCGCTGATTGGGACCAGCCATGCCGCGGCCTCCGCGGCCGCTATCGGTCGCGCTGGAAGGAGCTTAAAAGCGTGCCGTGGTATCTGCCCCTCGGCGATGGCGGGCTCGCGAACGTCGGCGCGGACGCCGTCACGCCACGCTGGGCCTGTGCCACGATCGGAACCTCCAGCGCGCTCCGTGTCATCAAGGCCGCGGACCGGATGGAAATCCCCTGGGGACTGTTCGTGTACCGGCTGGATCGGCAGCGATTCGTCGTCGGTGGAGCGCTGAGTGAGGGAGGCAACGTCGTTCACTGGTTCAACGATGGGCTGGGGCTCAAAGATTGGAAACACCTCGCGCGTGCCGCCGGTGAGATCGCGCCGGACAGCCATGGGCTCACTATCCTTCCCTTCTGGGCAGGAGAACGCAGCCCTAACTGGCGCGGCGACGCCCGCGCAGCGATCGTCGGCCTCTCGCTCGCCACGCAATCGGCCGACCTGATGCGCGCCTCGATGGAGGCGATCACGTATCAAATCTCGGCAGTCGCCGACTCGATGGAACGGGTCAGCGGACGGCCGAGTGCCGTCATCGCGACCGGCGGACAGTTGCTCCACTCACCGGCCTGGTGCCAGATGCTCGCCGACGCGCTCGACCTGCCAGTCGTGACCTCGCCCGAACCGGAGGCGTCCAGCCGTGGCGCGGCGCTCTTGGCGCTATCGGCGCAGGGCCGCATGCCGCACCTGTGGTCGATCAGCCCGCCAACCGGTCGGCGATTTCGTCCGCGGCGACGCGTCCATACGATTTATGCGCGGGCGCGCGAGCGGCAGCAACATCTATATGACTTGCTGTTGCCGGCTCCGGGAAAGCCGGAACACGCCACGCCTACCGTCGCGGCGGAATCAGGCTCCAAAACGAAGCATCTTCGAACCCCAGCCGCCAAACACTGATCCCCTTCAGACCGTACTCGTAGATCAGCGGCAGCTTCATGCGAAGCGTGTGGGTGCTCTGGATCCAGAGCTCGTGATGCATGCCGTAGGCGTCATAGCCAAAATGCAGCTCTTGTTCCGCCGGATCGATCGCCGGTGTGCCGCCGTACTGCTGAGCCAACGTCATCGCGTCGGCGAATGAGCTCGACGTGATATAGCCGCTCGCCGTCCAATCGCGATAGTAGGTCGGGAGGCCGAGCGTCGCCTTTTCCGGTGGCACGCCTTGCAGCGAATACTCGAGCGCCTGGCGCATCCAGGGCGTTCCGGAAACGGGTCCGGAGCCGGTCACGCCGTTGTGCTCGTCGTAGGTCATGAAGGAGATGAAGTCGGCGGCCTTCGCCAGCGCGCCAAAGTCATAGGCCCCCGACCACTGTTGGAAATACTCGCTGCTGCTGTCGTCTCCGGGAAGCCGCGGGATGACGGCGATGGAAAGGTTGAGGCCCGCGGGATGAAAAGCTTGCGCGCAGTCCTGAACCAACGCGGTTAGCAGGTCGCGGTCGGTCCAGGGGATCTGCTCGAAGTCGAGCTGGAATCCCGCGTAGCCGTAGGTCTTCGCCTCATTGACCAGGTTCTGGGCCAGGGCAGCGCGCTTCGCGGGATCGGCGAGGATCGCGTGGCCAACTCCGGGATCGACATCCTTATTGACGACCAGCGGAATCAGCGCGATGCCATTGGCATGGGCCGCGTCGATCACGTCGCGGAACGCATGGCCGGTGATACTGCCGTCCGCATTCGCGTCGTACCACTGCGGGCTCAGCACATCGATCTGGTTGAGGTGCGCAAACAAAGAGGCGTGGCCGTCATCCGTGTTCACGTAATACATCTGGACCATGCGGCCCGGAAGGACCTGAGTGATGGTTGATGGAATCGTCAGCGTGAACGCCTGGCCCTTCTCACTCCAGCTGCCGTCAGCCGCCACCACTCCGGGGCTGAGGGTCACGACGGCATGGTCGGACAGATTGAACCCGGTCGACACAATGTCCAGCGTCTGCGGGTCGCGCCACTGAAAACTCGGATTTCCGTTGATCGACACATGGCGCTGGGCGTCAGCCTGGCTCTCGACCGGACGCGCGAAGCGCACGCTCGCGGCGACCGTGACCTTCGAATCCGTCGTCAGGTGATAGAGATGCATGGCAACGTCGGCGACCAGCGGCGGCACCACCTCGAACATGGTGCGGACCTGCATCGCGCCCGCAACCACCTGCAGCGAATGCCGGCTACCCATCGTCATCGGACCGGGTAGCGTCAGCCGCAGCTGGCGCAGGTTTCCAGTAACCGAGGTGGCCAGTCGCCGCCCGTCGAGCGCTACCTGCCACTGGCCCGCTGCGAGCGGTTGACTGACGCGGACGGCGAGCGTCGGCCGGGTCGAGACCTGCGAGACCGGGTCGGCCTGCAGGCTTGCGCCGTCAAGCTGCAGCGTGTCGACGTTGACCAACGGGATCCGGGAGAGTCCAGGACCCAGAAATCCCAGCAGGAGCAGCGACCCGCTCATGATGGCGCCGAGACCGACCGCCAGGCGGATGCGCATGCGGCGCGAGTATCCGCAGTTGGGCGGGGCAGGGCAAACGGATGCTCTGCCACCAACTCGACCTCATCCGTTAGCGGCAAAGCCGACCGAGCCGGTATCACGTTGGGCCGGTTGCCGCGTCCTCGATCGGGGTAAAACAAGAGCGTGGACGTTCTGGATATCCTCCGCCGTCAGGCCGGCCGCTTCCAGTGCCCGAAGTGCGGCAAGAGCATGGTCGACTGCGGGCTGGAGATGATCGCGCAGCATGACCAGCAATCCCTCGTAAAGGTCACCTGCGCGCATTGCCAGGACACCCGCCTGATCGCGGTTGCGGTCCAGACCGAGGCCGAGCCCAAGGTACCAACCGTCGACCATCGGGATGAACCGGCCGAGGAACTCGGTCCGGCGATCTCGACCGACGACGTCCTCGACGTCAAGCTGGCCTTGTCCGAATTCAGCGGCGACTTCAAGAGCCTGCTCCACTAGGACGTCGAGGGGCCACTCGGGCCGCCCTGTTACTCCCCGGTAACAATCTATAAGGGGATAGCGCCGGCGCTGGATTTGGCCCGAGCTCGACCGTAAGATGGCGCCGTGAAGAGGGGTCTTCCCCGGCTCTTGCCCGCCTGCCTTCTGGCACTGTCCGGCTGGCTCGCGGCGGGCTCCATCGCCCAGGCCGCCGGCGCCGTGCCCACGCTCAGCCAGCGGTCACCGCTATGGGCGCGTGACGCGCTTGGCTCGGATCCGATCGACACCATCGGCTCGGCAGGCTGCGCGCTGACCGCCGTCTCGATGGTCACCAACGCCTTCGGCTATGCCACCAATCCGGGCACCCTCAACCACTGGTTGACGTCGCACGGCGGCTACATCGAGAACGACCTGTTGCTCTGGCGGGAGGCCGCGGCGGGCTCGCAGGGCTCGGTGCGATGGAAGTGGCTCCACGTGCCTGGCATCGTGTCCCAGCTGAAAACCGACGAACAGGACATCGAAGACCTGCCGCCGCAGTCGCTGGTGGAGACCGAGCTCGACGCCGGCCACCTGGTGGTCGCCGAGGTTCGCCTCTACGGCGGGATGCATTTCGTGGTCATCACCGGGCACCGCGGTCACACGCTGTTCATCAACGACCCATGGTTCGGGGACCGGACCACGCTGCAGGCGCGCTACGGTGTCTATACGACGGCCGTCCATTCGGCGCAGATTTACTACCGGTCGCCTTCCGTCCCAGGCGTTTAAGCCGCCAGCAGCTCTTCGTCGAAGCCCGAGACGCTCCACTGCCGCGTTCGCTGAGCGACGGCGGCGCAGAGATTGGCAAAGGTGTCGGCGCGGAACATCGCCCGGTCGAGCCGGTGAACGCGGCTGCCGGCGGCAATCTCCAGGTGGCCGCCCTCGCGCGTCATCACCTGATTCATTCCCTTGACCCGGTCCCAGGGGACGACCCGCGGGGCACGATTGAGCCAGGCATGCCCGACCGGCCGCAGCGCGATGCCCTCGCGGCTGATGATGACCTCCGTCCACTCGATGAAGAAGCTGTGGAACAAGAGGCCGAGGCTGAAGGCCAGGCCGCACCCCATCGCGATCGCCAGTGCCGCGAACGCGCCGCTGTGGGTTTCCGAAATCTCGACGACAGCCAGGATGAACCCGAGGCTACAGGCGGCGATCGGTACGCCGGGCCAGAGGATGACGAGCCGGTTCAAGGGGCTGTCTGGCCGAAAGCTCATGGGTGCTCATAACGTATCGAGGCGGATCGAAGACAACATTTCGGCGATCGTTTCGCGGCCACACCGTTGCGGCGCCGTCACGATTGGCCGCTAGACGTCCAGCTCCTTGACGTCGAGCTCGCGCAACTCGGGTGGCGGCTGGAGCCCATTGTCCACCAGCATGCGCAGCAGACGCAGTACGTAGCGCGCGCCGTTCAGGTTCACACCATGCTGGCGAGTCAGGGTTTGAATCGCCTGCAATTTACGGATGTCCCGCTGCGAGAAGCGGCGCCGGTTCGTCGAGGTGCGCTTGGGGACGACCAGGCCCAGATGCTCGTACATCATGAGCGTGCGGGGATGGGTCTGCAGGATCTCGGAGGCGACGCTGATGGTGTAGATCGGCTTGTCCAGCGAGAGGCTGGTCTCGGTCGGCGCGCGGCGCGTTACTCCTTTAGCCAATCTTCGATTCCCTCCGAGAGGCTGCTCGGGGTTGTTCGCGCCTTGATGAGATACTCGTGCGCTCCAAGGCGGAGACCTCTTGCGACGAGGTCTTCCTCGTCATAGTTAGAGAGGATGATAACCGGAATATTCCGCGTCGTTTCCTGGGCACGCAACTTGCGCAGAACTTCCAGGCCGTCCATCTTCGGCAGACGGATGTCGAGAAAGATGATGTCCGGTGCGAGGTCGCCCGCCTTGCGCAGTCCCTCTTCGCCGTCCAGCGCCGTGTTGACGCGATAGCCATCGAGCTCGAGCTTGAGGCGATACATCTCGAGAACCGAGGGATCGTCCTCGACCAGCAGCACGTCGACGAGGTCCTCCTCGGTTTGAGTGGCGCGATTCACACCGGCGTTGCGACGCGGTTTAGTTTCCATAACAGGCCGTGGGGCGCGAAGCAGTATAGAGCAATTGTCTGATGACTTTAAAAGCCTCCACAAAAAGTTAAGGCCCTCCGAAGGGAGGGCCCGAAGAGGGGGGCAAGAGAACTATTTCGATTATAGGAAGGGCAGGAAGCCTTGTCAACACGAGCGCCATCACATATGGTGCCGCGTCCGCTATCGCGAAACTTCCGCATTCTGGACCGCAAAAATTCCAGTGGTCCCGACGGTCGGCGGAGCTTAGACCTCCAGCAGCGTGACGTCAATGTCCTTGAGCTCGGCGGGGCGCTGGAGCTCGTGCTCCTGCAGCACCTTGAGGAGTTTCAGGATATAGCGCACGCCGGCCAGGTTGACCGAGTGCTGCCGCGTCAGCTTCTGGATCGTCTGCAGCTTCATGACGTCGCGCTGGGAAAAACGGCGACGGTTGGTCGAGGTCCGCTTGGGCACGACCAGGCCCAGGTGCTCGTACATCATCAGCGTCCGCGGATGCGTCTCGAGGATCTCTGAGGCGACGCTGATGGTATAGATCGGCTTGTCCAGGGAGATGTTCGTGTCGCGTCGCGTCTCACGCTTGACTGCGGTTGCCATAGATTCCTCCTGCCTGAATTGCTCAGCAGTATATGGAGGCCCACCCGCAACCTCAACGCAGGAACCGTAAATACATGTGAACCTCTCTGAACCTTGATGTATGTCTTTTCGATGTAGACCGAATCGTAGTGTGGTGCTATAATGTTTGCTAACAGGCGCCGTATCGCGCCAAATCCTGACGGAGGTGCACGATGGGCGAAATGGGCGACAAGCTCGAAGGCGAAGTCAAGGACGCAGGCGGCAAGGTGACCGGCGACAAGAAGATGGAGTGGGAAGGCAAGGCGCAAAAGGTCAAGGGCGACCTGGAAGGCGCCGGCAATGATGCCACCACCAACGATCCGGTCGAGGGCGACAAGAACCTCTAGGCACTGAGGGCACAAAGCCGGCCATCATGGCCGGCTTTTTTTATTGCCGCGGCGGACGTGGCGACGGGGGCGGTGGCGGAACTGGCGGGGGCGCTGGCCGAGCCGGCGACGACTGCATGGTGGCGGCTTCCGCCGGCAAATCCGAGTTGGCAGGGGGTTCCGGCCGACGCCCGGGACTGGCCGGGCCGCGCTCTCGCAATTGGGCGAGCGTGGACTCGCGCAAGATCAAAAAGAGGAGCAGACCGATTCCGGCGAGCAGAAAGTTCATCGCCAACCAGCTGTAGGCGAAGAAGAAGCCGAGGACGAATCCGATCACCAGCATGAAGAAGGCGGCGATGCTTCCGATCTGCATTAGCTCGTCCTGGAGCGCGTGCCGGGGAAATAGCTGGCGGAGCCGCTCCTCGAGCCCTTCCGCGGTTGTCGCCCTGCGGTCCGGCCCCGCCGGTCGCGGCGGCGGAGCTCCGGCTCTGGACGCGACCGGCCGGGGTGCAACCCCCCGGTCTCCCTGCGCCTTGCCGCAGAAGCGGCAGAACCGTGCGTCGGCCTCGATCGGCTTGCCGCAATGCGCGCAGAAGGTGATCGGCTCGCCGGCCGGCGGTACCTGGCTCGCCAAAGCGGCCCAATTATAAGGTTGCCGATTTGGGCCTCCGATCGAGCGCCCGTAACCTAATCGCGCCCAGCTCCGTTCGATAGGCAGCGCAGGGGAATCGCGTCCGGAAGTCTCGCAAAGGAGCTCCGCTTACGTTATAATGATGAAGTCAGATTTCCTGAAGCAGGAGCTTCCGGGTTTAGAGGTAAGGCCATGATCAGCTTTGGACACGTCACTCATCCCGTTCCCGCCAATGGCCTCTCGTCCCTGGCCGATCGCCGGCGGCATTTCCGGCGGCAGCGTCGCTCGCCGATGCGAGCCCTGGCCTACAGCGCGGGCTGGGGAGCGGTTATTCTGCTCACGCTGTGGCTTCTGCTTTCGGGGATTTTCGGGTTTCTGACCGCCTAGTCGCCCGAAGACGGGCTCACCGCCAGGTTCATCGTTGGCGCAAGCGCGCCCGTTCCGACATGCGCCGGGCATTGATCCTCGGCCTCGTCATTGTCTTGGTCATCCCCATGCTCGCCATCCCGGCAGTGACGGCGCAGGCGGTCGGCCCCCTGCCACCGGTGAGCAACATCGTCTACACCAACCTTCAGCAGGACACGTTGATCTACGACCGCCACGGCACCCTGCTGGCCGACATCGGCAAACAGGGCGACCACCGGATCGTCGTCCCGCTGAATTACATCTCGCCCTGGGTGCTGAAAGCCACGCTGGCTACCGAGGACCGCACCTTCTATCAGAACAGCGGCATCGACGTCGGCGGCATCTTTCGCGCCGCCGTCGCCGACCTCACGCATCAGCGCGTGACGCAGGGCGGCAGCACGATCAGCCAGCAGCTCGTCAAGCAGCTCTACATCGGCTCCAATCCCGCCCCAACCCTGCAGCGCAAGCTCAAAGAGGGCATTCTCGCCATCGAGCTCAACCGTGACTTCAACAAGAACCAGATTCTCGAGATGTACCTCGACACCATCTACTACGGCAGCCAGACCTACGGCATCGAGGCCGCAGCCCGCAGCTATTTCCAAACCGATGCGCACGACCTGACGCTCGGGCAGGCCGCGATGCTGGCGGGGTTGCCGCAGGCTCCGAGCCGCTACGACCCACTGACCAACTTCGCCTCGGCGAAGGCCCGCCAGCTGCAGGTGCTCAACGGCATGGTCAGCGAGAAGTACATCACGCCGGTCCAGGCGCAAGCCGCCTATGCCGAGAAGCTGCAGGTCTATCCGCCGACCACCAAGTTCGAGGCGCCCTACTTCGTCGACTACGTCCTCGAGACGCTCGCCAAGGACTACAACATCAAGGCCGGGGACCGCAACGGCTATCGGGTCTACACGAGCCTCGACCTGAACCTGCAGCATCTCGCCGAGCAGACGGTGCACGACCAGATCGCGCAAAAAGGCAACTTCTACAACTTCCACGATGCCGCATTGGTCAGCATGGATCCGAAGACGGGCGAGGTCCTGGCGATGGTCGGCGGCGACAACTACAACAAGCCGGGCGGCCAGTTCAACTTCGCCTACGACGTCGCGCGGTCTCCGGGATCGAGCTTCAAGCTCTTCACCTACACCGCCGCGATCGAAAGCAAGAAAGTCAACATGGTGAGCCCGATTCTCGACGACGCCATGGTCTTTCCCATCGGCGGCGATCCGCTTGGATATGGCAAGTACATTCCACAGAACTACGACCACCGCTTCCACGGCACGCTGCCGCTCAAGATGGCGATGGGAAACTCGCTCAACATCCCGGCGCTGAAAGTCGAGCTGCGCACCGGCATCCCGGCGGTTGTCGACATGGCCCATCGCATGGGACTCACCTGCCTGGGTGAGCCGTGCAATGTCGACCATCCAGTCGATTTCTATGGACCGAGCCTGACGCTTGGCGCCTACGCCGTGCGCGTTGCGGACATGGCGACCGCCGCATCGACGCTTGCCACGCTCGGCGTTCGCCATCGCGAGGCGCCCATCCTCAGCATCAAGGACGGCCTCGGCCGGTCCGTCTTCAACTACGACCCGGACAAGAATGCGTTCCGCGCCATCGATCCCGGCGTCGCCTTCATCATCGACTCGATCATTTCGGATGATCGCAACCGCTGCCTTGAGTTCGGCTGCGGCGGCGACCTTACCTTGAGCGGGCGGCATGTTGGCGCCAAGACGGGAACCACCAACGACTTCAAGGACAACTGGACCGTCGGCTTTACCCCGAGCCTTGCGACGGCCGTCTGGGTCGGCAACCCTGACGACAAGCCGCTCAGCCACAACTCGACCGGTATCGTCGGCGCAGCCCCGATCTGGCACAAGTTCATGACCCAGGCCCTCGCCGGCAAGCCAGACGAGTGGTATCAGGTCCCAGCTGGTGTCATCCCGTCCGGCGGCAACTACTTCCTGCCTGGGACCCAAAATCTGCCGAACACGCTGGGCCAGCCATGGCCAGTGTGCAAGCTGCCCGCGAACTACAGCCCTTACACGCTGACCTACTCGCAGATCACGGTCGACGGCGTCTACTGCGTGCTCAATGCGCCCAAGCCGCCGCCAGCACCCGCAGCGAGCCCCGCACCGACCGCATCAGCGTCACCGACGCCGCCCGCAAACGATGGCGGCCACGGGGGCGGCGGTGGTGGCGGCGGCGGCAATCACTGAGCCCCCACTCGTCATCGCTGCGGGCCGGTCGCTCGCTGCCTCCGGCTAGCGGCCGGGCCCGCCGGCCCACGCGAGCCGCGCGGGACGTGCTATGCGAGCGCTTGAGGCGTCGCGGACAGCTCGCGACCGCACCTCCGCGGTGACCAGCGGAGGTTAAGCGATTCCCGGCTGGTCGCTGGCGGTCTTCTCGACGCGCCCCTGGTCGCCGTCGCCGAACGGCATGCGCGAAGCGAGCTCGCCAGCGCGATCGCGTAGCTCGATGCCGCGCTGCATCAGATCATCGCGCATTTCCTCGCCGGACTTGGGCGCCAGCAACAACGCCAGCCCGAAACCGACCGCGACGCCGACCAGCAGACCGGTGACGAAGCGCTCAACCCCGGTGTCCTCGTCCTGCGTGATTCTGGTCCGGCGCAGCGCGGCGACGGCGTCAGTCAGGCGGTCTTTGACCTCCAGGTCCTGCGCCACTTTGGTGGCGCGGTCGAGCAGATCGCTCAAGCGGTCGACCGTCTTGTCCACTGTCTGATCCATCCTCTTCTCCTCCTATGGGCGCCTTGCCCTGCTCTCGCTGCCGCCGACGGCGCGCCGCTTTGGTGCCGCCGATTGTCCGGCGTCGGCCTCCGCGGCCATCATCTGCTCGGCCTGGCCCAACAGGCGAGAGACGCGACGGCGCATCTCCGTACCCGACTCGGGTGCGTAGAGGATGCCCAGGGCGGCGCCGACGATCGCTCCATGGGTAAGGCCTCGGAAATATCCCATCTCGAACTTTGCTCCTCCGGTATGTCCCCGTTTGGCGTACAGCCAAACCCTACAGCCATCCTAGCACTGTGTCGACCAAGCGCAGTTCAGAACCATCTCGCATCAGGTTAGGGAATTCGGGCATACTTGCGATATACTAGCCACCGGCGAAAAGGGGGGAAAGGTGACAGGGATAATGTGCCGTTTGCCGGACGCCGAAAGGAGGGGACATGAGTGAAGTGGTCGACGAGGACGTAAACGTTCTCTTCATCGAAGACGATCCGGCCGTCGCCGAGATGTACAAGCTGAAACTGGAGTTAGACGGCTATCGGGTCACGGTGGCGAAGTCGGGCGAGGAAGGCCTGGACAATGCCAAGAAGATGGTGCCTGACATCGTCTTCCTCGACATTCGACTTCCCAAGATGGACGGCTTTGCCGTGCTCGAAAATCTCCGCTCGGACAGCATCACGCGCAACATCCCGGTCATCATCCTCTCCAACTACGGGGAGAAGGAACTTGTCGATCGCGGCCTCAAGCTGGGAGCGCTCGACTACCTGATCAAGTCGGAGACCACACCCGCCAGCCTGAGTCGAGGCGTGCAGGACTGGGTCAAGGAATAACTCCCTTGATCTCCAACCGCGACCCGCGGCTGAGCGGCGCTTTCGACCTCGACAAGCCGCTGTACACCATCAGCGTCGCCTCGGAGATCCTCGAGACCCATCCGCGAACGCTGATGATGTACGAGGACCTGGGACTGATCGAGCCCTACCGCACGGCGACCAACCGCCGCCGCTACTCGCAGCGGAACGTGCGCAAGCTGCAGGTGATCCAACAGCTGACCCGGGAGAAGGGCGTCAACCTGGCCGGGGTCAAGTACATCCTGATGCTGCTCGAATCGCTCAAGAACGGCGGTGTGAAGCCCCCCGACGACCTCAAGCAGGTCTACGACCTCTACGAAGAGATTATTTAGTTAGCCGGCCGCGACCGGCGGGACTTCCTCGATGCTGGTGGGCGGCTGCTCACTGTCTGTCTGCTCCCAGTTCCGGCCTTCGGCCGCGGCGATCCGTGCCGCCCCAGTGGCGTCGGTGCGAGGTGAGGCAAGCTTCCGTCGCGCGCTGGTCACCGGCTCCTGGAGCAGCCGTTCGAGCTCGTCGCCGTCGATCGTCTCCACCACCTGCAGGTGCTCAGCGATCCGCACCAGCGTCTGCCGGCGGCTCTGACAGATGTCGTACGCCTGCTTGTAGGCAGCGTCGGTCAGCGCCTTGACTTCAGAATCGACATCGGCCGCGGTGAGCTCCGAAAAGAAGGTGCCATCGCCCTCCCCTTTGCGGTGCAAGGTCACCAGGCCGAGGCGATCGCTCATGCCAAACTCACAGACCATCTGGCGCGCGATGTTGGTCGCAAACTCGATGTCCTGCTTGGCGCCGGTGGTGACGTCGCCATAAATGATTTCCTCGGCGGCACGCCCGCCCATGGCCGCTGCCATGCGCGCCTGCAGCTCGGACTTCGAGGTCAGATAGCGGTCCTTGACGGGCAGCTGAATCGTGACGCCGAGCGCCTGGCCGCGAGACACGACCGAAACCTTGTGCACCGGGTCGCTCTTCGCGATCGACTTCATCACCAGCGCATGACCGACCTCGTGGTAGGCGATGATCGCTTTTTCTTCGGGCGTGATCATCCGGCTACGCTTCTCCGGTCCGGCCATCACGCGCAGGCTGGCCTCTTCCAGCTCCTCGGTTCCGATGGCCGCTTTCTTGCGGCGCGCCGCGAGGATGGCCGCCTCGTTCAAGAGATTGGCGAGATCCGCGCCGGTGAAACCGGGGGTTTGCCGGGCTACCACGTCGAGGTCGATATTCTCGGCCAGCGGTTTCTGCGCGGCATAGAGGGAGAGGATCGCCCGTCGGCCGTTGAGGTCAGGTGCGTCGATGGCGACGCGACGGTCGAAACGACCGGAGCGAAGCAGGGCGGGATCGAGCACGTCGGGCCGGTTGGTGGCGGCGATCACGACGACGGCGCAGTCGGTATTGAAGCCGTCCATCTCCACCAGCAGCTGGTTGAGGGTCTGCTCGCGTTCCTCGTTGGTCCGCAGGTGCGAACCGCCGCGCTTGCGTCCCAGTGCGTCGATCTCATCGAGAAAGACGATGCAGGGGGCGTGCTTCTTGGCATGCCGAAACAGGTCCCGAACCCGCGCCGCGCCGACGCCGACGAACATCTCGACGAAATCCGACCCGCTCAAGGAGAAGTACGGCACTTTGGCCTCGCCGGCCACCGCTCGCGAGAGCAGCGTCTTGCCGGTGCCGGGCGGACCAACCAGCAGAATGCCGCGCGGCATGCGCGCGCCCAGCTGGTCGAAACTCTCCGGGGCTTTGAGAAACTCGACCACTTCCTCCAGCTCGTGCTTCGCCTCATCGACGCCGACCACCTGCGAAAAGGTCACCGCCGCGTCGTCGCCGGTGCGAGCCTCGGCGAGGTGCTTGCTCATGGCGCCCATTGGGTTGCCCAGCAGGTTGGATCGCCGGAGCAGGACGAAGAGCAGCGCCATCAAGACCAGCAGGCCGATGAGGTTGGGCAGCATGGTGGTAAGGGAGCTGTCGTCGGTCGACTGCACCGCCACCTTGACGCCATGGCTGCGCAGATATTCTTCGGTGCTTCCCATCGCGGCGTCCTTCTCGATCGTCCAGGACTTCCGGCCGTTGACATCGGTGATCAGGATCCGCTGGCCGTTGATGTCGGCGCTCGCGATCTGGCCGCGGTCGACCTGGTTGAGGACGTCGCTGATGGGCGCGGCGGGCTGGTTCCAGACCGAGCTGCTCCCGTTGTGGGCGAGGATCCAGGCGGCCCCGACCAGCGCGATGCCGAGCAGGCTCAGCGCCGGGATGGTGACGCGCTTGCGTCGCAGCGCCGATGGGACTCGAAGCCGGCGGAACAGCGTTTTCATAGGTACCTCAACCCCTCTGGTTAATACGCCACTGGCTGATCGGGGAGCGCGACGAGAGCTTTGGCGGCGATTCCCCCGCTCGTGGATCGCTGCCAGTACGGATAGGCGGTAATCGCGGCTTGTTCGTCGCTGGTGACGCCATTGTTCGCGTCGGCCAGCCGGTAATAGGACCAGCTGATCCCGCCCTGTGCGCGGGTCTCATCCATCGAGACCGTGATCTCGTTGGCCGGCGGCGCGCCCGGCGTGCCGTACTCGGGAGCGGCGTCGTAGGCCTGCGCCGTGATCGTCAGCGGCCGCTTGAAGGGATTGACCGCCGGGTCGCGGAACTGGGCGAAGACTTGGTCCAGGTACGAACGCGCGCCATCCGGGCCGCTGAACTGCGGCAAGCCGGTCGCCCGCCAGTAGACCATGGGAGCGAAGACCTGGCAGTAGCGCGAGAGCGTGGCATAGGCATAGCCGGGATGGTCGTACGGAGTCGGCAGCGTGCTCGCGATCAGCAGATACCGATCGCCGAGCCCGTTCATGCCGGGAATTCCGCCACGGATCCCGCTCAGGTACTGACCGACGTTCGGATCCGACTGGCTGTCTCCCTCGATCGTGAGCGCGAGGCCGTCGAGGTGCTGGCCTTCCTCTTCGAACTGAGCGGCGGCGATGGCGTCGGCGGCGTCGCCGGTCGGATCGTCGAGCATCGGCTCGATCCAGCCGATGACGCTCAGCCCATGCGCATGGGCAATCGGGAGCAGGTCCTGGAGCGCGGCCGCCGCATAGAAGTGGTGGTTGGAATCCGCCACCCGAACGTAGAGATGGCTCAGGTCAGCATGGATCGCGGAGTCGACGATCGCGGCCGCCCGGTCGGCGTCGGGCGTCGTCCAATCGCCATCGAAGAACATGAGCCAGGAGCCTTTGCCCCGCACGCCGTCGAGCGGCGAGCGAGTCGTCTGAGCAAACGGGCGCGCGGTCACCGGGACCCTGACCACAGCGGCTGCCGGCCGGATGAAGCTGGCGACCACCTGCGACGTCTCGGCCTGGTCCTGGGCGCGGGCCTCCAGGTAGGCGCGCAGCCCGAAGGGCGGGGTCAGGAACGCGATCAGCGCCATACCCAACACCACCCTTCCTCCTAATGCGGTGAGTTGCCGTAAGATGCGCGACATGCTTGCGAGAACGGCGGGTTCGCCGTTCGCGGGTGACCATATCCGGAACTCGGGTCTCGTTCAAGCGCGAATTCAGTTGGCTAAGGTGATACGGTCCCTCCCAGCCAATGGGGCATCTTTTCCGATCTGTCACGCAGCGCACAGAGGTGCCACAGAGAACGCAAACGGGGCCTCGATTCGCGGTTTATCACAAATGCTGATATGCTGGGTATAATTCTTTACAGTCTCTGCTTCTGGAGGGCAGCATTTGGCAATGCCGCATAAGTCCAGCGAAGTCTCTGACATGTTCGACATCGAGCCACGCACGCTCTTCGTCTACGAGAGCGAAAACCTGATCGCGCCCGAGCGGACGCCGACCCAACGGCGCCGCTACTCCCGCCGGGACATCGAGCGCATCCGGCTGATCCGCGAACTGACCACCGTCCATGGCATCAACCTGGCCGGCGTCAAGGTCATCTTTTCGCTGATGGAGGCGGCGGTCCAGCATCGCCTGCAGATCGCCGAGACGGAGTTCCCCGAGCTCGCCAGCGCGCGGCATCTCTGGGCCTGACGCACCGCTCGACGCTGTCCGGAGGCTGAACCTCCCCGAGCTATTTCTCGCGCTCGACTTCGACGGCACGCTGGCCCCCATCGTCGAGGACCCTGCCGAGGCCCGCCCGGACCCGGCGGTGGTCGCGCTCCTCAGCGAGCTCAGCCATAAGGTTCGCATGGTGGCAATCGTGAGCGGCCGCGATACCGACTTTCTCGCCCCCGCGTTCTCGGCCGATCGACTCGTGCTGGTTGGCAATCATGGCCTGGAGGAGCGAAGCGGCGGCAAATCGCGGCTGCTCCCCGAGGCGGCTCGATACGCGCAAGCTCTGGCCGCCGTGGCTGAGTCCGCTGATGCCTTGGTGAGTGGCGTCGCGTCGGGCGCCAGCGTCGAGCGAAAACGCGCCACCGTTGCGGTCCATGTCCGCCGAAGCGCCGACCCGGCCGGGGCGGCGAACGCGCTCCGTCCCCAGCTCGCCGAGCTTGCCGCCGCCAACGGCCTGGAGCTGCGCGAAGGACGGCTCGTCTTTGAGCTGCGGCCCCGGATCGCTGTCGACAAAGGGGCCGTCATCGATCGCCTGCTGGCGCGCAGTGGCGCCCGCGCTGTGCTCTTCGCCGGCGACGACAGCACCGACGCCGATGCCTTCTCCGCCCTCAAGCGCTGGCGGGCGCGTGGATTGCAGACCGTCGCGGTCGCGGTTCGATCATCCGAAGCCGCGCCCGAGCTGTTCCGCGACGCCGACCTGGTGGTCGACGGGGTCGGCGGGATTGTCGCGCTGCTGAGTGCGCTGGCGGCAGGCCGGCCTTAGAACGACTCCTTCGCCAGCTCCGGCTGGCGGGCGGCGGTCGGCTCGATCAGGTCGCGGATGTCCTGGAGCTGGCCCGAAATCCAGCGCGCGATGTCGTTCTGCTGCACCACCTCTCGCATCTTTTCCGCCCGTGCGTGTCGCTCGACCGGGTCCATCATCAGCGCCTGATGGAGCGCCTGCGCGGTGGCGTCGACATCGAAGGGGTTGATCGTCAGGGCCCATTCGCCCAGCTCCTCGTGGGTGCCGGCGTTTTCCGAGAGCACCAGGGCGCCGCCGCGGCGGTTCACCGACACCCCTTCCTTGGCCACCAGGTTCATCCCGTCGTAAATCGGGTTGACGAGGAGCACGTCGAACTGCTTGTAGCCGGCGACCGCGCGGTTGATGTCCTCGCGCAGCTCGAGCCGGATCGGCTGCCAGTCCTGGGCCCCGAACCGGCTGTTGATGACGCGGGCGACCTGGACCACCTGGCGCGCGTACTCGCGATATTCCGGCACGTTCTGCCGCGTCTTTTGCAGCATGGCCCAGAACACGACCCGGCCGCGCCATTCCGGATGCGCCTGCAGCAACCGCTCATACGCGAAGAAGCCGCGCACGATGTTCTTGGAGAGGTCCATGCGATCGACGCGAAAGATCAGCTGCTCCGGACGCCAGCGCAGGATCTCCCGCTCGGCGCGTTCGACGGCAGGGCTGGCGGCGACCCGATCGAACTGGCGGGCGTCGATCGAGATCGGGTAGCGCCGCACCCAGACGGTACGCCCCCGATAAAAGGCTGCTTGCAATCGGAAGTCGACCGGCAAGCCCATGTTCTCCTCGCAGCTGAGCAGGAAGTTGCGCACGTCCGATGACGTCTGCAACCCGACGATGTCACAGGCGAGCAGGCCGTCCATGATCTCGTCCCGCATGTAGCGGGGCAGCACCTTCCAGTACTGGGGCGTCGGCCAGGGAATGTGGACGAAATGTTGGATCACGGCATCGGCCAGCTCCCGCCGCACGATGCGCGGCATCAGATACAGGTGATAGTCCTGCGAAAGCAGGAGCGGTCGTTTGCGGCCCCGGCGCGCCTCGCGGATCACGTGCTGGCCGAACATCTGATTGACCCGGCGGTATCCCTCGTCCCAGGCGCGATGCGTGCTGTCATCGAGGATGGGCGCCTCCGCCAGGTTCCACAGATAGTGCTGGACGAACCAGAGGAGGGGATTGGCGATGCTGTTGTAGTAGAGGTCGTAGGCAAGCCGCGGCGGATTGACCCAGCTGACCTGATAGCGGCCGCCGTCCGCGGTTTCGACCATCATCGGTTCCCCGCCGGTGCCGAACTCCATGTCACCTTCGAAGCCGTCGCGGACCGAGGCCACCCACACGGCACCGGTTGCCTGAGCTAACCCGGAAAGCCCGGTGACGAGCCCGCCGCCGCCGCGGACGTAGCGTTCTCCGTCGGCAGGCTCGGGCGCCGGGTCGACGGGCGGCCGGTTGGCGGCGATGATCGGATGAAAATCGTGCAGCAGGCGACGGGTGTATTGCTCGATCGCCAGCATGGCTTTAACTGTACGCGGCCCCGCCAAACCGCCCGATGGCAGCTCGAAGCGGTTGCGCCCCGAGCAATTAAGTGATATTGTAGTTATAAAGTTAGGCGCATATCGAAACGGGCCATTGCGGCAGGGGGTTGGAGCGTGGGAAAACGGAAGCGGATGCCGGCGATCGCGCCGGGACGGGCGGTCTTCACGCCAAGTATCGCGAGCGAGATCCTCAACCTGCATCCACGCACGCTGATGATCTACGAAAGCGAGAACCTGATCAAACCGCAGCGGACCGCGACCAACCGGCGTCGCTATTCCGAGGATGACATCCGGCAGGTCCGGGTGATCCAGTTCCTGACCCGGCAGAAGGGCGTCAACCTGGCCGGCGTCAAATATGTCCTGCGGTTGCTCCAGTCATTGGGAGACCAGGGGCTTGACCTGAGCCAGGTGCAGGAACTCGACATGTTACAGGAAGTGTCCGGCAACGGCATTTCAGCCTGATCTCGCCACGCTCTGTACAAACCCTTGACATGGGTGGCGGACTATGTAACATGATGCGTATCACGTTTTATGAACGCCGGTAACGGGTGAATGGTAGTGAAGGGAGTGCGGTAAATGCTGAGTGATGCTATCGACGAGATCCATCGCGAATTCGAGGCGGCGGCCACTCGACGGGACCTGGAGCTGCGGCGCCGCGCCGACGTCAGGCGGGTCGACGAGTTCCTGCTGATGGTCGAGGACGTGATCGAGAACAAGCGCGGCTCGGTGCCGGCGCCGCTGATGGATGACATCGTGCGCTTCGTGCGGCCGGTGAGCCGCAAGCTGCTGCGGGCGCTCAACCGGAATGTGAGCCGCGATCCGGTGCGGGTGTTGGACGTCCTCTTCGATGTCCAGCAACTCCTCTTACCCCGGTTGATGGTCGCTTAACCGGCTCACCAGGGGGATCTGACCGAGAAAAGCCACCGCCGGCACGCTCAATAAGCCGGATAGCCGTTGCCATTGAATCGGCGATGTGTCTCAAATAGCCTGTGCGGCCGGTCAGAATCACCCGCGTGAGGTTTCACTAATGCGACAGACGGCGACTCGCGGCGGCATCGGCTCGGGACTTCGACGCCGCTGGTGGGTCCTTCCCCTGGTTCTCCTGCTGGTGGCGGCCGCGCTTGTCCTGCGCGCCATGACCCAGCCGCTGAGCGTCAGTGCCAGCGTCGGCGACGGCAGCAGCCTGGTCGTCCGAAATTCCGCGATCCTGCTCAGCTTCAACCAGGACATGGACACCGACTCCGTCCGGGCCGGCTTTCGGATCAGCCCGCTGACCCCCGCGGACATCGTCGTCCGTAGCCCACGCAGCTTCGAGATCCGGCCCTGGTTGCAGCCCGACACGACGTACCAGGTTGCCATCGTCGACGCCAAAAAGCGGATCGGCTTCGGGAGCGAAACCTACCACTTCGCCTTTCATACCGAGCCGGCGCCCAAGGTCACCGCGGCTACCCTGAACGACTCGGCGTTGGCCGACGGCCAGCAGGCCGTCGCCCTGCGCGGAAATCTCAAGATCAGCTTTTCCCAGCCGATGGATGCCGCTTACACACCGGTACTGCTGGACGGCACGCCGATCGACCCCAAGACGATCACCTGGGACAAGGGCGGGCAGGCGATCACAATTCCCGTCAGCCTGTCGCACAGCCGCCCGCACACGCTCATGGTCCCGAGCACGGCCGAAAACCGGCGCCATGACCGCGCCATCGCGGATTGGAAGCTCAGCTTCACGACCATGGTGCAGGTGCCGTCGGCGGGATCGACCGAGCGCATCGGCGCCTCGGGCGCGCCGATCATCATCCAGATCGAGAACAGCACCCAACCAACCGTCCGTCCCCAAACCGGCATGCAGCAGGCCGACATGGTCTACGAGTACATCAGCGAGTTCGGGATTCCGCGCCTGACCGCGATCTACTGGCATCCGCCGACGGCCTATATCGCTCCCGTGCGCAGCTGCCGGCTGATCACCGTCCAGCTGGAGCAGATGTACCGCGGCATGATCTACTGCTCGGGCGCCAACGACTACGTTCTCGGCCAGGTCTGGAACTGGCCGAACGTGGTCTACGACTACGCCTACATGTACTCCTGGCTGTACCGGACCGGTGATCGGGTGGCGCCACACAACGTCCAGGCCCGTCCCGACCAGATCACGGCACACACCGCGCAGTCGAACCTGCCCGCGCTCAACTACGACATCGCGCCGGCCCACGCGGATGCGCCGCTGCCGGGCGCGGTTCCGGCGACCACCGTAACCATTCCCCAGCACAACGCCGTTTGGCGTTACGACGCCAACATGCACGAGTACCTCAAGTGGCAGGACGGTGCGCCGTTCAGCAATGCCGGCACCGGCCAGGTGCACGCGAAGAATTTGATCGTGGAGCACGTCACCTCGTATCTCGACGTCAACCCCGCCAACACCGGCGTCCACCACACCTACAACACCGAGTACTACGAGCTCGCGGGGCAGGGCACGGCCGAGATCTACACCGACGGCGGCATGATCGAGGCCACCTGGAAACATCCCGACCGCGATTTACCAGTCGTCTACTACGATGCCAACGGCAACCCCATCGATCTCAATACCGGACTGACCTGGGTTCATGTAATAGGGAGTGATCAATGACCTGGACGCAAACACTTCGTGAACGTTGGTGGCTGGCGCCGATCGCGATCGGCGTGGTGCTGGCCGCCATCATCATCCGCATCATCACCACGCCGCTGGAAGTCAGCGCCAACGTGAGTGATGGCGACCAGGCGGTGCCGCGCACGGCGGCCATCGACCTGCGCTTCAACCAGGACATGAAGCCGGATTCAGTCGAGCGGGCCTTCACCATCACGCCGAAAGTGATCGTCGCCTTCAAGGCGATCAGCAGCAAGGAGTTCCAGTTCCGGCCGAAGATGGCGCCCAGCACCGCCTATCACGTCAGCGTGAGCGATGCCAAGAACACCTCGGGCCGGAGCGTGAGCAGCGGCTTCAGTTTCAAGACCGAGGCGGCGCCGACCGTCGCGGCCGTCAGAGTGAACAAGCAGAAGGTGACCGACGGCCAGCAGAGCATCAAGCCCGCCGGGACAGTGGATATCGCGTTCACGCAGGCGATGGACACGACCCGGACCCCGATCGTGGTCAACGGCAAGGCGCTCGATGCCAAGGCGGTGACCTGGTCAGGGGACGCGAAGACCGCAAGCCTCAACCTGAAGCTTGGCTACAGCCATCCGTATCAGCTATCGATCCCGCAGACCGCCGTCAACAGCAAGCAGGATCCCCTGGCGTCGGACTGGAAATTCGCCTTCACCACCATCATCGAAGTGCCCTCGCAGGGCGATCCGACCCGCATCGGCTCGGGAGCGCCGCTGATCATCCAGGTCGAGAACAGCATCGACGCCCGTCCGCAGAACGGTGTTCAGCAGGCCGACATGGTCTACGAGTACATCAGCGAGGGCTCGATTCCCCGGCTGAGCGTCGTCTACTGGCACCCGTTGCCCGATCTCGTCGGACCGGTGCGCAGCTGCCGCCTGATCACCATCCGGCTGGAGCTGATGTACAAGGGAATGATTTATTGCTCGGGCGCCAACGACTACGTCCTGGGCATGGTCTGGAAGTTTCCCAACATGGTCAACGATTACGCGCGCGGCGCCGGCGGCGTCTTCTTTCGGGCGGACCCGCCGCGCTATGCGCCGCACAACGTCCTGATGCACGGACCGAATGCGACCACCTGGACGGCGCAGCAGAACCTGCCGGCACCAACCTATGAGATCGCCGGCAAGCACCCGGACGGCAGCTTCACCGGTGATCCGGCGACCAGCATCGACGTGCCCGATCACAACGCGACCTGGCGCTACGATCCTGCCTCCAAGCAGTACTTCAAGACGCAGGACGGGTCGCCCTTCACGAACATCGGCACCGGCCAGGTGCACGCCAAGACGGTCATCGTCGAGTACGTCACCTCATATCTCGATACCAATCCGGCGAACACGTTCCACGGCTACCACACCGAGGCGTATGAGCTCACCGGCGATGGCAAGGCCGACATCTACGTCGACGGGGTCGTCATCCACGCGACCTGGCACCACCCGGATCCCAATGTTCCGACCGTCTACCTCGACGCCAACGGCAACCCGATCGAGCTCGACAACGGGCTCACCTGGGTGCACGTCATCGGTTCCACCGTGTGGCACAGCGGCATCTAGTCGCCGCGGGCTAAAGGCAAAAGAGGGAACCCAGACCGGGTTCCCTCTCTTCATTTTCGGCAGAATCGACGAATGGCCACGCCGAGTCAGACCGTCTACATCGTGCCCCACACGCACTGGGATCGCGAGTGGTATTCGACCTTCGAGACCTTTCGCGGCCAGCTCGTCGAGCTGTGGGATGAGCTGCTGGCGCTGACGGAAGCGGATCCGGACTTTCGTTTTCTGATGGACGGCCAGTCGGTCGTCATCGATGACTACCTCGAGATCCGACCCGAAAACCGGGCTCGGCTCGACGCCGCGGTGCAGCGCGGTCAGATCCAGGTCGGCCCCTGGTACACGCTCCCGGACGAATTTCTCGTCAGCGGCGAAACGCTGGTCCGGGATCTCGAGCGCGGCCTCGCCGGGGCAACCGCCCACGGCGGCTCGATGCGTGTCGGCTACCTCCCCGACAGCTTCGGCCACGCCGCGCAGATGCCGCAGCTCTATCGCCAATTCGGCTTTGCGCATGCCGCCGTTTGGCGAGGCGTGCCGCTATCGATCGATCGCGTCGCCTTTCTCTGGGAGGCGCCCGACGGCAGCGAGGTGCTCACCGCCTACATGGGCAACTCCTACTCGCATGGCGTCGACCTTCCAACCGAGGCAGATGCGCTGGCCGCGCGCATCCAGCAGGCCCTCGCCGCGATTGCGCCGTTTCAGCCCGGGCCGGATGTGTTGCTGATGAACGGAAACGACCATGTGTTGCCGCAGCGGGCGCTGACCCAAGCAGTGCGGCAGGCGACCGGCCGGCGCAACGGGACGGCGATTCGGCTGGCGCGCCTCGACGACTACCTCGCTCTGCTTCCAGGCGAGCCCTGGCCTCGATGGCGTGGCGAGCTGCGGTCGTCGGCGCGCGCGAACGTCCTGATGGGGACGCTCTCGGTTCGCGTCGCCGACAAGCAGGCCTATGCGCGAGCCACCCGTCAGCTCGAGCGCCTCGCCGAGCCGCTCGCCGCGCTCTCTCGCGATGCCGCCACCGAGTCGCTCCGCGATGCCTGGACGCTCATCCTGCAAAACGCGGCCCACGATACCGCGTGTGGCTCGGGAATTGATGAGGTCGCTGAGGCCGCTCGTCGACGGAGTGTCGCTGCCTTAGCCATCGCCGAGGCCGTCGTCGAACGCTGTTTGCCCTCGCTCGTGCGCAAAGGCGAGGTTTGGAATCCGAGTCCATTTCCCCGACAGGAGGTCGTCGACGTCGGCGGGGTGCCGCGGTTGATCGCTGCCGTTGAGGGCTTCGCGACGGCCAGGCTCTCTCCCGTCGAACCGAGTGCGGCGGTCGCGGTCGGCTCGAGACGCATCGAGAATGCGTGGCTTTCGGTAGAGGTAAATCCGGAGGGCACCTTCATCGTCGTCGACAAGGAACGCGGGCTTCGCTACGAGGGGCTGAACCGGCTGGTCGATGAAGGCGATGCAGGCGACGAGTACAACTTTTCGCCCGTCGAGGAGAACGACGCCTGGCCCCAGCGTCTTGAAGAGGTAAACGTGGTGCCCCTGGAGCAACACCCGGCTCGCGCCTGGCTCGAGGTGCGATTCACGGGCTCCGTGCCCGGCGGCCTCAGCCATGATCGGCGCCGGCGCGGTGATGGGCAGGTGCCGATGCCGGTACGGATGGTTCTGGAACTCGCAGCGGATTCCTCGCGACTCGATCTGACGGTGGAGCTCGAAAATCGCGCGCGCGACCATCGGCTTCGTGTCCACTTCCCCTTGCCGTACTCGGTCACCGACTCGGCCGCCGACACCCCCTTCCACGTGACTCGCCGACCGGTGCATGCGGCCCATCGTGACCCAGGTGCTCCAGAGCTCGAGCTGCCGACCTATCCGATGCGCTCCTTCGTCGACCTGAGCGATGGCACCGCCGGCATGGCGCTCATCACCGATGGCTTGCACGAGTACGAAGTCATCCCGGGACCGAAGACAGAACTGGCGTTGACCGTCCTGCGTGCCGTCGGCTGGCTCTCCCGGGACGACCTCTCGACGCGAACCGGTCACGCGGGGCCGGGACTCGAGACGCCTGGGGCTCAAGCCCTCGGTCGCCATCGCTTTCGCTACAGCCTCTTCTTCCATCGCGGCGATTGGGAGCAGGGTGGAGTTTGGCGGGCGGCTGAACGCGCGCTGCTGCCCCTGCTCTTAGGCCGCGGCACGGGCGCGCAGCCCGTCTCACCGACGATCGACCTCAGTCCCGCGTCGATCCAGCTGACCGCCTGCATTCCGACGAATGGCGGCTACGAGCTTCGCCTGCTTAACGCGTCGGAACGCCCGGCGGACGCCGTCATCCGGTTGGCGCCGCAGCCGGGCGCGATCATCGCCCGGACGCTGGACGGATCCTCGGCGCGGCCGCTCTCGGCGAGCGATGGCAGGGTGCGGCTCAGCATGCGTGCCTGGGAAATCGTGACGCTCGGTGTTTCCGGTTAAGCGGCAGCGAAGGCTTTTTCGCGATTCATCCAGCGCGGCAGGGCATTCAAGAGCGCAGGCCCCTCGACCTGGGTCTTGATCACATACTCGAGGGCACCGAGCTGTAGAGCTCGCTTGATCAGGGTGGGCTCGCTGAAGTTGGACATCACGACCACCGGCGTGTTCTTGGTTTCGTCCGAGGCGCGCAGGGTCTGGAGGACCAGGATGCCGTTCTGGCGCGGCATCATGACGTCCAGCAGGATGACCTGCGGCTGCGTGCGCGCGCAGAGGTCCACACCGGAGACACCATCGGTCGCGACTTCGACCTGGTAGCCGTTGCCGCGGAATAGCGTCGAGTAGTAGCTCGCGGTGGTCTGGTCGTCCTCGATGATCACGAGTGTCCCGGCGCTCGGCTTACCGCTGTCCGGTGTGTCGGACGCCGCCGAACCATCGTCGGATCCCGAGGTCGTCTCGTTCGTTTCAGCGACGGCCGGCTCAGCCGCTGCCGGCTCCGGCGCACTGTCGATCGATGAGCTCCAGTCCGACTCGCTCGTCGTCGCTGCGGCTCCGTCCTCGCTCGACTTCCATGCCTCACGATCGGCGGTCGGCTCATCGTCGCCGTTCGTGTCTTTTACCGAATCGGCCGCAGACTCGTCGCTTTCTGCGGAGGCGCTTCCGTCTTGACGCCGCTCCCACGGATACGACGGCCAGGTCGAGTCGGTCTCGGTGCTCGACGGCACCTCGGTTTCGGCTTCCACTGTCGTGGTCTCGGGGGTGGACGACGCGTCGGCCTCATCAGCAGGAGCAGGCTCCGCGTCAGCAGCGACCTTCTCCCCACCGGCCGTAATCTCCTCGCCGAACATCATCGACCGCATCGACCGGCGAGAAGACTGGCCCGAGTCACTCGACTCTTCCGCAGCCGGCTCTGGGGCTGACTCGACCGGTTCTGGGGCCGACTCGGCCGGCTCGAATGCGTCGCTGACCGGGGTCGTTTCGGGCTCGAGCGCAGTCGGTTCCGGCGTGACGGTCTCGCTTTCCGCCGCGTCCTCGAGAGTCTTGGGGTCGACGGCGGGTGGGCCCGCTTGCTTCGCCGGCTCGGTCGGCTTGGGTCCGCCGAACAGAAATGGAAGCGTCGGAGCGGTCTCCGCCGGTTTCGGCCTGAGCGTCGCCGTTTCCGGGCTTGGAGTCAGAGCCGGCGTCGGCGCGGGTGCGCTCGGTGCGCTGGGTGCGCTCGCGGTAAGGGGTGCCGCTGGCGGGATCGGCGCGGCCGGCGGCGTCCATCCGGTCTGCGGGGCGGGCTCGGCCGGTTTGGCCTGCACCATCTTCTCGAGGTTTTCGAGTACGTTGAAGTTGAAGCGACGGCGCTTCGGCTTGCCCCGTCGGCTGGCGTCGGCCGGTTCGGGCTCCGTTGGCGGCTGCATCATCGGGGGCTGCATCATCCCCGGCGCGGGATAGGCGGGGCCGCCCGGCATGGGCGGGGCCGGGGGCGTCATCGGCCTGGCGCCCGGAGGAGCGAACGCCGGCGGCGTCGGAACTGGTCCGCTCGCCGGAGCACCGAATGGCGGGGCGAATGGCCCGGTTGGCTGGCTGGGCTGTCCGAGCGATGGCGGCGGAGGCGGTGGCGTGAAGTGGCCGGGGCCGCCCGGCGCTGAAGCGGGGACGGGAGCAAACGGGCCCGCGGGCGATGGCCCTCCGCCGGGGGGCGGCCCATAGAAGGGCGAAGGGGCCGCGGCCGGGCTCGGGGCATTGCGTCCGGTTCCATCAGGGAATGCCCAGGGAGACGGGGCAGGAGCCGGAGCCGACCAGGGACCGCCTGGCGGCCCATACGGCTGTCCCATCCCGGGCTGTCCCATGCTCGGTTGGGCGGGACCGGGCATCGGTGTCGAGTTGGGCGCGAACCCGGGAGCCGTCGGCGGTGAGTAGATCTGTGGTGCCGACATGCCCGCTTTTTGCAGCGCCGAGCCAAGGTTGCGGGCGTAGCTACGGCCACCCTTGATCGGCGGTAGGGCACCTGGCTCAGAAACCGGTTCTTCGACCGTCGGCGCGGCCGCGTAGCGTCGGCCGGCCGATGGCACCGTCGACGTACTCGACCGGTTGCTGGCGAGCTCGCGCTCGAGCCGGTCCGCGCGCCAGCGATTCGTCAGCGCGTAGATGGCGACGGTGAAGAGAACGAAACACAGGACCACGATGTCGAGGTTGCGGTTGGCGAAGAGCAGATGGCTGAAGGGAGCGAGGAAATTCTGGAGTCCGCTCATCGACCGCAACTCCCCGCACAAATGCGGCCATGAGTCGGAGATTGAAGGCGCTGGCTGGCCGCAGGCACGCTAATAGAACGGTGAGTTGCAGAAAGGCTGTCACTCGCGGGAGGTGGACGTTACTGGACCGTCACCCGGTCGCGGTCAGGTCCGCTCCGCCAGCCGGCGGTATCCCTCCTGCATTCGCGGCAACAATTGCGCGAAGTTGATGGCCCAACCAAGCCCCACCACCTTGTCGGTGAAGACCCGGGGATCGTTTGGATTCCAGTAGGCGTCGCGAACCCGCTTCGGGGTCGGGAAGCGGAAGTCGTAGGGAACGCCGGCAATGCGGCCGTGCCAGCGCCGCTCGGACTCTGGCTTGTTCAGCTCCTGCGCGACCGCCGCCAGGGTAAGGAAGAGCGCCGCCGCGCGAACGAGCCGGCCGAGGCGCATCTATCCGGCCTTGCGTTGAAAGCCGAGATTCGGCAGGTCGTCGCGCAGGCTCTCCATCGACCGGGCATAGATCCAGTAATCGAGCGCGGCCTTGGAGAAGACGACGCGCTCGCCGACCTTGGTGAAGGGAATCGTGCGCTGGCCAACCATTTCATCGATCACGTCGGATGGCACGCCCAGGTAGCTGGCGGCCTGGAGCGAATTCATGACGTAGTTGATGCCGGTCGGGTCGTAAATCACGACACGTACTCCGGGTTTTGCATTTTCGCGTACCTATAATAGGGGCCGCACTGCAGGGCCCGTTCGTCTAGAGGCCTAGGACGCCGCCCTCTCAAGGCGGAGATCAGCGGTTCGAATCCGCTACGGGCTACCACGGCCCTGCAAATCCTTTCCCAATCCAGGACCGCTGCGCGAGCAGAGGAGGTGGACCGATATGGCGACCGTCATCGGCAACATGACGATGTCCCTTGATGGGTTCATCGCGTTCCCGAACGACGATGTCGGGCCTCTATTCGACTGGTACCAGCAGGGCCCCGTTGAGACCCCATCGGCGAGCGAGGATTGGAGCTACAAGACAGATGCGAAGAGCGCGGAGTCCCTTAGGGAAGCGCCAAAAGTGATCGGCGCGTTGATCTGTGGCCGCCGGCTTTTCGAGATCACTCACGGTTGGGGTGGCAAACATCCGGTTGGCTGTCCGGTCATCGTCGTCTGCCACTCTGTCCCTGAGGGTTGGCCGCGCCAGGAGATCCCCTTCCATTTCGTGACCGACGGCGTTGAGAGCGCCGTCGCGCTTGCCAGGCGGATCGCGGGCGACAGGGTGGTCGCCGTCGCAACGCCGAGCATCACCCAGCAGTGCCTGAATCTCGGCCTGCTCGATGAGATCCGCGTCGATCTGGCTCCGGTACTCCTCGGTGAGGGCATCCCCTGGTTCGCCAACCTGGCAAACGCACCCGTGTTGCTTGACGACCCGGAAGTAAGCACGGGCCTTCGAGTCACCCACTTGAGCTACCGCGTCCGTAAGGGCGAGAAGCTCAGAGATAAGCAATCATGAACCGACTCCTGAGAAGGTGGCGTCCGTTTGGCATCGTGGGAATTCAGCTACATCGATGGCTCTGCCGATTCCTGGGCCATGATTACGTCCTCAGCGGCGTCGGATTCTTTGGTCCAACCGCTCCGGCCGCAGGCCCGCGCCGCTGTCTGCGGTGTGGCCACGACGGCGGACTCGGCCCGGTCCGCTAGCTGGAGCCGCCCTAACGGTCGAGAACGCGCTGCCGGATCCCGTACAGGCCGAGCACCCCAGCGCCTAGCGCTAGCCCGAACATGACTAGTGCAGCGACAATCCAGGTCCAGCTGCGGCTGGCGCCGTAGAACAGCACCGCCAGCCCACCGACCAATCCCAGCGTTCCCATGAGGAGCCCGAGGACCATCGTGGCAGGCGTTACCCACGCCTCCTCGAGCGAAAGGCCGCGCGGCCGCGACCACATCATCCCCATGAAGAGGTCGGCGAAGGGAAGTAACCGACTCTGAATGGGATCCATCGGAGGACGACCGGTCGGGACGCGGGTCCACGGATAGCTGATCTCAGTGCAACGCCAGCCATCAGCGAACCTTAGTGCCGGTTCGATTGATTCTGAATTCCAGAACCTCATAGACTCCCGCTCGTGCGTCGGGCGCTGATGGCGATCGTCTTGCCACTACCGGTGATGCTGCTGGCGGCTTGCGCTCCCAATGCCGTGGTCGCCCCGTCGAGCCAGCCCGTCGCGCTCCACTTCACCGGCACTGCCGTCATCGACCAGCCAGACCTGCACCGCCCCGATGCGACGCTGCTCTCGGCGGCAACGATCGCCAGCGAGCTGAACGAGGTCGAGGTCTCGATTCGCCAGAGCGATCTGCCGGATAGCGCATACGTCACGCTTGGCCAGCGGCAGCAGCGGGCCTATCACGTGCTCGCCGCGCATCCCGAGTGGGTTAACCCGGTTCTGGCAGCGGTCGCGCCAGGAGTCCGCCCGGCCATCGAAGCCAACCTGGGCGCGGCCCAGCAGATCGGCGACCTGAATGGCATCAGCACGGCGGTGCCCCACTGGAAGATCATCGGGCCGCCGGCGCCAGAGACGCTGCTGTCCTATTACCAGCAAGCCCAGCAGACCTACGGCGTCGCCTGGCAGTACCTGGCGGCCATCAACTTGATCGAAACCAACATGGGTCGAATCCAGGGTCTGAGCTCGGCGGGCGCGCAGGGACCGATGCAATTCATGC
Organism: Candidatus Dormiibacterota bacterium; assembly: GCA_036782775.1. Lineage (GTDB taxonomy): Bacteria > Chloroflexota > Dormibacteria > CF-121 > CF-121 > CF-13. The sequence goes on along the minus strand of DAIPYJ010000022.1, from coordinate 8,229 downwards.
CGTCGACCTGGGCCTATTACGGCCAGGGCGACGTCAACAATCCGCACGACGCGATCCTCGCCGCCGGCCGCTACCTTCACGCGCATGGCGCGCCCCAGGACATGACCCGGGCGGTCTACGCCTACAACCCGAGCATGCTGTACGTCCGCGCGGTGCAGTTGTACGCCCAGGAGATGTTCGACAACGCGCGCACCTTCTTCGCCTATTACAACTGGCAGGTCTATCTGCCGACGCCGAGCGGTGACCTGCTGCTGCCGGAAGGCTTTACCGGTTAACCGCTAGCCGCTCAAAACGCGCGACAGGAACCGATAGGTGCGCTCGAGCGCGTCGTCGATGGCGTCCTTGTGCTCGGTGGCGCCATACCGAAGGAAGCCGTGCGGGGCGCCGGGGTAGGTGACGACCTCCTTCTGTGTCGTGAGTGCCCGTTCGAAGGCCGCCACCTGGTCCGCAGGAATCCCCGCGTCCGCACCGCCGAAGATGGCGAGCACCGGCACCTGGATCTGCGTAGCCAACGAAATCGGCGCCAGCCGGCCGGGTTCGGCTTGCAGGAAGCCGTAGAAGGAGACGGCTCCGACCAGGCCCCGAGCGCGCGCGGCCGAGATCAACGCCAGCCGGCCTCCGAGGCAGAAACCCCAGCAGGCGACGCGTTGGGCGCCGCGGGCCTGCAGGTTGTCGATGGCGCTCTGCATGTCGGCAAGGAAGCGCTCGTCGGACAACTGCTGAGCTCGCTCGCGGGCACGTGACATGGCCTCGGCGCTGACACCAGACCGTTCCGGCGCCCGCATCGACTCCGGCAAGTCGCCCTGCCTCCCAAAGAAATCGATGAGTGCCGCGGCGTGACCTCGTCCCGTGATGCGGCGGGCGAGGTCTTGATAGAAGTCGGTGTAGCCCCAAATGTCGTGAATGATCAAGACGGCCCCGCGGCGAAAGCCGGTTACCGGTTGAGCGAGAAACTCGCGCAGCTTGGCGCCGTCGCCGGCTGACAGTCGCGTCTCCTCTTCCTTGATCGCGCGCGGGGCACGCGGACCGAAATCAGTCCCGGGCGGCGTGCACATGGCGCACCAGTCTAGTCAGCGACGACCGGACAGCGTGCGGACGAAGGCGACGACCTGATCCATCGCCTCGTCGATCACCGGCAGCAGGCCGTGACCGACGCCCGGAAACGTCACCAGTTTTGCCTGCGGGATGAGCCGCACACTCGAACGCAGCAGATCGATGCGAGCAAACGGATCTGACTCCCCGGAGAGCAGCAGCACCGGACAGCCGATCTTGGGCCAGTGTTCGGTTCGTCGCTCGTCCGGATGACCCGGTCGGTGCAGCGGATAACTGAGCAGGAGGAGGGCCACGTAGTCGGCCTGCAGCGCTGCCATGCTGGCGACGCGGCCGCCGTAGGAATGCCCGCCGGCGATCGAGCCGGCCGCCACCTTGTCGATGAACACGGGCACCGCCCGGTCGGCGTTCGACCGCGGCAGGTCGATGGCACGAGCGTTGAGGCCGCGACGCTCGAGCGCGGCCACATAGGGCCGCATGCTGGTGGCGTCACCGGAGGCACCGTGGGCCAGGGCGATGGTGGGAAGCTTGGGTGATCGTGCCGGCACGCACTAACATTAGTGCCGCGTTTTATGGCACGCGTCCTTCTCATCGAAGACGAGCCCAACATCGCCTCGATCATCGTCTTCAAGCTGGAGCGTGAAGGCCATACGGTTCGCTGGGAAGCATCGGCGGCTGGCGCGCCCGCTGCGGCCACGGATTTGGCTCCCGAACTCGTGCTGCTCGACTCGACGCTTCCCGACGGTGACGCCTTCGCCCTGCTCGCGACACTGGCTCCGGCGGCGCCGGTCGTGATGCTCACCGAATTCCGCGATTCGGCCACGCCCGCCCGGGCCAGGCGCGAGGGCGCCCTGGCGACGGTCGAGAAGCCATTCAAGCCGACGCAGCTGGCGCGGCTCGTCGCCCAACTGGTTGGGGCGCCGGCGCCGGCTGGATGATGACCGTTCTCGCCCGCAAGCAGGGCGCCGCGCTCGTCATCCGCGATCGCGTGCTCGGAATCTTTACCGATAAGGGCTTCACGCCGGTCGACTTCAAGGTGGAGCTGGCCATGAAGCTCGCCGCTCGGCTCAAGTACACCCCGGTCCTCCCGGCACAGGAGATGGATGAGCCGGATCTCCTGCGGTTTTTAACCGACAGCGGCCGCCCGTAGGAGGGGCGCCCGCCCGGCGTTATCTGGCCAGTGACGACTGAGCTGGAGGGCGTGCTCGCCAACGGTCGCGCCGCCGAGGCCGAAGGCAATGTTCGAGAGGCGATGGTCCGCTACCAGGCGGCGGTGAAGCTGGCACCGGACGCCAGCAGCGCGCGGCTGCGGCTCGGCACGCTCTGCCACCGGCTTCGCGATTATGACCGCGCCCGCGCCGCCCTCGAGCAGGCCGCCCGGCTCGACCCGAACGATGGCGAAATCGCCTTCCGCCTCGGCCTGACCCTGGATGCGCTCGGCTTGCGGTCCGAGGCGCGGGAGGCCTTCACCCGCGCGATGATGCTCGCGCCCAGCGCCTGGCAGACCTGGTTTTTGATCGGGCGCGATCATCGCCAGCTTGGGAACGCCGAGGTGGCCCGGCTGGCATATCGGCGCGGACTCACCCAGGCACCCGAGGAGCCGGACCTGCTGGCCGAGCTCGGCTCGCTGCTATGGGAGATGGGAATGCGCGACGAGGCCTATGCCCTGATCGAGCAGGCGGCGGCATCATGCCCCGTTGATCCAACGATCCGGTTGCAGTTGGGTCTCGCCGACCTCGAACGTGGCGACCTGGTTGCCGCCCTGCGCAACCTGACGCTGGCCAAGCACCTCGATCCCGGCAATCGCCGCATCGACCTTGCCCTGGAAGAGTTGGCGCTGGCTCGCAAGCGGCGGCCTGGCAAGAAACGCGCCGCCTGACAAAACAAAAGGCCGCTGATAAGGCGGCCTCTTGTTGGGGAGGAGGGGGGACGTTGGGGATCTGACCGCAGGCTATCAACGGTCCATTACAGGGATTGCTAAAAATCTCAACTTCGCCTCCCCCCGCTTGCGGGGGGAGGGTCAGGGAGGAGGGTCCTACGCCCCCTGGCGCGCTTCCGCGTCCGCCCAGCGCGGCGGCGCAATGTCTTCCGTAAGCACCCGTTCCTGCGCCAGGATGCGCCGGAGGATCGCGACCGACGACGCGTAGGTCGAATCCATGCCGTAGTAGGAGAGGCCGCGCGCGCCCAGGGTGCGCGCCTGGGTGTAGGGCGTGTCCGACGCGTAGTGGAGAACGCCGAGGTCGAAGGGCAGCTTGGTGAAGTTGATGTTCTCGCGCACCGGATAGCGGGACGATTCAGCCGCCTCGTAGAGCGCGTTGAGATACGGCCCGCCTTCCATCTCGACCACGGTGTAGCTCTCGCGGTGATAGAAGTCGAGGTAACCGCGATTCTGCAAGAAAGTGCCGCGCACCGTCACGGCGCGCTGATTGTCGAGCGCCGAGCCATAGACGAGGAAGGGCGCGACGCTGTTGAAGCTGAAGCAGTTGTCGAGCCAGTAGGTGTTTTCCGAATGCTCCTCGTAAACCACGTTGGAAATCATGATGTCGCCGATCGTGCCGTTCAGGGTTGCCGCTTTGCCGAGCAGGTAGACGCCGCGCAACGTGCCGACGCTGACCGCGATCTCGCGCAGCAGGTTGTAGGCGCCCAGGCCAAGCGGGTAGTTGACGTTGATCACGATCGCCGAGCTGCGTTCCAAGCGATCGGCTGGCGGGTTGCCCAGGCGCGCATCGAGGTCGCCCGCTGTCAGCCGGTTGAGGATGATCACCTGGGCCGCGACGTCGAGGCCCGCCTGGCTGGGCACGAAGAAGATCCCCCGCTGCTCTTCCTCCGTGCTGCGCTGGGCACGCCGGGAGCCGGCTTCGGGTGATTGCCCGTAGTACGACCGAGCCGCGTAATAAAGAAAGTTGTCCCAGTTGCCGCGGGTTTGCCCCTGGCGTAGCTTGCGCAGCTCGGGGATCAGCTCGAGGTTGTTGCTGCCCTCGATGTAACCGACGATCTGCTCCTGGTGGCGGCGGGCCGAGCCACTCACGAGATTGACCAGGCTGTGCGTATTGCTGGAAACGAAGTAGACCGGCCGGTCGGCAACGCCCTCACGCTCGATCACCTCCTCGATCGGTGCCCACCAGCGGCGGGTCGCCTTGATGTAACCGATCGAAGTTCCGCCCAGCATGCGGACGGTGAAATCTTTTTCCTCCGCTTTGATTTGTTGCAGCGGCGGCAGCAGGTCGCCCCAAATCTCTACCAGCCGGATCGAGTCGTCCTCAGAGATCCCGAGCCGTTGCAAGATTTCAAACTCATCCGCCACCGTCTCCGTGTTTGCGATGTCCTCCACACTCAGCAGGGCATGCAGCTTGTTCCACTCGATCTGGAGGGCGACCAGCTGCGGGATGACGTCATCGACGTCCGAGGGGCTGGCGATGTAGACGGCGAGGGTTTCTCTGCCGTCGTAGTAATAGCGGCGCCGCCGGCCGGGCGAGCTCTGCATTTCCCAGCGCTCGACGTCGACGCCCAGCAGGCGGGTGAAGACTTCGGCGGATTGCCCGAGGAGGATGCGCCGGACCTTGACGATGGAAGGCGGCAGGCGGCGCAGCGCATAGATCAACGCGCCGGTGTCGGGCTCCGCCGAGCCGGCCTTGGGATGCAGCACCGAGCACATGCTGATGTGCGATTGCTCGAGCACCTTGAGCTTGGTTTCGCCCGAGCTCCGCAGCAAGGTGTTGTAGGTTCGGGTGTAGAGGTCTACCGCATCGCGCCCTGGGCCGCGTTCGGCCGCTGCGTCCTCGAACGCCATCAGCAGGTATTATCCCGTCCGCTTTCGAAAGCCTGCCGGTCACGCACGGTGACCCGTTTACATCTTTTAACGAAATTTATTTGCTGCTTGCGCGGAGGGCACGTACCTTGGTCGCGACCGGATATCTCAGCGTCGGAGGATTGCCCAAAGAATGTACGAGACGATTCAACTCGAAACCCAGCGGACGACGCTGCGAGTCCTCGCCAATCGCGCCGACGAAGCCAAGCGCAAGCTGAGCCTTTACGCACTCGACCGGATCCTCTGGACACTCGAAGAGATGAATCTGGCGGAGAAGACGGTCGTTCCGCCTGATACCGTGCGGCAGCTGCGCGCCTTTGGCGTCCCCTATTCGCCCGACATCAAGATTCCAGACCTGATCGAGCTCGTCTTTACCGCGCAAGAGCAATTTATGAACGTGGAGCCCGAGGAAGTCAACCGCGTGCCAACCATCGAAGAGCTCGAAGCCTACTTCCAGCAGTCGCGTCGCGTCGCCTGAGCGACTCACCATCAGAACGCCGCCCGCGAAGGGCGGCGTTTTTGTTTCCGGCGCTCTCCTATAATGCGGGCACCTTCGGGGAAGAGGTGATGCCGCCGCCAAGGCCGCACAAGTGAAGAACGCCGACAGGTGGCTCGCGTAGAGCTGAAAAGGAAAGCCGGTGTAAGTCCGGCGCGAACCCGTCACTGTAACCGAGGAGCCGTGGACGAGATCCACTGAGGCCATTGGCCTTGGGAAGGAGTCCAGCAAGGCGACGATCCGGAGCCAGGAGACCTGCCTGTCGGGGAGCTACGACCCTCTTCGAGGCTGAGAGGGATGCGCCAGGCATCATCGTTCGCTCCCGCCATCGAGGTTTGGGAGCGTTTGTTTTTCTGGCGACTCCAATCGGCCTCCAGGCACCCATCACTGGCACTGGAGGAACTATGAAACGACTCACGACCGCCGTCGCGATCGCGATCTCGACTCTACTGATCAGCTCGCTGAGCGCGGCGGCCCAGGACACAGCCGCGACCCACGCCTCCCAGCAGGCATTTCGCTGGCTCCAATGCACCCAGCAGCAAGCGAATGGCCAGCTCGGAAGCGCTGGCAACCCGATCGCGCGCTCGGCTGAGGTCGCGATCAGCCTGTCAGCGGCCGGCCAGGACGCGGCCGCCTTCAAGGGGTCAGGCCAATCGCTCGCCGAATTTCTGAACACGGTAACGTCGCTCGACGTCAGCAAGACCGATTCGCCCGTTGGAACTGACGGCGAGCTGCTCCTGGCGCGGGTCTTACAACCCAAAGCCGGACTGACAGCCGGTCCGATCGCCGATCTCAAGTTGGCGAAATCGAACGGCGAATACGGCTCGGACATCTTTAGCGACGCGCTCGCCATCCTCGGCTTGCAGGCGGCGCACATTGATGCGGGCGCTGACGCCGTCCGATTCCTCGACGACCGGCAGAACCCGCAAAACCATGGTTGGAGCTTCGACAACGCCGGGCAATTCGGCAGCGATTCCAACACCACCGCGCTGGTCATCCAGGCGCTGCTTGCAGCCGGAGTTGCTGCGGACGATCCGCACATCGCTGGTGCTTTCGAGTTCATGGCGACACAGTTCGTCAACGGCGGATTTGTCGACCAGGCGGATTCCACCAAACCCAGTAGCGACCCCAGCAATACACCGGACGCCAACTCCGACGAGCTGGCCATGCAGGCGATCCTTGCAGCCGGCCTTCAGACTGACGCGAGCTGGTCGTCGAAGCTGTCTTCGGCGAAGGCGAACCTTTTGGGACTTCAGATCGCCACCGGTTCGGATGCCGGCGCATTCAACGGGTTCAGCAAGCTCTTCGCCAGCAGCGAGGCACCGATCGCCTTGCTCGGACGATCGTTGACGGCGTCAACAAAGGCATCCAGCACCGTGACTCTGCTGCCGTGCGCTGCCGCGGCATCCGCGTCGCCCAGCAGCAGCGCGTCCAGCCAACCCGTTAGCACAACCCGCTTAGCACAGACCGGTCAGAGGCCGGCGGGCAACGCGGTCGGGCTCCTGATCGTCGGGATCCTGATGATCGGTGCTGGACTTGCTTCGCTGAGCTTGAAAGGACGCCGGCGATTCGAACCGTAGTCCGCCTTCTGACCGCGGCGCTGCTCAGCGGCGGCGCGCTGCTCGTCGGCCAGGCAGCGGCGCACGCCGGCATCCATCGGGCCGCGCTCGTCATCGAGCATGGAACAGCCTGGCCCGGAACGCGCGTCCTCTCTCGCTGCGTGCAGTTTGCGCAGGATGCGATTAGCGGGCTGGCACTGCTCGAGTTGGCTGGCGCCAACTCTGGGCAACCGCCCCAGGTGTACGACTGGGGCGGCGGCGCCGACACCGTCTGCCAGGTCGACCGCGAACCCCGCACAGTTCCCGATCGGTGCTTCGGACCAACGTCGGGACCGAACTGGTCCGACTGGACCCTGACGTCGAGCGGTTGGGTGCAACGATCCAGCGGCGTCACTGGCTACACCGTTCACGATGGCGATGTCGAAGGCTGGACCTACACGAGCGGCTTCGGTACGCCACCGCCGGCCGCGCGCTTTAGCCAGATCTGTCCTTCCCTTCCGGCAGCCGCGGTCACGACTCCATCCCCGGCAACGCGGTCATCGCTCGCGGCTACAGCGGCGGCGGTGCGAGTCCAGTCGGCGCCCAGCCTGAGCGCCAGTACTGCTCCGACCTCAACGCCAGCGTTTCAGGCGATCGCTCCCACGGTTTCGACCCCCGCCAGAGCGGCGCTCGCAACGACAGGTTCCGGCACATCGCGGCCGACGCCGCTACCATTCGCGCCCCTCGCCCTCATCGTGGTTGCCGTGGCATCACTGCTGGGACTGGCAGTCATCAACATCCGGCGGCGCGCGCCGTGATTCGCAACCCGCTTGGCTGGTGTGCGTGGGCTGTCGCCGCACTGGCCATCGCCTTCATCTTCCGCAACCCGCTACTGCAAGCCTTGATGCTGCTGGTGATCGTCAACGTGTGGCTTCCATACCGGCGGGGGCGCCCGCTCCACCTGCGGCTCGGCTTGCTGCTCGCGGTGATCCCAATCCTGTTCAGCGTTGCCCTGAGCCGGTACGGTCAGCACGCGATCCTGGTGCTGCCGCCCATTCCCATCATCGGTGGGCGCTGGACCTGGGAAGCCGTACTCTTCGGAGCCACTACGGGCATGGCGCTGCTACTCACCGTCGCCATCTTCGCCGTCCTCCAGGCGACGGTCCATAGCGCCGAACTGTTGAGCCTGCTGCCGCCGCCGCTCTACCGCGCCGGCACCGCTTTCGCCCTCTCGCTTTCCTTCGCGTCCAAGACCGCCACCGCATTTCACGGCATCGTCGAGGCCCGGCAGCTGCGGGGACAGCGGACCGCCTGGCGGGATGCGCCCAGCGTCGTGC
>DAIPYJ010000021.1:0-44499 GCA_036782775.1 Candidatus Dormiibacterota bacterium | reverse complement strand
TGAGACAGTTCGGCCGGTGCGCCACGCGCTGGAAGACGATCTCGACACGCCGAAAGCACTCGATCTCATGGCTGAGCTCAAGGCCGCCGGTGAGCCGGGTTGGCGGGAGGCGGCGGACCTGCTCGGGCTTCGCCTCGGCGCCCCTACCGCGGCCAAAACGAAAGAGGCGCTCGGGTGGCGAGCGCCTCTCTCTTGAATGGGAGGGAGGACGGTCGATTGCGGCTGGGGCAGCCGCTCCTGCCGAGTAATACGGAGGCCCTCACCGGTTTATTCGTAACGGTCTCTTGCGCGCCGCGACTTCGCGGTTACACCCGCTGGCGGACTCGATGCACCCGCGGTAAGGCGGGCGGCGGGAACGCTGGCAGGCGCTCGGGGCCAAGCGTCTCGAGCTGCTCGAGCAGCCGAGCGGATTCGACGACCAGCCGCTCGACGTCGATCGTCATGCAGGCGGGCCGATACGGTTCCAGCTTGAGCAAACCCTGCCGCAGTTTGGCAATCGCGCCGCGCCAGTTCCCACGCTTCCAGTGATAGAAGCCGACCCCGACCTGCAGGATGCCCTGATACAGATATCGAACGGCATCAGGCTCGGTGATCCAGATGCCTTCCAGTGTTTCGTGCTGCTCGAAGAATTCGCCGCGATTGAACTCCTCGATGCCATCGAGCAGCGCGGCCGGCGGCGCCTCCTCGCAACGCGCCGTTCGGGCCGGCGCCGATTTCTTGATCCGAACCGTCACGCGGGAGACTTGCCCGCGACCGCGGAGGCGCGCTGCGCGGTCCCGTCAGGCGAGGCAGCGGGCAGCTCCAGATAGAAGGTTGTTCCCTTGCCTTCGAGGCTGTTCGCCCAGCTTCGCCCACCGTGCGCCTCCGCAACCCGGCGCAGGAGATATACCCCGAGTCCCTCGCCGCGTTCTGGCTGCTCGGTCGCGAGCGGCCCGAAGAGCTCGGCCAGGCGGTCGGCCGACATCCCCGGTCCGTCGTCCTTCACCATCAACTGAAAGCGATCGGCCCCGGCGTCACGAAGACGAAGCTGCACGACGGTGGCGCCGCGAGCGTGCCTGACGACGTTGTGCAGCATCTCGTCGAGCGCCGCCTCGAGCAGCACGCTGTCTCCCCAGACCTCGCCCTGGGTATCGAGCTGCACGCGCAGCTCCATGCCCGCATTGGCGAGGCGTTCGCGGATCCTCGCGGCGGAAGCCTGGGCGATGGCCCCGAGCGACACGCGCACGGTAAAGGCCAGCTCCATCGGCAGGCGGGCCAGCAGCAGGACCTGGTCGGCAACCCGCATCAAGGTTTCGGATTGCGACGCAAGGCGGTCGGCGACCATTGCCATTTGTTCCGCAGGGACTTCATGGTTGCTGAGCATGTCGGCGTAGCCGCGCAGGATCGCGAGTGGTTCCTTGACGTCATGCGAGGCCAGTCGCATCGCCCAAACCGGCGTGCGCCGCTGGCCGTTGCCGGGAGCGCTCCCCCAACCCAATCGCGGCGACAGCAGCCCGGCCACCACCAGGAGGAGGTCCTGGTCGGCCTCGGTGAAAACCCGCGCTCTCGTGCCCGTGACCGCGAGCACAGCCCGTTTGTCGTCTGCCTGAAGCACGGTGCCGAGGTAGCTGACAATCCCGAATCGCTGCCGCATCGGCAGATTCTTGTACGGCAATTGCTTGCTGGCATCGCGCACGTTGACCAGCGCTTCCGCGCCATCATCGTTGTCGCCATGGAAGCTCTCATCCAGCGACAGCCGCAGCCCGGGTTCAACCGCAGGCTCCGCAGTCGTCCCCACTGAGGCGACCACCTCGAGCACGTCGTCGTCGATGCGCGCGAGAAACGCCGACTGGACGTCCAGGGCTGCCAGCAGGCAGCTCAGGCTTCGGTCGATCAGCTCAGGGGTCGGCTTCTCCAGGGATGCGAGCACGCGCTCGCGAATCAGGCTGAGTGGTTGCTGGGACGCAGGGCTCATACGTTGGCGCCCACGGTTATATCACGCCCCGCCCGCCGCATACCTCATACAATGGGCCACCATTGGCTGAGCCTTCCAACGGGCGGGCGAACCTTCACCTGCACACCATCTTTAGCGATGGAGAGCTGACGCCCCCTGAGATTGTGGCGGCCCACGCCGCCGCCGGCTTCTCGACGATTGCGATCTCGGACCATGACACGCTCGCCGGCCTGGACGCGCTCGGTCGCCTGGACCGATCCGGTCCCACCATTTTGCCGGCGGTGGAGCTCTCCATAGAAGACGAGCCTCGCCGCGGATTGGCGGACGTGCACCTGCTCGGCTACGGGTTCACCCCACAGAACCGGACGCTGCGCCGTCGCTTGCATGAGGCGAGCCAGATGCGCGAGGCGCAGAAGCAAGAGACGGTGCGCCGGCTGGCTGCAGCGGGCTACCGCATCAGCTGGGAGGAGGTGCGGGCTCGCGCGCGTGGAAACGTGGGCAAGCCGCACATCGTGGCCGCGATCGAAGCGGCCGACCCCAGTGTCCAGCGCGAGGCGTTATACGCGGTGATGGGACCGGGCGGTGCGGCGCATGTTCCCCGGGCCCGCGACCTCTCACTCGACGATGCGGTGGCGCTGATCCACCAGGCGGGCGGGGTGAGCGTGCTTGCGCATCCCGGCGTCTATTCGCACGTACCGGACCTCGAGGTGCTCTTCCACACCGCGGCCATTGCGGGAGTGCAGGGTTTGGAGGTGACGTATCCGCAGGCACCGGCCGATCCATACGGACCGAAGAGCGTGGCGCTGATGGAGCGCTTCGCCCAGACGGCCACCAGGTACGGCTGGGTGGCGACTGGAGGCGACGACTTTCATGGCCCGCAGGTCACGCCCTTGATTCGACTTGCGGAGTGGACCGCCACGCCGGCGAGTTGCGTCGATGAGTTGCTCGCCCGCCGCCCCTGATGATTTTCCTCCCCCCGCTTGCGGCGGGAGGGTAGGGCGGGGGCTTATCGCGTGGTCAAGAATCGCATGATCGCGTCGGCGACTGCGTCCGGGCGATCGATCGGGAGGAAATGCCCGCCCGGGTCGATGATTTCGACCGTGGAGTCGCGCAGCTTATGCTTCAGCGTCTCAGCCCAGCGGGGCTCGAGAAACTTATCGTTCGCGCCCCAGAGGATCAGGGTCGGCGTTTCGATCTCGTCGATGTGTCGGGCGCGACTGGTCAGATCGCGGTTGTTCAGGGCCCGCGCCGCCCGCAGGTATGCCCGCCGGCCGCCCAAATCTTGAAATGGCCGAGTCCACTCGTCAACGAGCTCATCGGTCACCCGGCCTTCCGATACCATGCCGGCCTCCAGTCCCTTCCGCAGGCCGTCGCGCAGGTCCCGGTTCGCCAGGATCTGGTCCCAGATGGGCTCTTTCAGTCGGGCGATGTCCGGGACGGGCCAGTTGTTGTCCACGATGCTGTCGATCAGGATGAGGCGGGCGACCCGGTCGGGTTCGTCGACCGCCATCAGCTGCGCGATGCCGCCGCCGATGTCATGTCCCACGACGGCAGCCTGGTGGATGCCGAGCGACTCCAAAACGGCGACCATGTAGCGAGCCTGGGCCGCGATCGAGAGATCGGCGTCGAGTCGTTTGTCTGAATCGCCGTAGCCGAGCAGGTCGGGCGCCAGCACGTCGAAGGTTTCGCTCAAGCGATCGATCAGGTCGCGCCACAGGTATGAGGAGCTTGGAATCCCGTGCAGCAGTAGCAGGGCGGGCCCCTGGCCCTTGCGCAGATACGCGACGTCGCCGGCGAAGGTGCGGATCTTCCGTTTATTCCGGGCGAGCGGTGCCGCACTGATGAGCTCGGTGGTCATGGGTGGCGAAACGATCGGCGGCGTCTGGCGCTCGCTGGGCGAGGGTGCGGGCGCAGCCGTCGGCATGGGCGCGGGCGCAGCCGTCGGCATGGGCGCGGGCGCAACCGTGGGCATGGGTGCCGGTGCCGGGGTCGGTGTCGGCTCGCTTGACCCGCGTGTCGCCGGCAATGGCCGTCGCTGCAGAATCACATTCGTCGAACTGGCCCGCGCGACCAACTGGTCCCGGGCATCGAATACTTCCGCTTCCGCGACCACGATCTGGGCGCCGCGGCTGACCACGCGGCCATTCGATCGGAGGGTGCCCGAGGCCTCGGTCACGCCGCGCAGGAAATTGACATGCAGCTCGGCCGTCGTAAAGGTCTCGCCCGGGGCGCAGGTGCTGAACACGGCAAAGCCCATCGCGCTATCCGCCAGCGAGCTCAGCGATCCGCCATGGACGACCCCATTCGGGTTGTAATGCGCGGAGCTGGCAGGCATCTCGAAGCTTGCGGTGCCGGCGGCGACATTGATGCAGCGCATTCCGAGGACTTTGAAATACGGGGCGGGATCGATGCCGCTGCGCAGCGCCGTCTCGAGCAGGTCACGACCGGACATCTCGGCCGGATCGGCCATCGGAGCGGATTCTAACTGCGCAAATGGTTACGCGGCGTCGGTAACGGGGCGGTGACGAGCGTGTGTCATCTCCCTACGGCGACGCAAGCCCATGCGACCCCGCGGAGTTTGTCTCGTATAGGCCGACAGCACGGCCGTATTGCGGAGGGGGAAAGGGGGACTGATTCTGAAGTACGCTGCGCCACGCTTTGCGACGCATTCGGCGGTGCTGCTCATGGCTGCCGCCATGCCGTGGATCGTGCTTCACGTGCCCGTCGGTCCGGCCCCTGCCCTGGCCGGCGCCTCCACCGGGGCCGCGCTTGCCAGCGCCCCCTTTGGCCGCTCCATCGATGGCATCGGCTGGTCGATGAGCGGTTCGCTGATCGTTCCCGCGCTGCCCGTCACCCCGCCGGCTGACAAACACCGCGACATCATTCATTACGTTGCCGCCGACGGCGACACGCTGCGCGCGCTTGCCAGCAAGTACAGCCTTTCCGTCAACACCCTGCTCTGGTCGAATCCCAAGCTCGTCGACAAGCTGACGGCCGGCCAAGAAGTCCTCATCCCGCCGGTCGACGGTGTCCTGGTCAAGATCGCCGCGGGCGACACGATCGCGGCCCTGGCGCAGAAGTTCAAGGCGGAGACCGACGCCATCGTGCAGTTCAACCTGTTGCGCCACCCCGAGACCCTTGCGGTCGACCAGTACTTGATGATTCCGTACGGCGTCGGACCGGAGGCCCCCTCGGCGCCGCAGGCCAATGCGCATACGGTCAGCGTCGGCAAACGCTCCTGGTTCGTCACCCCGGTTTACTCCTCGGGTGGCGGGATCTATCCCTTCGGCCAGTGCACCTGGTATGTCAACAGCCGCCGTCCGGCGCCCTGGGGCGGTAATGCCTGGCAGTGGTATTCGCGGGCGAAGGCCTATGGCCGTCCAGTCGGCCCAACGCCGCGGGTGGGCGCCATCATGGTCACCTGGGAGTCGCCCTACTGGGGCCACGTCGCCTATGTCGAGCAGGTCTACAGCGACGGCAGCTGGCTGGTCTCCGAGATGAACTATGCCGGCGTCAACGGCGGGGGCTGGGGCAAGGTCAGCTACCGGCACGTCATCCCGGGGACGATTCCGCTGATCGGCTTTATCTACTGATCTTCGAGTAGCCGTCCCAGCGAAAGCACACCGGCCTCGTCATTCCACCGTCCCACAATTTGTAGGCCGATGGGTAGGCCTGGCGTTGGGGCCGGGACCGACAGCGCCGGAGCGCCTGTCAGATTGAACGGCGCCGTCAGGCGCACGAGGGCGCCGTCAACCGGCTCCACGCCGGTGCGCCAGCGAACCGTCCGCTCCCCCAGCGGCGTGGCGCGGACCGGCGTCGTCGGCAGCAGCAACAGATCGACGGTCTGGAAGATCCGCCGCAGCGCCTCGCGAATCCGGTTACGCATTCGCTGCGCCAGCACGTAATCGGCGCCACTCACCAGCGCTCCGAGCTGGAGGCGAACTCGGACCTCGGGCCCGTAGGCGCGAGGCCTTTCAGCAAACCAGCGAGCGTGCACGGCGGCGGCCTCGGCCCGGAGAGTGATCAGCTGGGTCGCCACCGTCCAATCGAGTTCGGCGAGCGCAACCTCGCGCACCCGCACGCCGCGGCGGCTCAGCGTCGCCGCCGCCGCCTCGAGGGCATCGACGATGCTGCGCTCACACGGTTGCACCAGGCCGGTCCGAAGCACACCAACCCGAGTGTTCCGCACTACCGTGGGGCCGCGACGCCGCGCCCTGCCCCAGCTGTCCGCTCCGCTGAGCACGTCGAAGAGGACGCCAGCGTCATCGACGGTCCGCGTGATCGGGCCGGCGTGATCGAGTGACCAGCCAAGCGGGATCGTTCCGTCCAGCGGGATGGCGCCGTAGGTGGGCTTCAAACCGACGCAGCCGCAGAGCGATGCCGGGATTCGAATCGAGCCGCCCGTATCCGTGCCCAGGGCGGCGGCCGCCATGCCGGCGGCGACGGCGATCGCCGAGCCTCCGCTCGATCCGCCGGGAATGCGCGTTTCGTCCCGCGGGTTCCTGGCGATTCCCCACCAGGGATTGGCATTGGTCACGCCATAGGCGAACTCGTGCAGGTTGGTTTTGCCAAAGATCACGGCGCCGGCCGCTCGCAGTCGCGCCACCGCGGTTGCGTCGCGCGAGGGGACCCAGTCGGAAAGGACCTTGGACCCGCCCGTGGTGCGCAGGCCGCGAGTGGCGAAGAGGTCTTTGATGGCGACCGGCACGCCGAGCAGCGCACCCGATTCCCGCCGCGCCAATCGCTCCGCGGCCTTCCGCGCCTGTCGCAACGCGGGCTGGCCCGGTGGGGTGATAAACGCGTGCAGCCGCCCGCCGGCTTCGATCCGCGCCAGGTAGCTGCCCGCGAGCTCGAGGGGTGACAGCGATCGCCGCCGAAGGGCATGCGCCAGTTCCACCATCGATGCCCTCGTCGGATCGCCTGGCATCAATCGACGTCCGGTTCGTACCCCGCCGCCGCGCGAAGCGCTTCGACCAGGCTGACGTATCGCTTCCATGCCGGGAGGAGCGCCGAGAGCTCCTTGGGGCTCAGCCGAAGCCCCGCGGCCCGGGCCAGGGCGGCCAGCCGTTCTCTCTCCGTCACCGAGCGAAGTATGCGCGCGGAATTGTTTGACAAGAACGATGAGTCCGCCCTAAGCTGCAACCGCCGCCAACGGGCTCGTGGGGAAGGCGCCTCGAAGGCGGAGGCTGCCGTTCATCACCTTTTAATGCGAGGAGCCCGAAGAGAATGCTGCTGGTAGAAGTCCGCCGTCTCGACATCGCACCCACCACCGACCAGTTCTGGACCATCGTGTCGCGGGTCAACGGCCCCGAGTTCATGGGCGTTTTGTATCGCGCCCGCGAGGCGATCTTCGACAGCGCCGGTATCGCCTTTACGATCGACTTGCTCAATCGCTTCTTGCAGTTCGACGTTACCAAGAGCTGGTCGGCCGCCGACGAGGGTGAGCTCTTCATGGGTTCGGCACCGGTCGTCGGCTGGTTGCGGGTCCGGCGTCCTGGCTCCGCGACGCTGCGCGAGCTGCGCTCTGACGATATTCACTTCATGGAGCTCGAGCACGCAGCCAAGCCGGCCTTTGTCGAGGTCGGGATCGCGTTTCGCGCCGGCAGCGAGAAGGTCCGCACGGATTTTCTGAAGCGTATCCGGACGGCTGCGCAAGAGGTGATCGGCTCGGAGGTCGGCACCCCGTCGTCATGGCCGGTGCTCGCCCCGGTCGGCAGCCACAACTTCGACGCCATCCGCAAGAATCGCCAGGTCAACTACGAGGCATCGGCCGAGGAGAACCAGGCGATGGCCGCCTTCACGACGCCAGAGATCCGCGCGCTGATCCGCGACCTCGAGCGGGTCGGCTCGCTGACCGTCTCCGACCTGCCCAAAGTCCTCGGTGAGGCGCAGGGTGCGGCCGTCGCCGGTCGCCTCGGCGAGCTGCGGAACCTGGGCCTCATCCAGTCCGAGTACGTGATCGTCTGCTCGCGAACCGGCAACGCCGTTCTCCGCACCGACGATCCGAACAAGCTCTCGAAGATGGCGCCCGACTGGATGAAGTGCGCCTGCGGACGCCCGCTGAATGAAGAACGCGTCGATCAGGTGATCATGCCGACCGATCGCGCCACGAGCCTCAACGACAAAGGTCGCTGGATGACGACGCTGGCCTCCGGGATCCTGCCGAAGCTCGGCATCGGCCGCGAGCAGGTCATCGTCGACGCCGGCCCGCAGGGCACGGACTTTGTGCTCGACCTGAGCGGCGACCTCGTGCTGGTGGTCCTCAAGGACCGCGAGTTCAATCTGGCCGACGCCTACGCGTTCAATGCCAAGGTCTCGCGCATCAAGGCGGCCGAGGGCATCATCGTCAGCACCGAAGGTCTCTCCGGCGACGCGAAAAAGCTGGTTCAGGAAGAACTTGGCCCGCAGCGCGCCCGGATCACGGATCCATTCAGGATCTCGTTCGTCGAGGGAATCCAGGCGCTCGAGCATGAGCTGGCGCGTGTCGTCGAACGGCGCCGGCGGCAGTACTTCCTGCGCGCGCTGGGCGACCTGGCGACGATCCAGGGCCTCAACATCGGGCAGCTCGCACTCGCCAAGGTCGAGGCCGGTGGCCGGGCGGGCAAGGAAGTCGCGGTCACCTCGGCGGAGGCAGTCGCCGCCGAGGCGTAGTTAGCGAGGCCGCAGGCCGAGCCGCGCTTTCGCGCGCATCGCGCCGGCGCTGCATGCCGGCTTGTACGCGCACACGAGCGCACGATCTTACGCGCGAGTGCGCGATGAGCCGGCTGGACAGCGCATCGGCGCGTTAAGTTCCGTGTGACTGTGTTGAATGAAACGCGTGCGCGTAATGTTCTGTAAGACATGCGCATGGTCGCGATCGTCATCGGTCTGGTTGGTCTGCTTGTTGGTGCCGTCTGGATTCTCCAGGGTGCTGGCGTGATCGCGGGCAGCTTCATGACCGGTCAACGGCTCTGGCTGGTGATCGGCATCGTCGTGGCCGTGATCGGTGCCGGCCTTATCGTCGGTGGCCTCCGCCGCCCGGCCCGGACCTAGCCAGGCTTCCCTGCCGGCCGGCGTGACCCGCCGGCGGGCGCTGATCACCGGAGTCAGCGCCGGCGTGCTGGCGCTGGCCGTCGACTATCTCGGCCATGCCTTCTTCGGCATTCCGCTCTTGCCGCAGCAGGCCGGCGATCTCTTGCTCAAGGTTCTTCCGCTGGCCATCTTCGAGAACCTGCTCAAGGCGCTGCACGTGCTGGCCAGGCCGCTGCTGCTTGCCGGGTCCAGCATCGTGATCGTCGCCTGCTATGGTCTCGCCGCCGTCCTGCTCGCCCGCTTCGTGCCGCGTTACTGGATGCTGTCGCTGACAGCTCTGGTGGCAATCGTCAGCGGCGCGGTCGTGGTGCTCGACTTCGTGCCGGGTGACAACCTGCTGTTGCTGGCCATGGAGATCGTCGTGCTTGCGGGCATCGTCCCGCTGGTCGACTCGACCGTTCGCCAGATCGAAGCCGATACGACCGTCGCGGAGGATCGGCGTGTCTTCTTGCGCAATGTCTTTTATGGGCTCGTCGGCGTCTCCGTGCTTGGCATCGGCTACGCGAATGTCCGGCGTTTGATGACGGCGCTCGCCGTCAACGAGGGAGCAAAGCCAACGGCGGAGCTCACTCCCGTCGGCGATTTCTACGTGGTCTCCAAGAACCTCGGCGGCGACCCCGTCCTCGACGGCAGCGCCTGGCGGTTGCAGCTGCCCGGCCGGTCGCTGACGTACAGCGATCTGCTCGCCTTACCCTCGCGACCGCTGGAGCTGACGCTCGAGTGCATCAGCAACGATATCGGCGGGACGTTGATCAGCAACGGTGCCTGGAAGGGCCCGCGGGTTCGCGATCTCCTCGGACTCACAACCGTGCCGTCGGACGCGCGCTGGATGCTGATCGAGAGCGCGGACGGTTACACCGAGAGCTTTCCCATCAGCGACTTGACCGACGATCATTTGCTCGCCACGCACTTGAACGGCGCGCCCTTGCCGAGCCAGCACGGCTTCCCCGCGCGTTTTCTTTTTCCCGGCCACTATGGCATGAAGCAACCAAAATGGGTCACGCGCATCAGGTTTTCACCCAGCGATCAGCCGGGCTACTGGGAGAACAACGGCTGGGACGAGCGCGCCATCGTCAAAACGATGTCGCGGATCGATCAGCCGGTCGACGGCGCGGCCGTCGCGGCGGGGTCGGTCAGCTTCCGCGGCATCGCTTTTGCCGGCGATCGACGCATTTCCGGGGTCGAGCTCTCCTGGGACGGCGGCCGCTCGTGGCGTCCCGCGACGCTCGAGTCGGAGTTTTCGCCGTACTCCTGGCGGTTTTGGACGCTCACCACCAGCTTGCCAGGCGGGCAGTACCGGGTATCGGTGCGGGCGCGAGACGGCGAAGGCACCGTGCAGACCTCGACCCCGGCGCCCACGCTCCCGAATGGGGCGGACGGCTATCACACGATCACCATCGACGTGGCGTAGCCTCGGTTCGCACTCTCAGCGATATCTCAGAAGCGCTTCAGCCGCCTTACGACCGGCGTCTCTAACGTAACGTTCCGGGTCGCTGGAAATGAAGCAAGGACGCGTTATATCCGGCAGGGAGAGGAACATGTCCTCGAACACGACGCTGAGGTGGGCGTCGGTCATCGGCACCTTGCTGCTGGCCCTGGCTTCGGGTGGGATCGTGGCCAGTGCGCCAAAGCCCGCCGAGGCTCCACTGCACCCCACGGTCAAGCTGCTGACCAGCGATGCCAGCGTCCAGAGCCACAGCTATGTCTCCTGAAATCGCGTCCCGCCGTTTCAACGCCCTGGGCTCGACCTGCGAGCTTCTCAGTCTGAGTGCCGGACAAGCGGCGCTCGAGCGCTGCGAACAGGCAATTCGCGACGCCGAGGCGTGCCTGACGAGGTTCGTGCCGGAGAGCGAGCTGGCCCGGTTCAATGCAAGCGACGGGCGATATGTTCCCGTCAGTCCCGAACTCTTCGCCATGCTCGAAGCGGCGCTCTGGGCCTACCAGGAGAGCGGCGGCCTGGTCAATGCGGCGGTGTTACCCGCGCTTCGAGCATCGGGATATGACCGGCCTTTCCGGCAGGGACTGACCGAGCCACCGGTGATCGAGCCCGCGAGCATCCCAGCCTTGCCCGAGATTTTGGTCCTGGATGCCGCCACGCGGTCGGCGGCCCTGGCTCCGGGCGCGGCGCTCGACCTGGGAGGCATCGCGAAAGGCGCGCTGGCGGATATTTTTATTGATCAGCTCGGTGACAACGCCGTCTGCAACCTCGGCGGCGACATCCGTCTGCGCGGAGCCGGGCCGGAGGGCGATGGCTGGCATGTCGGGCTCTGCGATCAATCGGCTGTCGCCCTAATGGACGGCGCTGTCTGCACCAGCGGGACCACCCGCCGCCGCTGGGGCCAGTCGGCGCATCATCTGATCGATCCACGAACGGGCCTGCCGGCGAAGAGCGACCTCGCCGAGGTCTCGGTCGTGACTGACAGCGCCCTGCGTGGCGAGGTTTATGCCAAGTGCGCAATGCTGCTTGGCTCGGACGCCGGCCGGGGATTCCTCGAGGCCAGGACCGCACACTACGCCGTTGTCCCGGCCGATGGGGCTGGTCGGGGCGTGCTGCTGGCTGCGGCATGACCCTTGATCAGGGCCTCTGGGATACGGCGCGCGTCGCCGCCCTGTCGGGCTTCTTTGTCCTCAGCGCCTCGATTATCACCGGTCAGGCCCTGCGATCTTCACTTTTCGAGGGCGCCCTGCCGAACCGCTCCCTGCTCGCCCTGCATCGCTTTCTGACGATCTGCTGGCTGCCGCTGATCGGCCTCCACGTGCTGGCGATCACGCTGGACTCCGTCTCGCGGGTATCGGTGCTCGACCTGGTGATCCCGTTTCGTGCCTCGTACGCCGCTATCCCGATTGGGCTGGGGACCATCGGCTTCGACCTGCTTTTGGTCGTCACGGTGACCAGCTATCTGCGGACCAGGATGGATCCGGCCAGCTGGCGATGGATCCATCGCCTGGCGTATCTGATGTTCGCGATCTTCGCCCTCCATGGGCTGCTCGCCGGCACGGACTTTTCTCGGTCGCTGGTGCTGGCTCCGGCGGCCGGTGTCATGGCGTTTGTCGGCGTGCTGACCGTCGCACGCCTCGCCTTTGGCAGGGTCTCGACCGCCAGCGACTAAACTCGTTCGGCTCATGGACGATCGTTCGCTACGAGAGGCCTGGGGATAGCGTCGCGAGCGACTGGGCAGCATGGGCTCGGAAGCCGGGCCACGATAGCTACTGGCGTTTTCACCGATCGGCATTCTTCGAGCTAGTCCCTCCGCCCGGCCGATTGACCCTCGATATCGGCTGCGGCGAGGGCCGAGTGGCCCCGGACCTCAAGGCGCTCGGCCATAACGTGATCGCACTCGACGGCTCCCAGACTATGGTGGATTTCGCTCGCGCCGCCGATCCATCGATGAGTGTGCTGCTAGCCGATGCGGCGCATCTGCCATTCGATGATGAGTCGGTCGATCTGGCCGTCGCGTTCATGTCGCTCCACGACATGGACGACATGCCTGGCGCTATCAACGAGATTGGCCGGGTTCTGATCCCGGGCGGCGCAGCCTGCATCGCAATCGTTCATCCAATCAACTCGGCCGGCAAGTTCGAGAGCGAGGAACCCGGTGCGCGCTTCATTATCGAGGGCTCTTACTACCAAGTCCGCCGAACAATGGATGTGCTGACGCGAGAGGGACTCGACATGACCTTTTCCAGCCGACACTTGCCGCTTGAGGCCTACATGCGGGCCTGCGAAGATGCGAGGCTCTTGATTGAAGCGCTTCGTGAAGTTGGCGTTGACCATCAGTCCATCCGGGAACGCCCCTCCCGGGCGCGCTGGCAGCGTTTGCCATTGTTTCTTCATCTGCGAGCCAGGAAGCGATAGGCTGGTCGCGCCGCTGCTGCCGTCTGCATAGAGGAGGTGCACCGATGCGAGTGATGGACGCCATTAACCAAGCGCGCTCGATGATGCGCGCGACTGAAGTCTTTGGGACACCGTTCGAGAAAAACGGCGTGACGATTATTCCGGCCGCAAAGATCGCCGGCGGTGCCGGTGGGGGAGGAGACCAGCACGAGCCCCAGGCAGGGGGGATGGGCTTCGGCGTCGTGTCGCAGCCTGCCGGTGCCTTCGTGATCAACGGAGGGAAAGTTGCCTGGCAGCCCGCCCTTGACTTGAACCGGGTGATCTTCATGGGTCAGCTGGTCGCGATCGTTGCCCTGGTCACCGCCCGCAGCATCGTCAAGGCGTTCGCGAAGCGCGGATGACGCTGAATGCGGCGCCGGCGATTGGCTTAGATCCACAAGCAGTCCGAGGCCAGTTTCCAGCGCTCTCGCTGCAGGTCGACGGCCGCCCGGTCGTCTTTCTCGACAACCCGGCCGGCACCCAGGTGCCCCAACGTGTCATCGATCGGACCGCCGACTACTGGCGCACGATGAACGCGAATCACGGCGGTGCGTTCATCACCAGCCGGCGATCCGACGCGCTGATCGACGAAGTCCGTCGGGCCGCCGCGGCGTTTGTCAACGCGCATTCACCCGACGAGATTGTCTTCGGACCCAACATGACGACATTGACCTTCGCATTCAGCCGCGCCATCGGCCGGGAGTTGAAGCCGGGCGACGAGATCCTGATCACCCGACTGGAACACGACGCGAACGTCTCGCCCTGGCTGGCGCTCCATGAGCGCGGCGTGGTGGTCCGCTTCGCGGAGGTCTCGGTGCCAGACTGCCGGCTCGACATGGACGATTTGCGGTCCAAGATCGGGCCGCGAACCCGCCTGGTTGCGGTGACCCATGCCTCCAATGCCGTGGGCACCATTCCGGATCTGCGGACGATCGCCAGGGAAGCGCACGGCGCGGGTGCCTGGCTCTGGGTCGACGCGGTGCATTACGGCCCCCACGGCGCCATCGACGTCCAGGCGATCGATTGTGACTTTCTCGTTTGCTCCAGCTACAAGTTCTATGGTCCGCATCAGGGCCTGCTCTACGGACGCGGCGAGCTGCTGGCGCGACTGCATCCTTATAAAGTGCGGCCGGCAGCGGATGACGGCCCCGGCCGCTGGGAGACCGGGACACAGAACCACGAATGTCTGGCCGGCATGCTGGGCGCCTTCGAGTACCTGGCTGATCTCGGAGGCTCGACCGAGGTCGAGCGCCCGGCCCTGGAGCGCGCCATGTCTCGAATCGCCGTTCACGAACGGGCGCTTGCCGCCAGGCTGATCGACGGCTTGCAGCAGATTCCGGGGGTGCGCATTTTCGGCAGCACCGACCGGCTCGAGGAGCGCGCGCCGACGGTCTCGATCGCGTGGCCGCCACACGCGCCCGAGGCGCTGGCCCGCTGGCTTGGCGAGCACCAGGTCTTCACCTGGCATGGCGATCACTACGCAACCGAGCTGATTGATCGTCTCGGCCTCCGCGAGGAAGGCGGCACCCTACGAATCGGGATCGCGCACTACAACACGCCGAGCGAGATCGACCTGGTCCTGGAACTTCTGGCTGGCTTTAGAAACTGATCAGCAAGACGCCCGCGAACGCGAGCAGGATGCCCAGCGCTTGCGACCGGTTCAGCCGCTCGTCGAGCACCAGGCGCGCGAGCAACACGGTGACGACGGGATACAACGACGACAGGACGGACACAATGCTGAGCAAACCCACGGTGGTGGCCACCGCGAAGAGCACGTCGGCCCCAACATCGAGGATGCCGACCGTGAAGAGTCTGCCCAACTCTGGGGGACGCAGCTGCAGTTCCGGACGCCTGACCGCCGCGAGCGTCAGCAGTGCGCCCACACTTCCCACCCGCACTGCGAGGACGCCGAACAAGGGATCTGGCCGGCTTGCATAGCGCATGGCGACCAGGAATCCGCCGAAGGCCAGCGCCGCAACCACCGCCAAGCCTATGCCCGGCAGCAGTCGCTGGTTCTCCAGCGATGGTCGCTGGTCGAGCGTAAGAAAGAGAACGCCGCCAAGCGCCATGATGATGCCGGCCAGTTGCATTGTCGAGGGCCGTTCGCCGAGGACGATCCCAATCACCAGCGGCACGATCGGGGCAGTCGCCGCAATCGCCGCGACGATACTGACGACGCCGATCGCCATGCCGCGATACAGGGCCGCCAGCCCGACCAGGCCGACCAGGCCACCGAGAATGCCAGCGACGATCCACAGGCCAGGCTGTAGGCGGTGCCCCCGCACGATCGTCAGCAGCGCGATGAGAGCTAGCGTCGGAGTCTGTGAAACCAGCAAGACGCGAAACGCGCCGAGGCGGCGGGTTGCCAGGCCACCAATGAAGTCGCCGACGCCCCAACAAAGGCTGGCGGCGAGCGCGAGAACGACGGCGCTCAGCGAGCGATCCGTCGAATCGTGGTCTGGGTCAGCAGGTCTCCCAGGCGCTGCCGGCGCTCGTTCCGCAGCAGGAGCACCGCGTCAATCGGCCATAGGGGCGCGAGTACGCCGATCAGGTTGCGCAGCCCAGCTCGCCACCAGACAGGAACGTGGCCTTCGGGGCCGTAGACCGAGATGCCCATCATCGTTTTCCCAATCGATTGTCCGGTCAGCGCCTCGTAGGGAATCCGGTAGAGCAGCGTTATCCCCGCGACGATCAGCAAGCCCTCTGGATCGAGGACCATTTCGCTGTTGTTGAAACCGGACACGGCGGTCAGAACCAGGATGCTCAGGCCAAACGCGACCAGCAGGTCGATGAGGCCGGCCCAGAGGCGCCGGATGATGGGAAACGGTTGCCCGGCCTGCTCCTCGCCGAGCAGGTAAGCCTCGATCGAGTCGGCCAGGTCGCGCCTGACTCCGAGGATGACCGTGTCGAGCGTGCTGAGGGCCCCACGGCGCGCGAGCCAGCGGATGGAGAGGCCGACGGCAAGGACTGCCAGTCCGGTCACGGCCAGCACGAAGAATCGATGCTGCGCGCGATGGAACAGCCCAACGGCCGGACGGCCGGCCAGCGCGCCAAGGCCGACGAAAAAGGCGATGTAGACGACCACGGATGGAATCAGCCCGGCGGCGAAGATCAGTCTTGGCATCCGGCTGACGCCGGCGACCTGCGTGGTGTGGATGCGCAGCCCGGGGATCAAGCGGGCGATGAAGACCGCCGGCGCGCCGCCCTCGCGAAGCAAATGAGTCGCGCGTTCGAGCGCGCGCCGAAAGCGCAGCGCATCGGCAATCCGCAGCAACGCCGCTCGTCCGAGCGCCGAAAAGACTTCCCGGCCGGTCATCGCCCCCAGCACGGTCGCGAGAAAGAGCGCCCCAACCATCGGGATCGGTTCCACGGTGTCACTGGCGATCGCGATCCCGGCGATGATCAGGAGCAGGTCGCCTGGTGCGAAGGGCACCGGCACCCCACTCTCCTCGATGAAAACCAGGCCTGCCAGCACGGCAATCAGGAGGTCGCCGCTCAGGCGGCCGATGGAGCTGATCGGATTGCTTAGCAGGAGATGCAGCATCTTCCTCCTACTTTGCGACAGGCAGGGGTATCCCCCGAGCGGCCTTGGTCAAAACGGGGTGTCTGCGCCCCTTACTTCTTGGCCCGCCGCACGCGCCGTCGGTCGGCGTGGGCGCGCATGAACGTGTAGGTCTTCTCTGCCGCGTAGCCGCCCTGCACCGCATCCTGGATCCGCGGCCAGAACTCTTCTTTCACCCAGTTACGCGCGACCAGCACTTCGACCCCACGCAGGCGCAGGTCACCCTTTTCCCATTCGCTCTCGGTATCACCACGCTGCAGCGCCTTTACCGCGTCGAGGCTGAGGTTCGAAATGAGCCAACCCTGCGGGATGACAACTTCTGCCTGCCCGCCGGGCTCGTCTGGCACGGTGCACACTATACCGGCGGCTCCCGACCGTTATGCTGCTGGCGTGCCGGTGCTGCTTACGCTTCACGTGTTCGGCGCAATCTTCCTGGTCGGCGGCGTGACGACGCATCTGCTCTGGCGCCCGATGGCGGGACGGGCGGCGGATGTCGCACAGCGCGCGCTCTACCAGTTGGCCTGGCGGATCCAGGTCATGATGGTCTATGTCGGCTCAGCGCTGCTTCTGGTCACGGGCATCCTGCTCTGGATTGGACACTTCAGGCTCTTCACCGGCTGGTTGCTCCTTGGTGTCTTGCTCTTCGTTGCGGCCATGGGGCTTGATGGTGCCTTTCTGTCGCGAACGATTCGGCCTCGCCGTCGAGCCGGCACGGATGATGCCGGCGCTATCGCCACCGCCGCGCATGCCGAGAGCTCCGCGACGCTTGCGGCTGCCGCCATGACGGTGCAAGTCGTCGCCTGGTTCCTGCTCGTGGTCGTTGTTTTTCTGATGGTGGCCAAGCCCTTCTAATCGGCAAATCGCAGTTCGGTCGATGAGCGCAAAGCCCAGGCTCGGCCCCGTGACACTGGAGGGTACGCACGTCCGACTCGCTCCGATGCGCCCCGAACACGCCGAGGCGTTGTTGCACGCCGGACGCGATCCCGCAGTCTGGGAGTGGATGCCGGCCAAGCCTACGACGCCGCCAGCCATGGAGGCGTGGCTTGCCAGAGGGATGCAGGCCGAATCGCAGGGTCGTGAGTACCCGTTCGTGGTTGTGCGGCGTGCGGACGACTGCGTCATCGGGAGCACTCGCTACCTCGATGTCCAGGAAGACGATCGGACGGTCGAGATCGGTTGGACCTGGTACATGCCCGAGGCCTGGGGCGGGGTCGTGAATCCAGAGTCGAAATTCTTGCTGATGCGGCATGCATTCGAGGAGTGGCACGCCATCCGCGTCGCGCTCAGAACCGACGTCAAGAATTTGCATTCGCAAGCCGCGATTCGGAAACTGGGTGCGAAGTTCGAGGGCACCCTGCGCAACCAGCGCATTCGTCCCGACGGCAGCTACCGCGACACCGTGATCTTTTCGATCATCGAAAGCGAGTGGCCGGCGGTCAAAGCCAGGCTGGAGGGCCGAATCAACCGGACCGCGTGATGGTCGCGGGCACCGCCCGTGTGATGGTCGCAAGCACCGCCCGCGCTCTTTCCGCTTAGGTGGAGCGCGCTCGGGGACTCACGCCGGCCACCGCGGGCCGCGCCGACCAGCGTTCGCCCGTTCGCTCGAGCGTCCAACCCTCCTCGTGCACCTTTCGATGGTGTGCCGTGCACAGCAGGCCGAGGTTGTCGAGTTTGGTCGGTCCGCCATCACCCCAGAACTTCAGGTGATGGCTCTGGCACCAGGGCGGCGGTCGGTCGCATCCGGGGAAAACGCAGTGACCGTCACGCACGACCAGTGCGCGGCGCGTTGATGGCGGCGTCGTCCGCGCCGCATGGGTGATCTCAGCCTCCAGCTCGCCAAGCCCGGTAACCCGCGTGATCGCCGAGTCACAAGCCAGGCGGCGCACCGTCTCTGCCGGGATCGCGCCGCCCCATTGCAGCTCGCCGGCGGGTGCCCCCTTGATACCCGCGAGCGTGTCCAGGCTGCTCTTGATGATCAACTGCACGCGCGGGGCCCCGGTATCCCCGAGCCTTGGCTTGGTTCTGGTGTCGGCGCTCGCCCGATGGGCGCACCCTGGCCGCAGTGCCTCGACCAAGGCATCGTGCATCCGCTGGCCGGCGGTCCGCTCGTCGCTCTTGCTCGGCTTCATGAATGGCTCGATCGCCGTCCGGATCGTCGCGGCCGCTTCCGGCACAAGCTGGCCTTCGACCCTCGCCAGCCCATTGATGGGCTCGCTGATCGAGAGATAACGCCGCTGATGCGCCCGGTTTGCCTCCGCGAGCGCGCTATCCGCATCCACCCGGTGTTCGAAGTCTTTGACGATCCCAACGAAGGTTCCTGCGTCGGTGGCACTCGCCGACTTGAGCAGGCTCGTTTCGTGCTTGCGCACAGCTGCGGCACCCACATGCTCCGCGGAACGCGCCATGGCGGCCGCGTGCTGGAAGCCGATCTCGCCCCGCGCCAGCGCCTCCTCCGTCCGAGGTAACTGCTCAAGTTGCCGCGCCACCTCAACATGCTGGGCGGCGTCGGCCCCCGATAGCTTGGCCTTGTCCTTCAACCATGGAACGATGCCGAGCGCTCCGTCATCGGCATAGGCGCCGGATTTCTCGAAACGTCGAGTGGCTTCCGCCGAAAACCCCTCAACGCGGTTGATGATCTGGCGGCAATCCAGCACGAGCTGTCCGAGGGCTGAGCCTTTCTGCGTGCTCAGCCAGCCCGGCATCTCCTCAAGCGCTGATCGCATCCGCTCGATCGGGTTGTCGGTCGCGCGGCACATGCGGGCATCATGAATGCCTGCTACGACAGCTGTCTGTCGCAATATTCATGACTTGTTAAGTCAACTTTGCTGCGACAGACAGCTGTCAAAATCGGCGCCTAGTCTCGCCGCATGGGCAACGTCATTCCGTGGTCAGAGATTCACCCCAGCATCAAAAGTGAAGAGCCCTTCGTCGCGGTCGTGATCGTCGATCCGAAACGAGAGGTCTGCGTCAGCGAGATGGTCGACTTCGAGCCGGACGCGCTTGCCGACCCGGATGCATCGGCGGGCGAGCTGCTCGCCGCCGCTCAAGCTGCCGCCGCCCGGGTGGCGGCGGGCTATCGCCAGCGCCGCAGAGCCGGGGTTCCCGAGGCAACTGCGCCAATCACTCAGGGGCTTCGCGTCTTGCACGGCGGCCTTCGAGACTGTTAACGGCTGGGGACTTCTTCCTCGACGTCGTCGCGACGTGCGCCGTTGGACGGTGCGGCTTCCGGCGCGCTCGACAACACGCTCGGGCCCGGCAGCCGGATGATGGTCCAGTCTTCGGCCTTCTCAGCGCGTTCCGCCAGCGCCTCATCCTTCGAAAACAGAATGATCTGATGCTCCTGCCCTAGCCGTCCCAGCTCGTCCAGCGCGGCTCGCATGCGGCGGCGGTCGGCATGGACCAGTGCCTCGTCCAACAGCAGCGGCGGTGGCTCGGCATTCCCGCCGATGATGCGGGCCAGTGCGACCCGCTCGAGCAGATAGATCAACGAGCGGGTGCCGAGGCTCAGATTGTCGACGTCCTTAAAAGCGCGATCCTGGGTCTTGACCTGCAGCGCGAGGTCGTCTCCCACGCGAACGTCGCGGTAGCGGCCGTTGGTAATCGGGGCAAGCTGATCCTGCAGCTGCGATTTCAGACGCGGGATGACGGCGCGACGCACCGATTTTGCTGCGGCTTCGAGCGTCTCGATCGCCAGGTCGTAGGCATGTGCCTCCGCCTCCAGCTCCTGGAGTTGCTCCTTCACGACCGTGATCTCCTCTTCGAGGCTGGCGACGTCGCCGATCTGGCCGAGGCGGTCGTTGAGCAGTTCCTCCGCCCGGGCTCGCTCCTCCTGGGCCCGTTCCTTGGCGCTGCGGTGCTGGTCACGCTGCCGCTCCAGCTCGGCCAGGGGAAGGCTCGCGAATTCGGACGCTCGGGCTGGGTCAATCTGCCGGTTCAGCGTCTCGAGCTGGGCGCGCAGGTCATCGGCGAGCTCGCGCAGCGACCCGCTCTCGTCCGCCTGGGCGCCGCCGCGCTGTGTCTCCAGCTCGCTGATGCGCGCGCTGCTGGCTCGATACGCGTCGGCGTGGAAGACGCCCGAATCCCACGCCGCCGCCGCTTGTTCCATGTCAGGGTCCGATATTCCTGCGGGCCCATAAATCGCCGAAAGCTGTCGGACATATTCGGCGGCCTTCTGCGCCTCGGTCTGGGCCCGTACGCTCGGCGCGCGCAGCTGCTCGAGCTGGGCGTCGAGCTGCTCGATGCGCGTCCGAATCTGCTGCGCCGTGCGGGCGGCCTCACAGCTGGCGATGAAATCGCGGCCGGCACCGACCGCCTCGCGCCGATCGAACCCGAGTCGGTCGAGCAGGCTGTGCAATTGCTGGCGCAGTCCCTCCCGGCGCTGATCCAGTTCGGCCTCTGCACGCGATGCCTCCTCAGCGCGCTGGCTCGCCGCGTTCCAGGCGAGCGTGTCCTGCGCCAGGGCCTCGACCTGTTGCGCGGTCGCCTCGACCGCATCCTCGGTAGGCGCCGGTTGCGGCAGGCCCCACGACCCAACCAGCTCTCGCAAGCTTCGTCCGGCGACCTGCGCCCGCTCCTCCAATTCAGTCGCCTGCCGGTCGAGCTCCAGGCGGGTGGCATCGTAGCGGACCTTCTGCAAATGTTCCACCAGGGCCTGCTGGAGTTCGCCGGAGCTGCGCACGCCCCACGGCTGCAGGATCTCGCGTCGTTTTATCCGCGCCTCGTCTTTCGCGCGCAACCGCCGGTCGACCTCGCGCACGGCGGCGCCGCGCACCCAGATCCCGATCCCGGTGGCGAGCACGCCCATGCCGAGCAGAAAAAAGGCCGCGCCAATGAAGGGCACCGGCATGCCGCCCTGCAGGCCGAGGAAGGCGACCAGGATCGCCATCGCGGTCAGCAGCAAACCGCCAAGCATCGCCCCGAGGAACGTGCGCTGGCGGCTGCGGGCGCGTTCCGCCATCGACTCTTCACGGCGCATCGCTTCTTCGGCCTGTTGGCCGGCCTTGATGACGTCGGGCACTTCCTTGTAGCGGGCGATGTCGTGTTTCAGCTGCTCGAGTCGCGGGGGCAGCTCCGCCCCAGCCCGACGTCGTGCTTCGACGGCAACGTTGTGACGCTCCCTCCACTCGGAATAGACGCGCTGAAACTCCATCTGCCGCGCCGGCCAATCGAGCCCCTGACCAATCAAGCCGGGATGGCGCTCGGCGATGCGCCGAACGTCTTCCGCCGATGTCTGGGCGCGGGCGTCGACCTCCGGTGCCTGCGCATCGCCGACGCTGAGGGACGAGAGGAGCTCTCGCACACTTGGCTCCTGGCTGAGCGCGCCGGCGTCGATTCCCCGCGCCTTCGTTTCCTGGGCTTGCGCCTCGGATTCGAGTGCCTGACGCTGGCCTTCCAGATCTTGCACCTGCCCCGCCACCTCGCCCGCGCGGCGCTCGAAGTCGGCCTGCGCCTCCCTGGTTGCGCGCAGATGGCTGCGCAGTTCCTGGACTTCCGCATGGCGCTCGAGGGGAAACATGGCAAACGGGGCATGCTCGGCCTGGCGATTTCGCTCGTCGGCGATCGCCTGCTCCATCGCCTGGGCGCGCACGAGCCGGTGGCCGGCATCGTCGAGGCGGGCGCGGATCACCGCCGCTTCGAGCGTCTGCACGATCGAGAGTTCCGCATCGGTCAGCGCCCCAACCGTCTCGCGTTTTTGCGCCAGCTCCTCAACCGCGGCACGAGCTTGCTGGGCCGCCGCCAGCTGGCGCTCGAGTTCCGCGAGACGATTCTCCAGATCGTGCAACGGCCCGCTGCGCGATCGAGGCTTGCCAATGCGTTGCGCGCGTTCCTGCCGGAGGCGGTCGAGCACGCGCTGGGCGGTCCGATCCGGATGCGCGGAGTCGGCGAGTGCCGCGATCGCTTCCTTGATGCTGCCGGCGTCCTCCAGCCGCATGACCTCGCTGCGCGAGATGCAGGCGGTGTTCGTATAGATGTCGCGACTGATTCCGAGCAATTGACGGCCGACTTCGCCGGCCCCGGCGCCATCGCGTTCAAACCGCTCGGTCAGGTCGGCGCCGCTATCGACGTCGATGACGCGCACCGCATCACCGTCCAGATCACGCTCGACCCGCAGTCGGGTGCCGTCCTCGAGCTCGAACTCCAGCGCGAGCCCGTAATCGCCGCCCTGCCACGGTCGCCAGCGCTCGATCCGGTCAACCGCCGCGCCACGAGAGGACTCGGCCGACTGCAGACCGAAGAGCCCGGTGACGATGGCCTCTTGCAGCGTCGATTTGCCGGCCTCATTGGGACCGATGACCAGGTTCATCGCCGGGCCAAAACGCAGATCCATCCCCTGCAGCGTGCCGAAACCTTCGATTCGAATCCGGCTCAGGCGCACGCGTCAGTCCTCAAAGGCATCCAACGCCAGCTGCAAGGCTCTCCCCGAAGCCTGGTCCGGATCGCGGGGCTCACCGTTGGGCTGCACCAACTTGCGGACCATTTCGCCTCGACTGGTGAACTCCCGGGAGACGGCATCGACGTCGTGGGTGAGACGTGAGTGATCGCGGACTTCGAGGTAGGCGAATCCGTCCTCGCAGTCGATGGCGAGCTGCGGCGGGTGGAGCCGTAATCGCCGGTCGCGCTCACCTACCAGCGTGGCCCGAACCACGCCGCCGGTCAGCTGCTCTTGGTCGCGAAGCGAGCTGATGGCGTCGCGCAGCTCTTCGACCGTGGTGATTTCGGTGACGTCGATCGTTTCCTGGGCGAATCGACGGCGATTGATTGGCTCGAGCGCCACCTCGACGCCGCCATCCTCGCGGACGGCGACGAGCGCAGTGCAATGTGGACCGGTCTCTGTCCAGCCGAGCGGCTCGGGACTGCCGGGATACGTGATTGCGCCCTGGCTGCGGGCGGCATGATAGTGGCCAAGCAGGGCGTGGCGCAGGCCTCGTTCCTGGACCTGCGTCTCCAGGATGGGCTTGTAGGGCGTCACGCCACTGGGAACCTGGCTCATATCCGAGGCGTGCAGCAGGAGCAGGTTGATTCCCGACTCGGGGCGGGCGAAATCCCGCAGCGGCGCTTCGGTGGCCTCGACGCGCATGAAACCCGCCGTCCAAATCTCCACCTCACCGTAGCGATAGGGCCTGAGTTCCTCGTGGGTTGCGATCGTGACGTTTGCCGGCCAGCGCAGATAGCGGTACGGAGAGCTCGCCAGCGCCGGGTCCGCATGGCCGGGGGCGATCAGGACAGGCAGGCCGGCGCGACCAAGCGTCTCGACCATGAAGCCGGCAGTGTCCCGGGTGACGTGATCGTGCTCGAAGAGATCGCCGCCACAGGTGATCAGGTCGACCTGCGCCTGCTGCGCGCGTTCGACGATCCGTTGCAGCGCGCGGCGGAGTTCTTCTCGGTGCTCCTGGGCGCCGCGAACAGGAAGGCGTTCTCGGGCAAACGATCGGTCGAGATGCAGGTCGGCGAAATGGAGCAGGCGAAGGGCCACAAATCCCCCGTAATCACGCAAAATCTACCGGGCGCGAGAGCACCGACGCGCGAAGCAGCAGCCATTATAAGGGCTTGCGGCGAACCTGTCGTGAACTCACGGTGATTTCGGTTCTAGACTGACTCGCGAACATGGGGTCGTTCGAGAAAGCGGATCGGGGCGCCCGCATCCTCAAGATTCAGACGCTCTTGCAGGGCAATCCGCGGGGGCTCACCACCGGCGAGATTGCCGGCCGCACGGGTGTCAATCCGCGGACCACCTACCGTGACATCCGCGCGCTGGAGGCGATGAATGTCCCCGTCTACGAGGACCACGGCCGCATCCTGATCGACCGAAATTACTTCGTGGCCCCGGTGAAGTTCACGCTTCCCGAAGCCATGGCGCTGCTGATGGGCGTGCGCCTCATGCATCGGGCGACCGACGAGGCTAACCCCGACGTTGCCGATGCCTTCACCAAGCTGGCCGCGGTGCTTCCACCGGCGGTCGCACCCTATGTCCATGCAACCGTGCGCCAGATGGAAGCGCGCCCGCCGAACCCAACCTACTCACGGGTGCTGCAAACGATCGCGCTCAGCTGGGCCGGCAACCGCGTGGTGCGGATCTGGTACCCGGGCACCGATCACGAGGTGAAAGCGCGCGACGTCGAACCGTACTTTCTCGAGCCCTCACTGATCGGGCACAGCAGTTACGTGGTAGCCCGGGACCGGGGAATCGGCCAGATGCGCACCTTCAAGCTCGAGCGCATCACCCGCGCCGAGCCGACGGCCGAGACCTATCAGATCCCGGCGACATTCGACGTTAATCAGTACCTGGCCGGTGCCTGGGGCATCTTCCACTCGGGCGAGCCAACCGAGGTCAGGCTCCGTTTCTATCCACCGGCGGTCGAACGTGTCCGCGAGTCGACCTGGCACCCGTCGCAGCAACTGACTGAGGGGCCGCAGGGAGCGGTGGACATGACCGTCACCGTCACCGGCACGATCGAAATCACGCCCTGGATTCTGGGCTGGGGTGATGCGGTGGAAGTGCTGGCGCCGCCGGAGCTGCGCCACAAGATCGCGGAGATCGGGAAAGGGATGGTGGCCCGCAACTCCGGTGCCGAGATACCGGTCAGGCCGCGGCGCGCGGCTGCTTCCCGCAAGCCGGGCAAGCCGCGCCGGCCTTCAGCTCGGCGCGCTTGAAGGCATGCCCGCCACAGTGTGGGCATAGAGCACCAGGTCGCAACTGGTGGCCTTTTTCGGCCTGCTGCATCCGCTCACGCAGATGACTGTCATCCTCTTCCCCGATAAAGCGCGGATCGTCGGCTGCCGGGGGACGCGTGCTCATGCGGCTTTCAACTCCATTGGCTCGAAACTTGCCTGACCCAGCCGGTCGCCGAGGGCGCGCCCGATGACTTCGGGATGGAGGTCGACGTCCCGCTGATAGGGATGGAGGCTCAGGATCACCGGAAGCGAACCCCTCGAGAGAGGAAGCTCGAGCGACGTGCCATGCAGACCCGTCATCGAGGTCCAGCCATCCCAGCTCCCCGCGGTGCGCCACCAGAGATAACGCGCCACGGTTCCGCCCATCGCAACCACGACCCGCGCTGCCGTTGCCTCCAGCAAGCTCATCAGGTGCCGGTCGACACACTGGCTTAGCGCCGCATCCGTTACCCGGTCAGGGTTTTCCGTGGGGCAGCGGACCGCCCAGGTGTGAAAGGCGAGCTCGAGAACGTCGCGCTTGCGCGACTCCTGGCCCACTCGCCCGCGAGCGGATTTGAGGACGCTGCGGGCGAACTGGAAGTAGGGATGTGGCGTGTGCGACGTCATGTGATGTTCCAGGCCTGCCTCGTGGTCCAGCCAATCGCTGAAGGCCTCGTTGCTGGCGCTGGCGATGTCGAGCGGACTGGGGCTCAAAAAGACAATCGGCGCCTGCGGGTTGCCAAAGCCGATCTGTGGCCGCCGCAGCGGTTGCGCCAGTCCAGCGCATGGGCTGTCCGCGCCGCGGTCGTGCTCGGCGATGGCGCAGCCGTGGAGACGCTTGAGCGTGTCCGAGCCGAAGAACTGCAGGTACTGCTGGCCCTTGCTCACGCTGCATTGTTCGACGCAGTCAGGCCCAGCAACTTGCGCCGGGAGTGAGCCCGGATCGGACTACCATGGCGCCGTGCCGTCTAACGTCCCGCTGATCGATGTCGCCGAGCTTCGCCGGCGGCTTGCCACTGACCCGAAGCCGTTTTTGCTCGACGTTCGGGAGCCATGGGAGTATGCGCAGGCGCACGTGCCCGAAGCGCAACTCATCCCGCTCGCCGAGCTGGAGCAGCGCGTCGGCGAGATTCCGCGAGATCGTCCTGTGCTGGCTATCTGCCATTCGGGGCAGCGGAGCTACGCGGCCGCGGCCTACCTGATGCGGATCGGTTATCCCCAGGTGGCGAACGTGGATGGCGGCACGGCCGCCTGGCTGGAGCGCGGCTTCCCAGTCCATTCCTGAAGATCTCAGGAACAGCCGCGACAGACAGCTGTCAAAAATAGCTGGTTGACTCCGGGCATGGATTCGATCACGATGAGCGGGACCACCGTCCTGCCCACGTCCTGGAGGAGTTGTTGTGAACGTGCTTGAACTGGTCCTCGGGGTTGCGCTTGCCGCCTGCCTCGTCCTCGTCGTCTCCCTCGCTCGTCAGTCGAGGACGCCCGTCGACCCGGTGCCCTCGGAGGCGATTTTGAAGGCGCTGACCGAGCTGGGCGCCCTTAAGACCCAGGTGGAGTCGGTCACCGGCGGTCAGGCCGCACTGAGCCAGTCGCTGGCAGGCCTCCAATCCAGCGTCCAGGGGGTCGAATCCAGGGTTGTCGAGAGCTCGGCCCGCGTCCGGGACGCGATTGGAAAGGACCTCTCGGAAGCCCGGCTGGTTGTCGAGCGCCTCAAGATCGACGCCGAGGAACGGCGCCGCATCGAGGATGATGTCCAGGCCTCCGCGCGGCGAATCGAGACGGTGCTCCTGGGGAGTCGTACCCGCGGCGCTGCGGGCGAGAACATCCTGCAGGACGCCTTCCGCCAGTTTCCTGCGGAAATGATCGACATGAATTTCCGCGTCAACGGCAAGGTCGTCGAGTACGCGCTCGTGCTAGCCAATGGCAAGCGGCTGCCGATCGACAGCAAGTGGCCCTCGCCGGATCTCATCGATCGGCTCACCGATGAGCAGCAGGACGCGGCGCGCCAGGCCACCACCGTGCAGGAGATCGAGCGCACGCTCCGGCTGAAAGTCCGAGACGTCAGGCAGTACATCGATCCCGGCGTGACACTCGCCTTTGCGATCGCGGCTGTCCCGGATCCGGTCTTCAATGCCTGCCGGCGGGCGCACCTCGAGGCCTACCGCGAGGGCGTGATTCTGATGCCGTACAGCATGACGATTCCTTACGTCCTTGCCCTCTTCCGCCTCCATCTCCAGTACGCGCGCTCGATCGAGTTGGAGAACCTCGAGGGCTATCTGCAGCAGATCGAGGACAACGTGACGGCCCTCGATCGCCTCTTCGAGAACAGCATCGCGCGCGGTGGCACCATGATCCAGAACGCGTACAACGACGCGAAACGAAACCTGGGACAGATGCGCGGGGCCCTGGCCTCGATGCGGGCCATGCCCGAGGCTTCCCTGGAGGAATCCAGCCTGGTCGAGCAACCGGCGGAGCGCAATCTGACGCTGCTGATGTCGGCGCGCGACTAGGAAAGCCCTGGCGTCCGCGCCAGGCGCATCACGAGCACGAGGAACAGAAGGAATCCAGCGCCGGCCGCGATCTGCAGCGTGCTGAACTGCGTGCCGGGGTCGTCGACCTGGAGCGGGGCGTCGGCAACGGCGGTTCCGGCGTCGTTGGTGACCACGATCTGATAGCTGCCCTGCGGGAGGTTGTCGGGCAGCTTCACCAGCAGGTGGTTGGGGTCAGGGGCTTGCACCGTCGTCGCCGGTCGTCCGCCAACTTCGACGGTGCTGGTCGGCGTCAAATGCTGGCCGAGGATCATGATGTTCGGCTGAGTCGTGGGGTTGACCTTGGTTGGATTCACCTGGTAGATCAGCGGGGGCGCGGCCGGAGTCGGCGCCTTCTTGACCTGTCCCGGCGGCGTCGTCCGTGGCGTCGGGGCCGGCTTCCTGGTCGCGGCGAAGGCCGGAACACTGGTGAGCGCAAGCGTGGCGACGACTGCCGTCGCAAGTTGCAGCAGGCGTCGAAGCAGCATCGGATACATCCTCTACTTGAGAAAACGCACAGCGTCTTACGGACGGCCTAGCGATCGTTTCTCAGGGGCCCACCAGCATCCGCTGCCGTAAGGCGGCCCGCAAGAAAAGAGCCCCCGCCGAGGGCGGGGGCTCCTGTCAGGCTTGCGCTTAGCGGCTTCCGCCTCCCGGCCAGCTCTGCTCCGGCGGACGCTCGCCGATCTTGATCCGCTCTGAACCGCTATTGCCGATCGAGCTCGAGGACTCGCTTTCAGACCCGAACCCGGACGCGGGCTCGCTGCTGGTCCCGCTGCTCATCCCAATTCCGATGTCCATCGAGGGCATGGTCTGAGTCTCGGCCGGTCGTGCGACCGGGCGGCTTCCACCAAGCGGGCTCCCTGTGCGGCGCGACTGGGCCGCCGGTTTGGACCTGGCGCGGCTGGCTGGCTTACGGGCCGAACTGCTGCGCCCCTTGCTGCTCGTCCGAGCGCTGCTCCGCTTGGCCGGCGCCTTCTTTTTCCCGCCGGATCGCGAGGCGGTGGTGCGCTTGGCGGTGGTGCGCTTGGCCGTCGACTTCTTAGCGGTGGACCGCTTCCCGGTCGATCGCTTGCTCGTCGACTTCTTCGCGGACTTCTTTTTCGCGGCCATTGATCCTCCCTGCATGCGCGATGCGTCCCGCGCGTGATCTGCTGGCGAATGATCGCCGTATTACGTGGGATTTATAGCATCGGCACTCGCCAAACACAAGCGGCGGCCAAGGTGCGTGGCCGATCAGTGCTGGCCTAACCAGTCCCCGACCAGGTTGGCCAGCCTTTCCCGTTCGAGGTCGACCGTCACCGCATGGCCCGATCGCTCGAACCAGACGAGACGCTTATCGGTGGATCCGAGCCGGGCCAGGATGTGCGGCGCATTGCGGACGTCCACGGTGCGGTCGTGCCGACCGTGAACGATCAGCGCGGGCACCCGAATTGAGGGTAATTCCCGATCGACCAGGCGCAGCAACTGCATCAGGCTTTCGATGCAAACGGTGGGCCGCCGGGCGTAACTGTGCAGGGCTTGCAGCCGGCTGGGGTCGCCGAGATCGCAATCGGCCGGCGGCACGTGCCAGCGGACCAGGTATTTGAGCGCCCAGAGAAGGCGAAGGCGCCAATCGCGAAAGTACGCAGCCGATCCCATGGCGCCGATGGCGACCACGCCACGGATCTCCGGATGGACGGCCGCCAGGTGCAAGGCGAGGCTCCCGCCCAGCGACTGGCCGCAGACGAAGATCTCCCGGCAGTCACGCGCGAGTGCCTGGTAGCCGGCCTCAGCGGAGGCAGCCCAATCCGGCCAGCGGGTGGCCGCCATCGCCTCCGGGGTTAGGCCGTGACCGGCGAGTAACGGTCCCATGACGTCGTAGCCGCGGCTCGCGAGCGCCTCGCCGAGCTCTCGCATCTCGGGCGGTGTCCCGGCGAAGCCGTGAATCAACAGGCAGCCGCGGGTGCCGCGGCCGAGCCGAAAGGGCCGCAGGGCATCGGGTTCGGCGGGGCTGGACCAGATGGGCCGGGTGACGACCGCCATTCGAGTCGAAGTCTATCCACGCGGGGAATCCCCGCGAACCCCTAACAACTATCGACGCGGGGAATCCCCGCGAACCCCTAACAAACCAATTTCCGCCGCAAGTTCGTCCTCGTCGTCCCGGTTATACGAGGCGAACGGTAGATTCGGCGCCGCCAACCGTCTGAGCGGGCCGATCCGGGGGTGATGGAGCCTGATGGCGATCGTGGGGTGGCTGGTCGCGCTTCTGCTGGGCATTGTGCTGGCGCTGTTTTCCGTCGGCAATCAGCAGGCGGCCAGCATCAATGTGCTCGGCACGACGTTCCGTGATATTCCGACCTGGGTCGTGATGCTCGCGTCGGCCGCGATCGGCGCCCTGATGGTGATCGTCATCAGCCTGGTGGATCGGCTGCGCTGGTTCATGAACAGCCGCTATACCAAGAAGGCTCTGAACGAGCACAAGCGGATGCTCGTGCAGCGGGACGACCGCATCGCGGAGCTGGAGCAAGAAGTGCTGCGGCTTCGAGGAGCGGCCTAGCTCAGCATGACGCTGAAGGCCTGCCCGCAGTGCGGGTACCGCTACAACGCGCCCGAGAACCAGACGTGCGGCAAATGCAAAGCGTGGCTGGGCGGCGTCGCCGAAGCCGCCGTGGCGGCTGCCCCGCCGCGCCGCTCGCTGATTCCGGCCAACCCACGCGAGGCACTGTGCTACCTGCCGGTACCGCTCGGGACGCTCCTCGCGGGGGGCGTCTCCAATCCGCTTGTCGCCGCCATCGCCGCGGCCTTCGGCGTGCTGATGAGCGCGCTGCTCATCAAGGTCGTGCGCCTCGACATGGAACGCTTCTCAAAGGGCGTCCTGGTTGGCATCGTGATTGCCGGGGTCTTCCTCGTCTACCTGCTGTTCCTGTTGATCTTTGGCACGATCTATACGCTGGTCGAGCCGCTGATCCAGTCGCTCATCGCCCACAAGTAATCTCCCGCACTGACTAGGCTTGTCGCATGAGCCAGGTGAATGTGATCGTGATTCACGTCGACGCGAAAAAGGCGAGCGCCTACGAAACCCTTTTTACGCAGCGGGAGCTCCCCCGCTGGAAGCAATACCACGCCGAGGGTAAATTCGTGAGCGCGCGCTTCTTCCGGGCAGCGTTCGGCTCGGATGAACGGAAGGCCATCGCCAAGTACGTCATCGTCGTCGAGGTGCCCAGCATGAAGGAGCATCAGGCGCACGACCAGGATCCCGACTTCCAGGAATTCGACCGGCTAGCGGACGAGTTTCAGCCGGAAGGGCCGCTGGTCTACGGGGGCGACCTCATCCATTCGGTCGGCTGACATAACGACGCCGCCAGGCGGGCGGGGTCCATGCGGCTTCGTCGACCCAGTATTCGGTGCCACGGGAGATCACGCCCCCGCTGAGCCGATAGAAACCAGCGACGAATGAGACCCCGAGGGTCTGGTGCGGCACGCGGGCCTCGACTGCGGCGCACTCGCCAGTCGACACCGCGTTGATGCGCTCGATGCTCCAGCCCTCCGGGTACGCCCGGTTGAGGTCGAGATAGTTTTTCCGACCGTGAATGGTCTCACCCGTATGTGGCCAGTAGATCTCCAGGTCTTCGGCGAGCAGTCGCCCGGCAGCTGCCCAGTCTCTCGCCTCGATACGCTGCCACAGGGCGCGGACGACCTCGCCGCTCGTATCCGGCTGGAGGTCCTCGCGGCTACTGCCGGCGCTCAGACCCTGCCCCTGACCCGGCTAGCTCCCCCGGCCGGCCCAGCCAGTTGAGGGCGTTGACGTACGCCTTTGCCGCTCCTTCGACGACATCCAATGACAGCGCCCGGCCGATCGTCACCGCCGAACCCTGGCTGAGGGTGACCACAACTTCGCCGAGCGCATCCGTTCCCTGCGTCGCGGAGGCGATGCTGAAGTCTTCGAGCTCCGCGGTCACGCCAGCGGCCTGTTGGATGGCCAAAAAGAGTGCGTCGAGGGTCCCTGTCCCGCTCGCCACGCTCCGTCTCGCCTGGCCTTCGACGAGGAGTGTGACGTCGGCCGTGCTGGATACGCCGCTCTGCGTGCTGACCTCGAAATCCTGGATCGCGAAACGGCCCGGCGTCGCTCGGCCAAGCACCTCCTCGACTGCGAGCTTGAGATCTTCGGCGTAGAGGGCCCGTTTGCGTTCGGCCAGGTTGAGGACCAGGGAATACACCGACACGAGCTGCTGCTCATTGAGCTGGATGCCCATCCCCTGCAGCTCCTCCGCCAGCCGTCGTCGGCCTCCGCTGGTTCCGACCTGGCCGAATTGGGGCGCGTAGCCGATGTCGGCCGGATCGATGAAGGTTGGAAGCACGGACTTGGGGCGGCGCGGCGGCGCGATCGCGGCCTTGGGAAAGCTTCGTCGGACCTCCTCGATCCATCGCTCCCAGCCCGAGTAATCCATGGTCGCGAGCATCGCGACGTAGGCATCGAAGCGCACCAGCAAGGCTGAAGGCTGCTCATCGTGTTTGATGATCAGGGTGGTACCGCTTTCTTCGAGGGCTTGCAGGATCGGGTCGAGGTTTCGAGCCAGTTCTGGAGCGGAGATGACTTTCAACACGTCGCCATCCTATCCCCGGCTGCGGAGCCTTTCAAGCGCGATCGCGATCCTCGCGACCGTGGCCTGCGCCGCCTGTCAGCCGGCCGCGAGCAAGCCGACGCCCTCCGCCTCACTGTCAATTTCGGCCACGCCCTTGCGCGCGTGCCCGCTGGGATCGCGCCCGAGCAATCCGCAGGTCCTGGCCAGTGGCCAGCCTGCGCCAGATGACCTTGCCTTCGACAACGTCGGGCGCCTGCTCTTTAGCGATGTCAACACTGGAAGCGTTTCGCTCCTCCAGCCTGATGGCTCGATCCAGCGAATCGCCGGAGGACTGAGCGAGCCCGAGGGCATCGTGGTCCAGGCCGACGGTCGCATCCTGGTTGCCGAACAGGGGAAGAACCGGATCGTTGCCAT
Source organism: Candidatus Dormiibacterota bacterium (assembly GCA_036782775.1). Taxonomy (GTDB): domain Bacteria; phylum Chloroflexota; class Dormibacteria; order CF-121; family CF-121; genus CF-13. The sequence goes on along the minus strand of DAIPYJ010000021.1, from coordinate 11,897 downwards.
CGACCCCCAGACCCATGCGGTGACAACCTGGCGCGACTTCGTCAATCGCACCTCCCATCCCGGGATCGACGGCATCGGACCCATCCTGCCGTCGCGAGACGCCAACGGTCAGGCCTTGCCCAACGGCGGCGATGTTCTGGTGCCGGACAGTCCCAATGGCGTGCTCTGGGCAGTCGGCCCGGACGGCAAGACGGCGACCCGGCTCACGAGCGGCATGAGCCGGCCGGTTGGTGCGGCGGTCGACGGTGCGGGACACATTCTCGTCACCGATGAAGGCGGCGCCTTGTGGATCCTGGATCCCAGCCGCCGTCGGTTGGCCACCCTGCCGACGCCCGACGACGTGGTGGTCAGTTCCGACGGCCATATCTTCGTGACGACGCTGGGCGACAACGGCATTCATGAGCTCGATTCGCAGGGCCGTCAACTTGGCGTCACGAGCGGGATCGTGCAGCCGCAGGGACTCGCGCTGGACGCTGCCGACAACCTTTATTACACGGCCTTCAACGGCGGTCAGGTGGCGCGGGTGGTCCGCACCTACGTCCTCGGTCGACCGACGGTGCACCGGATCGCGACCAACCGCTACGTGGTATGCCCGTTGGTGCAGCGTGCGCCGGGGTATACCGGCCCGCTGAGCCTGGTAACCGAGTCGAGGATTCATATCGACGTGAGGGCCGAGGTCCAACCCGGGACCGACTCCTCGGGCGCACTGGAAATCGAAACCGAGGCGCCCTCGATCACGATTTCGATCGGCCGTCTCTCGCAAACCGTTGCGCTCAACTCCTGATCGTCAGTCCTTCGTTCCTATACTGATTCGCGTATGCCGGCGACGAAGGGAGGGCTCGAGGACGTCGTCGCGGCGAACTCGGCGATCTGCGACATCATCGGTCCGCAGGGCAAGCTAACCTACCGCGGCATCGATATCCACGAGCTCGCTGAACACTCCTCCTTCGAGGAGACAACCTACCTGCTGTGGTTTGGGACGCTGCCGGTCGCGCCGGCGTTGAAGCGCTTCACCGCTGAGCTCGCTTCGAATCGGGCGCTGCCGGAACCTGTGCTCACCCTCATGAAGGATTTTCCGCGACAGGCGAGCCCGATGGATGTCCTGCGAACCGCGCTTTCGGCGCTTGCCTTCTACGATCCCCAGGCGCACGAGAACGCGCCGGAGGCGAACGTCGCCAAGGCGATGCGCGTCACCGCGCAGACGGCGACCATCGTGGCGGCCTACGAGCAGATTCGTCGCAGTCGCGAGCCGGTGCCACCCGATGCCGAGGGAAGCCATGCGGAGAACTTCCTCCGCATGCTGTTTGGAGCTGAACCTGACCCCCTGTACGTGCGCGCCATGGACCTGGCGCTGGTCCTCCACGCGGACCACGAGCTGAATGCCTCGACCTTCGCCGCACGCGTGACCGCGGCGACGCTGGCCGACCTTTACTCGGCGATCGTCTCCGCCATCGGCGCCCTGGCCGGCCCCCTGCATGGGGGCGCCAACGAGCAGGTGATGAAGATGCTGCAGGCGATCGGGGAGCCGGCTCGGGTCGAGCCCTACATTCGGGAGCGGCTGTCGGCGCACCAGAAAATCTCAGGTTTCGGGCACCGCGTGTACCGGACGGAAGATCCGCGGGCGACGCACTTGCGCGAGATGTCGCGGCAGCTCGGCGAGCACACCGGGAACCTGCGTTGGTATGAGCTGTCGCGCCAGGTGGAGGAGCTCGTGATGCGGGAGAAACACCTCTACGCCAACGTTGATTTCTACTCCGCCTCCTGTTATTTCACGATGGGAATCCCGCTCGACCTCTTCACACCGGTCTTTGCCGTGAGCCGGGTTGCGGGCTGGACGGCGCATATCCTCGAGCAGTACGGCGACAACCGCCTGATCCGGCCGCGGGCGGAATACGTGGGGGAGAAGGACGTGCCCTACCTTCCGTTGGACCGCCGAGTCCGGGCGGCCAGTTAGCGCCAGGTCGAAAACCAGCCGCCGAATCTTCGTTATATTTATGGCGCTCGTGGAGCGCATGCCCGACAGAGGAGGTCGTTCGAACTCGTCCTTCTGTTAAACGCCTCGCTTCAGCCGCTGAACGTCATCAGTAAGCGGCGGCTGGTCGTTCTGCTGACCAAACAGCGGGTGACCTTCATTGACGACGAGGCACGGGCAGCCGTCGAGGAGGCGATGGCCCGCCGCTGCTTCGGCGAAGACGTGGTCATCGTGCGCCTGCTCTCGAATATCCAGATTCCGCGACGGATGCTGCGCGCGAACCGACGCAATCTGCTCCTGCGCGACGACGGCACCTGTCAGTACTGCGGGAAGGGGATGCCATCCTCGCAGCTCTCGGTCGACCACGTCGTGCCCACCTCGCGTGGCGGCGCCGCCAACAGCTGGGAGAACCAGGTGATCGCCTGCCGGCGCTGCAACGGGCGAAAAGGCAACCGGCTCCTGAGCGAGGCGGGCATGCGTCTCATCCGGCCGCCACGAGCGCTCACCCAGGAGTTCGCGCACTTGATCTTCTTGCGCTACCCGCAGCTCAAACACGCCTACGATCGGCTGCTCTCGAGCACTCGCGCGACCGTTTAGACCGACAGAAAGAATTTCTCGTGCCGATCGATGCACCGGTGTGCCCTTTCGACTGCTGGGCCTGGCCGTGGATCCGAGCCGGGCCGGCGAGCTCTGCGGCCACAGCTTCGCCTATTACGCCGCATCCGGCGTCGACGTCACCCTTGCCTGCCTCCTCGGCGGTGCTGAGCAACCGCCTTCGCTGCGTGAGCTGAACCGGCTTGGGATTCGAAACCTGGCGTTACTCGGGTTTCTGCAGGAAGAGGTCTCAACGCCGGAGCTCGAGCCGGTGCTAACGGACCTGATTGCCGGCCTCCGTCCGCACGTCGTGGTCGCGGACGGGTCCCACGAGGGCTTGGCCCAGGCGGTGCCGGCGGCCTTCACGGGAGCGCGACGTCGCGTCGGGGGCACGGGCGCATTGCCGGCCAAGCTCTATCTCCGCGCCTTCCCCGCTGATCGTCCCGATGAGATCACCAGCGCAGTTGTCGGGCCCGCCTTGCCCGGCCCGGAACTCTTCGCCCGCATCTACCCCAAGCCCTGGGTGACGGGGGTGGTCGAACGCGACCTCTTCGCGGGCATCACGCCTGATACCCAGATGTTTCTCGACCAGCTGCTCGCCAGCTGACCAAAGCTAACCTGATAGTGCTATTGACAGATTAGCCTGAAACCAGTTTTAATTGGTTCGGTATCAATTTCTCTTCAAGGGAGGAGCTATGCATTTCATCGTCTTTCTGATCATCGGAGGCATTGCGGGCGCGCTGGCCGGACGGGTCGTGAGCGGCCACGGCTATGGCATCATCCTCGACGTCGTCGTCGGGGTCGTCGGCGCCCTGATCGGCGGGTGGCTGCTGTCGACGCTGCTTGGTATCAGCGGCGGCGGCCTGATCATCAGCTTCATCGCCGCCTTCGTCGGCGCCGTCATCCTGCTGATGGTGCTCCGGCTCGTCACCGGCAATCGCGCCCGAGCCTGAGCGACGCCTGATCGACTGAGCGGGCGCTCCGGCGCCCGCTTTTTCTTTCTCAAAGCACCGATGCGGCGAGGCAGCGCCGCCCTCGTCACGCTCGTAGTGCTCGCCGTGCTCATCGTGGTTGGCTACAGCAGCTATGCCGCCTTCACTGTCTATCAGGACCTGGAGAACGGGCGGAGCTCGTTGGCCTCGGCACAAGCCTCGCTGATCGCCTCGCAGCGCTCCGCGGATCAGGAGGGCCTGCAATCCGTTGCCGGCCAACTGCAGCAGGCCGAACGCGACTTCAGCGACGCGAGCCAGCGAGCCCGGCAGGACCCGGCGCTTCGGCTCGCCGGCGCGCTACCCGGCAGTGGCGAGCAGATCGATGCGGCCGCCCGTCTGGGCATGATCGGGGCAGACCTCAGCCGTGCCGGGCAAGCCGCGACCGCCATTGCGCTGCAAGTGGCCGCCCTGCGCCAGCAGTACAGCGGCAGGGCGCTGACGCCGGACGACCTCCAGGCCATCCTGCAACGGGCGCAGACGATCGCCGCCAACTACAAAGGATCGATCGATCAGATCGGCCTTCAGCTGCGGGCAGCGCACGCCGAGCGCGCCAAGGTCACGACCACCGGCCTGGTAAGCCCGCTGCAGAATGCCTATGCCGAGGTCGACCGCGCACTCGATCGGGCTGACACGGCCTTCCTGCGCTATCAAGACCTTCGGAGCGTGCTCTCCGACCTGCTCGGCCTGCCGGTAGCCGGTTAGCTGCCGCACGCGCGTGCCCGGCACGCGACCGTTCTGTAACGTTCGCCGTCACAAACCCGCCGGATAATTTCGGCAATGGCCGCCGCCCGCAACGGCTCGCGTAAGGGCCGCCAGCGCTCCCAGGATCCAGCCGAAAGCCTCATCACGCTGAGCAATGAGAGGCTGACCGGGCTGTTCCGCTGGACGCTGCTGATTTTCGCGGTCATTCTCAACAACCTCAGCGTCAATCCGGGATACGACCAGGGCCGCATCAACGCCATCCTCGCGGCCTGGGGGATCGTTTCTCTGACCAGCCTGTTATTGCTCTTCTTGCATCGCCGCCCGGGAAGGGCCTTCAGCTACGCGACCACCGGCGTCGACATGCTGGTCGCCACCATGATCACCTACGCCTCGGGCGGCTACGCGAGTCCCTTCGCTTCACTCTTCTTCCTCGTTATCTGCGTCTCCGCCTTGCGCTTCGGGGCGGCAGGCTCGGTCCTCTGCGCCGTGCTGGTGGCGATGCTCTATCTCACGGCGGGCGCGGTCGCCCCGCTCCAGGAGGGCACCTATCTCGCCACCTTTGGGGTGAACCGCATCGTCATTCTGCAGCGCATGTTCCTTTTCGTCGTGGTGGCAGTCCTCGGGTCGGTGATGGCGCGCGCTGTTTCCGCGCACCAGGAGCTGGTGACCCGTCGGGATGTCGAAGCCAAGCTGATGACCGAGGTGAACATGGCGCTGGCCAACGCGATCGAGGCGAAAGACAGCTACACCCGTGGGCACTCCGAACGGCTTGCCAAACTGGCCGGCGCCTGCGCCGAACGGATGGGGCTATCGCGGGACGAGGTTGCCGCGGTACGCCTGGGCGCCATCCTGCACGATGTGGGCAAGATCGGCATCCCGGACCGCATTCTGCGTCAATCCATGGCGCTGACCGAGGACGAGATGGCCTGGATGCGCCGCCATCCGCAGATCGGCGCCGACATCATCGGGCCGGTGGAGGGCCTGCACCATGTGGCGCCGCTGATCCGCCATCACCACGAGAAGTGGGATGGCACCGGCTATCCCAAAGGCATGAAAGGTGACGAGATCCCGCTCGGTTCGCGCATCATCGCCGTGGCGGATGCCTTCGAGGCGATGGTCGCCGACCGCATCTACCGGCCGTCGCTGGGGTTGAGCAAGGCGCTCGAGGAGATCAAGTCGGGGCGCGGCAGTCATTTCGACCCGCGGGTGGTCGATGCCTTCCTCGATCTGATCGCCACCGACACGGTCCATCTCCCGCTTCCCACCAAAGACCAGGGCCAGAAGCCGCTTCCGGCGCGCCCTGAAGAGCTCGCTCAACCGGCCGCCTGAGCACTTCGATACCGTTAGCTTTCAGTGGAAGTCGCGCCTGGCATCTTCCGCCTCGAGCTGCCGATGCCCTTCGAATTGCGGCATGTCAACGTCTACCTGCTGCGCGACGGCGACGGCTTCACACTGATCGACACCGGCCTGCAGACCGACGAATCGCGGGAGACCTTGCACCGCAAGCTGGATGCGCTCCACGTTGATGTCGGTCGCCTGCGTCGCATTCTGATCACCCACATTCATCCCGACCACTTCGGCCTCGCGGCCGAGCTGCGCAAGCAGGCGAACGCCGAGCTGGTCATCCATCGGCTCGAAGTCGCCCTGATGGAACCGCGCTACGCGCAAGCGGAAGACCTGGTTCACGATGTCGCCGCCTGGTTGAGCAAGAACGGCGTCCCGGCCGCCGAGGCGGAGTTTCTCAAGAGCGCGTCGATGGCAGCGCGCGAATTCGTCAAGGTTGTCGAGCCTGACCTGCTGCTCGAAGGTGCTGAACAGCTGCGCGTCGATGGGGGAGAGTTGCAGGCGGTCTGGACGCCCGGGCATTCGCCCGGCCACTGCTGCTTCTACTGGCCCGACCGCGGCGTGCTCTTTTCAGGGGACCACCTGCTGCCAAAGATCAGCCCCAACATCGGCTTGCATCCGCAGTCCGGGGCCGATCCGCTCGACGATTATTTTGAATCGCTGGCCCGCATCGACCGTTTGCAGGTAGACCTTGTGCTGCCGGCGCATGGCGATCCGTTCAGCGACCATCGGACGAGAATCAAGACGATCGAGGAGCATCACGAGCAGCGCAAGGCCTTGCTGGTCGAGTTGGCGAGCGAGGGCGAAAAGTCCGGTTGGGAGCTGGCCGGCCAGCTCTTTCAGGGGATTCGCGACCGGAACGTCTTTCAGCAGCGGCTCGCGCTTCAGGAAACGCTGGCGCACTGCCAGTCGCTGGCAGTCGAGGGTCGCCTGGAGAAGCTGGCTACCCGCGAGACGGTGCGCTGGCGCGCCGCCTAGCCTCGACCTGGTCGATGAATTCGAGCACCAGCCGCAGCACGCTGGTGAATTGCTCCGAATGAAACTGGTGGCCCGCCGGATCGAGAATTTCCAGCCGGGCATCGGGTAGGCGGCGGCGCATCTCCTCCGCGCTGGCGAGGGGAACGGTGCGGTCCTGTCGCCCGTGCAGGATCAGCACCGGCTGTCTTATCTCCTGCAGGCGATCGCAGAGGTCGTGTTGATTACCCGCCTGGTCCTGGCGCACGATCGCATGCAGCGGCAAGCTGCCGAAGTGTCTGGCGTCTTCGGCGACCCAGTCGCCATGCTCCGCGATAAAGCGCGGATGGTAGAGGCCGGCATATCGACGGAGCGGGTTGCCATCCAGCGCAGGATCGATGACAGCCGGTTGCAGCGGTTGACGTTTGCACCAGGTCGCACCCAGGATCAGGCTTCGGACCGCAGCGGGACGGTCGATGGCGACGCGCTGCAGAATCATGCCGCCGAGTGAGATCCCGAACCAATGCGCTGAATCTTCGCCGGCCGCGTCGAGCACCGTGAGGGCATCGCGCGCCATCAACTCTGTCGTGTAGGGCGCATCCGGTTTGTCAGATAGCCCGGCGCCGCGATTGTCGAGGGCGATGACCGTATGCCGTTTGGCCAGCTCGGGGATGTACCGCCACCAGGCACCGGCGATGTTCGAGGTCTTGCCGCCCACCAGGACGATTGGGGGCCCGCCACCCTGGACCAGGTAATGCAGACGGGTGCCGTCCGCCGCGGTCGCCATCACTCGATCAGTTTGGGCGCGCAGACGGACCTTCCGCCCGTCTGTAGCATGGGATCGACGTGTCTCAGCCGCCCAAAGCCGTGAGCAGCATGGTGCCGGAGCCCGCCTGGCATGCGCTCCGCTCGCTCGACCCCGAAGTGGAGGAGCAGGTTGTCACGCTGGCCACCTGCCTGGCGCTCGCCGAGCAGCGCTTTCAGCAGCTCTTCGAAGATGTGCTGCCGCGGTTCGCCCTGAGCGCTGACGACCTCAGCACCGAGGCGGATGTCCTGGCTGACGCCCATCACTCCCTGACCCTCCTGCAGGAGAGTTTGCACGCGAGTTCGCGGCGGATGCTCGATGTCCTCGATCGCGTCAGCCGCGAGCTCGGGGAGTAGCGAGCGCTACAGGCCCTGGCGGTCGAGCCGCTCCCAGGGAGCGTGTTCGCTCCCCAGCTCTCGTTTGATGTCGGTGGCGCGGTCGACGTTGTCCAGGCTGTCTTCCGATGAGCGGGGCGGTTGCACCTGCCAGGGGGCGGGGTCGTAGCGCGAATGTTGAACCGGGGGCCGAAACCCCCAGGCTCGGCGCGGCATCACCCCAGATGCTTGCCGCAGGCTCATCGGTTCGAGAACGGTCTGGTCGACGTCGTATTCACCGCTGCCGGGGAACAGGGTCATCACGAGCCCGGCCGCGATGATGGCGATGGTCCAGAGCCCGAGGATGAGGACGGCCAGGTCAGCCAGACGCATCGCGTTGCCATTCTAGGTCCGGCGCCGCCCGAGGGCAGCCCCTCTTGTCGAAGCTGCGGCTTCGATTCACAATGAATCCAGCCGGATTCGTCCAGTCTCGATCCGGCAAGGGAGGTGAGTGGAAGCCTGTTTCTCACGCGACTCTTGGCGGTCATCAATCCAAAAGAGGTGATGGTGAGTGGCGACAGTCGCGACAGCTGACGAGCGGCGGCAGCTCAACCGGGCAGTCATCGCCAGCACGGTCGGCACGTCGATCGAGTGGTACGACTTCTTTCTGTACTCGACGGCAACCGGTCTCCTTTTCGCGAAGCTCTTTTTCCCCAAGTCCGATCCGGTTGTTGGGACCCTCAACGCCTTTCTCGTTTACGCCGTAGGGTTCATTGCTCGCCCCATCGGGGCGGCGATCTTTGGCCATTACGGCGACCGCATCGGCCGCAAGGCGACGCTGATCGTCACCCTGCTGCTGATGGGGATCGCGACCTTTCTCATCGGTTTCGTCCCGACCTACGCGTCGATCGGCATCTGGGGCGCGGTTCTGCTCGTCGTCCTCCGCTTCGTCCAGGGCGCGGGGGTCGGAGGCGAGTGGGGAGGGTCGGTCTTGCTCTCGATGGAGTGGGGCCATCGCGGCCGGCGCGGATTGATCGCCAGCTGGCCGCAGTTCGGCGTCCCGGTGGGCCTGGTGCTGGCGAACGGCGCGCTCTTCGTGATGAGCAACATCGCCGGCAAGGAGGGCTTTGCGTCCTGGGGCTGGAGGGTTCCGTTCTACCTCAGCATCGTGCTGGTTGCGGTCGGGCTCTATGTCCGGCTGCGCGTTTTCGAAACACCGCTTTTTCAGCGGCTGCTCGACGAGCGGAAGATCGAGTCGGCCCCGGTGGCTCAGGTCATCCGTCGCAACTGGCCCGAGATCTTGCAGTCGGCATTCCTGCGGCTTTCCGAGCAGGCGCCCTTCTACATCTTCACGGCCTACATCTTCACCTACGCGGCAACGCCCGGTCCCCTGAAGCAGACGCGCAACTTCATCCTCTTCTGCGTCACGGTGGCGGCCTGCCTCTCCTTCTTCTCGATCCCGTTCTTCGGCTACCTATCGGACCGGCTCGGTCGAAAGCGCGTCTACATGGGCGGCGTGATTGCCATGGGTGTTTTCGGGTTTATCTACTTCGGCTTGCTGGACACCAAGGCGGCCGGCCTGATATTCCTGGCCATCTTCCTTTCGCTGATCCCGCACGACGCGCAATACGGCCCACAAGCCGCGATGATCGCCGAGAGCTATACCGGCCGGCTGCGATACAGCGGCGCATCGCTGGGCTACCAGCTCGCCTCCGTGATTGCCGGCGGGCCGGCGCCCATCATTGCGACCCTGCTCTTTGCCGGCGGCGTGATTCCCGGCACCAGCATCAAGGTGACCGGCTTCCACAACAGCGTGGCGATTGCGTGGTATATCGCCATCTGTGCCGTGATCTCGCTGATTGCGGTTGCGACCGTTCGCGAACGCTCGAAGCAAGACATCTCGCTCGAGTACGACGAGGTTCCAGGGGCAACCAGGGCCCCGGAGGGTGCTCCGGCGCGCGTCTGACGATCAAGCGGCGGCGATGCCCTTCGGGGCATCGCCGCACCGTCCAGGGCCGGGATCCCGGCGCCATCATCCGCGTAAACTGCAAGCAGATCTCACCTTGGAGGAACGGCTGATGGCCACTGCGACGGCGACCTCGCTGAGCCGCTTGGAATCGATCCTGGGCGACGATGCCAAGACCCTGCTGGAGCACGAGTGCAAAACCATCCCCAAGTCGATGCTTCACCTGCCAGGTCCCGATTTTGTCGAGCGGATCTGGTCGCGCAGCGACCGGCCGACGCGGGTCTTGCGCAGCCTCGAGTCACTCTTCGACCATGGACGGCTGGCCGGAACGGGCTACATGTCGATTCTGCCCGTCGACCAGGGCGTCGAACACTCGGCCGGAGCGTCCTTCGCGGCCAACCCTGCCTACTTCGACGGGGAGAAGATCGTCGAGCTCGCCATCGAAGGCGGCTGCAATGCGGTGGTCTCGACCTTCGGCGTGCTGGGCTCGGTAGCACGGAAGTATTCGCACCGGATTCCCTTTATCTGCAAGATCAATCACAACGAGCTGCTCACCTATCCGAACAAGTACGACCAGATCGAGTTCGGGACGGTGAAAGAGGCGTGGGAGCTGGGCGCGGTCGGCCTCGGTGCCACGATCTACTTTGGCTCGGAGCAGTCGGATCGCCAGATCCAGGAGATCTCGCGCGCCTTTCATCAGGCGCACGAGCTGGGCATGGCCACCGTGCTCTGGTGCTACGTGCGGAACTCCGCGTTCACCAAGGACGGTGTCAACTACGAGGTGTCCGCCGACCTCACCGGTCAGGCAAACCACATGGGGGTCACGATCGAAGCCGACATCATCAAGCAGAAGCAGCCGGAGAACAACGGCGGCTACACCGCGCTGAAATTCGGCAAGACGAGCCCCAAGGTCTATGAGAAGCTGACGACCAACCACCCGATCGACCTGACGCGCTATCAGGTCGCCAACTGCTACCTGGGCCGCAGCGGGCTCATCAATTCCGGCGGTGCCTCCTCGGGCGAGAGCGACATGAAAGATGCGCTCAAGACGGCCGTCATCAACAAGCGTGCCGGGGGCATGGGGCTGATCACCGGCCGCAAGGCCTTCATGCGGCCGATGAGCGAGGGGATCCAGTTGCTGAACGCGATCCAGGACGTCTACCTGATGGACGAGGTTACGGTCGCCTAGCCGGCGATAGAATCCGGCCCATGGCGGCCCCACGCCTGCGCGCGACGGATTCGGGCCAGGTCTACAACATCGATCTGCCGGAATTGCGCGTCACCCGCGATGACGTCGACGGCATCTACGTGCTCCACGGACGGGGCCACTTTGAGACCTTCAATACTCGCGAAGAAGCCTTCGAGCGGAAGAAGGAGATCGACTACAGCACCTTTCGCTAGGGATCGCCGACCCAGTCGGCGGCGTGGGGGAGAGGGTGCCCTCCACGGGTGGGATGGAGCCGCATGACCCGGTCGACGTCCCGCCGGCGGTAGAGCCGCTGCCGTTTTATGCCCTGCCGGTAACTCTTGAGGACGCCGCGGCTCACGTAGGCGTAGAGCGTGGACGGTTTGATGCCGAGGATCGCGCTGGCCTCGTCGGCGCTGAGGTACTGCTCGCCCTGGATCTCGACCACTGCGACGCCAGCGTATCCGATGGGCACCGGAACGATCAACTTATTGCAATATAAATCAATATATGTATAGAATCGTCATGTGATCGATCGAGCGGAGCCCAACCTCTTCCGCGAAGACTTTCCCTACGACCGCGTCCCACCCATGCGGTTCGCGTCCGGCGCGGTCGGCATGGCCCGGCCCGAGCGCGTCTGGATCACGGACACCACCTTCCGCGACGGCCAGCAGGCCCGGGCGCCCTACACGCTCGACCAGATCGTCGATCTCTATGGCCTGCTCGGGCAGCTGGGCGGCTCCCTGATCCGCCAGACGGAACTGTTCGCATACACCACGCTGGACCGCGAGGCGATCGCCGCCTGTCAGGCCCGGACCGGGCCCGAGGTCACCACCTGGATGCGCGCTTCGCTCGATGACCTGAGGGCCGTGCAGGCGACCGGCGTCAAGGAAACCGGCATTCTCGCCTCGGCCTCGGACTACCACATCTACCTGAAGATGAACCGGACACGCCGGCAAGCAGCCGACGACTACGGCAGGGTCGTGCAGGCCGTGGTTGACGCCGGCATCCGGCCCCGCGTCCACCTGGAGGATCTGACGCGCGCCGACCTCGAGGGCTTCGTCGCCG
>DAIPYJ010000020.1:0-44671 GCA_036782775.1 Candidatus Dormiibacterota bacterium | reverse complement strand
TCGAAACCGGCCGGGTAGGCGGCTGCGCTGATGCTTTGATCAAGGGGAGGGGGTAGGGGGAGGGGTCGTTAAAAGTCGCGGCGTCCGTCGAAGTGCCGGGCGGCGCCTGGTCGCGTCAACTGATAGATCGCGATCCGCTGGCTGCCTGGCGTGCGAAAGGAGCAGACCGGCCCATGCGGAATGTCGAACGTGTCCTGCCTCTTCCAGCCGCGCTTTTCGAGGCGTTGGATCGCCCGGGCCAGGCTCTTGACGCGATAGACGAGGACGGGCGTCTCGCCCTCTACGTGGTCGGCGAGCAGCAGTAACGGCCCGATTGGCGCGAGCTCGAGCGCCGCGACCCGTGCACCCATGCCTTCGACGGCAAAGCGCAGTCGCGCACCGAGGACATCGGTGAAGTAGGCGAGATCACGCTTGGTATCGCGGCTCGGGTGATAGATGAAGTCGAGTGATTCGAAGGGCGGCGTCCCGGTCGGACGGGGCGGTCGCCTGGCTGCAGGCATGAGGGCGGGAAAGATCGCTGGATTACTTGCCCTACTGTCTACCGTGCCGGGCCGGTCGTGTCAAGGCGCGAATAGCTACCGCTGGAATGTCACCGCCGCGGAGAAGATCTCGGAGCGGAGCTGATTCTTGTTGGACGCCACGCCGCTGCCCCAGCTGAGCACGACCTGGTTGAAGGCGAGGGTCGAAAGGCCGGTCGTGTCACCTGGCCAGGTGTTGGCGTCGCCGTAGATCGACCCGGAGACCTGGATTGGTTGGGTGAGCCAGCCCGATCCGATCGAGTAGGGCCGCAGGAATTCGGCGTAGCCGAGGGTGGAGCTGCCGGCCGCGATCGGCACCTGGGTAAGCCAGCTGACATAAACCGTTCCCCGGGCGCCGCCCGCGACCTCCATGATGTGCGGGACAGCGGCACTGTTGTCGTTGGTCACGTCGATCGGGGTCGACCAGGTCGCTCCGTCGTTGGCCGAGAACGACAGCCAGCCCGTGTCAGGCGTGCCGAGACCGAAGGCGCCACCGGCTTGCGTGTCCCAGCTGGCGTAGACATTACCGGCGGAGTCGATAGCGAGTGCGCCATCGATCCACCATTCGTCGAGCGACATCGTGCCGTTATTGGGTCCAACCGTGACGGGGGTCGACCAGGTTTGTCCGCCATTGGTGGACGACGTGAATTCCTCGTAGCCGGGAGCCATGTTGTCCGTCGGCGGATTGCTGATCGGGTAGACCTGCAGCAGGACATCGATCTGGCCGCTCGGCTCAACAAGGATTGGGCCGCTGTCGGCGCCACTGTTCGGGAATCCCGGGCTTACCGGCGTGATGTCTGACCAGCTCTTGCCATAGTCGACCGACTTCTGGATGACGATGTTGACGTCGCCGGTCGCGAATCCGCAGCTGCCGTTGGCGGCGCAGACGTCGGTGACCGACGCGCGGTTTGGACCATAGTCCCAGGTCAGGTACACGATGTTCGGATTCATCGGATCCACCGCGATGAAATCCCGGTCACCCCAATTTTTCTGGGCGGGCGGCGTCAGATCCGCTTCCTGGTCGAAGCTGGCGCCGAAGTCGCTCGAACGCGCCACCACCGGGTACCACTGGCTGTTGTTCGCCACCATGAACGAGGCATAGACCTTGCCGTCGGTCCCGACCGTGACCGCCGGATCCCACGCGTTGACGGTAGAGCTCGGTGACCCTGGGACTGAGATCGGCGAGGACCAGGTCCTGCCACCGTCTTTCGATACCGAGAAGGCGATGTTGTGGCAATCCGCTGCCATCCAGTCTTCGTAGACATAGCCGCGCGCCGGATCCGTCGCCTGCTCGACTTCCGCGTTCTTGCCCGAGCAGGTGCTGACCGGCACGGGGGTCGTCACCGAGTAGCCGAGGGTCGCGGCCGAGGCATAGGACGGCGAAAAGGCCGCGGTGGCGGCGGCGGTGAGGCCGATCAGGCTGCGGCCGAGCAGGCGTGGGCGAATCATGCGGTGTTGTCCCCTCCCGACGTGGTTCTGGATTGTCGCGGTGCTTGGGTAGTGTCTACCGCCGGAGGCGGATTCTGTCAAGTGCTCCGCGGGCGGAAGGATCGCGCGCGGGGTTAGCGCGCGGAGGGCGAGGAAACGGGAACCGGCTTGCCGCGAAGCCAGCGAACCAGCTCCGCCACGACTTCGTAGCGACCAAATGAGGGCATCAGGTAGACGCCATTGACGAGGTCCTTGGTCGCGTCCAGCAGTTCGCGCGATTGCGCGAGGCCTTCCGCAATGCCGTTCTCGCCCGCCTGTCGCATGCGATCTCGCAGCGCCTGCGGCACGCTGATGCCGGGGACCTCGTTGTGCATGAACTCCGCGTGGCGCGATGACTGCAGGGGCAGGACGCCGAGGAGGAACGGAATCGGCAGCGGTCCGGTGCGCTCGAAGAATCGTTCCAGCGTCGCCCGGTCATAGAGCGGTTGGGACATCGCGACATCGGCGCCGGCGTCGATCTTCTGGCGGAAGCGATCGATCTCCCGGTCGAGGTCGTCGGCCGAGGGGTTGACCGCGCAGGCGATGGTAAACGCGGCGGGGCGGCCGATCGAGGTGCCCAGCCAGTCATAGCCCTGGTTGAGCCGGTGGAGGATCTTGATCAGCCCGATCGAGTCGACGTCCCACACGCCGGTCGCCGAGGGATAGTCGCCGATCCGGGGCGGGTCGCCGGTCAAGGCGATGACATTGCGGATGCCGAGCGCGTGGGCGCCGATCAGCTCCGCCTGCAGCGCCATCAGGTTCTTGTCGCGCGAGGTGAAGTGAATCAGCGTGTCGATGCCGACCTGGTGCTGGATCATGACGGCGAGGGAGAGCGCGCTCATCCGGACGCGCGCCATCGGGCTGTCGCCGATGTTGACGGCGTCGGCCCCGGCATCCTTCACCAGCTGCGCCCCGGCAATGCATTTCGCCGGATTGAGCCCGCGCGGGGGATCGATTTCCACGCTGACCACGAAGGTGCGCTGGCCCAGGCGTTCGCCGAAGGGCGTCGGCGGCAGTTGGTCGGATGGATTGAGGTCGATTGGAACGGTTGTTGTCGTGATGGCCGGGTGGGCCGGCGCGGTGATGGGATGCGGTCGGATCGCGGCGCGCATGGCGGCGATGTGGGCCGGCGTCGTCCCGCAGCATCCACCGAGGTAGGCGATACCAAGATCCGCCGCCTGGCGGGCGAAGGTGGCGAAGTACTCCGGCGTCGCGAAGTAGAAGAAGCGACCTTCGACGCGTGCCGGCAATCCGGCGTTTGGTTGGCCCGAGAGTGGCCGGGTCGTGTGCTGGCGCATGGTTTCCAGCACCTGGAGGGCGACCTGCGGCCCGACCCCGCAGTTAACGCCGATGACGTCGACGCCGGCGCGCTCCAGCGCCTGGACGACCTCGTCGGGTTCTTCGGCGGAGAGCGTGAGGCCGTCCTCGGCGAAGGTCATCTGGGCCACGATCGGGAGATCGGTTGTCCGCCGCGCGGCCGTGACCGCCGCCAGCAGCTCCGGCAGGTTCGTGAAGGTCTCCAGGACGAGGAGGTCGGCGCCACCCTCGAGCAGCGCGGCGATCTGTTCCTCGAAGGCTGCCGTCGCCTGATCGATCGTGATCTGGCCAATCGGCTCGAGTTGCTGGCCGATCGGGCCGACCGCGCCGGCGATGAAGATCGGTTCGCCCGAGATCTCGCGGGCTTCCCGCGCCAGCTTGACGGCCGCGAAGTTGATGTCGCGCACCTTCGCCTGAAGACCATGGCGCGCCAGCTTGATCCGGTTGGCGCCGAAGGTATTGGTCTCGATGAGTTCCGCGCCGGCGGAAATGTACGCTCGGTGAATCTCCTCGACGACGGCCGACTGCGTCAGGTTGAGTTCGTCGAAGGAGCGCTCGAACCCGAACCCGCGAGTGTGCAGCTGGGTCCCCATCGCACCATCGCCGAGCAGCGGGCCGCGGGCGAGCCGCGCGAGGAAGGGATGCGAGTGCCGGCCGCCCGAGCGATGGGCAGCGTCGCGGGGATCGGCCATGAGGCGCAATAGTAAGGTAGTCGGCCGAATTCAGCGCAAGGAGGCTCGCAGTCGGCAAGTTGCTCTAGGGCGGTATGCGGCAGGCGAGTTCGTTTGAGTGGCCGGGGCACACGGCCGTTGTCGGTGCTGGGCCCGCCGGCCTGACCGCGGCCTATGAACTGAGCCGGCAGGGGTTGCCGGTCACCGTGATCGAGAAGGCTGAGGCGGTTGGTGGGCTCGGCCGGACCATCGAGTTCATGGGTTGCCGCTTCGACGTGGGACCGCGGCCGCTGTTGGTCGCTGACGAGCGCGTCGAGGCGTTGTTAACCGCGGTGGTGGGGCGTGAGCTGCGGTCGGTTGCGCGCGTCTCGCGCGGGCTGTATCGCGGCCAGTTGTTCAATCGACCGCTTCGGATGACCGAGGTCCTGGTCAAGCTGGGCCGGCTCGAGGCGGCCCGTTGCTTGACGTCATACGCCCGTGCGCGGCTGCGGTCGATCCAGTCACCCACGTCCCTGGCCGATCCGGTCGCCCCCGAGTTAGGGCGGAGGTTGTCTGAGATCTTCGTCGAAGGCCATCGCCGAAAGGTTTGGGGTGCTTCGGGCGGCGAGTTCAGCGGCAGGCTTCAAGCCTGCGAATCGAGGCCGGCCACTCGAGCCTTCCGTTATCCGCGACTTGGCGCGGGTCAGCTCTGGGAGACGCTCGCCGGTCGGATCGAGCTGGCAGGCGGTAGCGTTCGACTCGGCGAGGACGTGGTGGCCGTGCGGCACCGGATGGGGCGAGTGCTGTCGGTGGTAGTGCGCGATCAGCAGGGCTTGATGATGGATGTTTTGGCGTCGCAATTTGTGAGCACAATGCCGATCACGGACCTGGTCACGAAGTTGCGGCCCGAGGCGCCCGGGGTGGTGCGGGCGGCGGCTGCGGCGGTTCGGTATCGAGACCTGATCGCGGTGAATCTGGTCATCGACAGCGACCGGGTCTTCCCCGATCAATGGATTGACGTGTTGGATCCAACCGTGCGGGTGGCGCGGATTTCGAATTTCAGGAATTTCAGTCGGGCCATGGTGCCGGATAGCGGGCTCAGCGGTGTCGGCATGGAGTATTTCTGCGATGCCGGCGACGACTTGTGGCAGATGGCCGATCGCGAGCTGCTCGATCTGGCGCGGCGGGAACTGGTGGCGGTAGGTCTCTGCCGCGCACACCAGGTGAAGGCCGGGATGGTGTACCGCTGGCCGAAGGCCTACGTCGTTCGCGACACGTGCTATCGGGAGGCGGCCGAGGTTGTTCGGGAATGGATCGGGCGGGCGCTACCGAACCTCTGGTTGGTCGAGGGGTCGGATGGCGCGGAGGATGCAGTCGCGGATCAAGCGCGGGCGATGGCGTCTGGCCTGGAGGCGGCGGCAGCCATCGGCGGGCGCGGATTGGCATCGCGCGATGTGCCCGCGGTTGGGGCCGGTGCACGAAGCGAAGCGCTGGTTCTGGCGGGAGTCGGCGGATATACTGAACCGGCCGTTCCGGAGTAGCTCAACGGTAGAGCAGCGCGCTGTTAACGCGACGGTTCCCGGTTCGAATCCGGGCTCCGGAGCCACTCCCTCAAGCTAGTTCCAACCCATTCCTTAGCCGGTGCAATCGCCGCCGGCGCTCTGGCCTAAGCATAGACAGATACACAAAAACGTGTTATACTCCGGGCGTGGTAAACGCCGATGAACCTGGCTTGCTCGCCAGCTTGCTCGGTCGGCGAGGCGATCTGACCGGCGTTCGCGCCTTACTTGCCGAAGGCGGCATCGTCGAGCGGCCCCCAGCCGACCTCCGGGTGTCGGCTCGGAGGCATGGCTTTCGGCCGGGGCAGGTCCGGCGGTTGCTGGCGGTTCGGGAGCTGGCGCGAAGGTGGCACATTCCGCCGGACAGTGCGGCGCCGGCCGTAACTTCCCCGCGTGAGGCGCTGCTCCAATTCCAGGATCTCCGCAATAGCCCGCGGGAGTGCTTTGCCGTCCTCTACCTCAACAGCCGCAACCAACCCGTCGGCTGCGAGCGAGTCGCCGTCGGAGGTCTCAATGTCGCCTCCCTCCAGCCGCGAGAGGTCTTCGGCCCGGCGTTAACTTCGGGGGCCGCCGCCGTCATCCTTGCCCATAACCATCCCTCCGGCGACCCGACCCCAAGTCCGGAGGATCTGGCCGTCACCCGGCATCTTCAGGAAGCAGGCCGGCTACTCGGAGTAGAAGTCCTTGATCACCTGGTGATCGCGAGTGAGCGGTTTCGCAGTCTCAGGGAATCTGGAGCCCTATAAGGATGAGCGGCCCCTGCTGCCGGAGAGAAACGACTCGCGAACACCGGCAGTAGGGGACGACGCAATCCCACCCTATAAAGTTGATAGCGTCAATGTCAATTTCGAACCGAAATTGCAACTCCCACCGCAAAATCAATGCTCACGAGGGGGCCAGCAGTGAGACAATAGGAGGGCTCGCCTGCCGGCGAGCTTGGCCCTCTAGGGGGCAGGAAAACCGACCACTGAGCGATGGTCGGTTTTCCGTTTTTTGGGCCGCGCGCATCAACTCGTCCGGAAAATCTCCGTGACCTGGCCGGTGCCGTAGTCACCAATCAGCAGACCGCCGTCGGGCGCCTCAACAATCGCGAGGGGATGCGAGAAGCCGGTCGCGAAATCGGTCACAGCGCCGTGCTCATTGCCCGGTCCACCGCTCAACACCACGCGCTCAACGCGACGGCCGACCGGACCGCCAAGGTTCGTGCCCCACTCGGTCACGAAGGCGTTGTCCGCGTAATCACTACCAAATTCGATGCCGTCTTGAAAGACAATGCCGTCGGCGGATGAGTGCGGGCTGAACACCGCTACCGGCGGCGCGACCCCGCCGCAGCTTCCATGGAGACCTCCGTCGGGATATGCCGGCCAGCACCGCGGCCAGCCCGCATCCTCGCCGGGGGCAATCCGCAGCAACTCGTCGGCGGGCTGACTACCGAGATTGTCCTGCCCATTGATCGTCACATACGCGTCGCCGGTCGACGGGCGTAGCGCGAGCCCATAAGGATTGCGACTGCCCCGTACCACGACGCCGCCATAACTCCAGTCCCCATGGAAGTCCAGCACTGAGGCGCTGCGCGCATCGCGCTCGGTACAGACGTCGCACGTCGAACCGAGCCCGAGCAGGAAATCGCCGTCCGACAGCGGCAAGATCCAATCATTCTGGTGGCGACCCACCGGCAGGCCGCCAACCACAACGCCGCCGCCGGTCAGGGCTCCATTGGTCAAGCCGTAATGACGAACACTGCCCCGCACTGAGACATAGAGGTCGTTGCCGCGCCAGGCTAATCCCAGTGCGGTCGGTAATCCGGAAACCAGGATTCGCGGGCCGGCACCCGGACTGGCCACGACCTCGATCGACCCAGCGGCGGTCGTCGCGTAGAGGTGGCCATCCGGCCCGAACGCCATCGCCGTAGTGGTGCCGAGCCCTCGCGCGTAGACATAGGCAGAAAACCCAGCCGGCACGCTGATTCCGCCGGCGCCCGGCAGGTTTGGCGGTGGTGGCAATGGCGTTGGCGTCGGGACTGGCGTCGGCGACGGCGATGGCGTGGGCGTTGCCGTATGCCGCGGCGAGAGGCTGGGTGCCAGCTGTCCGGTCGGCCGCCCGCAGGCCGTCATCATCACCGCCAACGCGACCGCGTAGACCACACGCGTCAACCGCGCGCTGGCAACCACTCGCCTCAAGGCAAGGGAGGAATCGTCACCACCAGCTTGCCGAACTGCTCAGCTCGTTCCATGCGTTCCTGCGCCGCCGTCGCCTCCTCCAGTGGAAACGTCCGGTCGATCACCGGTTTCAGCCGGCCGGCTGCCATCAGCCTGGTCAGCTGCTCCCAGTCCTGGCGCGTCCCCATGGTCGAGCCGTAGATCGTGATCTGTTTTTGAAAGATGCGTCGGATGTCCTCCTCGGGCTTCGGTCCGCTCGTCGCTCCACAGGTCACCAACCGTCCGCCCCGCGCCAGAGCCCGGATGCTCCCCGGCCAGGTTGCTGCCCCGACATCGTCGATGACGACATCGACCCCGCGCTTTTTCGTCAGCGTCCACACTTCCTTCGAAAAATCGGTGGTCCGATGATTGATCAGAACGTCCGCGCCAAGCGCCTTCGCCCGCTCGAGTTTCTCGTTGTGGCCTGACGTCACCAGCACCTGTGCGCCGGCGTACTTCGCGATCTGCAACGCCGCGATCGCGACGCCGCCGCCGATTCCCAGAATCAGCACGGTTTCTCCAGGCCTGACGCGAGCTTTCGACACCACCATTCGCCAGGCGGTCAGAAAAACGAGCGGAAACGCGGCGGCCTCCTCGAAGCTCACTCCGTCGGGGATCGGCCGCAAATTCACCTCGGGAACGACAACCGCCTGCGCGAACGTGCCGTCCCGATGCTCTCCAAGGATTTCCCAGCGATCACAAAGGCTGTGTTCTCCCCTGGCGCAGTAGTCGCAGGTTCCGTCGCTCAAACCCGGGTCGAAAAACACCCGCGTGCCGAGGGCAAATCCCTCCGCCCCCGGCCCGTTTTCCAACACAACGCCGGCGCCATCCGCTCCGCCAATGTGGGGCAGGGGCGTTTTCGGGACGCCACCGCTCCGCACGAACAAGTCGAGATGGTTCAAGGCGGCGGCCCGAAGTCCGACCAGGACCTCGGCCTTGCCCGGTCTTGGAGGAGGGACGTCTTCCAGCTTGAGAACCGCCGGTCCACCGAACTCATGAAAGCGAATGGCCTTCATCGTCGCGTCATGCTACTGGACCCCTGCACCCGGGGCCGGCACCGCTAACCGCCGTCGACCCGACCGTCATACCGCACTCGCAAGAACGTGACGGAGAGTGACGTTGAAGTAGCGAAACCCACCAACGCGGAATGTCGTGATGTCAAAAAATCTGCTCTATAATGTCGCGCACGTGACAGCCGACCCCGAGATTCAATTGCTGAACCGGCTCGGCGGTCTCTTCACCGCATCGCTTTCCCTCAACGAAAACATCGAGGCGATGCTCACCGCAACTGCACAGATGGTGCAATTCGACGCGGCCACCGTCTTCCTCCTCAACGAGGGCAGCCGCGAGCTGACGGCCTGCGCGACCTACCCGCACAAGGATGAGGTGCCGCACATTGCCCGCTTCGTCCTCGGCGACGGCATCCTGGGCTACGCTGTCGAGCAGCTCGAAACCCTCAACATCGCCGACGCCACGCTCGATCCGCGGTTCAAGATCCTGGACCAGAGCCGCTCGCCGCGATCCCTGATGGTGCAGCCCCTGGCCACCCCGCAGCGCGTGGTCGGTGCCATGACCATCTCGCGCCAGCGGGTCGATCCCTTTACCGAGCTGGATGCCGCGATTCTCAAGGTGATCACCAATCAGGCGGCGATCGCGATCGACAACGGCCGTCTGTACGAACAGCTCCAGGCCCATCTCGGAGAACTCGAAACGGCTAACGCCCAGATCGCCGAGGTGAGCCGGCTCAAGTCCGAGTTCCTGGCCAACATGTCGCACGAGCTCCGGACGCCGCTCAACGCCATCCTGGGCTTCAGCGAGCTCTTGCGCGATGACCTCGCCGGCAAATTCAGCGAAAAACAGCGGCAGGACTGTCTGAGCAACATCCACAACAGCGGCCGCCACCTGCTGTCGCTGATCAACGACGTCCTCGACCTGACCAAGATCGAGGCCGGCCGCATGGATCTGGTCTATGAGGAGTTCGGCGTCGAGTCAGGCGTCCGCGAGGTGATGAACGTCGTCCGGTCGCTCGCCGTGAAGAAGGACATCGAGATCGCCGCGTCGGTCCAGCCCCCGGATGCGCTCGTGATTGCGGACAAGAACAAGTTCAAGCAGGTGCTCTACAACCTGCTCTCCAACGCCATCAAGTTCACGCCCCAGAGCGGCAAGGTCATCCTCGACGCCGTCGCCGCCGAGGGCCAGCTCAGCCTGGCGGTCAAGGACAGCGGCATCGGCATCCCCAAAGAGCTCCAGCACAAGATCTTCGGGGCCTTCTACCAGGTGCAGAGCGCCAGTAACCGGGAATACCCCGGAACGGGCCTCGGCCTGGCCCTGACCAAGAAGCTGGTGGAGCTCCACGGCGGAACGATCGACTTCGACAGCGTCGCCGGGGAGGGGACGACCTTCACCGTCAAGCTGCCGCTCAAGCCGGGGCCCAGCAAGCACAACCGGGTGCTGGTCGTGGAGGACAACCCCTCCAACCTGGACCTGGCCCGGATGGTTTTGGAGGGTAACGGGCTGACCGTGGACACCGCCGCCACCGGCCAGGAGGGCCTGGAGAAGGCCCGCCACCTCCGACCCGACCTAATACTGATGGATATGCAGCTTCCCGGCGTTGATGGATTAGCGGTCACACGCCAACTCAAAGCTGACCCGGCCACAGCGGACATCAAAGTGGTCGCCCTGACAGCCAACGCGCTGAAGGGGAGCGAGGAGGAGGCGCTAGCCGCCGGGTGTTCGGGGTACATCGCGAAGCCGATCGAACTGAAGAAATTCATGCTGCAAGTGACGAACTTTCTGGAGAAGGAGTAGGACCCGACGAAATGCCGTTCCCGAAGACGATTCTGATGATCGAGGACGACGCCCCGACCCGGGAGGTCGTCCGGATGGCATGCGTGGGTCAGAACCTGAACCTGATCGAGGCCGACACCGGCGAGAAAGGCATGGAGATGATCGAAAAGTCGGAGCCTGACCTCGTCATCCTCGACCTCAACCTGCCGGGCGTTTCCGGGATGGACGTCTGCCGCCAGCTGCGGGCAGACGGCACCCAGGTCCCCGTCATCATGCTGACCGCGAAGAACGACACCATCGACGTCGTCGTCGGGCTCGAGGTGGGGGCCGACGACTACCTGACCAAGCCGTTCGAGGTACGGGAACTCCTAGCCCGGGTGGGTGCGCACCTGCGCCGCAGCGAGCAGGCGGTCGCGCAGCAGCAACCCAAGACGCGCTTCGAGTTCCCAGGCCTCATCATCGACATGAACAGCCGCCAGGTCTGGCGCGACGGCAAAGAGGTCGCGCTGACTCTGACCGAGTTCAATCTCCTGTCACTGCTCGCCTCGCAGGCGGGCCAGGTGGTCAGCCGCGGTGAGCTCCTGCGCAAAGTCTGGGGATACGAGGTCGAGATCGAGACTCGGACGGTCGACGCCCACGTCTATCGCCTGCGCAAGAAGATCGAGCGCGACTCCGAAAAGCCACACTACATCCACTCCGTTCCCGGCATCGGCTACCGCTTCGTCGCCGAATAAGCCCCGCGGTACCGTTAGCGGTACCAGAGGGAGGTGGAGGAGATGGCAAGCGACGCCGACCGGGTCGCGGCCTTGCTCAAGGAGGCGGCTGAGACCCATCACACCGTGTATCGAATCGTCGACGGCGATGATCCCGACTGGGCTTCGTGGTATGCGGACTGGCTGATCCGGCTCTCGGAACTGCCCGAGATCCTCAAGTCGAAACCGGTACGAAGCGAGCTCATCTACTGGCTCGTTAAACTCGACCGAGAGTTCCAGGCGGACAAGGCATCGGAGCCATGGGAACGGTATTACGCTGAACGGCTCCTTCAGCATTTCCAGTCCGCTCAGGTCCGCTGACCCAAGGCGCTGGCTGGTCGTAGCGATCCATGATGTCGCCTGGTCGTTCAGACCGGCGGGGGAGCGTTAGAGTTCGGCCCTAGGCCGGAATTGCCGCGATTTCCTGCCAGAGGGCCGCAGCCGCGCGACGCCCGAGATAGAAGCTGTCCAGATCCAGCCGCTCGTTCGGCGCGTGGGCGAACGAGTCCGGCAGCACGAATCCCACCAGCAGGCAGGGCGCTTCCAGTCGGCGGCTCATCACCTCGACGGCGGGAATCGATCCGCCCGAACGGATCATGGCCGGCTCCTTTCCATAGACGCGCATCAGCGCCTGGCGCGCGGCCTGAATCAATGGGTGTTCGATCGGCATGATCCAGGGCTCCCCCTGGCTGAGTTCGGTGACGCTGACCCGCACCGTCTTCGGAGCGACTTCCTCGATATAGCTCTTGACGGCGTCCATCAGCTCGTCCGGTTCCTGATCCGGAACCAGGCGGCAGCTCAACTTCGCTGCCGCCCAGGCAGGAATGATCGTTTTCGAGCCCGGTCCCTGATATCCACCCCAGATGCCGTTGACATCCAGCGTTGGTCGCGCCCACTCCCGCTCCGTCGGCGAAAAGCCCGCTTCGCCGTGCAAGGCGCGGAGGCCATAGGTCTCCTTGATGGCGTTCTCATCGAAGGGAACCCGCGCATACTGCCGGCGTTCTTCATCACTGAGCGGACGCACCGCGTCGTAGAAGCCCGGGACCAGCACATGACCGGACGGGTCCTTGAGCCGGCTGAGGATCTCGGCGAGCGCGAGTGCTGGATTCGGTGCCACGCCCCCCATCAGCCCGGAATGCATGTCGGTGCTCGCGGCCTCGACGCGAATCTCGTAGTAGATCAGGCCCCGCAGTCCGTAGGTGATCCCCGGAAACCCCTTACCCACCATGGCGGTGTCGCTGACCACGCAGTAATCGGTCCGCAGCCGATCGAGGTTCGCCTTGACGAAATCCTCGAAATGCGCGCTCGAGACTTCCTCTTCGCCTTCGGCAATCACCTTCAGGTTCAGCGGCAGCTCGCCGGTCGCCTTGAGCAGCGCATCGATCGCCTGCCAGTGGATCGCGATCTGCCCCTTATCGTCGGATGCGCCGCGCGCCAGCAGCCGGCCGTTGTCGCGAATCGGTTCGAACGGCGGGCTCTTCCACAGCTCGAGCGGATCGACCGGCTGCACGTCGTAATGCCCGTAAAGCAGGACGGTGGGTTTGCCCGGCGCCTTCAACCAGTCGGCATAGACGGCAGGATGACCACCGGTTTCGATGACTTCCGCGTGTTCCAGCCCGATCTGCTCGTAGCGCTCAGCCAGGTGCGCCGCCGCTCGCCGCACGTCGTCAGCATGGTCCGGCTGGCTGGAAATACTCGGAATCCGAAGAAAGGCTTCGAGCTCCTTCAGGCCTTGCTCGCGACTCTGCTCGAGCAGTTCTTCCGCGGTTGCCACCAGCTACAGCCTAGCGGGACGCCCTCCCGGCACGCGTCGGCGAGCGCGCTTAGTAGATGAAGCCCAGCAGGTCGAGACCGGCGGTCGATTTGATCGTTCGGTAATCCACGCGTCCCCAGCCGGCGTAGTTCATCTCGGAGATGGTGAACGATCCGTCAGCGTTGACCGATTCCACGTACGCGACGTGGCCGACCGGCGACGTCCAGCTAATACCCTGCACCATGATGGCGCCTGCCATCGGGATCTGGCCTTCGGCGAAGCCGAACTGCCTCGCATTGAACCACCACTGCCAGGCATCGCCCATCCACGGGACGTAGCGTTTGTGCGCCACCCACCAGGTGCAGTAGCCGTAGGGGAATTTGCCGCCCGACCCTGCGACCGGGGCGTTACTGTAGGTAATCGTGTAGCTCGTCACCTGCCGGCCAAACCGGTTCCAGGTAACCGACTTGACGGTCGTCTTACCGACGCCCGTGTCGAGCGACGGCCCGACGCCATCGGGCAGCATCAGAAAGCTTCCGACGGCGAGGCGGCTCGGATCACGAATCAGGTTGAAGTCGATGATGTCCTGCACGTTGACGTGGTACTGGATCGCCAGCGCATTGAGGTCAGTCTTGGGCTGGACCTTGACGAGGATGCCGTTGACCGGCGGTACCACGATCCGCATCCCCTGAGTCACGCTGGTCACATCGGCGATGTTGTTGGCCCAGCGGAGCGTGTCCAGTGTCAGCCCAAAGCGGCCGGCGACGTCCTGCAGCGTGTCGCCCGGCTTCATCGTGTAATAGCTCACGTCGTGGCGGACCGGCGTGTCCACGCTCGACGTGCTCATCTTCATGATGAATCCACCCTGGCTGAGCACGACGTCATCGACGTGCGTCGCCCGCAGGGCGATGGAAGGGGTGACGTTTGCGCCGTAAGCAGTATCGCTGCTGAGTCGGTCGAAGGCTGTTAGTACCGGGATCAGCGCCGCCGCTAACAAAACAAGCGTGTGGGTTAAAAACCGGCTCTGTGCCAGATCACTTCCCCCGTGATTGCCCGAGTTGGTTTCAGCGCAGGATAGCACACGTTTGGCCGTCGCAAGTGCCCCTCTGCGCTTCCCGAAAAGGTGAGAGCGGCCAAGGAGTGACAAATTTGTGAAAATAGGGCACAGTTGGTCTGCCGGTCCAGGAGGGCGGGCGCCGCAACAACCGTATTCAAATCGGGCAGGAAGGGGCCCGCGGAGGCAGGCGATTGGGGTCGAGTCGGGTGCAGCGCACCCGTCCAGTTCTTAATAGTTGTAAAGACATCGCAAGGGTGGTTAATTGGCAACCACCTGTTCCGCGTGGTCGGGCCACGCGTCCGACGGTCATCCTTGCCGCGCTCACTCTCGCCGGTGGGCTAGGCCTGAGCCTGCCCGCGGCGGCCTTCGCCGATACCGCACCAACCCCAACGGCCGCCCCGGCGGCGAACCCGAGTCCCTCGCCGTCCGCCTCGCCGGCCAGCGCTCCGAGTCCCGCCGCCTCACCGGTGGTCGTGGCATCCCCATCCTCCAAGCCCCAGGACCAGCTGAAAAACAAGGAGGCGCAGACCGATCTGATCGGGGAGCTCACCGCCTCAGAAGCACACGCCTTGCTGCTGGAGAAGTCGCTCAGTCAGGCCCAGCTTGGCTTGATCGGGCTTGGCCAACAGATCATCGACAGCCAGAAGCAGGTGGCCGATCTCGACGGCCGGATCTCGACCGTCACCACCCAGCACGCCCAGGTCTCGGCGCAACTTAGGACCGATCGCACCCAGCTCGCGTCGATCGTGCGGCGGCTCTACAAACATCAGGACAACTTTTTCATCAGCTTGATCCGCGCCGGCGGCTTCGGCGGCTTCCTCGAGGTGGTGGGATACAGCGACGTGGTGGTCGATCGCGAACGCGACCTGCTGCGGCAGGTGCAGGCCGACGATGTCGCGCTCGCCCACGCCCAGGCGACCCTCACCCGGAGCCGCAGCTCCAAGAAGGCCATCCTCGATCAGCTCGTGGTGGCACGGACCACCCTGGCGACCGATATCGGCAATCAGCAGAGCCTCCAGACCCAGCTGCAGGGCACCATCGACCAGGGACTCTTGGCGCTGGACGCGATGCAGAGCGATACGCCGGCCATGGCGGCCAAGCGTGCCCAGCTGGTCAAGATGAAGACCGACAGCGTGCTGGCCCAGATCGAGCAGGCGGTCTTCGCCTCGAGCTCCTTCAGCCAGACGGCCCAGGTGATCGCCCAGGATCCCGTTCTCGAGTCGACCGGCAAGCTGCTGATGCCGATCCCGCATGCCACGGTGACCCAGTGGTTTGGGCCGACCAGCCTCGCGTTCGAAGCCTCCTACGCCGGCTTTGCCCATTTCCACACCGGCATCGATCTCGCCGTGCCGCTCGGAACCCCCGTTTTTGCCGCCGCGGACGGCGTCGTCCAAACGGCCGGTCCGATGACCGACGCCTCAGGCGCGCTGGTCGGCTACGGCAACTACATCATCATTCAGCACGACACCGGCCTGAAAACGCTCTACGGGCATCTGCTCGCGATCGGCGTCGCGGCCGGCCAGGTGATCAAACGCGGCCAGCTGATCGGGCTGGTCGGGTCGACCGGCAACTCGACCGGACCACACACGCATTTCGAGGTCCGCGTCGACGACAGCCCGATCGACCCGATGCAGTTCCTCACCGGCTAAGTCGGACACCGGTCACATTCGGCCCTTGCCAAAGCGGGGCGGCTCTTGTAGGATGCCCTTCACAATGTCGCGGCGCCTTCGATTCGGTTTCTTTTACGCCTATCTCGGGCCGGCTCGGGTCCGGCTCGGGATGAGCTAGCGCCGCTCACCCAGACCGCCCGGCGACCGGCCCTCCTAAGCAATCGCGAATTTTTGGCGCACCCAGGAGGCTTTCATGGCGGTTCGAGGGATACGCGGCGCGACGACCACGGAAGAGAACAGTGAATCGGCGATTCTGGAGGCGACTACCGAGCTACTCGGAACCTTGAGCCAGCAGAATGCGATCGAGCCGGACGAGATCGCCGCTGCCTGGTTCACGACCACCGAAGACCTGAATGCCGAGTATCCGGCTGCCGCCGCCCGGCGGTTCGGCTGGACCGATGTGCCACTCCTCTGCGCGCATGAGATGAAAGTTCCCGCGGGCAACGCGCGGAGCCTCGAGCGCTGCATCCGGGTGCTGTTGCTGGTCAATACCAGCCAACCGGCACGCGCCATGCGCTTTGCCTATCTGCGCCGCGCTGCGCAGCTGAGGGCGACGGCATGATCATCGTCATGCGGCATAACGCGACCGCGGATCAGGTCAAGGCGGTGGTGACACAGGTGGAAGCGCACGGAATGCGAACCCACTTGAGCGACGGCGACGAGCGCACCGTGATCGGCGTCATCGGCACCAATCCTTTCGCACTGCGCGACCTCTTCGTCGAGGCGCCCGGTGTCGCCGAAGTCGTCCCGATCACCAAGCCCTACAAACTCTCGAACCGCGAGTTTCGCGCTCGGGACACGCGTATCGCAATCGGCGACCACCTCGTGGGTGGGGAACAGGTCTGGATTGTCGCCGGCCCCTGCTCGGTCGACAGCGAAGAGGTCTTTCTCGAGAGCTGCCGCCAGGTCAAGGCCGCGGGCGCCCATGCGCTGCGAGGCGGCGTCTTCAAACCACGCACCTCGCCCTACACCTTCCAGGGACTTCGTGGCGATGGCATCGCCATCCTGCGCGAGGCGCACCGACAGACCGGATTGCCTCTGGTTTGCGAGGTGCTTTCCCCTCCGGACATCGGACTCCTCGCCGAGATTGCCGACGTGCTGCAGATCGGGGCTCGAAATATGCAGAACTTCGCCCTCCTGTCCGAGGTGGGACGGCTCCGCAAACCGGTGCTCCTCAAGCGCGGCATGTCCGCGACGATCGAGGAGTGGCTGCTCTCGGCCGAATACATCCTGAGCCAGGGCAATTACCATGTCATCCTTTGCGAGCGGGGGATTCGGACCTTCGAGCCTTACACCCGAAACACGCTCGACCTGAACGCCGTGCCGCTGATCAAGGAATTGAGCCACCTTCCGGTGATCGTCGATCCCAGTCACGGGACTGGACGGCGCTCGCTGGTCGCCGCCATGGCGCTCGCCGGGGTCGCCGCGGGTGCCCACGGGCTCATGATCGAGGTCCATGCCCAACCCGAGCTCGCCCTCTCCGATGGCGCGCAATCGATCACGCCCGAGGCATTCAGGCAGCTGGTCACGCAGGTCGAATCGGTCGCAGCCGCGCTCCGTCACCCGGCCGAGGTTCTCGCCTGATGCGGGTCGGGATCGTCGGCCTGGGTCTCATCGGCGGATCCCTCGGCATGGCGTTGCGGCGGCTGCGGACGGTCGAGGTGGTCGGCCTCGATCGCACGGTTGAGGCCGCTGACGCAGCCGAGTGTGCGGGAGCCGTCGATCGTTCCTCGGCCGATGCGGCGATCCTCGATGGCTGCGATGTCGTGGTGTTGGCAACCCCGATCGACGCCATCGAGGAGGTCATCGACCGGGTCGCGCCCCTCACGGCCGCCGGCACCGTCATCACCGACGTCGCGAGCGTCAAGCGGCCGGTCCGTCGATGGGCACGGCGGTTCCCCGAGCCGGGACTCTTGCTGGGCGGCCACCCCGTGGCCGGCAAGGCACAGACCGGCATCGACGCTGCCGACGCGGGGCTCTTCCGCGGCGAGCCATGGATTTTCACGCCGCTGGAGGCGCAGAGCCTGCGTCCCTTCGACGGCTGGCTGAAATTGGTCGGGGCGATCGGAGCCCGCACCGTGTTCCTTTCGCCTGAAGCGCATGACCGGCAGATGGCATTCCTCAGTCACCTCGCCTTCGTCGCGAGCAGCGCCTTTGCCGAGACCGTCCGCAGCCATGCTGATGCGTCACTGGGCGGTCCGGGGTACCGGGGCATGGTGCGCCTTGCCGGCGGCGATGCGTCGATGTACACCAGCATCCTTCGCGAGAATCAGGATGCGACGCTGGAGGCGATCGATGCCTTTGCCGTCACTATGGCCACACTTCGGCAGCGGATTGCCTCAGGCCAGCCGGCCGATCTTCTCGAGGGCAGCCATGCTGCGGTCTGAAACCGGCGCGCCGACCACCGTGCGTCCGGCGTCGCTGGTGGCAGGCGAGCTGCGCGTGCCTGGTGACAAATCCATCGCCCACCGGGCGCTGATGCTCGCCGCCATCGCCGACGGTGAGAGTACGATCGGCGGTCTCCCAGAGAGTGAGGATGTCCGCGCCACGATCGCGTGTCTGCGGAACCTTGGCGTGCGTGTGACTCCCCAGGTTTCTTCGTCCCCAGCAGGGGGACGGTCATATCGTGTCTTTCCCTCTCCCGCCCGCGGGGGAGGGGCAGGGTGGGGATTTGCGACGCCTCACGGCGCCCTCGACTGTGCCAACTCCGGCACGAGCATGCGCTTATTGCTGGGCTTGCTGGCAGGGACCCGAGTCAGTGCCACGCTCGACGGAGACGCTTCGCTCCGGCGCCGTCCTATGGCACGCGTCATCGACCCCCTACGGCGGATGGGGGCGCGGATCGACTCGACGGATGGCCGCGCTCCGCTCCGGCTTGAGGGCACCCGGCTCCAGGGCCGCCATCATGTGCTCCCGATCGCGAGCGCTCAGGTAAAGAGCGCCATCCTGCTTGCCGGCCTAGCTGCAAGCGGGCCGACGACCGTCGTTGAGCCGATTGCCACTCGCGATCACACCGAGCGGCTGCTGCGCGTGATGGGCGCCGACCTGCGTCAGAACGGGACGACCATCGAGCTGCGGCCATCCCACCGCTCCCTTCAACCGCTGCACACCACGCTTCCGGGCGATTTCTCTTCCGCGGCCTTCTGGATGGCGGCCGCGGCCGTGCGTCCCGACTGGTCGGTCACCATTCGCGGTGTGGGGCTCAACCCGAGCCGGCTGGCCTTCGCCGACCTGCTGGCTCGCATGGGAGCCGAGATCCAGTTCGATGTGACGGACGACAAACCCGAACCACGGGGCTCGCTCCGCGCGGTTGGCCGCGGCCTCAAGGGCATCAGTCTGGAAGCGGCCGATGTCGCGGCGGCGATCGACGAGATTCCCGCGCTCCTGGTCCTCGCCAGCCAGGCCGAGGGGGTCACCACGGTTTCCGGCGCGGCCGAGCTCCGGCTGAAAGAAAGCGATCGGCTCGCGGCAATGACAGCGGGACTGCGGGCCATGGGCGCGGATGTCGAGGAACACGCCGATGGCATCGCGGTGAGCGGGCCGGTCCAGCTGCGAGGGGCGCAAATCGATTCACGGGGGGATCATCGAATCGCGATGGCATTCGCGATTGCCGGGCTGATCGCCGACGGTCCGACCAGCATCCAGGGCAGCGATGCCGTGGCGGTCTCATATCCAGCGTTCTTCCGGGACTTACAGGAAATCAGCGATGCCGCGTGAGGTGTGGCTGCTCGGCGGCGAGGCTTCGACCAGCCTCTCTCCCGCGATGCAGAACGCCGCCTTTTCGGCAACCGGCCTCGAGCTTCGATACGAGGCCCATCAGATCAGCGCTGATGAGCTCGCTTCATCGATCGCGGCAATGCGGCGACGCGACGACGTTCTCGGGGCGAACGTCACCATCCCACACAAGCAGGCGGTCATTCCGCTGCTCGATGAGCTCGATCCGTTGGCGCGGCGCCTGGGCGCCGTCAATACCATCAGCCGCCGCGATGGGCGCCTGGTGGGCTCGAACACCGACGTTCACGGCTTTGCGCGTGCCCTCGACGAATGCGGCTACGCCGTCGACCGCGAGACGGTGACGATCTTCGGGGCGGGCGGCGCCGCCCGCGCCGCAGCTCACGCGCTCCGCGACCGCTGCCGGCGGATCATCATCATCGCCCGAGACGGGGACAAGGCGCGCCGCCTCGTCGACGATCTAGAACTCGGCAACGCCGTCATTTCCACCGCGCATCACCAGGGCGCCATCAATCGCGCCGCCGTCATCGTCAATGCCACGCCGATCGATGTGCCTGGCTGGACGCCGCGCCCGGGCCAGCGGCTCTTCGACCTCCGCTACCGGCGTTCGCAAGAAGGTCGATCGATGCTGCTGCACCAGGGAGCCGCGGCCTTCGAGATCTGGACGGGCCACAAGCCGCCGGTCGACGTGATGCGAGAGGCGCTCCGCCGGGCGATCCAGGCGGTACCGGCATGACGCTGCGATTTCTGACGGCCGGCGAGTCCCATGGCGAGCGGTTGACCGTCATTCTCGACGGCATTCCTGCCGGACTTCGACTTCGCGAAGAAGACCTTGTCGACGACCTTCGCCGCCGGCAGGGCGGCCACGGCCGCGGTCGCCGGCAGCAGATCGAACGCGATGCCGCCCACATTGTTGCGGGAGTCCGCGGTGGCCTGACGCTCGGATCCCCGATCACGCTCGAGATCGCAAACCGCGACTGGGAAAACTGGCGCCAGGTGATGGCCGTCGACGAGGCTCAGGTCAAGCGGAAACCGATCACCCGCGTCCGGCCCGGACATGCGGACCTCGCGGGCATGTTGAAGTACGACGCCGACGATGCACGCGATGTGCTGGAGCGCGCGAGCGCGCGTGAAACGGCCGCGCGCGTCGCTGCCGGCGGCGTTGCCCGAATCCTTCTTGGCGAGTTCGGCATCGTGGTGCGTAGCTACACGCGGGCGATCGGCACGGTCACCGCGGCCGTTGCCCCCTCACTCGACTGGCCGGCGGTCGAGGCGTCTCCCGTCCGCTGTCCCGACGAGGCTGCTTCCCGCGCGATGGTGGCCGCCATCGACGAGGCGCACGCGCGCGGCGACACCCTGGGCGGCATGTTCACCGTGGTTGCTGAGGGCGTCCCACCCGGGTTGGGCAGCTACCGTCAATGGGACACGAGGCTCGACGGCCTCCTGGCCCAGGCCGTGATGAGCATCCCGGGCTGCAAGGCGGTCTCAATCGGCGATGGGGTCGAAGCCGCGTCGTCGCCGGGCTCGCAGGTTCATGACGTGCCCGTCTATGACGGTGGCTTTCGGCATCGAACCAACCGTGCAGGCGGGCTCACCGGTGGCGTCACCAACGGCGAGGCTGTCGTCGTCCACGGCTATATGAAACCGATTTCGACGCTGCTCAGCCCGCTCGACACCGTCGACCTCAAGACGCGCGAAGTGGCGCACGCGCACTACGAGCGCAGTGACATCTGCGTCGTCCCGGCGGCGGCGGTGGTGGGGGAGGCGATGGTGGCCCTGGTCTTGGCCGGCGCGCTGCTCGAAAAGTTCGGCGCCGACTCGCTCGGCGAGCTGCAGCGCAATGTCGCCGGCTATCTCGAGCAGGTCCGCCGGTGAACAACATTGTGCTGGTCGGATTCATGGGCAGTGGGAAATCCACCGTTGGCATGGCGCTGGCGCAAAAGCTCGAGCGCCCGTTCGTCGATCTCGATGGCGAGATCGAAGCCGAGGCCGGCCGGTCGATTTCCGAAATTTTCGCGGCGGAAGGGGAGACCGGCTTTCGGCAGCGAGAAGGCCGCGGGCTGGCCCGCGCGCTACGGCGCGATGGAGCCGTGATCGCGGCCGGCGGCGGAGCCCCGCTGGCCGAAGACAACTGGCGCCAGATGCGCGCCGGCAATACGGTGGTCGCGCTCACGGCCGAGCCCGCAGAGCTAGAGCGCCGCCTCGAGGGGTCCAGGGGGCGCCCTCTGCTCCAACCGGGCACCCATGCCGCGATCGCCTCCCTGATGCCGGCGCGAACCGCGCGCTATCTGGAGGCCGATCTCGTGGTCGAGACTGACAGCCACCGTCCAGCTGAGCTCGCTGAGAGGATCGCCGGCAGCCTGCCGTCAGCGGCTCTCCGCCGGGTGCCGGTCGAGGTCCCGGGCGCCGCTTACGAGGTCGTCATCGGGCGCAGTCTGTCAGGCCTGGTCGAGTCGGCCGCGCGACGATTTGCCGGCCATGGCCCCATCCTTCTGGTAAGCGATGACCGGATCTTTCAGGCGCATGGCCGACCTCTGGTCAATCGGCTAACCGGTATCGGTGTGAAGGCTGGCGTCCATCTGTTACCTGCCGGCGAGCCGGCGAAGGATCTGGTCGTCCTAGCGCAGATCTACCATGCCCTGGCAATAGAGGGCGTCGACCGAAGCGGGCTCATCATTGCGCTTGGCGGCGGCACGGTCGGCGACGTCGCCGGATTCGCCGCTGCCACCTGGATGCGCGGGATTCGCTATCTTCAGGTCCCCACCACGCTGCTCGCGATGGTCGACAGCAGCATTGGCGGCAAGACCGGTATCAACCTTCCCGCTGGCAAGAACCTGGTGGGCGCCTTCCACCAACCGTCCGGAATCTTTGCGGACCTGGATTCGCTTTTCACACTTCCCGACGATGATTACCGCGCCTCGATCGCGGAGATCATCAAGGCGGCGCTCGTGGGCGACGGCGCCTTCGTCGACTGGCTCCAAACGAATCTTTCCTTGCTCCTCGAGCGCGATCCGAGTGCGCTGGTCGAGGCGGTTGCGCGTGCGGTCGCCATCAAGTCCCGGGTCGTTGCCGCGGACGCCAATGAAACGGGCCAGCGGGCGATCCTCAACTATGGCCACACCGTCGGCCACGCGCTCGAGCGGGCGCTTGGTTTTGGCGCGGTCCGGCACGGCATCGCTGTCGCCTGGGGAATGGAGGTAGCGGCCCGGATGAGCACGCTGATAGGCCGCTGTCCGGCTGATGTTGCCAGTGTGCAGCATGATCTTTTGCGGCGCGCCGGGCTCTTAGCCACGCGGCCGACGGTCGACCGGGCTCGGCTCCTCGACTCCCTACGCCACGATAAAAAGGCACGGGAAGGCGAGCTCCGCTGGGTGCTCCTCGAGGATCGGGGCCGTGCGGCCTTCGGGCTGAGCGTTCCCGCCAAGCTCGTGAACGCGGCTCTCGACGAGGTTCTATTCCAGTGAAAATCCTGGTCCTCAACGGCCCGAACCTGGCAAGCCTGGGGCGCCGCGAGCCGGAGATATATGGGACGAAGACGCTTGCCGACCTCGAGGCGATGCTCCAGGAGCGAGCGCGCGAGCTGGGCGTTGAGCTGCGCTGCCTGCAATCGAATGCCGAGGGCGGTCTGATCGACGCCATCGAGCGGGAGGCGCCAAGCTGCGACGCGATCATCATCAATCCGGGGGCGTTCTCGCATTACAGCCTCGCGATTGCCGACGTCTTGCGCGGATCAGGCAAGCCGGTTGTCGAGGTGCATATCTCGAATGTCTTCGCCCGCGAGCCCGAGCGCCATCGCCTGGTCACTGGCGCGGCGGCGCGCGGCGTGATCTCCGGCCTGGGCTTCGAGGGCTACCTCGCCGCGCTGACCTACCTTGCAACCTTGTGTCGGTGAGCATCCAGCTCGAGGTCCTCGCCGACGAGGTCTTCGATGCAGCCGCCGCCCAAGCGCGGCTCGGATCACACTCGACTCGCCATCCGTTCGGCGAGGTCATCAGACATCCCGAGTATCCCGATCTCTTCTTTTTGAACGTGATCGCGCGGCTTGTCGCGCCTTCTTGGTCGATCGAAGACGTCAACCGCGCCGTCGACGAGCTGCTACCCGGCCCGAAACAGATTCGCATCGACAGTCGAGATCCGGCGACCGTCGCAAACCTCCGGTTTCTAACCGAGGCTGGCTATCGCCACGACGTTCGCGTCGCCATGGTCCACGTCTTTGCGGATCCTTTTCCCTCCCCCGGTACCGGGGGAGGGTCAGGGAGGGGGTTCTCCGTCGCCGAGGTAGCTGGCGACCTGCCCTGGGCTGACTTCGAAGAATCCCTTCGGACCGACGCACGCGAGCACGAATGGAGTCAGCCGATGACGGATCAGTACCTGAGGCTATGTCGATGGCGGGCCGAGAATACCCCGCACCGCTACTACCTTCTCTATGAGGACGACCGACGCCTTTCCCATGCCGGCCTTTTTCAGCATGGCCGCACGGTTTATCTGCACGGCGTCTATACCCGACCCGATGCGCGCCGCAGGGGGGCTGGCGGCGCCCTGACTCAGGCGATGGCGACCGAGGCCCATCGACTTGGCGGCGACCGGCTGGTGCTGCAGACCGATGAGGACGGGCATCTGCCGGCGTTCTACGCTCGGCTTGGCTACCGGCCGGTCGGCCAGCAACATACCTGGACGAAAACCAGGTGACCATTGCCGCGCCGAGACAACCGAGCAAGGCGCCGCCAACGTGGACGGCCGAGTTCCCGCTGCTCGGGCCGGCCAACGAGGTCGTCGACTTGCGTCGTGTTTTCCTTTCGCATGGCATTGCCGAGCTCCCGCCGATGCGACTGGATCAGGTGGCCTGGACCTTCGAGATCACCTTGCCGCTCCCCGACTCGAGCCCGCGAACCGTGTCAATTTCGCAAGCGCGACCTGGCCATGGGCTGGTGACCGTTGCCGACCAACCGATGACGACGCGCATTGGATCCGCCGTCATGGCGCAGGTCCGGCACGTCCTCAGTCTCGACGTCGATCTGTCGGACTTTTATTCCGCAGCCTTAACCGATCCCGACCTGCGCTGGGTTGTCAAGGGGGCCGGGCGCATGGTCCGCAGCCCGACCGTGTTCGAAGACGTCGTCAAGACGATCTGTACCACGAATACGTCTTGGGGCGGAACCACCCGCATGGTCAATGCCCTGGTCGAGCACCTCGGCGAGGAGGCGCCCAACGCGCCGCCGACCGGCCCGTACGGCCGCGCCTTTCCTACGCCGCAGGCAATGGCGGACGCATCCGAGACCTTCTATAAGAAGGTTGCGGGCGCCGGCTATCGCGGTCCATATCTGCAACAGCTCGCCCGCGACGTGGCTCATGGCCGCGTCGATCTCGAGCGGCTAGCGACGAAGTCGCCCGAGGAACTTCCCGATGACCAGATGGCCCGGGAGCTGCAGGCTCTGCCCGGCGTCGGTCCATACGCTGCGGCGCACATCATGTTGATGCTGGGCCGGTACGACCGGCTCATCCTCGATTCCTGGACCCGCCCCAAGTACGCGCGACTGCTCGGCCGCAAGCGACCGCTGAGCGATCGCACCATGATGCGGCGGTTCGCGCGCTATGGCCAGTACGCCGGCCTAGCCTTCTGGCTCTTTCTGACCCGCGACTGGCTCGAGGAAACCGCCGACCGGACCTAAATCGATCTTGCATGCGGTTCGCCTGCATGCGCTGGGGTAGAACTGCTTCCATGTCGGAGATCCGTGTGCTCGTCGTCTCCGCCAACGCCTTTGCCCGCTCGGGGCTTGCCTCGCTGCTGACGGGACTTCCCAAGCTGATCGTCGCCGGGACCGCCGGAGTGCCGGAGGCAAACTCCCTCGTGGCTCAGGTGCTCCCGGATGTCGTGCTACTCGACGCGGCCGAGGGCGAGCTCGAAGACCTCGATGCGATTGCCCGATTCTCCACCGCCGAGCCCGGCATTCCCATCGTCGCGCTCGCGGCTGACCAGGGCGGTCTTGCGCAGGCGCTCGCGTTCGGAGCGTCGGCGATGCTTCCGAGCGGAACCTCCCCTGAGACGATCGCCGCTGCGCTGGTCGCCGCGACCCATGGCCTGGTCGTGCTCCCACGGGCCGACATCCGCAGCCTGCTGCCGGTTGAAGAACCGGTCGACCCTGCGGTTAGCGCCCCGAAAGAATCTCTGACCACGCGTGAGCTCGAAGTGCTGCAGCTGATGGCGCGCGGTTTGACGAACCGGCAGATCGCGCGCCGCCTGCAGATCAGCGAGCACACCGTCAAATTTCATGCGGCGGCCATCCTCGGCAAAATCAACGCCCGGTCCCGCGCCGAAGCGGTGGCCCGCGCGATCGGACTGGGCTGGATCCTTGTCTAACGCACGGCGCCGGATCTCGAATCGACCAAAGTCCTTAGACTGGGCTGCGCGATGACACCGGACGCCGAAGGCTACGGCTACCGCCAGGGCGAAGAGGGGATCGATCGCCTGCTCAATGACGCGCGCGTCTTATCGCCAGCCGGCATCGAGCGCGCCGCCTGGGGGTGGGACCGCCACGAGGATCCGGCCGCCATGCAGCGCTTCCATGAGGCGGAACGGGCGGCGTTG
This sequence comes from Candidatus Dormiibacterota bacterium, assembly GCA_036782775.1. GTDB lineage: Bacteria > Chloroflexota > Dormibacteria > CF-121 > CF-121 > CF-13. The sequence goes on along the minus strand of DAIPYJ010000020.1, from coordinate 18,625 downwards.
CGAGCGCTCGAGCAAAGCGACCGCTCGTCGATCTGGGACGGCGCCCGCAAGCGGATTCTCGATCTCACCGAAGGACGTAGTTCCCTGGTCTCCTGGAAGGCCGAGCATGGCGACCTCGGCCACAAGGCCGAGCGGGCGCTTCTCGGCGGAACGCTTGGCCTGCTGACCCGGGATCGGATCAGCCACGAGCAGTACGCCACGCTGGTGCGACCGATGGCGGAGGCGTTGCCCTGGCTATTACCCGAAGCGGCGCCGGAGGGGCGCCGATGACGATCGCCCCACGGATCGACCCAGCCGCGGCCCGGCAAAAGATCGACGCGGGCGTCGCCGTGGCGCTCGATGTAACGAGTTCGCTCGTCTACCCCGCCGTGACGCGTCGAATCCCCAACTCGATTCGGATCGCACCCGAGCCCATCATCCGGGCGTTGAATGCCGCCCGGCCTATGGCGGAAGTCGCCCAGCATCTTGGTGCGGTGCCCCCGGACCGCGAGATCATCGCCTATTGCACTTGACCGGAGGAGGGCACCAGCGCCCGTGTGGCGCAATTCCTTCGACAGCAAGGCAGACAGGCCTGGGCCTTGCGTGGTGGTTTGGCCGCCTGGCGCGCGGCTGGTTATCCGACGCAGAGTAAGCACGCCGAACACGCGCCAGGCCCTGAGGAAGAATGCCCCGACTGTCATGAGGACGTCGCGGCTCACATGGCCTAATCGGTCAGCTCGTAGACAACGGCGACGTCGACCGTCACATTGACCTGGCCGGCTTGCACCGGACCGCCACCCCCGCCGCCGCACTGCCCATAGCAGGGGGCCGGTGTCGACCCATTGCCGACGATCTCGGAGACGGATAGCACCTTGCCCAGGTGCCGCCCCGTGAGGCCGGCCCATTCTTTCGCGCGTCCGGCCGCAGCCGCCATCGCTGCCTCGCGAGCTCCCTTCAGCTGGGTCGTGTTGTCGCTCAGCATCAGGCTGATCCCATTCAGCTGGATGTCGTTCCCGACCGCCTTCTGGGCGGCGGCGATGACGCCCCCAACATTGCCGATGTGATGGATCTTGACGCTCACCTGGTTGTAGGCGCTGTATCCGGTCACCTGGCCGTAGTTCTGGTTCTGGTTGATCCCAAGCCCGGTGGTCTGGATATCGACGTCTTGAACGCCTTGGGCGCGGATCGCGTTCAACAGGGCGCTCATCTCGCTGCTGGCAGCCGCCATCGCGTCGCCGCTGCTACCGCGCGTGACCGCAACCCCGAGAGCGATCGTCGCATTGTCAGGGGTCGCGTTTTGCGTGCCTTCCCCGACGACGGTCACCGTATCGCGAGGTCCGGCGACGCTGCCGGCGCCGACGACTCCGCCGCTCGACGCCTGGTTCGACCCCGCCCGCACCGCGATGGCGGTGACGGCAGAGGCGGCGATCGCGATCAAAGCGCCGATGGCAATCAAGGTTCCCCGAGTGGCGAGCGTTCCCGGCATCCGCATGGTCTGCTCCTCTCCTTGCATGAATCGATGATGAATCTGCTCTAAAAACGCTGACTCCCGGTAACGCGTTACGCTGGGGTTGAAGATGGCTAAGACGAAAGTCTGCTCGCACCTCGACCAGATCAAAAATCCAAGGCCGACAAGCAAGGGCTGCGAGGAGTGCTTGAAGATGGGCGACCGCTGGGTTCACCTCCGCCTCTGCGAGAGCTGCGGCCACCTCGGCTGCTGCGACTCGTCGAAGAACAAGCATGCGACCAAGCACGCGCGGGCGACCGGGCATCCCGTGATCAAGTCCTTCGAGCGCGGCGAGGACTGGTTCTACTGCTACGCCGACGACGTCATGTTCGAACTCGAGTAGGCCGTTCTTCTTCGAGCGTGCCGAGCAACTCGACGACGGCCAACGCCAGGAATGCTGTCAAGCTAAACGCCACCACCACCCGGCCCCCGACCGAGAACTGATTCCAGCGCGCCAGCATCCAGAAGGCGAGAACGAAGGCGACGCTCGTGTTTCCGAGCGCCACGCTGCTCAGCACTCGGTCGGTCGGCCGAGGAACCAGAAGCAGCAGCGCGATGCCAACGAGGGCAAGCACGATTGAGACGGAGATGACAGCGATCGGAGTCGCCGGCCAGGCCATACCGGGAAGGCGGGACGCCAGAGTCGCGCCCAATAGGGCGATTGCCAGGATGACCTTGACGATGCCGTCGACGAGGAGCGCGATCGTTCGGCGACTCAGGCCGCCAGCGTCCCCTCCGACTCGGGCGTCTTGATCTCGATGACTTCGCCGAATCGATGCACCGTTTCGATCGCGTCGTAGAGCGCGACCGCTCGCGACGCCGGCACCAGGTCGGTGATCTTGACGTAATAGCTGCGGCCTTCGGGCCAGACCAGGGTCGGCACCCCAAAGACGCCGCGGCGAACGGCTTCCGCATGCTCGGTGGCGAGAGCGGAAAAGTCCGTCGTTTTCAGGTCGGCTTCCCAGCGGCTTATGTCCAGCCCGACCTTCTCCGCGACCTTTCGGTGCGTGGCATGATCGTCCACCGGCAAGTGCGCCTGGTGGCGAGCTTTTTGCAGCTCGATCCGAAACCGATCCGCTAGGTCAGCGCCCTGGGCTCGCGCGGCGGTCGCCGCCAGGAACGCAGGGAGTCCTTTCGCACTCGACTTCGCCTGCCACACCGGCGGCGTTCCGGTACCTTCGTGAGCCGCATGGTTCTGGCTGAGCGAAAAGAAGCGAAACTCCGGCTTGATCCGTCCCGCCTTCTCGACCTCGGCAAGCCACATGGCGCCCCGGTAGGCCCAGGGACACAGAAAGTCGATGTAGACGGTAGGCTCGCCGCTCAACGCACCTTTGAGTCTACGGGAGTTGCGCCCGCAACCCTGGGCATAACTTCGCGTTCGAAGCGATGCAGCGGCTCCAGGTCATAGGCGATGCCGGGAATGTAAACCAGCAGGTAATCGATGCCGGCGTCGATCAGCCGCTGCAGGTGTTCCACGATTCGGTCGGCGTCCGCGACGAGCCCGCCTTCGGGCGCAAACTCGTCGAGCGACTTCTTCCCTCGCAGCCGAGCCGTCGCCCGCTCCGGGTCGGCGCCGTTGTCGATCACGAAGGCGCCGACGCTGCAGGACTTGATGATGTCGTCGTAGGGCCGGCCAGCGGCTTCGCAATGCTGGCGCAGGACGGAGAGCTTGTGGGGGATCACCTCCGGGTCGGCGTCGATATTGCAGGCGTCACCGAACTGGGCCACCAGCTTGAGCGTGATCTTTTCGCCGGAGCCGCCGATCCAGAAGGGTGGATGCGGTTTCTGGACACCCTTCGGTTCGTTGATCGGACGGTCGATCGAGTAGTACCGGCCGCTGTAGGTCGGGTAGTCCTCGGTCCACATCTTGTGGATGATTTCGCAGGCCTCGCTGAACATCTGCATGCGCACCCACATCGTCGGAAAGCCATAACCGTAAGCACGCCATTCGTGCTCGTACCAGCCCGCGCCGATCCCCGCGTTCAGCCGGCCGTGGCTGGCGACGTCGACCGTGGATGCGATCTTGGCGTACAGCGCAGGGTTCCGGTAGCCGTTGCAGCAGACCATCTGACCGACGCGAATCCGGGTCGTATCGCGCACTAAGGTCGAGGTAACAGTCCAGGCCTCGAAGGTCGCTTCCAGTTCAGGGCGCGGCACGGTGTGAAAGTGGTCGTAGATCCAGACGGAATCCCATGGTCCCTGGTCGGCGGCCTGCGCCGCGCGCGTCATGGCCTCATACTTTTCGACCTGGTCTTTGATTTCGGTCAGGTCCATGTGCCAGCCTTGGGGGACGAACAGTCCAAACTTCACTGCCATGAGAAAGGAGTCTAGTTAGCGTGGCGATCGAGGTCACCTGCCGGCCGGCGGGCGACGGTTATGAGTGCGCCGTCACCGTCAGCCAAGGGCGGTCTTCGACACAGCATCGGGTTCGAGTCACCTCGGCCGACCTGAGCCGGTGGGCGCGTGGGCGATCAGCCGACCAGTTGGTCAAGGACAGCTTTGCCTTTCTCCTCGAGCGCGAACCAAAGGAGTCGATCCTCCGCGAGTTCGACTTGTCGGTCATCAAGCGATACTTTCCCGACTACGACGGCGCCGCACCTTGAGATGCAATCGAACGTCGGGCAGCGTCATCGCCTATAAGGGAAGCTATGGCTGTCTCGCAACCGATCGACGAGCGCATCCGTCAGGCGCTGAGTCACGACCAGACGGTGATTGATATGACGACGAGGGGGCGCGCATCCGGACAAGCCCGCCGCCTCGAGATCGTGCTGCACAACATCGATGGCCGGCTCTACATCAGCGGCCAGCCGCGGCCCGAGCGCCGCCAGTGGCTCGACAACCTGGCGAAAGATCCGCATATGACCGTCCATCTGAAGCGGGGCGTCCGCGCCGATCTACAAGCGACCGCGCGGGAAATCACTGATCAGAAGGAGCGGCGGCGTGTCCTGGAGGGCGTCGCGCGGCACTGGAAGCGCGACGATGTTGAAATCATGGTGGAGCAAAGCCCCCTCATCGAAGTCACGCTGACTTAACTTTTTCCCTCCGCCGCTGACGGGCGAGGGCTCGGTGGGGGCGTTCTACTCGAAGATCTTGCTCAACAGCTCGAGCAGCTGCTTCTGCTCGCTCGGCGTCAGGCGGCTGAGAAATTTGGGAGGCCGCGCCAGTCGCTCCTCCAGGCCGGTGCGCAGTCGTTCCCCATCGGCCGTCAGGGCGAGCAATCGAAACCGCCGATCGGAGGCATTGGATTGGCGCTCCAGCAAGCCTCGCTCCTCGAGCGAATCGGCAAGCGCGGTGATGTTGGAAGGGTCGTAGTGGAGGTGACGTGCCAGCTCGCGCTGGGATTGGGGCTGCGCCAGCTCGCGGATCAGCTTGGCCTGCGACAGGGAGAGCTGGCATTCCGAGGCCTTCGCGGTGAAGTCGTCACGGAGGCTGGCAAAGGCCTCGTCACGGAGCAGCTTCCAGAGGGCCTGCGCCGCCTTGCTTTCAAGAGTCGTAGTCATCCTGTGGAATATACCCGCCTGGTCGATGGTTTATTCATTCTGTGAACGGTTCAATGGCTTCGGCAAGCATTGGAGGAGAACCGATGGAAGTACGGCAATATCGAATCGCCTTGCAAACGGCCAGGCAGGCCATCGAGGCCGGCCAGGCCCTCGTGCTCGACCTGACCTCGCCCTTCATCGAGCCCGCTGTCCGAGGTCGCATTCCCGGCGCGCGCTGGATCGCGCCCCGACAGGTTCTCGACCAAAACCAGCGCCCATCGCAGATCCTCGAGAGTCTCGGTGATGCCGTGGCGAAGAACAAGACGATCATCGCCTACTGCACCTGTCCCGACGACGAAGCCAGCCGGCGCCTCACGCGGGTGCTTCGCGGCGAGGGATACGACGCCTGGGTCCTCGAGGGCGGCCTTCCGGCCTGGCGGGCGGCGGGCTACCCGATGGAGGCGAACCTCGCCGCGGCTTAGTTCGCGACCAACAAGGCTTTCTGGGCCAACTCGCGTGTGACTTCAAGGATGGCGTCAGCGTCCGGCTCGGTCGTTCGCCAGTTCGCAATCGCCGGCCGGAAGGCGACCTTGCCGGCGTACACGGTCGTCCCAAAGTAGACCCGGCCGTCCGCAATGATCGCTTTGCCAAGCCGTCGATTGAGCTCGTCCAGTTCCGATTCCGAATGTCCCGGTGGCCTGTAGCGGAAGCAAATGACGTTGAGCTGCGGTTCCTCCAGCAGCTCGAAATCGGCTGATTCTCGGATTTGCTCAGCCACCCGCGAAGCGAGCGCAACGTGTCGCTCGATCATCGCGCGATAGCCATCCCGCCCGTATGCCGCAAGGGTCGCCCATACCGAAAGCGCGCGGGCTCTGCGAGACATCTCGGGCGAGAGGTAGAGATAGTCGGGACGTTGGTCGTCCTTGGCTGGGAAGTACGGGGCACCCATCCCGAACACGGACGTGAGCAAGCGACCATCACGGACGAAGGCGAAGCCACAATCGTAGGGGACGTTCAGCCACTTGTGGCCATCCGCGATCACCGAGTCCGCCAGCTCAACCCCGGCGGCAAGATGCGCTGTCGTCGGCGAAACCCGGGCGAACAAGCCGAAGGCTCCATCAATGTGAAGCCAGGCATGATGTCGACGGGTGAGGTTGGCGATCTTCTCAATGGGGTCGAATCCACCGGCATTGACCTCGCCCGCGGTGGCGATCACGATCGCCGGCGCACCGCCAAGGGCCTCGAGCCGAGTCGCCAGCGCCGAAAGGTCGACCCGGCCGGCGGCATCGGCGGCGACCACCTCGACCACACCATGGCCTATGCCCGCCATGCTCAGCGCCTTTCGCGCGCTCGCGTGGATGAAGCCGCTGCTGAACACCGGAACCGGCGGCAGCGAGCTCATCCCTCTCGCCGCAATGTCCTGGCCGTGTTCCTCGCCCCACCACTGGCGCGCGGCCGCGAGGGCGGTGAAATTCGACATGGTTGCGCCGGTTGTGGTGACGCCCGCCCATTCCGACGGCAATCCAAAGAGCTCCTTGAGCCAGCGGAGCGAAAGCTGTTCGAGACGAGACGCAAGCGGCGAGCTGACCCACAGGCCGGCATTGTTATCGAGCGCCGACGCCAACCAATCGGCGGCGAGCGCTGCCGGCGTCGAGCCACCGGTCACAAAGTGAAAAAATCGTGGTCCGGCGGAGTTCACCGCGCCCTCGAGCCCATTGGACATCAGCGCGGTCAGTGTTGCAAGGCCACCGTCGCCCCGTTCCGGCAGATCACCGTCGAACGACCGTTCCACTTCGTCAAGCCTTGTGCCGCCCGCCGGTCGCTGATCGACGGTCTCCAGGTAGGTGACGGCCTTTTCGGCGACCGCCGCGAGCAGCCTCGACACCATGTCACGCTCGACGAGCGGATCTGGCAATGCTGGCGCTTAGTCGATGGCGACCATCACGTGCTTGATGTTCGTGTACTCCTCGAGCGAATAGATGGAGAGATCTTTGCCGTAGCCGCTCTGCTTGTAGCCGCCGTGCGGCATCTCGCTAACCAGCGGGATGTGGGTGTTGACCCAGACGGTGCCGAATTGCAGCCGGCGGGAGGCATTCATCGCCCGGCCGATGTCGCGGGTCCAGACCGAAGCGGCGAGGCCATAGTCGACATCGTTGGCCCAGGCAATCGCCTGCTCGTCGTCGGCGAAGCGCTGGACGGTGATCACGGGACCGAACACTTCTTTCTTGACGATCTCTGAGTCCTGCTTGACGTCGGCGACCAGGCTTGGTGCATAAAAGAAGCCCGGCCGCTTGAGCGGCTCGCCGCCGGTAATCACGCGCGCGCCATTCTCGCGGGCTCGATCCACAAATCCAGTAACCCTGTCCAGCTGCTCTCGGGCAACCACCGGGCCCATCTCCACGCCATCGTCGTCGGGGTTGCCGACCTTGATCGACTCGACGGTGGTTTTCAGCGAGGAAAGGAGATTGTCATAGATGCGGGGTCCGGCGATGACGCGCGTCGCGGCGGTGCAGTCCTGCCCCGAGTTGAAGAAGCCCGCAATCTTCACCCACTCGTTGACCGCGTCCAGGTCGGCGTCGTCGAAGACGACCACCGGCGCCTTGCCGCCTAACTCCAGATGGACTCGCTTCAGGGTCTGGGAGGCGGCCTTCGCGACTTCCTTGCCGGTCGCGACGTCGCCGGTCAGCGACACCATGTTGACGCCGGGGTGCCGGACGATGCCTGCTCCAACCGGCTCCCCATCACCGGTGATGACATTGAAAACGCCCGCAGGGAAGATCTCGGCGGCCAGCTCCGCCAGCCGCAACGCGGTCAAGGGCGTCCACTCCGACGGTTTCAACACCACGCAGTTGCCGGCCGCCAGGGCTGGAGCGATCTTCCAGATGGCCATCATCAGCGGATAGTTCCATGGCGCGATCGAGCCGACGATTCCCACCGGCTCGCGGCGGATCATGCTGGTATAGCCCCGCATGTATTCGCCGGTGGCGCGTCCTTCCAGCGTCCTTGCCGCGCCGGCAAAGAAGCGCAGATTGTCGACGCATGGCGGGATCTCCTCGGAGAGGAAGGTGGGGCGAGGCTTTCCGACGTTCGCCGACTCCAGGTCGGCCAGCTGCTCGGCGTCGTTCTCGATCGCCTCGGCCAGTTTCAACAGCATCTCGCTGCGTTCTTTGGGCACGGTCTCGAACCACTCGACATAGGCTTTCTGTGCCGCCTTGACGGCGCGATCGACGTCCGCCTCGGTGCCCTTGGGAACGGCGCCAATGACTTCGCCGGTTGAGGGATTGATGACGTCTTGCGTTTCATTACCACTGCCATCGACCCATTCGCCGCCGACGAACATCTGGTGACGCTTTACGGCCGTGGTTGCCATCGTGATATCCACCCTCCTGATATCAGCGAAATGTCGCTGCGACCCCTAGGATATCTCCGGGATGGGGGTCTGGCCAGGGCCACGCTCGAGAGAGCTTCAGCAACTGCGCGAGCAGTACGTTTCGCGGGGCATGTCGTCGACCATGCCGGTCTACGCGGCCTCCGGTCAGGGCGCAACCCTGACCGATGTCGACGGCCGAACCTACATCGACTTCGCCACCGGCATCAGCGTCATGAACGTCGGTCACCGCCATCCGCGCGTGCTGACAGCGATTCAGGAACAAGCAAACGCCCTGGTCCACTCGGGCGCGCCGGTCATGATGCCCGAGGCATACATCCGCCTGGCCCGCCGGCTCTGCGAGATCACGCCCGGGCGCTTTTCAAAAAAAGCGCTGCTGATCAACAGCGGTGCCGAGGCGATCGAAAACGCCATCAAGATCGTGCGGCAGGCCACCGGCCGCCCGGCCGTGATCAGTTTTCACAACAGCTTCCATGGCCGGACGCTGATGTCGATGACCGTGACTGGCAAGGTCGCGCCATACCGTCAGAACTTCGGCCCCTGGGCGCCGGAGGTGTACCAGGTGCCTTTTCCGTACGAGTACCGCCGGCCGGCCGGAATGGCTGCCGAGAGCCTGGGCGGCTCCTGCGCGCAGGCGATTCGCGACCTCTTCAAGACCACCGTGCCAGCCGAGCGAGTCGCCGGCATCCTCGTCGAACCGGTCCAGGGCGAGGGCGGCTTCGTGGTGCCGCCTCCCGATTTCCTGCCCAGCTTGCGTCGGCTCTGCAGCGAGCACCATATTCCGCTGATCGCCGACGAGGTGCAGACGGGCTTCGGCCGGACCGGCAAGATGTTCGGCATCGAGCACTCAGGCGTCGAACCGGACCTGATTGTGCTCGCGAAAACGCTGGGCGGCGGGCTGCCGCTGGGCGCAGTCGTAGGCCGCAGCGAGCTGATGGATGCGACCGATCCCGGCGGTCTAGGGGGTACGTTTGGCGGTAATCCCGTGGCCTGCGCCGCGGCGCTCGCAGTCATCGAGGTGTTGCTCGATGAGCGCCTGCCGGAACGCGGCGCCCGCCTGGGTGAGCGCGCTCTCGTGCGCATGCGATCCTGGTCGGAGCGCTACAACCTGATCGGCGACGTGAGGGGGATCGGCGCCATGATCGCCATGGAACTCGTAAGCGATCGCGCGACGCGCCAGCCCGCCATCGGCAAGACCAACGAAATCCTTCGCTACTGCCACGAGCATGGCCTCGTGCTGCTCAAGGCCGGCCTCTACGACAACGTGATCCGGCTCTTGTTCCCACTGGTGATCACCGAAGGGGAGCTGGATCGAGGGCTCGACATCCTCGAGGAAGCCGTGGCCGCCGTCGCGGCGTAACGTTCGAGCCTTTGATCCGTTTCTCTGCTGAGCGCGCTCGGTTCATTCGACATTTTTTTCTGAAAGGGTGAAAGGACATGATCAAACGACCCCTGTTAGCCATTGCGCTTGCGCTGGCGGCCAGCTTTATGGTGACGGTGTCCGCGGCGGCCAGCGGCACCTATCTCGAGTGGATCAATGGCAGCGAACTGCCAAATGCCACCACGACCGAGGGACATTTCGTCGGCGAAGCCTCCGGAAGCTTTAACGGGGCATGGTCGATCGACGTCATACATCAACCGCTGAATTATTCGCCGGCCTATATCACCGGCGGCAGCTTCAATCTCGACACCGTCATCAATGGATGGCCCAGATCGATCGACGGCTCGTTTGTTCCCTACAGCGGGACGGTCCGTCAGTTGAGCGGGTTCAGCGGATGCACCAACCAGCGGTACGCCGTCAGCGGGCTGATCCGTAACGTTGGTATCAATGGGGGAACCGGTACGGGTTCCTTTTCGGCGACGCTCACGCATTACCGCACCAGCCTCTGGTGGGTTGGCTGCGTCGTCTACTCGGCGTCCGTCAGCGGCACTGTCTCCCTCACGTTCTAGGTCTTTATTTCCCTCCCCCCGCTTGCGGGGGGAGGGCAGGGTGAGGGGTCGTTTTTCCTAGACTCGACCCTCGCACATGCCTGAGGCTGACTATTCGATTCGTCCGCTGGAACGCGAGCATCTGGACGACTGGCTTGGGCTGCGAAACCAGGCATTTCCCTGGCCGGTTGGTCGCGAGCGATTCATATTTGACGAGAGCCTTCGACCTCCTGATGAGCCGGTCTGCCAGCTCGCCGCCTGGACGGCTGACGAGGAACTGGTGGGATCGGCGGAGTGCTACCTCGGGGAAGAGGGTGAACGGTACGTCGATCGCGCCGAGAGCTTCGTCACCGTCGCGCCGGCACATCGCCGGCACGGATTAGGGACACGGCTGGCCGGCATGGTCGAACAGTTCGCGCTGGAACAGCGCATTCGCTGGCTGGAAGCGATCCTTTACGCGCGCGATCTCGATGTTGCGCGGCCGTTGCTCGAGCCTCGAAGGTTCCGCGAGCTGGAACGGTTCGTCGAATCCTGGCAGCAGCCGGCCACGGTGGCGCTCGACCGCCTCGAGCAATTGCGGGCCGACCTGCGGGCTGCCGGCATTCAGACCTGCGCTTTTTCCGCAATCGATTCACCGGCCATGCGCCGCGCTCTCTACAACTGTGCCATGGCCATCCAGCGCGACATGCCACATGAGGCGCATGCAGACTGGATCGACGCTCCCCTCGAGAGTTGGACGCGCAAGGTGTTGGAGTCGCCCGGGGTGTCAGCAGACACGATGTTCGTCGCTCGGGAGGGTGATGCCATCGTCGGCCTGACCTACTTGATCGCTCGAGGGAACGGCGACGCCGAGGTGGGGGATACCGGCGTCATTCGCAGCCATCGCCGCCGCGGCATCGCTCGGGTTTTGAAGATGATGGCGACCCGCTATGCGGCGCAGCAGGGAATTCGCAGGGTTCAGACAGACAATCGCGCCGACAACGTGGGCATGCTGGCAATCAATCAGGCGCTCGGCTTCGTGCCTGGTGATTCCATCCTCATCTACGAAAAGGTCCTCACGTGACCATTGGGTACCAATCCGATCTCGCGGCGGAGAAATGGTGACGCCTCAGGGGATAATGACTGGCGACATGAGCATCGCGGCACGATCTGACACCAACGTTTTGCGGCAAACTGAGGGCTTTGCCGTGGTCGTCGATTCGCTGCGCAAGCGATATGGCGATCTCGTCGCTGTGGACGGCATCTCCTTCCAGGTCAAGCGGCACGAGATCTTCGGTCTGCTCGGGCCCAACGGCGCGGGTAAGACGACGACGGTCGAGATCCTGGAGGGGCTGCGCGACGCCGATGGAGGCCAGGCCATCGTTGCGGGCATCGACGTTCGCAAGAATCCCGAACGCGTCAAGGGCGTCATCGGCGTCCAGTTGCAGTCGTCCGCCTTCTTCGATGGGCTCAGCCTCCTCGAGCTTCTCGACATGTTCGCGGCCCTCTACCATCGCTCGGTCGATGCCATGGCCATCCTCAAGAAGGTCGACCTGGCCGAAAAGGCGCGCTCTCCGGTCAACAAGCTCTCCGGGGGTCAGAAGCAGCGTTTCAGCATTGCCACGGCGCTGGTCAATGAACCGCAGATCCTCTTTCTCGACGAGCCGACCAGCGGCCTCGACCCACAGGCCCGGCGCAACCTCTGGGATCTGGCGCAATCGATTCGGGCCGAAGGCCGAACTATCCTGCTAACCACCCATTACATGGACGAAGCGCAGACACTCTGCGACCGGGTCGCGATCATGGACCACGGCCATATCCTGGCGCTCGATCCTCCGGACACCCTGATCCAGCGCCTCATCGACAAGGGCTTTCATGGTCAACGTGTCGAGCGCACCGCCAACCTCGAGGACGTCTTTCTTGACATGACCGGGCACGCCTTGCGCGATTGAGCTGATGAAGCGCATCCCGTTCGTGATGTTGACCTGGTCATCCTTCAAGGCCTACTTCCGGAACCGCGGAGCGCTATTTTTCAACCTGCTGGTCCCGCTGATGATCATGACCATCTTTGGCCTGATCAACTTTGGGAACAACACGGCGAGCGTCAATATCGGCGTCGTCGACCAGGCTCATAACCAGGTGAGCAGCCGCATCATCAGCGGGCTGCAGCAGGTCAAGGCCGTCAAGCTGCACACCGGAACGCTCGCCGGCGAGAAGCAGCAGCTCGAACAGGCAAATCGGGACCTCGTTGCGGTGATCCCGGCGTCGGTGGGCAGCGGCCAAACCGCGATTACCGCCTACTACAACCAGGGCAACCCGCAGAACTCGCAGGTGGCGATCGCGATCATGAACCAGTTCGTCGATCGCGCCTCGTTCGCCTTCGCCGGCGTCACCCCGGCTCTGACCCTCAGCACGACCCCGGTGCAGAGTCGCAACCTGACCTACGTCGACTTCCTGGTCCCCGGAATGATTGCGCTTTCGATCATGCAGTCAGGACTGTTTGGCGTGGTATTTACCTTCGTCCAGTGGAAGCAGCGTGGCATCCTGCGGCGGCTGATGGCGACGCCAATGCGCGTCCGCGATTTCTTCCTATCCCAGCTCGTGACGCGGCTGGCAACCGTCGCTCTACAGATCGGCGTTCTGATCGCGGTCGGCATCCTGCTGTTCCACTTCCATTACCAGGGCAATCTGCTCTACCTGCTGATCGTCGGCATCGTGGGTGGCGGCATCTTCCTCGCCATGGGCCTCGCGATCTCTGGTGTGGCGAAAAGCGAGGAAACGGCGGCGCCGCTGGCCAACTTGATCTCGCTGCCGCTCATGTTCCTGTCAGGCGTTTTCTTTCCCCGCTCCAGCATGCCGAACTGGTTGCAGACGATCACCCAGTATTCGCCGCTGACCTACGTCTCAGATGCCTTACGCAGCATCAGCATCGACGGCGCCTCGCTCTGGGGCGTCCGGACCCAGCTGCTCGGCATCCTGGTCTGGCTGGCGATCACGGTGGTGGTCGCCACCCGGTTCTTCAAGTGGGAGGTTGTCTGAGGTTGGCCCCTCCCTTGAGCCAGCACGCGACGGCGAGCCTGTCACCGGCCGTTCAGGCGCTGGCGGCCAAACCTTCGCTGCTCATCATGGCCACCAAACGTTCCGACGGTTCCATCCAGCTGAATCCAATCTGGTTTGAGTTTCGTGACGGCCTGATCGTGGTCAACAGCAACACCCGGCGAAGCTGGCCGCGAAACCTTCAGCGTGACCGCGAGGCAACCATGCTGATCGTCGATCCGGAAGTCTCCGACCGCTATGCGCAAATCCGCGGGCAGCTCGTCGATGTCACGCCCGATCCGGCGGTGGAGGTGATCGACCGGCTTGCCCGGCGCTACACCGGCGAGAAGTTCCGAGCGCTCGAGCCAGGCGAGGAACGCATTACGATGCGGCTCAAACCGACGAAAGTCAGCGGCGATCTGATCTAGTCTGCTGCTCGATCGCCTCCCAGATTTTGGCAGGGGTCATCGGCATGTCGAGGTTGCGCACGCCTAGCGGTCGCAGGGCGTCGAGCACTGCATTGGCGACCGCAGGCGTCGACGCGATGGTTCCACCCTCGCCAATGCCCTTGACGCCCATCGGGTTGTGGGGTGACGGCGTTTCCATGCGGTCGGTTTCGAACATGGGCAGGTCGGCCGCGGTGGGGAGGAGGTAGCTGGTCAGGTTTCCCGTCAGGAGCTGGCCGTCGGCGTCGTACTCGACGCCTTCATAAAGCACCTGAGCCAGGCCCTGGGCGATCGCGCCGTGGACCTGTCCTTCGACGATCATCGGGTTGATGACCCGGCCGCAGTCGTCCACGGCAAGATAGCGGAGCACCCTGACGCCGCCCGTTTCGCGATCGATCTCGACACAGGCCAGGTGGGCGCCGAAGGGATAGACGTTGTCCGGCGGGTCGAACTCCTCGGTCGTCCGCAGCTCGGCCTCGTGGCCTTGCTCGGCCGCCCATGCGGCCAGCTGCTCGAGTGTCATGGCGCGGGCGGGAACACCACGGACCTGGAGCTTTCCCTCTTCCAGGACGACATCTGCGGCGGCCGCTTCGAATGCCGTCGCCGCCAACGACCGCAGTTGCGTCGCGAGCTTCTCAGCCGCGGTGGACACCGTCGCGCCGGACACGGCCGCGCTTCGGCTGCCGAAGGTGCCGACGGCGTAAGCGGGTTGGTCGGTATCGCCGAACACGACGCAAACGCGCTCGATTGGAACGCCGAATCGCTCCGCGGCAATCTGCGCCCAGGTTGTCTGATGCCCTTGGCCGTGCGGCGTCGATCCCGTGATGACGGTTAACGTCCCATCTCGCTCGAGTCGAACCGTAGCCTCGTCGGCGGGTGACCCGGCAGCCACCTCGACAAAAGCCGCAACGCCGATGCCAAGCAGCCGACCCCTCGCGCGCGCTCGCGCCTGCTCCGCGCGCAGCTCGCGATAACCGGCAAGCTCGACCAGCCGCCGCATGGCCGCCGGGTAGTCGCCGCTGTCGTAGGTCTGACCGTTTGCGTTCGTGTATGGAAATTCGGACGGCTGCACGAAATTCTTCAGCCGGATTTCTACCGGATCCATCTCGAGGTCCGCAGCGAGTTGATCCATCATTCGTTCGATGAGAAAGATCGCCTCCGGTCTTCCGGCGCCACGGTAAGGGCCGGTCGGCGTCGCGTTGGTGTAGACGCCGGTCACGGTGCTCTGCGAGGCGGCGATCCGGTAACACCCCGTTTGAATTTCGGGTGTGATGGTCGGAACGAACGCGCTATACGGTTCGAGATGCGCGCCCATATCCGCCGCGATCTGCGAGCGGACGGCGAGCACCGTCCCGTCACGCATCGCCGCCAGTTCGACCTGCTGAAGCTGACCACGGCCGTGCCAGGTCACGGCGCAATTTTCCGAGCGCTCTTCAATCCATTTGACCGGTCGTTTTAACCGGCGAGCGGCGGCTGCGACCGCGATTTCCTCGCCGAGCGGGCCTCCCTTGCTGCCGAAACCTCCACCGACATCCTCGACCAGGATGCGTACCTGGTCCTCCTCCATCCCCAGGCACTGGGCGACCGTTTCACGCACGCCATAGGCCGATTGGGACGACACGCGAACCAGCAGACGGCCGTCCTCCAGCCATGCCATGGCACCGCGCGGTTCCAGCGCCGCCGGAATCAGCCGCTGGTTCACGAGCCGCTCGCGCACCACCACCTCGGCCCGGTCGAATGCTCGCTTGACGGCGCCGCGTCGGCGTTGCTGACGAAAGGCGACGTTGCTTCCGAATTCCGGGTAGAGGATCGGAGCGCTCTCTTCCAGCGCGTGCTCGACGCCAATCACGGCGGGCAGCGGCTCGATCTCGAGTTCGATGAGTTCTAGCGCGTCCCGCGCCTGGGCAACGGATTCGGCAACCAGCATGGCCACCGCCTCGCCGGCGTGCCGGACGCGATCCGCGGCGAGCACCCGACGTTCAGGCGTCGGCATGCCGTCCACCGCCGCTTCGATCTCAAGCGGTTCGACATCGACAAGGTCCTGTGCGGACCAAACCGCAACCACGCCGGGCGAATGGCGCGCGGCATCGAGATCGAGGCGCTGGATGATCCCATGGGCGACGTAGCTGCGCAAGAAGACCGCATGCAGGCAGCCGGGTAGCTGCACGTCCTCGACATAGCGTCCCGCGCCTCGAATCAGGCGTGGGTCTTCCACACGGCGCACCGAGGCGCCGAACACTTTTGGCACCGAAGGTTCAGTCTACGAATGGCGCTTGAGAAGATGACCTCGTGGCCGGTTTCCTGCCCGATAACACCTGGAGCGCGGACGCCACGCTTCAATCCCTGCTTAAGCGCTGGTTACCGGGGTCAACCTATGCCGCCGCCGAGCCAGCGCTCTCCGAGATGGGCCGGGCCGCCGCCTCGGAGCTTCAGGCTTGGGGCGATCAATGTGAGCAGCAGCCGGCGGCGCTGCGTTCGTTCGACGGCTGGGGGAACCGCCGGGATGAAATCGTTTATCCGGAGGGGTGGGGAAAGATCGGCGCAGCCTCCGCCCGAGCAGGGCTGGTCGGCTTGCCCTACGAGCCTGAGTCAGTCGCGACCTTGGGCCCGGAGGTCCGCGTCGTGCAGGCAGCCCTCTGCTATCTGTTCGCGCCTTCGACCGCTACCTATCTATGTCCGGTCGCGATGACCGATGGCGCGGCGCGCGTCTTGGTCGACACCGGCGACCGAACCCTGCGAGAGACGTTCACGCATCTGAGCAGCCGCGACCCGGAGACGGCGTGGACCTCCGGCCAGTGGATGACCGAGCGCCAGGGCGGATCTGACGTGGGCCGCAACGCGGTCATCGCCCGGCCGGAGAATGGGTCGTGGCGTTTGTTCGGGCAGAAGTTCTTCTGCTCGAACATCGGCTGCGAGGTTGCGCTAGCCCTAGCCCGACCCGAGGGTGCACCGCCTGGCACCCGAGGTCTCGCCCTATTCCTGGTCCCCCGCGACCGCGCCGACGGCAGTCGGAATGCCTATCGCATCGACCGGCTCAAAGACAAACTGGGCACTCGGGCGATGGCAACCGGCGAGGTGACCCTCGACGGTGCCGAGGCGCAGCTGGTCGGACCAATCGACCGGGGCTTCGCCCAGATGACCGCGATGCTGAACATCACGCGCCTCCACAATGCCATCACCGCCGCAGCCCTTATTCGGCGCGCCTGGATGCTCGCCGCGACCTACGCCACGCAGCGCGAGGCCTTTGGCCGGCCTCTGGATCAGCATCCGCTGCATCGCGAGGTGCTCGACGGCATTGCGCGCGAGGCGGATGGCGCCCTGGCGTTGACGATGCGCATGGCTCAGCTGCTCGGACGAATCGAGTGCGGCAGCGCCTCTGAACAGGATGCGAGCGTGTTCCGCCTGGGCATCGCGTTGGCCAAGCTCTACACCGCCAAACAGGCGGTGGCGAATGTCTCGGAAGCCATCGAATGCTTCGGCGGTCAGGGCTACATGGAGGACACGGGCCTGCCGCGGTTGCTGCGGGACGCCCAGGTCTTGCCCATCTGGGAGGGGACGACCAACATTCTTTCGCTCGATGCGCTTCGGGTTCTTACCAGGCCGCCGGTGCTAGAGGCGATTGCCGCGGAGCTCGACCGCCTCGAGGCTCCTGAACGCGAGGCCGCCATCGACCAGGCTCGAAAGGCATCGAGCACCGATGACCAGGCGTCGGCGCGGCGGGTGGCCTATGCGCTCGCGCGTTCCTGGATGGGCGGCCTCACCGAGCGCGCCTAAGCCGCCAGGTAGCGGGAAGCGGCCGCCGTCACCACGCGAGCCGCCTGCATGACGTCGTCGATCGCGATCGATTCGTCGGTTGAGTGCGCCTGCTGGATGTCGCCGGGACCGTAGAGGATTGCGGGCGTTTCGGCCTCATGAACCAGCAACCGCATGTCTGAGCCGTAGGGCGCGCCGTCCAGTTCGGGCTCGACACCGAACTCATCCATATGGGCGGCGCGCAGCGCAGCGAACGCTGGCAGCTCCGGGTCGACCTCGACCGCGTCGAACTGGCCGCCGAACCATTCGACCTCTGGCTGGTGCTCGGCCAGCCATGAGTCGCGCTGCGCCAGGTCGGCGAGTGCCGCCTTGAACTGACGGCGGACATCGGCCGACGCCATGCCGACGGGTACGCCGACGCGGCCCTCGCACTCCAGCTCGTCGGGCACGGTCGAGGACCAGGAACCGGCGCGGAGGCGGCCGATGCTGAGCGGATAGGCGACCGGATACCGCTTGAATAACGAATGCGGATGCTCGTTGAGCGATCGCTCCAACTGGCGCAGCCGACCTTCCACGAGCTCGAACTTTTCGATCGCGCTTACGCCTTCATAGCGCACTGAGGCATGGGCGGAACGGCCCTTGATGCGCAGCCGAAACGATAAGGCACCGGCCTGCGCCGGAATCATGCGCAATCGAGTGGGTTCAAGGACGTAGGCGGCGTCGGCACGGTAGCCGCGCTCCGCCATCGCAAAGGTTCCGATGCCGCCGTCCTCCTCGCCGACGACGCTCTGCACGATCAGGCGACCGCGCAAGGGAAGGCCGCTCTTCTTGATCGCGGCCGCGGCGCTGACGCCGATGGCCAGGCCCGCCTTCATGTCGCAGGCCCCCCGCCCGTACAAACGGCCCGCATGAATATGGCCTGACCATGGTGAGCTGCTCCAGGCGTTCCGGTCACCGACCGGCACCACATCGACGTGGCCGTTCAGGATCAGCGACCGATCGCCTTTCTGGCCCAGCGTGCCGGCGACGAGCACCGCTTCGCTCCGGTCGACTTCCATGCCGGGAAAGCGGGCATGGGCTTTGAGCCCGTCGACATTGGCCTCGAACACATCCACCTCGAGACCCGCCT
>DAIPYJ010000019.1:0-47450 GCA_036782775.1 Candidatus Dormiibacterota bacterium | reverse complement strand
CCGTCTTCACGCCGCTGAAGCTGAAGTCGAAGCCGGGCGCCCGGGGCCGGGGAAAGCGAAAGGCGCGCGGATCGCCCTGGCGAGCCAGCTTGTCGATCGCCGGGCCGCCGGGAAACGGGAGGCCGAGAATCCGCGCACCCTTGTCAAAGGCCTCGCCGGCGGCGTCGTCGCGGGTGCGCCCGATGACGTCGATCGAGCTATCCTCCTGCCAGCGGATGAGGTCGCTGTGACCGCCCGAGACGACCAGTCCCAGCGCCGGCGGGCGCAAACTCGAGTCTTCGAACTGGCCGGCAAAGAGATGCGCGGCCAGGTGGCTGACGCCGATGGTGGGCAGGCCGCGCGCCCAGGCGATCGCCTGCGCCGCGTTGACCCCCACCAGCAGGCAGCCGATCAGGCCGGGGCCGCGGGTCACGGCGACCGCATCGATCTGTTCCCACTTGCTCGATGCCGTGTCCAGCGCCCGCTCGATGACCGGGACCAGCGTCTGGAGATGCGCCCGGGCGGCAAGCTCGGGGACGACTCCCCCGTAGGGGGCGTGCAGGGCGTCCTGCGAGCGGATGATGTTGGAGAGCAACGTCGGTCCGCTGGCGACGACCGCGGCCGCGGTCTCATCGCAGGAGGTCTCGATCGCGAGGATGCGGCGGCTGCTCGCTTCTACTGCGGCGTGCTGCGGTCGAGGCCCTCGATCTCGAGCGTCTCGAGGATCTCACGGAAGCGCTTTTTGAAACTCGGCGCCTGGATCGAGTCGGACCACATCACGATCGCATCCTCATTGTTGTCGGTGTAGTAGCCGCGGCGGCGACCGATCACCTTGAAGCCGAATTTCTCGTAGAGGCGGACCGCCACTTCGTTGGACGGCCGAACCTCGAGCGTGAGCCAGCGCGAGCCGACCTGGTAGGCGCGCTGGATGAGGGCGGCCATCAAGGCATGGCCGTAGCCCTTGCCCTGCTGGCCGGCGCGCACGCCGACGGTCGTGATGTGCGCCTCGTCGCTCATCTTCCACAGCCCGGCATAGCCCACGATCTCCTCGTCGCGGCGCAGGACCAGGTAATAGGCGGAGCGATTGTGATGCAACTCGCGGTAGTAGGCATTGCGCGGCCAGGGCGTCGGGAAGATCTCCCGCTCGATGACCTGGACCTCGGGGATGTCCTCCTCGCGCATGGCATCGACCAGGACGCGAGACTTGAGTTGCATCATGGCGCCTTCCTTCGGCGCTCCTCCGCCGCGGCGGGCTGAACGTAGAGCGCTTGGACCTCATCATATCGCAGCGGTTTTTGCGATTCGAAGGTCCGAATGGCGGAATCGAGCAGCGCGGCGCTCAATGGCCGGCGGTCCGGAGGAGGAACGATGCGGCCCGCCGCCGAGGCAAGCGAATCCGAGAGTTTGCCTGGCGGATCGTCCACGATGCGGCCCGTTGGGGGCAACCAGTCAGCAAGCTCAGCCGCAGCGATGCGAACGGCCGGCTCGCCGGAACGCCAGGCAAACAGTTCGCCACGGCCCGCATCGCGCAGCGCGATCGGCGCGGCGTCAGCGCCGGCCCTCCAGGCGACGATCGGCAAGCTGTCGATCAGGTAGAGCGGGACATGGCGCGCATAGGCCAGGCCTGCGGCAATCGCCAGGCCAACGCGCAGACCCGTAAAGGACCCGGGCCCGCGAGCGGCGGCCAACAGGTCGAGATCGTCGGGCCTTCCGCCGGCCCGCGCGATCAGGCGCTGCACCCGAGCCAGGACAGGGGGATCGTCGCGACCGCGCGACCAGTCATCGGCCGCCAGGAGTCGGCGGCCATCGACGACGACGATCGCCTGCTCCAGCCCGGAGGTGTCAATCGCGAGGAGCATGCTCGAACACCTCGCGGATCCGATCCGGTCCTCGGAGCAGCGCGAAAACTCGTTCCGTTTCGCTGCGGGCCGTCAACCGGATCAGCGTGGTGGCCCACGTTTCCAGGACCGCCGCGCGTTCCGGCCACTCGATGAGAGTGACGGCGTCGGGCGCCGGCTCCTCCAGGCCGGTGTCGACCCACGCCATCCCCTCCAGCCGGTAGAGGTCGTAATGCTCGATCGGGAGGCGGCCGCGATAGCGGTGATGCAACACGAAGGTCGGACTGTGCACCGAGCCGGCGACCTCGAGACCGTCGGCGATGCCTCGCACCAGCTCCGTCTTGCCCGAGCCGAGGTCACCCTCGAGCGCGATGACGTCACCACCTTGCAGCGCCGTGGCGAGACGTCGCCCGAACGCTCGGGTTTCCTCGGCCGATCCGGTCCTAACGGAAGTGTTCATAACCAGCGCGCTCGAGTTCCACGAGCCGTCCGTTCTGCTTGAACCGAATGCCTGGAGTGCGATCGACCTCGCCGACGATGGTGAGCGAAATCTTCTGCCGCTTCAGCGCCGACCGGGCCGTCCCAATGCGCGCCGCCGGTCCGGCGCAGATCAGCTCGAAATCCTCCGAGTCGGAAACCGCAAGCGCCCATTCGTCCGCTCTGATGCCGCCGGCTAACGGGAGGCTCCCAACATCGATCGTCGCGCCCAACCCGGACGGCTCGACCAGGCGCTCGACTTCCCGGTACAGACCGTCGCTGATGTCGCCGCCGACACGCACGCCGAGTCCGACCAGGAGACGGCCTGCCTTGATCTGTGGAACAGGATCCAGCTGCGCCTGTACCCATGCTCGCTCATGTGCCGTCCTGGGGGGTCGATCGTCCTCCAGCATCCGCAGCCCGGCGGCAGCGCCGCCAAGGGTGCCGGTGACCGCGATCTGCCAGCCGGGACGAGCGCCGGCTCGCCGCAGCACCTGGCTGGAGTAACGGAGGCGGCCGATGAGGGTGGCGGTCAGCACCAGCGGCCCTCGGGTCTCGCTCAGATCGCCGCCGGCGATCGCGCAACTGAATTGCTGAGCTCGCTCGGCAATTCCGGCATAAAGTGAATCCACATCACCAATCGACAGGTCTGGACGGAGGGCGAGCGACATCAGCGCGTATCGAGGTTCGGCCCCCATGCCGGCCAGGTCGCTCAGGCTGATACTGAGCAGCCGCCGGCCCAGCAGGCGGTAATCGAAGCCCGGCCAGGCGAGACGAAAATCGACGTCCTCGGCCATCGTGTCGGTGGTCGCAACCACGAAGCGATCGCCGCGCCACAACGCGGCATCGTCGTGCGGTGCCCGAATCAGCAAACCGGGCGCACCCGGGTCGAAATATTTCGTCAGCACATCGATCAACGCCCGCTCCCCCAGGTCGCTGATCGCCCGCGGTTTCGGGCTAAACGGGGACCCCCTCGACCGGGCTGCTGGCGACCGCCTTCAGACCGATGCGCGCTCGTCCTGCGCAATACGCACGCCGGCCGGCGACGACCGCCTCGGCAAATGCTCGGGCCATCTGCGGCGGGTTCTGCGCACGGGCGATCGCCGTGTTGACCAGCACGCCGGCGGCGCCGAGTTCGAGGCAGCGTGCGGCCTCGGATGGGACGCCGAGGCCGGCGTCGACGATCACGGGGACGCTGACCTTCTGGATGATCAGCTCGAGATTGACCAGGTTCTGGAGTCCCAGCGTCGTCCCGATGGGAGCGGCCCCAGGCATGACCGCGGCAGCGCCGGCCTCGTACAGCCGGATTGCCTGGACGACGTCGTCGCTGGTGTACGGCATGACGATGAAGCCTTCCTTGACCAGCTGACGGGTCGCCTCCAGGGTGGCCTGCGGATCAGGGAGCAGGGTGTCCTCATCGCCGATGACCTCAACCTTGATGAACTCCGACATGCCGGCGGCGCGCGCCAGCCGGGCGAGTCGCACCGCGCCTTCGGCCGTGGTGGCGCCCGCGGTGTTGGGCAGCAGCGTGAAGCGTTGCAGGTCGATGCCTTCGAGCTCGGACCGGCCACCCTCGAGATTCAGGCGGCGGATGGCGACCGTGATCATGCCTGGGTTGGCCGCCTCGAGGCAGCGTGCCAGCACGTCATTCGAGGCGAACCGTCCGGTTCCGTGGATCAGCCGTGACCCGATGGTGCGGCCGCCGACGACCAGCGGATCTTCGGGCGTCGGCGCACCGCCACCGACGAAATAGACCAGCTCCAACTCGTCGCCGGCATGGACCTGCGTCGCTTTGAAGTCGTCCTTCCGCCGGATCTGGCGGTTGTGCTCGACGACCACGCGATTGGGCTGGACGTCGAGGCGCTCTAACAACTCATAGAGGCTGACGCCGTCCGGGACCTGGCGCGGCTTGCCGTTCACGGTCACCGTCACCTGCGGATTCGTTTCGCTACTGACGATCGGGTTTGAACCGGTCATCGCCGGACCGCCTCCTCTCGGGTAACAGCGAGCTCATGCATGCGCCGGGCGGCCTCGGCCGGATCGCTCGCATCGTAAATGGCCCGCACGACCGCGAGCGCGGGTGCCCCGGCTTCGACGACCTCGGGCGCATTCTGGCCGTCGATCCCGCCGACCCCCACGAAGGGTCGGTCGGCGAAGGCCGCGACCTGCTTCACCAGGCTGGTCCCGACCGCGGGACGTCCTGCCTTGGTCGGCGTGGGGTAGATGGGTCCCACCGCGAAGTAGTCGACGCCCTCCCGGATAGCCCGGCGCGCCTGCTCGACGCTGTGGGTTGAGCGACCGATCAGCCGGTCTTCGAATCCCGGCATGGCGCGAACCGCCTCCACCGGCAGGTCATCCTGGCCGAGGTGCACGCCGTCCGCGTCGGCCGCGATCGCGATGTCCGCATGGTCATTGATGATCAGCAGCTTGTCGTGCAGCGCGGTCAGTTTGCGAAGCGCCAGCGCGATCGCGTACTGCTCGCCCTTCGGCATCGATTTCTTGCGCAGCTGGATGACCTCGACGCCTCCCGCGAGCGCCGCCTGCGCAATACGCAGGGTCTCCTCCTCGCCACCACGGTCGCCGGTGATGAGGTAGAGGCGCATCCCCGCCAGCTTGCCTTGCCGCTCGATCCGATTCATATGAACATTGCCGCAGCATTCACGGAATGCTCGAGCGCCCGTTCCCTCCGCAGGTCTAATCCTGATCAGGTTCCAGCGTCAGCCGGCGAGCCGGCTATCTCAGCGCATTCCGCTCCGCTAGGGCGGGCTCAATTATACCGGCGCTGGACGCGGCTCGAGATCGCGCAGAGCACCTCGTAGGCGATGGTGCCGGCCGCGTCGGCGAGGTCATCCGCCGATTGGCAGGCGCCGCCGTCCTCGCCGATCAGCGTCACGGTGTCGCCGACGCGTACCGCTGGTGCCGACGTCACGTCGAGCGCCGCCTGGTCCATGCTGATCGTCCCCGCGATCGGCACCCTGCGCCCGCGCACCAGCGCGCTGCCGCGGGTGGAGCAGGCGCGATGGAGCCCGTCGGCGTATCCGACGGCAATGGTGGCGACCCGCGCCGGCGTTCGCTCGGCCGTGAACCGCCGGCCGTAGCCAACGCTCTCCCCGACCGGAACATCGACGATGTGCGTCACCACGGTGCGCCAGGTGAGCGCCGGCCGCAGCCCAGGAAGCTCCGGTGAATTCCGAACCGGCCGCACCCCATAGAGGATGAGTCCCGCCCGAACCAGGTCGAGCCTCGCCTGCGCAATACGCAATAGGCCGGCGGAGTTCGCGGCGTGCGAGAGAAACCCCGTAACGCCCTGCGCACTGAGGGCCTCGCGCGCCTCGAGAAACCGGCCGAGCTGGGCGCGCGTGAAGTCGAGATCCCCATCGGCATCGGCAAAATGCGTCCAGAAGCCTTCCAGGCGCAGCCTCGGATCGTCGTGCACCGCCCTCGCCAGGCCGACGGCTCGCTCCGGCGATGCGCCCAGCCGGTGCATCCCCGTATCGACTTTGACGTGGACAGCGATTTCCGTGCCGGCTCCCTTGAGCATGGCCAGCCCCGTGTCGTCGTACAGCGTGAGTGACAGCCTGGCCGCGATCGCGGCCGAGAGCGCCGCCGGCGGCGTGTAACCCAGGTTGAGGATGGAAACGTCGATTCCCGCCTTGCGAAGCTCGACACCCTCTCCGACCGAGGAGACGCCAAGCCAGGTCGCGCCGCCATCGAGCGCGGCCCGTGCGGCCGGAATCGCTCCATGACCGTATCCATTGGCTTTGACGACCGCCATGACCGCGGTCTTCTGTCCCACCAGGTCACGGATGAGCCTGGTGTTGTCCCGGATGGCCGACCTGTCCACGTCGACCCATTTGGTGCTGCCGTCGCTCAGCGCAGCCGCTCCATGATCTGCGGAATTCGCGGCAGCAGGTCCGAGGCAAGCACACCTGCCTGCCCGAGCGACGCCTCGAGATCGAGCCCCGCCAGGCTGTGAAGGTGGACGCCGGTCACCGACGCCTCGAACGGTTGCAGCTTCTGGGCCATGAGCCCGCCGATGATTCCCGAGAGCACGTCGCCGGTTCCGCCTGAGGCCAGCGCCGGCGTCGACACCGGATTGAGTGTGATGCGGCCATCGGGCGCCGCGATCACCGTGCCCGCCCCTTTCAGCACGACGACCTTGTTCCAGATTTTGGCGAAGCGGGACGCGATGCCGCGGCGGTCCTTCTGGACAGCCGCCGTCTCCAGGTTGGCCAGCCGGCCAAACTCCGCGGGATGAGGCGTCAGCACCAAGTCGGCTGGAAGCTTCGGGAGAAGCGACCGATGCTCTGCCAGGAGGTTGAGGGCGTCGGCGTCGAGCACGAGCGGCACGCTGACCTTGGGGATCACGTCCTCGAGGAGCCGTCGCGTCGATGTATCACGGCCAAGCCCTGGGCCGATGACCCCTGCCGCGGCGCCGGCAAACCCGCGAACCACCGCGCTCAGGGCGGAGTGCCCGACAACACCAGGCGCGATTTCGGGGAGGGGGCCGGCGATGACCTCGGTGCATTTTTCCGCCAGGATCGGGTAGATCGACTGCGCGACCATCAGCCGGACGATGCCGGCGCCTGCCCGGGCGGCGCCCATGCTGGTCAAGTACGCCGCGCCCGTATAACCTTGGGATCCGGCAAGGACGACGACCGTCCCGAAGGTTCCCTTGTGGCCATCGCGTGGTCGCTCGGGAAGCCGGAAGGCGTCGGGGCGCTCGGCCGCTCCCACCCTCCCCTCGCGCAGAACCGCCGGAACCTCTGCTCGCGGTGGTGCCTCGACCTCGGGAATCACGGCAACCGCGACGGCGAAGTGCCCGTCGTGCGCGATGCTGACGTCGATCTCGCGTCCGGTCAGCGTCGTCGCGGGCGCGACCCGGACGTGCGGCCGGCCGTCGTCACTGGGCAGGATCTCGACGTCGCGCATCGATGGTCGAGGCACGCCAGTCGGCATCGCTTTGCCGATCGCCTCTTTGGCGGCCCAGCGCCCGGCCCAGCGCTCGACGCTGCCTGCGCAATACGCAATCTCTCGGTCGCTGAGGAATTTCCGCAGGAACCGGTCGCCGAAGCGCCGGTGGGCGTCCGCCAGGCGCGGAATCGCCGCCACGTCGACGCCGACCCGAGGGGTCACGAGGCCTACTCTACGGTGACGCTCTTTGCCAGGTTGCGCGGCTGGTCGACGTTGCAGCCGCGCTCGGTGGCGACGAAATAAGCAAACAGCTGCATCGCCACCACGTTGACGATCGGCGAAAGAAACTCCGAGACAGCCGGCACCTCGAAGCGATCGGCCTGGATCTCGTCGAGCGTGTGGTCGCCCTCGCTGACCAGCGCCAGCACCGGCGCGTCGCGGGCGATCACCTCCTGGATGTTGCTCACCATCTTCTCGAGGGTGGCAGCCCTGGTTGCGATCGCGAAGACAGGGAAACCTTTGTCGAGGAGCGCAATCGGCCCGTGCTTGAGCTCGCCGGCGGCGTAACCCTCGGCATGCAGGTAGGAGATCTCTTTGAGCTTGAGCGCGCCTTCGAGCGCAATCGGATAGTTGATGCCGCGGCCGATGTACATGAAGTTCCGGTTGCTGGCATACTTGCGCGCCAACGCCTGGAGCTCCTCGGCGCGATCGAGCACCGATTGGACATCGCCGGGCAGGGTCTTGAGCTCGGTTGCCAGCTCCTTGAGCCGCTCGGCCGGGATGCGGTGACGGGCGGCGGCCAGCCGGATCCCGAGCAAGTAGAGGCAGGTCAGGTGGGCGATGAACGTTTTCGAGGAGGCGACGCCAATCTCCGGGCCGGCATGCAAGTAGATGACGCCGTCGCTTTCGAGCGCCATCGAGCTGCCGACGACGTTTGTGACCGAGACGACTTTCGACTTGCGCTCGTGCGCCTCCCGAATCGCGGCCAATGTGTCGGCGGTTTCCCCTGACTGCGAGATGCCGATGACGAGCGTGTCCTCGTCGATGATCGGCTGGCGGTAGCGGAACTCGCTGGCCGGCTCGACCTCGACCGGGATCCGGGCCAGCTCTTCGATGATGTACTTCCCCAATAGCGCTGCGTAATACGAAGTCCCGGCGGCGACCATCTTGATGTCGTGGACCTTGAGCAGCTGCCGATCGGTCATGCCGAACTCTTCGAAGCTGACCTCGCCGTCGTCGGTCAAGCGGCCGCGCAGCGCGTTGGAAACGGCCTCGGGCGCTTCGTTGATCTCCTTGGCCATGAAGTGCGGGTATCCGCCCTTCTGCGCCTGGCTGATATCCCACTTGACCTCGATCACCTTGGGCTTGACGGCCGCCCCGTCGATGGTGCTGACCTCGGGGCCCAGACGGGTGATCGTCACCATTTCGCCTTCACCGAGCAGCAGCACTTTCTTCGTGTAGGGAATCAACGCGGTGATATCCGACGCGATGAACCATTCCTTCTCGCCGATCCCAACAACTAATGGCGCGTTGAGGCGGGCGCCGATCAGCAGCTCCGGATCACGCTGCGAGAAGATGGCCATCGCATAGGCTCCGCGGACTCGAGCGAGCGCCTGGCGCACCGCGGCGACCAGGTCGCCCTTGTCGTACTCCTCGATCAGGTGCGGGACGACCTCGGTATCGGTCTCGGAAATAAAGACGTGCCCCTTGGCCTGCAGCTCCTTCCGGAGCTCGGCAAAGTTCTCGATGATCCCGTTGTGGATCACCATGACCTCTTTCTTGCAGTCGGTATGGGGATGGGCGTTGATGACGGTCGGGCGACCGTGCGTCGCCCAGCGGGTATGGCCGATGCCCAGGCGGCCCTCCGGCATCTCCTCGGTGAGGCGCTCGACCAGCGTGTCGACCTTGGCTGCGCTCTTGACCACCGAGGTCTGCCCTTCGGCCTCGTTGAAGATGGCAACCCCGGCGGAGTCGTACCCGCGGTATTCCAGCCGCTTCAGGCTGTCCATGATGATGGGCGCGGCGGAGCGCTCACCGAGATAGCCAATAATTCCGCACATATTTTTGCGGCCTCCTATATTCCCAGCCCGGGCGCGCTCAATCGAGCGAACCGGGTTCGTACTTTCTTGTAACGGGCGAGCGTCCTTGGGGTTACGGGGAGGCGGTTGGAGACACGCCGGGGATCGCCGAGATGAAGACGTGGACTGAGACGGTCTTGGGGCTGACGGTAACTCCATCCGGACCTCTGATCGTCACGGTCTTCACGACATCGCCCTTGGCGTTGCTGATGTCCACTGGATCCGTGGGCAGCACGGCGACGCCCCCGAGGGTGTTCTGCAGTCCAGTGGCCTGAACTTCAAGGGGGGCCACGGTGACGTTGTTAACTCGGTAACCGGCGGCAGGCTGCCCGGTCAAGGTGAACCCGACGGGCTTATCCAGCGTGATAGCGTCTGCCTGGATGGCGATTTTGACCGTGACATTGGCGGGGGTCACGGTAAAAGACTTCGTGACCTCTTTTTTGCTCGAGTCTCGGATGGTGACCGGATAGGTGGTGTTGATGCCGGGGGCGGACACGCCGTTCAGCGGGACGACCGCAACGGCCTCAAGACCGGCGAGAAGCTTTTTCGGGCCATCTACCTGGACGGTTGGCGGGGTGACCGATGCCGAGTTCGCCTGCTCGTGAAAGCCCGGTTGGAGGGCTTGCTGACGCTCGATCGACACATTGAGCGAAACGGTGGCACGCTGGTCGAACGTCACCGGAATCGTGTTCGGAGCGTCGGTCTGA
This sequence comes from Candidatus Dormiibacterota bacterium, assembly GCA_036782775.1. Lineage (GTDB taxonomy): Bacteria > Chloroflexota > Dormibacteria > CF-121 > CF-121 > CF-13. The sequence goes on along the minus strand of DAIPYJ010000019.1, from coordinate 37,457 downwards.
ACGGACGGATCGCTATTGTCGACCCGGATCGGCACCTGGTTGGTGCCGATGTGGACTCGGGCGAAATTGGCGCTCACGGTGAGGTCGTGGTTGTCGAATGATTTGAGATCATCCGCCGTCGCGATCACTTTCACCGTAACCCGTGGCGCGTCTCCGACCAAGGTCAGTGCCGCCGGGATGGTTTGCAGCCCGCCGACGGCCATCGGCACGTTGCGGCTCTGCGTCGGGTTCGAGGCGTAGGCGACCACGCTCCAGAGCGCGACCGCAAAGAAAATCGCAATCAGCTTGAGTCGAAAGTTCCCCAACAAGGGCGCTATCTTACCCGCTCAATCCGCTCCACCGGCTCAACCCGGTCACGTGGGTAGCGGCGCCAAACCGGGAGCGGCGGGCGGTGTTGCTCAGAGCGCGGCTGGAGCAGCGAGGTCAGGACCTGGCGAAGCCGGTCGGGGTCCAGATTGCGGAGCAGCTTCCCCTCGTGGGCGACGGCGATCTGGCCGAGCTCCTCGGACAGGATCAGCACCACCGCGTCCGTCTGCATCGAAAGGCCCAAACCGGCGCGATGCCGGGTGCCCATTCGCTCCCGGACGCTACCCTCCTCGGCCAGCGGGAGGACACAGCCGGCGGCCAGGATCTGGTTGCCCCGGACGATCACCGCGCCGTCGTGGAGCGGCGAGTTGGGGAAGAAGATCGCTTCCAGGAACTCGGCGGTCAGCTCGCCGTTGATCCGGATGCCGCTGTTGGCGTAGTTTTCGAGTCCGGTCTCCTTCTCGAAGACGATCAGGGCGCCGGTGAACCGCTGGGTCAGCTTCGTCGTTGCCCGGATTACCTCGTCGATCATGCGGTTGAAGATCTGAAGGTTGTAGTGCGTCAGCGGACGGCCGATGAAACCGATCCGGCCGAACTGATCGAGGGCGCGGCGCAGCTCGGGCTGAAAGAGCACGATGATGCCGATCAAGATCGCCGGCGCCGCGTTGCGGAAGATCCAGGAGAGCAGCCGCAGGTCGAGCAGGTTGGCCAGCAGGCCGATCAGCGCCAGGAGCAGGACTCCGAACATGAGCTGGACCGCCTGGGTGCCGCGGATCAGAAGGAAAACCCGGTAGATGAGGAAGGCGACGATGCTGATGTCGACCAGGTCGAGCAGGTGGCGGGCCGGGCTGCCGCTCTGTAGGAAGACCAGAATATCGCGGAGGATGACGTCCATCAGGCCACAAGTAGTATCCTCCACCGGCGAGATTCGGTTACGGTCTGAAGGGCCTTGTTACCGAATTTCGCGCCGGGCGATCTGAACTGTCTAGACTCGACGCATGGAATTAGTTGCGCTCGTCGCCTTGATCGTGCCCCTGATCACGACCGCCATCACCACGAACAAGATCATTGCCGCCGTCGTGGTCCTCATCATCATTGTTGCTGCCGTGGCCTGGTGGATGTCCCGGAGGCGCGGCACCCCAAGCTAAGGCGCGACCCCAGATCCCAGCTCCTCGACAGCCCGGCTAGGGCAACAGCTCGAGCTGAAACTCCATGGGCAAGACCTCGGGATCGAGGAGCTCCGGCCCCTGGTTGTGAACGTCGTTGACCAGGGGCGACGCGGGGGCGAGGCGCAGCCAGCCCTGCGGACATGGCGCTAGCATCCCCCGGAGTTGGTCGAGGGACATGTCCTCGAGCACCCAGGTCGCCGCGTCCTCGTCGCTGAGGACGACCGGCATCCGATCGTGGAGCGGTTCAATGTCCCGGTTCGGGACCGTCGTGAGGATCGTGGTCGCGGAAGAGCCCTTCCAGCTGTCGAGGACGGCGGCCAGATTGAGGATGCCACCATCGGCACTGGAGACGGCCATTGGCAGGCGTTGGTTTCCGACATGCCGCCACTCGTAGAAGTGGCTGGCAGGCACGATCACGCGCCGGCCGAGCAGCAGCCGCTGGTAATAGGGCCGCTCGAGCGCGGTCTCGGAGCGCAGATTGAAGAGGCCGCCTTGCGCGCCGTCGATGCCCCAACGAACGACATCCGCACGCTCGGGCCCGACCGCGATCACCGAATCCGTGGGCGCGACATTGTAGCGTGGTGCCAGTTCGGGCGCGTCCCGCAGCCAGTGGTACACCTCGAGCAACTCCGCCCTGGGCATCGACGCTCCAATACGGCCGCACACAGCACTAATTCTGCCGGGACGGCCTAACGCATTGCGTATTACGCAGGCAGAGAGAACGCCAGGCTGTGCGACTTATACATTCCTGTAGATTTGCGACAGACAGCTGTCGCAGTTGGCTGTCAGGCTGGCAGCATGTGCCGATCGGGCCAGCCGCCGCTTGAGCTCATCGAGGAAGGATTGCGCATTTTTCCTGGTTGGGCAGCGCAGCAATCGGCAGAGCAACAGGGTGAGCTGATCATTCGATGCCGAAAGGCGATCGACCGGCTCGAAGCAGTCTCAGCGGATGCGATGCGCCGCTTCGAAAAATCAGGCGGCTATAAGGCGGACGGCGCCCTCGGCATGGTGCCCTGGCTGCAGACCAATGCCAAGCTCGCCGGCAACGACGCAGCGCAACACGTCAAAGTTGCTCGCCAGCTCGAAGAGCTACCACGTACGCAGGAAGCGCTCGCGAGAGGAGAAATCGGCTACGGGCATGCCCTGGCGATGGCGGTTACCGCAGAGCATGTGGGTCCCGTGGCTGTCCGCTCAGCCGAGGAGAACTTGCTGAAGTCCGCGGAAACGATGGATGCCGGCCGGTTCGTCGCCGTGGTCAAGGGCTTCGAACATCGGGTCAACGCGGACGCCGCGCTGGCGGAAGCGAATTGGGCGCATCGGCAACGCTATCTCGTGATCAGCGGCCCGTTCGGTGGTTTGGCGCGCATCGAAGGGCAACTCATCCCTGAAGCGGCGGCAAGCATTCGCGCCGCCATGGAGCCCTTTCTGAAGCCTTCCAAGAACGATGAGAGGACCGCAGGCCAGCGCGCGCACGACGCGCTTCTCCAGGTCTGCGAACGGGTGGCATCCGGCGGCGCTGACTCCTCAGCGCCGAGACCCCAGCTGATCGTTACGACGAGCATCGACACGCTGGCGGGGATCGAGGGAGCGCCTCCCGGACAGCTCGAGGGGGGCGGGATAGTGCCGAGTGAAACGGTCCGTCGGCTGGCCTGCGATTCGGCGGTTACTCGCATCACGGGGCTCGGCCAGCTCGAGTATGAGATCACCCATGCGGCCCGCACGATCCCTCCAGCTAGGAGACGCGCTCTCGTGGCGCGGGATCATCACTGTGTCTTTCCTGGCTGCGACCGTCCAGCGTCATGGTGCCAGGGCCATCACCTCAAATTCTGGGGACACGGAGGGCCAACCAAGCTCGACAACCTGGCGTTGCTCTGCGCAGCCCACCATCGGAAGGTCCACGAAGAGGGATGGCGACTCGAGCCCAAGAACGGACGGTGGGAGGCGACCCCACCCCTAAAGCCAATCATCCCTCGATCGCGAACCGACTGAGTGCTAGGACCGCATCCCCGGCCTATCGGCGATCGGCTGGGATATTGCGACTAGCGCTTGGTGTATTGCGGGGCTTTGCGGGCGCGCTTGAGACCGTACTTCTTGCGCTCTTTCATCCGCGGATCGCGGGTGAGCATGCCGTGCTTCTTGAGCACCGGCCGCATTGCACCATCGGCGGCGACCAACGCGCGGGCGATCCCATGCTGGACGGCACCGGCCTGCCCGGACATCCCGCCGCCATCCACTTTGACCGTGACGTTGAAGCGCTTCTGGCTCTCGGTCAGACGCAGAGGCTCGACGACCACCATCTCGAGCATCCGCCGGCCGAAATACTGGAGCGGCGCCTTGTCGTTGACGGTGATGGTCCCGTCGCCGGGATAGATCCGCACCCGGGCGATCGCATTCTTGCGACGGCCGGTGCCGTAGTAGTAGCTCGCGTTAATGGCCAATGACTTCGATCTCCCCTCGTGAATTGAATTTGATATTGACAGGCTTCTGCGCCTTGTGCGGGTGGGCATCACCCGAGTAGACCTTGAGCCGGCGCAGCTGCGCCTTTCCCAGAGTCCCGTGCTGAAGCATGCCCGCCACAGCGTGCCGGAACGGATAGGTGGGATGGCGCTGCGCCATGTCGCCGTAGGCTCGCTTCCGGAGGCCCCCGGGATAACCGGAAAAAGCCGTGTAAATCTTGTCCGTTGGCTTCTTGCCGGTGACGCGAATTCCTTTGACATTGACAACGACCACAAAGTCACCGGTGTTCAGGTGCGGGGTGTAGGTTGGCTTGTGCTTGCCGCGCAGGACCTTGGCAACGTTGGCCGCGAGCCGGCCAAGCGTCTGGCCGCGTGCGTCGACCACGAACCAGGTGGTCTCGATCTCCGAGGGTTTGGCGCTGTAAGTCTTTCCAGGTTGCGGCATTTTTAGTACTCCACTCCCACTTGCACAAGTCCCTGAGCTGGCGCAAGACGCTGCGCGACAGCGGATCCGTCGAGCAGCGATTTGATCCACGCGGCCGACCGCCTGCCCAGGCCGACGTCGACGAGCGCGGCGGCGATACGACGGACCATGCCGTACAAAAAGGCGTCGGCGGCGATGGCGATGGTGACCCATTCGCCGATCGCGTTCACGGTCACTTCGTGGACCCGTCGGACCGTGTGGCCGCCCGGCCGCGGACTCCGACCAAAGGCCCCGAAATCATGCGTCCCCTCGAGTTGCTGGGCAGCCGCCCGCATGGCGTCGAGGTCCAATTCATCATGCAGGCCCCACGCGTACTGGCGCTGATACGCCACGCGTGGCAGGCCATGGCGAATCCGATAGGCGTACCGACGAGCCTTCGCCGAGTAGCGGGCGCTGAACGCCTCGTCAACCACTTGCGCATTGCGCACGGCGATATCGCGAGGCAGCCGGGCGTTGAGGGCACCCGGAAGCTGCTCGATCGGAAACGGCGTTTCCAGCTTGAAGTTGACGACCTGACCGAGCGCATGAACCCCGGCGTCCGTCCGGCCGGCGGCGACCAGGGCCGGCGATTCGCCGGTCAAGGCGGCTAGCGTATTGCGCAATACGCCCTCGACGGTACGGGCGCCGGGCTGTGCCTGCCAGCCGTGGTAGTGCGTGCCTTCGTACTCGAGCACCAGCTTGACGTTCATCGATCGACCAGCTCGACCAATACCATGGGCGCGCCGTCGCCCTGGCGAGGGCCAATCTTCAAAACGCGGGTATAGCCGCCCGGACGCTCTTTGGCGCGCGGCATGAGCTTGGTGAAGAGCCGCTCGGTCACCTCGGGATCCTCGACGATGGCGTCGACCGCGCGCCGTGCGGCGACGTTGTCGTTCTTGGCGGTTGTGATCACACGGTCGACCCAGCGACGCAGCTCTTTGCCCTTGGCCTCCGTCGTTTCGATGCGGCCATGGTCGAGCAGGGCGGTGACCAGGTTCCGGCTCATCGCCTTGCGATGCTCCATGGTCCGGCCGAATTTCCGTCCTGCCTTCTGATGCCGCATGCGAGTTAAACCAGTACTTTGGTCAGCTCTTCCTGAGTCAGGAAGCCGCGCTGCACGAGCTTTTCCTTGATTTCATCGAGCGACTTGCGGCCGAAGTTGCGCAGGCTGAGCAGATCCTCTTCGCGAAGCGCAACCAGCTGGCCCACCTTCGTGATCTCGTTGGCCTTGAGGCAGTTGAGCGCGCGCACCGAAAGATCGAGATCCTCGATCGGCACATCGGCGAGGCGGGCGGCGGGGCCGTTCCCGATCTCTGCCTGCACCGGCTCCTTGATCCGCTCGGTGAACCGGGTGAACAGCCCGAGGTGCGAGGTGAACTGCTTGGCGGCTTCGCTGATCGCCTGGTCCGGCTGGATCGTCCCGTCGGTCCAGACTTCGAGGATCAGCTTGTCCCAATCTGTCTCCTGGCCCACGCGTGTCTTTTCGATCAGGAAGTTGGCCTTGACGACCGGCGAGAAGATGGCATCGATCGGAATCACGCCGATCGGCTGACCCTCCTTCTTATTGCGCTCGGCCGGGACGTAGCCCTTCCCCTGCTCCACGGTGAGCTCCATGCGGAGCCGACCCTTGTTCGAGTCGAGGGTGCAGATGTAAAGGTCCGGATTGACGACGTCGACGTCACTCGGCGCCTGGATGTCCGAGGCACGGACCTCCTTGGGACCGGTCACATCGAGCGTAAGACGCACGGGATCGTCGGTGTACGACTTGAGGTTGAGACCCTTCAAGTTGAGGATGATCTCGGTGACGTCTTCCTTGACATAGGGGATCGACGAAAACTCGTGCGCGACCCCTTCGATTGACACTGAGGTCACCGCGGCTCCCTTCAGCGTGCTCAGCAGGACGCGGCGCAGCGCATTCCCAAGCGTAGTGCCGAAGCCCGGCTCGAGCGGCTCGATCTCGAATTTGCCGTAGCTGCTCGAGTTCTCGATGCTTTTGACTTGCGGTGCTGCGATATCGATCATGGTTCTCCTTGGCTATTTACTTAGCGCGAATAAAACTCGACGATCAATTGCTCCTGGATGGTCTGGTCGACGTCCTCGCGCCCAGGTAACGCGAGCACTTTCGCGGTCATGTTGTCGCGGTCGACTTGCAGCCAGGGGACGACCGTGCGCTGCTCGCCGGTTTCGATTGCGGTCTTGATCCGGTCGACGTCTTTGCTGCCCTGGTCGATCGTGATCAGGTCGCCGACGCGAACCGCGTAGCTGGGCACATTGACCATCCGCCCGTTGACGCGGATGTGCCGGTGTGAAACCAGCTGGCGCGCATCGCGGCGGGAGCTGGCGAACCCGATTCGATAGATGACGTTGTCGAGCCGGGTCTCGAGCAGCCGCAGCAGGTTCAAGCCGGTGACGCCCGTCATCTTCGAGGCCTTGTCGACGTAGAGCCGGAACTGGCCTTCGAGCAGGAAGTAAATCCGGCGGGCCCGTTGCTTGGCGCGCAGCTGCAGGCCGTAATCCGAGACCTTGCGACGGCGCACCTGCGTGTGCATGCCTGGCGGCATGGCGCGCCGGTCGAGCGTGCATTTGGTGAAGCACTTCTCGCCTTTGAGGAACAGCTTCACGCCCTCGCGGCGGCAGTGCCGGCAGACGGCGCCTTCGTAGCGAGCCATCTAGACGCGCCTCCGTTTCGGCGGCCGGCAGCCGTTGTGCGGAATCGGCGTCACGTCGGTGATCGCCGTGACCTCGAGGCCGGCGGCCTGCAGCGAGCGGATCGCGGCTTCCCGGCCCGCGCCCGGGCCCTTGACGAAGATCTCGATTTGCTTGAGGCCATGCTCCATCGCCTTACGCGCGGTGGCCTCGGCGGTCATCTGGGCGGCATAGGGGGTGCTCTTGCGCGAGCCCTTGAACCCCTGGCTGCCGGCGCTGCCCCAGGCGAGCACGTTGCCCTGGGCGTCGGTGAGCGAGACGACGGTATTGTTGAACGTGCTCTGGATATGCGCCTGCCCCACGGTCACGTTCTTCTTCTCGCGGCGGCGGGTGCGGACGACTTTCTTCTTCGCCATACGCTACTTCTTCGCCTCCGCCTTCTTGCGGACGCCGACGGTCTTACGTGGGCCGCGGCGGGTGCGCGCATTGGTGCGCGTGCGCTGGCCGCGGACGGGAAGCCCCCGGCGATGCCGCAGGCCTCGGTAGGTGCCGATTTCCATCAGCCGCTTGATGTTGAGCGCGATCTCCCGGCGGAGCTCGCCTTCGACCTTGGCTTCCTTGTCGATGACGTCACGCAGCCGGCCGACCTGTTCGTCGTTGAGGTTCTTGACCCGAAGATTGGGGTCGATGTTGGCGATCGTCAGCACCCGCCGCGCGGTCTGCGGGCCGATGCCGAAGATGTACGTCAAGCTGATTTCGACACGCTTGTCACGCGGGATGTCGACGCCGGCGATTCGAGCCATCTACCCTCCTATCCCTGCCTCTGGTTGTGCTTGGGCGTCACGCAGATGACCCGCACCTGGCCGCCGCGCTTGATGACCTTGCACTTGGGGCAGATTTTCTTGACCGACGAACGGACCTTCATGTTTCGTTGAGCCTCTTGTCCTTACCCGTGATTCGACCGCGCCCCGGATCGATCGGTGACACCTCGACGCGGACACGGTCACCCGGGATCACCCGGAGAAACCGAAGCCGCGCGGCCGGCGCCACGTGTGCCACGATCCTGTGGCCGGTCTCGAGTTCGACGCGGTAGAGCGCGTTGGGCATCGGCTCCACCACCCGTCCGACGACAATATCCGTCACGAGCAAATGCCCACGACAGTATCGCCGGATTTCCGGCGCACGAACGAATAGATTACCACAATCAGCCGCAACTAAACCTGGCCGTCCCCGGCGACCGGCGATGGAAGCTTGCGCTCCTTGCTGACGGCCGTCAGCACCTCGGGACCGTCGGCCGTGATCGCCACCGAATGTTCAAAGTAAGCGGACAGGCTGTGATCGACGGTGACAACGGTCCAGCCGTCGCCCAGCAGCGCGACATCGGGGCTGCCGGCGTTGACCATGGGCTCGATCGCCAACACCATGCCCGGCTTGAGGAGCGGGCCGCGGCCAGCGATCCCAAAGTTCGGGACCTGGGGATCCTCGTGCATGTCGCGCCCGATGCCGTGACCGACGAACTGCCGGACGACGGAGAAGCCGGCCGCCTCGACGTGCTGCTGGATGGCGGCGCTGATGTCGCCAATCCGGTTGCCGACCTGGGCTTTCTCGATGCCGATGACCAGCGCCTGGCGGGTCACGTCGATCAATCGCTGGGCCTGGGGCGCGAGCTTGCCGATGCCGACACTGAGCCCGGCGTCCGCCCAGAATCCGCGATGGATCAGCCCAGCGTCCAGGCTCAGGAGATCACCGTCGCGTAACTTCCGATTGGTTGGAATGCCGTGGACAACCTGGTCGTTCACCGAGGTGCAAATCGCGTTGCGATAGCCCTGGTAGCCGACGAAGCCGGGATAGCAGTCACGCTCGCGAATGAACCGATCCGCTTCCTTGTCGAGATCGAGCAGCGAGACGCCCGGTTTGGCCATCGATTGCAGCCGCGACAGTGTCTCGGCGAGGATCGCGCCCGCCTCGCGCATCAGGTCGATCTCGCCCGGCGACTTGTAGATGATCATCGCGTTCCTGCTCCGTTCAAGGCGCCGAGACGGCGGGCGATGTCGGCGCGGACGTCCTCGACGCTCATCTGGCCGTCGATGTTCTCCAGCTTGTGCTGCGCGGAGTAGTAGTCGATCAGCTTGGCGGTATGGGTCAGGAAGACGTCGATGCGGTTGGCGACGATTTCCGGGCGGTCGTCGGTGCGCTGGTACAGCTCGCCGCCGTCCACCGTGCAGCGCGGCAGGTTGCGGGCCTGCTCCGGCGTGAAGTTGTAGACCGCGTCGCAGCTGCGGCAGCTATAGCGGTGGGAGAGCCGGTCGATCAGCACCTGGCGGCTGACCCTCAGATAAATGACGGCGTCGATCCGCCGTCCCAGCTGGTCCAGGGTCGCGTCCAGCGCCTTTGCCTGCGGGACGGTGCGGGGAAACCCATCGAGGATGAAGCCACCGCGCGCGTCGGGCTGCTGGATACGCTGCCTGACGATCTCGATCATGAGCTCGTCCGGAACCAGCTCGCCCCGGTCCATGAAGCCCTTGACGCGGTCGCCCAGCGGCGTCCCGGCGCGGCGCTGCGCCCGCAGGATGTCGCCGGTGGCGATCTGCGGGATGTGGAAGGTCTCGATCAGGTAGGCGCTCTGCGTTCCCTTCCCCGCGCCCGGCGCTCCGAAGACGATGAGATCCAGGCCGGCTACTTGATGAACCCCTTGTACTGACGCATGATCAGCTGGGTCTCGATCTGTTTCATGGTGTCGAGCGCCACGCCCACCACGATCAGGATCGCGGTGCCGCCCAGATACATGTTCTGGGTCGGGATCCGGGTGAGCGCGGTGGCGAAGAGCGGGATCAGGACGGTCACGCCGCCGAGGAACAGGGCGCCGGCGAAGGTGATCCGGGTCATCGTCCGATCGAGGTACTGCGCCGTCGCCACGCCCGGACGGATGCCGGGGATGAAGGCGGCGTGCTTCTTGAGATAGTCGGCGGTATCGACCGGGTCGAAGGTGACCGCCGTATAGAAGTAGGTGAAGCCGAAGATCAGGACGAAGTAAACAAAGTTGTAGAGGATGTCGGTCGGGATGTTCGGCCCGTTCGGCACCCAGTAGCTGCGCAGCCAGGTCGAGATCGCGCCCCAGGGGTTGGGCGCGGTCGCCAGGAAGTTTCCGACGATGACCGGGAAGAACATGATCGAGATCGCGAAGATGATCGGGATGACGCCTGCCTGGTTGACCCGGAGCGGCAGGTGCGAGCTGCGTCCCTGGTAGACCTTTCGGCCGACCACCCGCTGCGCCGACTGGATCGGAATTTTGCGCTGCGCCTGCTGCACCTCGATGATGAAGGCGGTCACCACGATCGCCAGGGCCGCGAAGAGCAGCATCGGGGCGAGGTTCTGTGAGGCGCCGCCGCCCGTCATCAGGTTGTAGATCGTGGTCGGGATCCGGCCGACGATGCCGGCGAAGATGACGAGCGAGATCCCGTTGCCGATGCCGTACTCGGTGATCAGCTCGCCGAACCACATCAGCATCACGGTGCCGGCAGTCAGCGTCACCATGATCTCGAGGATGCCGAACCAGTCGAGGTTATTCAGCACGCCCTGCCGGCTGAAGACCAGCGTCAGGCCCCAGGCCTGCAGCATGCCGAGGCCGACCGTGAGCCAGCGCGTCCAGCGGGTGATCTTGCGCCGCCCGTACTCGCCTTCCTTGCTCAACTCTTTCATCCGGGTCGAGACCACGGTCATCAGCTGCATGATGATCGAGGCATTGATGTAGGGGTTGACCCCCATGGCGATGATCGAGAAGGTCGACAGCCCGCCGCCCGAGAATAGGTCGAGCAGGCCGAGGAAGGCGTTGGTATTGAAGAGCTTGTCGAGCGCGTTCTTGTCGGCGCCCGGGATGGCGATGTGCGCCAGGATCCGGAAGACCAGGAACAGGCCCAGCGTAAACAGGATCTTGCGCCGGAGCTCCGGGATGCGAAGCGCGTTGCCGATCGCCTCGAGCATGCCCATCGCTTAGTCCTTCTTACCCCTTTCGCCCGCGGGCTGCTTGCCGGAACTCGCCTCGGCCTTCGCCGGCTTCGCTTCGCCTTTGGCAGCCTCGGCTTTGGCCGGCTTGGCCTCGCCTTTCGCGGGCTTGTCCTTCTTCTTCCCTTCCGCCTTCGCCTCGGGCTCGGGCGCTGGTGCCGGACGCTCCGGTTTCGGCTGGTTCTTGGCGCGCTTCGTCTTCGGCCGGATGGGCGCCGGCACTTCGATCACGGTCGCCGTGCCGCCGGCCGCTTCGATTTTGCGCTTCGCCTCGGCCGAGAAGCGGTGGGCGTGGACCGTGAGCTTGCGCCCGAGGTCACCGGTGCCCAGCACCTTGATGCCGGCGCCGACTTCCTTGACCAGCCCGGCCTCGAGCAGCAGCTCGGGCCGCACCTCGGTGCCGTCCTCGAAGCGGTTGAGCCGGGTGAGGTTCAGAACCGCGAAGCGCTTGCGCCACTTGTTGTGGAAGCCGCGCAGCTTGGGGGTGCGCATCGTGAGGCGGGTCTGCCCACCTTCAAAGGTCTTCGGCAGATTGAACGAGGTACGCGCGCCCTGTCCTTTCTGCCCACGGGTCGACGTCTTGCCGTGGCCCGACCCGGGCCCGCGCCCGACACGCTTGCGGGCATGGTGCGATCGGGGCGCCGGCTGCAGCTCGTGCAGTTTCATCGAGCCGTCTCCTCCACCGTGACCAGGTGCCGCACCTTTTGCACCATGCCGCGCAGCTGCGGGCTGTCGTCGAGCTGCACCGTCTGGTTCAGCTTGCGCAAGCCGAGCGCACGAACGGTCTTCTTCGCGTCAGGTTTCTGCCCGATGACCGAGCGCACGTAGGTGATCTTCAGCGTCGCCATCTCATCCAACTCCCGCCGGTTGCGGAGATTCTGGCTCGGGCGCTTCCGCGGCCGCGGCCGGGCGCGACCCACGACGGCTGGCGCGCTCCAGCTCCTCGGCTGGCTTGCCGCGGACCTCCGCGATCGCATCCGCGGTCTTGAGCGCCTGCAATCCGGCGATCGTCGCGCGCACCGTGTTCACCGGGTTGTTCGTCCCCAGTGACTTCGTAATGATGTCCTTCACCCCGGACAGCTCGACCACGGCACGCATCGCGCCGCCCGAGCGGATCCCGGTGCCGGGCGCAGCCGGCTTGAGCAGCACTTTGGCGGCGCCGACCTTGAGGCGAACCTCGTGGGGAATCGTACTGCCGACCATGGGGACGGTGACGAGATGTTTCTTGGCGGACTCGACCGCCTTGCGGATCGCTTCCGGCACCTCGCCCGCCTTGCCCAAACCGGCACCGACGCGACCGTTCTGGTCGCCGACCACCACCAGCGCGCTGAAGGAAAAGCGCCGGCCGCCCTTGACCACCTTCGCCACACGGTTCAGGTGGACCACCTTCTCCGTGAACTCTGATTGACCTCTTCCGTACTGATAGCTCATGAATAACTCATCCTTAAAACTTCAACCCCGCGCTGCGCGCCGCCTCGGCGAGCGCCTTGATCCGACCGTGATAGGGGAACCCGCCGCGATCGAACACGACCGTTTCGATACCCGCCTGGCGCGCCCGCTCGGCGATCGACTTGCCCACCGCGGCCGCCCCTTCGGCGCCCGAGTGCGATTTGACCGACTTGCGCAGATCGGCGTCGGTGGTCGATGCCGCCGCCAGCGTCCGACCGGACGCATCATCGATAACCTGCGCGTAGACATGGTGCAGGCTGCGGAAGACCGCCAGCCGAGGGCGCTTCGGGCCGCCCTCGAGGTTGGTGCGAAGCCGCACGTGCCGGCGCAGGCGCGCGGCGCGGCGATCTGGTTGTTTGTTCATTACTTGGCCGCTCCAGTGCCGGTCTTGCCGGTCTTTCCGGCCTTGCGCCGGATGCGCTCGCCGCGATAGAGGATGCCCTTGCCTTTGTAGGGTTCGGGCGGGCGGATCTTCCGGACCTCGGCGGCGACCTGGCCGACCTGCTCCTTGCTCGCGCCCTTGATATTGATCCGGGTCGGTTCGGGAACGTCGATCGTGATGCCGGCCGGCACCGGATAGCGCACCGGGTGCGAGTAGCCGACGTTGAGGACGAGGGCCTCCCCCTGTTTGCTGGCGCGGTAGCCGACGCCGACCAGCTCGAGCTGCTTCTCGTACCCCTTGCTGACGCCCTCGATCATGTTCCAGACCAGAGTTCGAGTCAGCCCATGCAAAGAGCGATGGAGCTTGGACTCGCTCGGCCGTTCGACGACCACACGGTCGCTGCTGACGGTGACCTTCATCTCGGGGTTCAGCTGCCGAGCGAGCTCAGCTTTGCCGGCCTTGACCACGAGCGTGTGGTCGGTCAGGTTGACCGTCACGCCGCTCGGAATCTTGACCGGAAGCTTGCCAATTCTGCTCATAGGATCACCAAACGTAGCACACCACTTCGCCACCGAGGCCGGCCTTGGTGGCCTTCTGCCCCGACATCACGCCGTGCGAGGTGGAGAGAATGACGGTGCCGAGGCCACCCAGCACGCGCGGGATCTCTGTCTTGCGGGCATAGACGCGAAGCCCGGGCTTGCTGATCCGACGGAGGCCGGCCAGCGACTTGCCGCGCGTCGATTTGGGCTTGAAGGTGATGTCGAGCTTCTGCCCCTGCTCGGACTCGCCGACTTCGTAGCCGGCGATGTAGCCCTCTTCCTTGAGCACGCGCGCGATCTCGGTGCCAACCCGTGAGGCGGGCAGCGAGACACGGGAGTGCCCGGCAGTGTTCGCGTTGCGGATCCGGGTCAGCATGTCAGCGATGGTGTCCGTCGACATAACCCCTCCTTACCAGGACGCCTTCTTCACGCCCGGAACCTGGCCGTTGCTGGCCAGCGTGCGGAAGCAGATGCGGCAGATTCCAAATTTGCGCAGGTAGGCGCGCGGCCGCCCACACAGGTTGCAGCGGTTGTGCTGTTGGACGGTGTGCTTGTGTTTGCCCAGCCCGCGATTGATGGTCGATTTCTTAGCCAATCAGTGCCTCACTTCCTGAACGGGAACCCGAGTTCGGTCAGCAGCGCCCGCGCCTCATCGTCATTGCGCGCGCTGGTGACGAAGCTCACCTCGAGCCCGCGTAGTTTATCGATCTTGTCGTACTCGATTTCGGGGAAAATCAACTGCTCGCGCAGACCGAGCGTGTAGTTGCCCTTGCCGTCGAAGCCGTTGGGCGAGATGCCGCGGAAGTCGCGGATCCGAGGTAAGCCGACCGAGAGCAGCTTGTCGAGGAACTGGTACATGCGCGCGCCGCGGAGTGTGACCTTGACGCCGATCGGCAGGCCCGCGCGCAGCTTGAAGTTCGCGATCGCCTTGCGCGAGCGCTGCACCACCGGCTTCTGGCCGGCGATCTTCTGCAGGTCGCCGACGGCGGCGTCGAGCGCCTTTGGATTCTGAATCGCCTCGCCGATGCCGATGTTGAGGACGACCTTCACCAGCTTGGGCACCTGGTTGACGTTGGCGTAGGCGAAGCGCTGCATCAGTCGCGGCGCGATCTGCTCCTGGTAGCGCTGCTTGAGGCGAAGTTCGAGGGGTGCCCGGGTCGCGACGCTCATACCTTCTCCCTCACCCGCTCGTAGACCTCACCGCAGTTGACGCAGACGATCGCCTTCTGCCCGTTGGGCAGGACGGTCTTGCGGATGCGCGTCGGCTTGTCGCACTTGTTGCAGACGAGCATCACGTTCGAGTAGCTGAACGGCGCTTCGAAGTCGACGATGCCGCCCTGCAACACCTTGGTGCCGCCCTTCTGGGTATTGGCGCGCTGGTGACGCTTGAGCAGGTTGACGCCCTTCACCACGATCTTGCCCTGCTGGGGGACGGTGCGCACCACGACGCCGCGCTTGCCGCGGTCCTTGCCCGAGATCACCTGCACGGTGTCGTCCTTGTGGATGTCGAGATGAAGCGATGACATGTCAGAGCACCTCCGGAGCCAGGGACACGATCTTCATGAAGTTCTTCTCGCGCAGCTCGCGGGCCACCGGGCCGAAGATGCGCGTGCCGCGGGGATTGTTCTGGGGGCCGAGGATGACGGCCGCGTTCTCGTCGAAGCGAATCGTCGAGCCGTCGGTCCGCCGGAATTCACGCGAGGTCCGGACGACGACCGCCTTGACGACCTCCGACTTCTTGACCTGCCCCCCGGGGGTGGCGATGGTCACCGCGGCGCTGATGACGTCCCCGATGGTGGCGTACTTGCGATAGTGCCCGCCATGGACCCGGATCAACAGGATCTCTCTCGCTCCTGTGTTGTCCGCCACCTTCAGCCGCGATTCTTGCTGGACCATCGAACTCTATTTCGCCTTCTCTACGATGGCGACGACCCGCCACCGCTTGTCGTGCGAGATCGGCCGGGTTTCCATGATTCGCACCCGGTCTCCGACCTTGCACTGGTTCTGCTCGTCGTGCGCCTTGAAGCGCGTCGACTGCTGGATATGTTTCCGGTAGCGCGGATGCTCCTTCAGCGTTTGGACGCGCACGATGACGGTCTTGTCCATCTTGTCGCTGATCACAGTGCCGGTACGCACCTTTCGCATCGCGCGTGCCGCCGTCTCGGTCTGCTCGCTCATGCCTTGTCCTCCGCGCTGGCGCGCCGTCGGCTGCGCTTTGGCTTCTCTTCGACGACGGCAGCCTGAACCGGTTCGCCGTCGAACTCCTTGGTATGGATCTCGGTCAGGATCTGGGCCAGGTTGCGACGGACGACGCGAATCTGCCGGTGGTTCTGCAGCTGGCCGGTCGCCATCTGGAAGCGCAGGTTGAAGAGCTCCTGGCGCGAATCCTTGAGCTTCTTCTGCAGGTCAGGCATGGAAAGCGCGTGCAGCTCTTTGACTTTCATTTCTTTCCCTTCGCCGGGGCCTTGGCCGACGGTGCGGCACCGGGTGCGGCCTTGGGGGCGGCGCCCGGCGCAGCCTTGGGCGCCGATGGCGCAGCGCCAGGCGCAGCTTTGGGCCCGCGAGCAGCGGGCGCCGCCGCGGCCGCGGTCGGCGCGGCACCGGCAGCAGCGAGCCCATCGGCAGCTGCCCCGGGTGCACCCTCGGCGGGACCCTTGATCTTCACGTCGGCGGCGGCCTTGACGCCCGACTTGATGCCCAGCGTGCGCGTCTTCATCGGCAGCTTGTACGCCGCCAGTTGAAACGCCCGCTTGGCCATCTCGGGCGTGACGCCACCCATCTCGAAAAGGACGCGGCCCGGCTTGACTACGGCGACCCAGCCCTCCGGCGCGCCCTTCCCGCTCCCCATGCGGGTCTCGGCCGGCTTCTTGGTGACCGATTTATCGGGGAAGATTCGGATGAACACCTGGCCACCGCGGCGGACGAAACGCGTCATGACACGCCGCGACGCCTCGATCTGCCGGTTGGTGACCCAGGCGGCCTCGGAGGCCTGCAGGCCGAACTCGCCGAAGGCAAGGTCACTGCCCTGAGTGGCGACGCCGCTGCGGCGACCCCGGTGGAGCTTGCGATATTTGACGCGAGCAGGAAGCAACATCGCTATTCGGATTCCTTTTTCTTGGTCGTCCGCGTGCGGGGCGCCTTCGGCTTCTCCGCGGCATCAGTGGTTGACGTTGCTGTGGTTCGCGAGCGGGTGGTGCGCTTCGGTTTTTCAGCCCCCTCGGCGGTTGTGGCCGTGCTCGTCTTCGCCCGCGTCGTGCGTTTCGGCTTGGCCGGAGCTTCGCTCGCCGCAGCCGTTGCCGCCGCGGTAATCGGAGCGGCCTCAGCCGCTGTCGGCGCAGCAGCCTGCACCACCTCCGCGATTGGAGCGGAGGCCGGCGTGATCGCGGCCGCCACCGGCACCTCGCCGTCAGCCGGCTCTTCCACGGCGGCCGGCGGCTTCGGCGGAATCTCGGTCGGGAAGTTCCCGGTGTAGACCCAGGCCGAGACGCCGATACGGCCGAAGGTCGTCTTCGCCTCGGTCTGACCGAAGTCGATATCGGCCTTCAGGGTATGCAGCGGAACACGTCCTTCGCGGTTCCACTCGATACGCGCCATCTCCGAACCGCCGAGACGACCCTTGACGCGGATCTTCACGCCCTGCGCGCCGGCCCGCATCGTCTTCATCAGCGACTGCTTGATGGCGCGACGGAAGGCGATGCGCTTCTCCAGCTGCGCGGCGACGTTCTCGGCGACCAGCTGGGCGGAGAGCTCGGGCTTTTTGATCTCCTGAATCGTGACCCGGACGCGTTTGCCCGTGATCTTCTCCAGCTCATCGCGCAACTGGTCGACGCTGGTCCCGCCCTTGCCGATGACAATGCCTGGCTTGGCGGTGTGCAGCGTGATGGTCAGCGCGGAGGAGGAACGCTCGGTCTCGATCCGGGCGACGCCCGCATTCTTCAGGCGGGCAAGCAGCATCCGCCGCAGCCGGACATCTTCCAGCAGGAGCGGTTTGAACTCCTTGTCGGGAGCAAACCACTTGGCCTCCCAGTTGCGATAGACGCCGAGGCGAAACCCGTTCGGGTGAACCTTGTGTCCCACTACTTGCTCTTTTTCTCCTTCGTGTCCTTCTTTTTGTCTTCAGCCTTTTTGCTCTCAGCCTTCGGCTTTGCGGCTTTCCCTTCTGCTTTGGCCTCGCCCTTCTTACCCTTTTCGGTCGGGGTTGACGCACCGGCCTCGGCCCTCGCCGCACTCCGGCCGCGCCGCGGCCGCGATGCCTCCTGCTCATCGGATTCGGTCGTGCTCGGCGCTGCGGGCGCCGGGGCGGGCCGGGTCGCGGCCGGCCTGGTTGCCGGTGCGGCGGGTTGCGGCGCACGCGGCAGCGTCGCGGTGCGCCGGCGGACGGCACCGGGACGGTCTTCGACCACCGCGGTGATGTGGCTGGTGCGCTTGAAGACGCTGAAAAGCCGGCCCATGGCGCGCGGCTGACCGCGCTTCAGCATCGGCCCGGGCTCGACCCGGATGTCCTTGATCACCAGGTCATCCCGCACCAGGTTGAAGTTGTTCTCGGCGTTGGCCTGGGCTGAGCGGATCACCTTGGCCACGTCGCGCGCGGCCGCCTTGGGCATGAACTGGCAGGCGACCAGGGCCTCGGATACGGGCAGGTTGCGCAGCGTTTGCGCCACCAGCCGCGCCTTGCGAGGCGAGGTCCGGACCCACTTGGCCTTGGCTTGCACTTCCATCGTTACTTCAGTGCCACCGACTTTTCCGTGTGATGGCCGTGGGCGCGGAAGCGCCGCGTCGGCGCGAACTCGCCCAGCAGGTGTCCGACCATGTTCTCGGTGATGAAGATCGGCACGTGCTTCTTTCCGTCATGGATCGCGATCGTGTGTCCGACCATTTCCGGGAAGACACTCGAATCGCGCGCCCAGGTCTTGACGACTTTCTTGTCCTTCTGCTGATTCATCACGGTGATCTTCTTCATCAGCGAGGGATGGACGTATGGACCTTTCCGGGTTGACCTTGACATTGCTTTAGCCCTTACTCTTCCTCTTGCTTGGCCGGCGACGAACGATCATCAGCCGGGTTTTCTTGTTGCGCCGCGTCCGGTAGCCCAGTGCGGGCTTGCCCCAGGGAGTCTTTGGATTGCCGCCCGGGCCCGACCGGCCCTCGCCGCCGCCATGCGGGTGGTCGAACGGGTTCATCGTCATGCCGCGTACCGCCGGACGCTTGCCGCGCCAGCGGCTCTTGCCCGCCTTGCCGACGTTCTCGTTTTCGTGCTCAACGTTGCCGATCTGCCCCACCGTCGCGTAGCAGACGACCGCGACCCGGCGGACCTCGCCTGACGGCATGCGGATCTGCGCGTAATCGCCCTCACGGGCGAGCAGCTGCGCCGTCATCCCGGCGGACCGGACGATCTGGCCGCCGCGACCGGGCTTGAGCTCGATGTTGTGGAGGCTGGTGCCGAGCGGAATATCGGAGAGCGGGAGCGCGTTGCCCGGCCGGATGTCCGCCTCGGGGCCGCTCACGACGCGGTCGCCGACGGTCAGCCCAACCGGCGCGAGAATATACCGCTTTTCGCCATCGGCATAGGTCAAGAGCGCGATCCGGGCGCTCCGGTTGGGGTCGTATTCGACGGCGCTCACGGTCGCCGGAATGTTGAGCTTGTTGCGCTTGAAATCGATGACGCGATAGAGCTTTCGATGGCCGCCGCCCTGGTGGCGGACCGTGATCTTGCCCTGGGCGTTGCGCCCCGAATCAGTCTTGAGCGAAACCAGCAGCCGCTTCTCCGCCTTCTTGCCGCGCGTGACGTCGTCGAAGGCGCTCACCGACATGAAGCGGCGGCCGGGCGAGGTGGGACGGTACTTCTTGATCGGCATCGCTATACGCCCTGGAACATGCTCTCGATTTTTTGACCCTCGGCGAGCGTCACGACCGCCTTCTTCCAGTTCGGCTGGAAGCCATGAGTACGGCCGCGCCGCCGCTCCTTTCCGCGCACGTGCATCGTGTTGACGCTGACCACCTCGACCTTGAAGGCGTCGGCGACGGCGATCGCGATCTCCGTCTTGGTCGCCTTCGGGTGGACCTTGAACAGGTACTTGCCGGTCGCCATGGCGGCGTAGCTCTTCTCCGAGATCAGCGGCCGCTGCACGACCATGACTGGATCTTTCATGTCAGCCACTCCTCGACGTCGGTCAGCGCCGATCGCGTCAAGACGACCGTGTCGGCGACGAGGACGTCGGAGGGATTCAGGTTGCCGGCCAGGATGGTCTTGATCCCGACCAGGTTGCGGGTCGATTTCTCGAGATTGAGATCGTGCTCGCGGATCACGAAGAGCGTCCGGGTGCCGGCCTCCAGCTGGTCGAAGAGATCGGCCATCAGCCGGGTCTTTGGTTCCTCGAGCGTGATCTCGTCGACGATGCGCACGGCGCCCTCCTGGTGTTTGGCGGAGAGCGCCGCCTTCAAGGCGGCTCGCCGCTGCTTGCGCGGCATCTTCTGGTCGTAGCTCCGTGGATGCGGACCGAAGACGGTGCCGCCATGCCGCCATTGCGGCGCGCGTGTGCTGCCCTGGCGGGCGCGACCGGTGCCCTTCTGCTTCCAGGGTTTCTTGCCGCCGCCCGAGACATCGCCGCGCGTCTTCGTCTCGTGGGTGCCTTGCCGATCGTTCGCCTGCTGGCGAAGGACCGCCTGATGCAGAACCGCGGCGTTCACCGGCGCGCCGAAGACGGCCGCCGGCAGCGCGATCGTGCCGCTCTCCTGGCCCTCACGGTCGTAGACCGCGACCGAGCTGGTCCCCTCACCCTGACCCTCTCCCCGGAGGGGAGAGGGAATATCTCGTTCAGCCATTTACTTCTTCCCCTTCGGCTGCCGCGTCGAGTCCTTGACCAGGACGACGCTGTTCTTGTGGCCGGGCACGTCACCGTTGATCAAGAGCAGATTGCGGTCGACATCGACGCGCACGATTTTCAGATGTCGCGTCGTCGCCTGGGCGTTGCCCAGCTGCCCCGCCATCCGCATTCCCTTGTAGACGCGCGAGGGGGTCGACGAGGAGCCGATCGAACCGGGCTGCTTGATGTTGTGCGAGCCGTGCGTCACCGGGCCGCGGCCGAAATGGTGCCGCTTGTGCTGGCCGGAAAAACCTTTGCCCTTCGAGGTGCCGGTCACGTCGACCAGCTCACCTGCCTTGAAGAGGTCCGCCTTGAGCGCCTGGCCGACTTCATAGCTTGCTCTATCGCCCTTCAGCCGGACCTCGCGCAGGTGGCGGTGCGGACTGGCGCCGGCCTTCTTGAAGTGCCCGGCGAGCGCCTTGGTCACGCGCTTCTCCTTGACCGGCCCGAAACCGAGCTGGACCGCGGCGTAGCCGTCTTTCTGCACGGCGCGCAAGCCAACCACGGTGCAGGGCCCGGCCTCGAGCACGGTGACCGGCAGCAGCTCACCCTTCTCGGTGAACACCTGCGTCATGCCGATCTTTTTCGCCAGTAATCCTTTGGTAGCCATGTCCTCTAGAGCTTGATCTCGATGTTGACGCCCGATGGCAGGTTGAGCCGCATCAGGGCGTCGACGACTTTCGGGTTCGGATCGAGGATGTCGATGATCCGCTTGTGGGTCCGCATCTCGAACTGCTCGCGCGAATCCTTGTCGATGAACGGCGAGCGGATCACCGTCCAGCGATTGACCTCGGTTGGCAGCGGGATGGGCCCGGCAGTCGACGCGTTGGTGCGCCGCGCCGTATCCACGATCTTGTCCGCGGCCTGGTCGAGGACGCGGTGATCGTAGGCCTTCAGCCGGATGCGGATCTTCTGCGCCATTCGGTTACTTGATCACCTTGGTTGCCACGCCCGAGCCGACGGTGCGGCCGCCCTCGCGGATGGCGAAGCGCATCTTCTCCTCGACGGCGATCGGCGTGATCAGCTTGATCTTCATCGCGATGTTGTCGCCCGGCATCACCATCTCGGTGCCCTCGGGCAGCTCGACCTCGCCGGTCACGTCGGTCGTCCGGACGTAGAACTGCGGGCGATAGCCCTTGAAGAACGGCGTGTGCCGGCCGCCCTCCTCCTTGGTCAGGACGTAGACCTGCGACTCGAATTCGGTGTGCGGCTTGATCGAGCCGGGCTTGGCCAGCACCTGGCCGCGCTCGACCTCCTCGCGCTTGATGCCGCGGAGCAGGCAGCCGACGTTATCGCCGGCCTGGCCGGAATCGAGCAGCTTGTGGAACATCTCGACGCCGGTCACCACGGTCTTGCGGGTGTCGTTGATGCCGACCATCTCGACTTCCTCGTTGACCTTGACCTGGCCTCGCTCGATACGGCCGGTCACGACCGTGCCGCGACCTTCGATCGAGAAGACGTCTTCGATCGGCATCATGAAGGGCAGGTCGAGCGGACGCTCGGGGACCGGAATGTAACTATCGACGGCGTCCATCAGCTTGACGATCGAGTCTTCCCACTGCGCGTCACCCTCGAGCGCCTTGAGCGCCGAGACCTTGACCACCGGGATGTCATCGCCGGGGAACTCGTAACGGGAGAGCAGCTCACGAACTTCCAGCTCGACGAGCTCGAGGATCTCCGGGTCGTCGACCGCGTCGACCTTGTTCAGCGCGACCACGATCTTGGGCACGCCGACCTGGCGCGCCAGCAGGATGTGCTCGCGGGTCTGCGGCATCGGGCCGTCGGTCGCCGAGACGACCAGGATCGCACCGTCCATCTGGGCGGCGCCGGTGATCATGTTCTTGATGTAGTCCGCGTGCCCCGGGCAGTCGACGTGCGCGTAATGGCGCTTCTCCGTCTCGTACTCGACGTGCGCGGTCGCGATCGTGATGCCGCGCGCCTTCTCCTCGGGGGCGTTGTCGATCGAGTCGAAGGAGCGGAACTCCGCGAACCCCTTCTTCGACAGGACCTTGGTGATGGCCGCGGTCAGCGTCGTCTTGCCATGGTCGATGTGACCGATGGTCCCGACGTTCACGTGCGGCTTGGTGCGCTCGTACTTCTTCTTCGCCATTGTTACTCCTTCTTAGCTAACCTCCTCAGGCTCTCGACTTGGCAACGATCTCATCGGCAATCGACTTCGGCATCTCCTGGTAGTGATGGAACTCCATGCTGTAGACGGCCCGGCCCTGGGTGCGCGAGCGCAGGTCGGTCGCATAGCCGAACATGTTGCCCAGCGGCACATAGGCCCGCACCACCTGCATCGTCGCGCGGCCTTCCATCCCGAGGATCTGGCCGCGGCGCGAGGAGAGGTCGCCCAGGATGTCGCCCATGAACTCCTCGGGCATGACGACCTCGACCTTCATGATCGGCTCGAGCAGCGCCGGCTGGCCCTTCTGCATGCCGTCCTTGGTCGCCATCGAACCCGCGATCGTGAAGGCCATCTCGGACGAGTCGACCTCGTGGTACGACCCGTCGACCAGGGTCGCCTTGATGTCGACGACCGGATAGCCGGCCAGCACGCCGCTGTTGAGCGCCTCGATGATGCCCTTCTCGACGGCGCCGTGATATTCCCTCGGGATGGCGCCGCCGACGATCTTGTCGACGAACTCGAAGCCTTTGCCTGCCTCGTTGGGCTCGATATCGATCTCGGCGTGGCCGTACTGGCCGCGCCCGCCCGACTGGCGGACGAACCGGCCGACGCCGTGCGCCTTGCGCTTGATCGTCTCGCGATAGGCGACCTGCGGCTTGCCGACGTTGGCGTCGACCGAGAATTCGCGCAGCATGCGGTCGACGATGATCTCGAGGTGGAGCTCGCCCATGCCGGAGATGATCGTCTGGCCAGTCTCGTCGTCGGTGTGCACCTTGAAGGTCGGGTCTTCCTCGGCGAGCTTGGCCAGCGCCTGGCCCATCTTCTCCTGGGCGGCCTTGGTGCGCGGCTCGATCGCCACGTCGATGACCGGCTCGGGGAAGACGATCGACTCGAGCAGGATCGGGTTGTTCTCGTCGGCGAGGGTGTCGCCCGTGGTCGTCTGCTTGAGGCCGATCGCCGCGGCGATATCGCCGGCGTAGACCTCGGGGATCTCCTCGCGGTGGTTGGCGTGCATCTGGAGGATGCGGCCGACCCGCTCCTTGGTGCCCCGGGTTGCGTTCCAGACGTATGACCCGGACTTGAGCGTGCCGGCATAGACCCGGAAGAAGGTCAGCTTGCCGACGTAGGGGTCGGTCGCGATCTTGAAGGCGAGACCGGCGAAGGGCTGGCCATCGTCGGGCTTGCGCCGCTCGGGCACGTTGCTCTTGGGGTTGATGCCTTCCACCCCCAGCTTGTCCACCGGGGAGGGCAGGAAGTCGACGATGGCATCGAGCATCGGCTGCACGCCGCGGTTGCGCAGGGCGGCGCCGGCCAGGACCGGCACGAACCGGTTGCTGATCACGCCTTTGCGGATGGCGGCGACGATCTCGGGCCCCGTGATCGGCTTGTCGTCCAGGTACTTCTGGAGCAGCTCGTCATCAAACTCGGCGACCGCCTCGACCAGCTGCTTGTGGTACAGGTCGACCTGGTCGCGCATGGCCGACGGAACTTCCTCGGTCTCGATCGTGGTCCCGAGGTCGTCGGTGTAAACGATCGCAACCTTATTAATAAGGTCGACGACGCCTTCGAACTGATCCTCGCTGCCGATCGGGAGCTGGATCGGGTGGGCGTTGGCGCCCAGCCGCTCGCGGATCGACTTCCAGGCGGCGAAAAAGTCGGCGCCCATCCGGTCCATCTTGTTGATGAAGGCGATCCGGGGCACTTCGTAGCGGTCCGCCTGCCGCCAGACGGTTTCCGACTGGGGCTCGACGCCGGCCACCGCGTCGAAGACGGCGACCGCGCCGTCGAGGACGCGCAGGCTGCGCTCGACCTCGACCGTAAAGTCTACGTGTCCGGGTGTATCGATGATGTTGATCCGGTGGCCGCGCCAGTTGGCGGCGGTCGCCGCCGAGGTGATCGTGATCCCGCGCTCCTGCTCCTGGACCATCCAGTCCATGGTGGCGGCGCCTTCGTGGACCTCGCCCATCTTGTGGATCTTGCCGGTATAGAAGAGGATGCGCTCGGTCGTGGTCGTCTTCCCGGCATCGATGTGGGCCATGATGCCGATGTTCCGAACCTTCTCGAGCGGATAACTACGAGCCATCTTTGTTTCTGCCAATGTTTCTCCTAGTAGCGGAAATGACTGAACGCCTTGTTGCTTTCCGCCATCTTGTGCGTCTCCTCGCGGCGCTTGATGGTGGCGCCCACCCCGTTGGCGGCGTCCATCAGCTCACCGGCAAGCTTCTCCTGCATCGATTTCCCCGAGCGCGCCCGCGCGTAGCGGACGATCCAGCGCCGGGCAAGCGCCAGCCGGCGGTCGGGACGGATCTCGACCGGCACCTGGTAGGTGGCGCCGCCGATTCGGCGGGGCTTGACCTCGAGCACGGGCGTCGCGTTTTTCAGCGCCGTGTCGAAGACCTCGATCGGGTCCTTCTTCGTATTGCGCTTGATCCGGTCCAGGGAGCCGTAGACGATCCGCTCGGCGGTCGACCGCTTGCCACGCTGCATCACGACGTTGACGAACTTAGCTACGCCCTCGTGTGTAAACACGGGGTCGGGCATGATCGATCGCTTGCGAATTCGGGGACGGCGCGGCATCAGGCCTTCTTCGCGCCTTTCTCGCGCTTCGCGCCGTACTTCGAGCGGCCCTGCTTGCGTCCCTTGGCGCCGGCGGTATCGAGCGTGCCGCGGACCACGTGGTAGCGGACGCCGGGGAGGTCCTTGACGCGGCCGCCGCGGATCAGGACGACGGAGTGTTCCTGGAGGTTATGGCCGATGCCGGGGATATAGGCGGTGACCTCCTGGCGGGAGGTCAGCCGGACCCGGGCCACCTTGCGGAGGGCCGAGTTCGGCTTCTTCGGGGTGGTGGTGTAGACGCGCACGCAAACGCCGCGCCGCTGGGGCGAACCCTGCAGCGCCGGCGCCTTGGTCTTCTTGACCAGGGGCTTGCGGCCATAGCGAATCAGTTGCGCAATCGTAGGCATGGTTTACTCTCGCCCGGTTTTCGGGCGCGAAGGGGAATTCTACGGCTGCGGTCGCACGGCTGTCAACTGCGAACACCCCTCCGCCGATAGCGGGCCCGTAGTTCCTACCCGAATCCGCCGCCGAGTAACCCTGGTCTAGGTGACCGGCCCGGCGATCACGACAATTCCGAGCAGCACGAGCCCCATCCCGACAACCGATGCCCGAACCAGCGGCAGCGAGCCGGCGGCAGAACTGATTTTCGGCGCGATTGCGACCGTCGGAAAGAGCAGCTGCATGCCAACCAGCATGGCGATCCCGGCACCGACCGTCTGGCTCGAGGGATAGGCGCGGTAGACCAGGCTGCCGCTCGTCATCGCCAGGGCGAGGACGCTCATCAGCGCCTGGGTGAGCAGGAAAAAGAGGATTCGGCCGAATGGAGAGCTCCAGCGCCATCCGATCAACAAAAGCCCGCCGGCTGCCAGGTAGCTCAGGTGCATCAGCGCGTGCAGCGGCGGCATGGTGGCGGCGGCGTCGAACATGACGGGCGTGTGCCAGACAACGAGCACACTGCCGAACCCAGCGAGAGCGGCCCCGCCAAGCCAACCGGGCAACCGCGGGAGGTGCACCAGCTCGGTCAACGACGTGGCGCCGAGGATGCCGGCGACCAGCAACAGGGTGTGCTCGACCAGCATGTGCATCGCCAGGTTGGTTCCGGCGAGCGCCTGGCCGAACCGCGATGGACCAGCGAGAAGGGCGAGCAGACCCGCCAGCGCAAGCACCCAGAACGCATCACGCTGCCGGGACCTGACGATTGGGTCAGTCTGTGCCAGCAGCCGGCTGCTCACGCGGTCGAAGGAATCGCCCGCGTTCGGCTCAGAGCCACGCGAAGAAAGTCGATGAAGATGATGACGGCGCCGACCGCGATTACGAGCGCGCAGATCGCGGCGAGCGTCGAGACGATACCCACCCCCGGCAGGCTGATCGGGTAGCGACGCGGCTGGCTCATCATGCCGGCGATGTACCAGAAGGTGACCAGGCCCCCAGCCGCCGATCAGGACCAGCGCGCCGGCGCGTCTGCCGATCGTCTCGGACATGGAGCGGCCCGTGATCTCGGGCATCACGTGGTAAACGCCGCCGAGCAAAAAGAGGATGACGCCCAGCGCCATGTAGGTGTGGAAGTGGGCGGGGACCCAGACGGTGTTGTGGAAGTACTGGTTGATCACCGGTGTCGCATCGCCGACTTCGGCCGCCCAGCCGCCGATGGCCCAGCCGGCAAAGGCCGCGTAGAGAAACATCGGCGCCGCATTCCATCGCATGCCAGACCGATAGACGAGCAGCACCGCCCCGAAAATCGTGACCACGATCGGGGGAAAGGCAACGCCGAATGAGGCAATCTCGCCGATCACCTGGACGCCGTTCGGCTGCGCGAAGTCCTGGTAGAGATGGTGGAAGAAGGCGAGCATGACGAAGACGACCGCGACCAGCCATCCGGCGACCAGCACTTTGCTGGCTTTCCACGGTCGCCTCGCGTAGATGGGCAGCAAGGCATAGGCCAACCCGGCGCCGGTATAGATCTGGACGTTGACGAGCATGTGGCCGGCGAAAAAGATCAGGTTCTTCGCCAGCAGCGCACTCGGCTTGAAATCCGGGATGAAGATGTTGAGCAGCTCGAGGATGACGACGATCGCGCCCGGGATGGCCGCCACCACGCCGCCAATCGCGACCACCGTTCCGGCGACGATGCTCGGGTCCGTCGTCGCCGGCCCCGGCTGGATGTTGCTGAAGAGGAGATCGACGCCGAGAAGACGGCCGAGACTGCCAAACCGACTCAGTCCGGCACGCAGGAAGTCCAGGCACCAGATCGTGTACGCGACCACGACGAGCGCAAGGCCGACGAGAAAGAGCACCGCGCCCCATACCGGCCAGCCTGGGGAGGGGCCGGGGATGGCAGGCAGGGGATAGAGGAAGGTCCAGCCGGTTCCAAAGCCGGTGAGGGTGGAGGCGATGATCAGCACCGCGCCGACCATGAAGACGACGTAGACGACACGCATGACGGCGACGCTCAAGGGCAGCGCCTTGCGCATGACGTACCAGTAGACCGCGGCGAGCACCATCAAGGCGGTGCCGACCATGCCGGCGCCGTGGAAGGTGAGAAGACCGTAAAAGACGCGCGGCGAGGCCAGACCAAAGGCCTGCGAGCTACGCATCAGCAGGCCACCGAGGGCGAGCAAGAGCAGGACGACCGCCCCCGTGACCAACCAGATGTAGGTGATGACTCGGGCTCCCTCATCGGACGGACCAGCCGCCGGTTGGTACCGAGCCTTGGCGACGCTCATCAGCCGGTCACCTGGATGGTCCGCGTCATGACCTGGTGATAGAGCCCGCAGAGCTCCAGGCACCGGATCTGATAGGTACCCGGCTTGTCGAAGCGCATCACGAGCGTGTTGGTAAAGCCCGGCATCGCCTGAACCTGGCCGACGATGTGATTGTCGGGCGAGTAGATCGCGAAGCCGTGATTCACATCCTTGCTGGTGACGTCGAACTCGACGAGCTTGCCGACCGGGACGGTGCCGGTGCTCATCTGCCAGGCCCATTGCTGGCCGACGACCCGAATGTGAACCATGTCACTCGCAGCCATCGCCGACTCGCGGAAGCTTCGGTAGGGCATCTGCGGGATGGTGATGATCAGCGTCACAACGGCGGCGACCAGCAGCAGGCCGAACCAATAGCGGCGGATGCGATAGCCGACGCCGCTGACCTGTTCGTAGGGGACCGCCACGGCGGAGCGCGAAGCCACGAAGAAAAAGGCCGCGCCCAGGGCAATCGCCCCCACGAAGAACACCAGCCCGGCGATGAGTTGCGCCATCTACTCCTCGGACCGCAGCAATGAGCGACTGATTACAGGTTTGCCAGCCGGCGCGGCGGCTGGGCAAGCGCGTTCGTCATTGGACGGTAAGGTGTGCCGAGGCTTGAAACTGTTATCCGGCTAACAAATCTCAGCTATCTTGGGAAGAGCCGGTCCCGTTCCGCTGCTCGGCCGCCCAGCGCTCCCGGTCTGCGGGCTGCCCGATGGCGCATGCCGCATACCATCCGCTCTCATCGGGACGTGGATTGGCGGTGAGATTGCAGCAGGTCCAAATGCTGCCGGTCGGCTGACCATTGAGATCGAGCGTCGCAACCCGTCGTGGGCGATAGGCCGGGCAATCGGAAAAGCCGTTGGTGAACGGGCGGTGATAAGGGCAGCGATCCTCCGGCAGCCCGGGCTTGAGATTGGCGCTGGTCCACTCGGTGATGGCCCGCTCTCGGTCGCGCACGCCCAACTTCACAAACAGGCTTTCGAACTCACCGCGCAAGATGCGGCCTGAGACATGCAGGCGGCGCGCGATCGCCTCGTCCGGCAGGCCCTGCGCGGCGAGTTGGAGCATCTCGCCTTGGCGTGGGCTGAGCCGACGTCCGCCCGCCATTGATGCGTCCTGATCGTGCTTTGCACGTTCCGTCATAAGCATGTGGGCGCTGAGTTGTCCTCTGGTCACCCCTACCGTAGATACGTTCAACCCTCAGCAAAATTGACATCGGAATTATCATCAAGGGTGAAGTGTTGGCGAATGATCGGCTGGCCAATCTGTATGAGGCGCACTTTCCCGCCGTCTTTCGACAGTGCCTGGCGCACCTGAATGATCGGGAAGAAGCGGCCGATGCCGCCCAGGACGTCTTCACGAAGGCGGCGCGGTTCGGGACGGCTCCCGAGCCGGACGAACGGTCCCGAGCCTGGCTGCTCACCGTCGCCCGCAATCACTGCATCGATCTGCTCCGACGCCGGCATCGCCTCAGCGGTGCCCTGCTTCGACTCGAACCCGATGCCGATCGCACGGCCGACCCGGAGCGAACCACCATCGATCGCCATCTGCTCCACGCCGTGCTGGACCCGCTTCCTCCCAGGGACCGGCAGCTGTTATGGGAATCCGCGGTGGAGCGGCGCTCCCTCCGTGAAATTGCTGCAGACCTTCGCCTCTCGTACCTCGCGACTGCCCAGGCGCTCCGCCGTGCGCGACAACGGGCGGGCGCCATCGCCGCTCGCGTGGCCGCCGTCTTCGGCATCCTCGGCAGGCGACGCGGTGGCTCCGCTCTGTCCACCACTCGCGAGGCCCTGCTGGTCGGCGTCGTCCCGCTGCTCGTCATTTCGTCTCAATCGAGCCTGGATCAGACCGCGACGCGATCGGCGCCACCCTCCGCGATCATCACGCTGAGCGGCGGCAGCATCACCAAACCTGCAGCCTTCGTCCCGGCTGACGAGCCCGCGCGCCGTCACGACACCGCCGGCCCCGGCTCCCCGGCATCGGCTGGAGCGCCAGTTCAGCCCGAGACAGTCGTGGTCAGCCTTGCACCGTTCTCGCCCGTCGATCGCGCGGCCGGGACGCTGGAGGCTGTGCTCGAGGCATCGTCCCGGTTGCCCGCCTCGTTACCCGTCGCATCACCGACGGTCGTCATCTCACGAGATGAGGCCGCGCTCGGTCAAGGAGAAATACCGCTCGGCCACTGACAAATCTGGTGAAGTCATTCCGGCTGATTTGTCGACGAGCTGGCGTTAACCTATACGGGCTCAATCTAGGAGGGAGGCGAACCTGGAGATTCGATTCTGAAGCGTTCGAACATCGTCCCGGCGGTCAGCCCGGAGCTTTCCGTGCGACCCGTCACGTCGGGGAGCGATTCTTCTCCAGCCAACGAATCCCCTCAATATGTCTCTCCGGACGACCAACAATCGACGGCCGGAAGGTTTCGACCGCACCTAAGCTGGCGATGGTTCCGCGGCCCGGCGGCTGCCGTGGCAGCGTCGCTCGTGTTGCTGTTCACCAATGGGTCGGTTCCGACGATCGATCTCCTGCCGCTCGCGCTCTTGGTCGTGGTGGCGGTTGCCACGGTCGACGGGACCATCCCGGCGCTCATCAGCGGGCTCATCCTTACGGTTGGCGTCGGCTGGCTGCTGACCCGTTATCCGGGGGCGTTCAACGACCATGGCATCACGCTCGCCACCCTGTCGATCCTGGTTGCCGCCATGGTGGCGATGGCGGTCCTCGGTGGGCTGCCCCTGCGAAGGGTGGATCGGCTACGTCGTTCCCTGCAGCGTCAACGGCAGGCGCTTGGCGACGCAACCCGGTCGAAGAGCGAGTTCATGGATTCGGCAGCGCACGAACTGCGGACGCCGCTCACGGTGATCAACGGCTACATCTCGATGATGGAAGACGAGACCTTCGGCAGGCTCCCCGACCGGCTCCGGCTCCCGATCGCCGCGGTAAGACGGAAGGCCCGCGAGCTGAACGCGCTGATCGACGAAATGCTGCTGGTTGCGCGGGTTCAGCACGGGACGGCGCCGGCGGCGGCAGTGTTGATCGACGTTCGGGAGGCGGTACGGCAGGCGGTCGAGCGCGCCGCGCCGAGGGTTACGCTCGAACACGCGACGCTGTCGTACGAAGTTCCATCGACGCCGATTCTCTGCAGGGTCGATCCAGATCACCTCGGCCATATCCTCGACAACCTGATCAGCAACGCGCTGACCTATTGCGACGAGCGCCCCTGGGTGAAAGTCACGGTGAACGGCGGCAGCGACGCACGCATCCTGGTCAGAGATCGCGGCTGGGGCGTGCCGGCCGACATGAGAGAGAAGATCTTCGAACGCTTCGTCCACTACGTGGCCCCGGCGCGAAAGCCGAAGAATGGGAAAGGGCTAGGGCTTGCGCTCAGCCGCGAGTTGGCGGAACACTACGGCGGCTCGATCGACCTGGTTCGCAGCGACGTGGACAAGGGCAGCCTCTTCGTCGTGCGCCTGCCAGCGGCGGCAAACTGACTAGTCACTGCCCTTGATCGACGCCAGCGGCATGAGCTCGTGCTCAACAGTGGCCAGGCGGGCCTGCACCACGGCCGCGACCACCTCTTTCGACGATTTGTAGGCATCGCGCGACTCGTCGATCGGCACGGGGCCGTTGATATTGACCACGATGCCGGCCTGCCGGTAGGCGTCGTCGACCTCGGCTTGCTTGAGCTGGCGTCGCGCTGCGCCGCGCGACATCCGTCGACCGGCGCCGTGGTTGACCGAATAGCCGCTGATGGCGGCGTTTCGCGTCGCCCGCAGGATGAAGCTCGCGTCGTGGTTCGAACCTGGAATCAGGATCGGATGCCCGTTATCCTCCCAGGGCGTGCCTTTCAAGGCATCATGCCCGCCGGGAAACGCACGGGTCGCTCCCTTGCGGTGGACATGGACCCAGCCGAACTCGGGCGAATACTCGCGCTGGACCAGGTTGTGGCTGATCTCATAAACCAGGCTCAGCGGCTTGCCGAAGACGTCCTGAAAGGCGAGCGCGATCTGCTCGAACATCGCCAGCCGGTTGACGATGGCGAAGTTGGCGCCGGCGGCCACCGCATTGAGGTAGTCGGCGTAGTGCGGTGAGTCCGGCGTGAAGTAGCCAAGGTCAAGTGCCTTGATACTCGGATTCTCTTTGCGCGCCAGGTGAAAGTAGTTGGTCGCCAGGCCGTGTCCGAAACCGCGGCTGCCGGAATGCATCTGGACGTAAAGCGTGTCCGTATTGCGGTTGCCCTGCAGCTCGATGAAGTGGTTGCCGCCGCCCAAGGTGCCGAGCTGCGGCACGCCACGCTCCGGCCGGCCCGGACCATCCCACGGCGGCTGCCAGCGATCATCCACGGGGATGACGTCGCGCTCGCTGTGCGACCGATCGACCCGCTCGCCGTAGGTCTTCACGTACTGGGCAGCGCCGCCGCGGATGATCGCCTCGAACTCCGGGCGAGTAAGGCTCTTGAGTCGGGTGCGACTGACCTGGCCGGGTCCGAGCGCGACACGACGCGTCACTTCCCGGTTGAAGCGAAGGCGATTCTCCGGCGTTGCCGCGCTCACCGGCACGCCGCTCGAGGCGGACGTCATACCGCAACCTATGTCAAAGCCCACAGGGCCCATGGCCACCGACCCGGTGTCCGCATCGGTTAAGAGCACGGTCCCGATCGGGACACCGTAGCCGTGATGGACGTCGGGCGTGATCACCACCAGCCGCGTGCCGGGAAATCGTGCCGCGTTGACGATCTGCGGGTAGATCGAGTCCTCGACGGCTTCGAGCAAGGCTGGGGTGAGAAAGAGACGAATGGGGACGTCTCCCGTCTCTTCGGTGGCGAGCGTGTAATACCCGCGACCGGTGTCCTTCGCCTGCTCCTTCCAGTTCACGGTGGTCGGTCGCTAGAAGGGCTTTAGCACCATCAACCAGAGCAGGAGGATCAGCGCCACGATGCCCACGATGGAGATTGGCCAAGGGTTGGCTGCTGCCACCAGGCTCATCAGGTCTTCCGGGTTTTCAGCCGGTTGTTGCCGCTGCCGCTGCGGCGGCTGAACACCCGCGGCGCTGCGAATGCGGTTATAGCGGTTCGCCATTCCTGCCATGGCGCCCATCGTCAGGATCAGGATCGCGATCGCGGTCCAGATCCACTTGAAGCGCCACCAGTTTTGCTGAAAGCCCATCGCGACGCCGGTGATCAGGATGAGCACGAGGAAGGCGTAGGTGATCCCGGTCCAATTCTTCGACACCTCGGTCATCGACTTCACGGCGTCTGCCGCCTTTTGACGCCGGAGGTCGAAGCCCATGCCCACCGACACCCCATGACTCAAGAGGAAGCCGAAGACGGAGGCGATATGGGCCCAGAGCCACCAGACATACATCACTGTCGATTATGACTGGTAGCCTGAGGCAGTCAGCTCACAACACGGGAGGGACCGCATGCCACGTCAGCTGCAGCCAGAGGATCTTTATTCCATCAAGCTCGTCGAGGACCCGCAGATCAGTCCCGACGGCGACCGCATTGCCTACGTCGTCGTCAGCATCGATCGCCAGAGTTTCGAATACCGACGCACGCTGTGGCTGGTCGATAGCGCGAAGGACTCCGAGCCACGCCGGTATACCAGCGGAGAAAACGATACCCATCCTCGATGGTCCCCGGATGGCCACGCCCTGGTCTTCGTCCGCGGCCCAGTCGGTGAGGTGAAGCCGAAGAACAAGGAGGAGCGCTCGCGCGGCGTCGGCAAACCGCAGCTCTGGCTGCTGCCGGCCGATGGTGGCGAGGCGCACCAGCTGACCTATCTGCGCGACGGCGCCGGCGATCCGAGCTGGACCCCTGATGGCAAGACGATCGTGTTCACCGCCGAGGTCGGTGAGCCGGACGACGCCGAGGCAGAGGATGCGCAGCTCGAGGACAAGCGGCTGCCCACCGTTCGCACCATCGATCGCCTCTGGAATCGCCTGGACGGCAAGGGCTGGATGTACGAGCGCCAATCACACCTCTTTCAAATCAGCAGCGGCGGCGGCGAACCCGAGCAGCTGACGGACGGTGATTGGGACGACGGCTCACCGGCGGTGTCGCCAGACGGCCGGCGAATCGCCTTTACCTCCGATCGCACCGACGAGCGGTGGAGCTGGCCGGCCAGCGATGTCTGGGTTCTCGAGCTGGCGTCGAAGCGCCTGACACGGGTCACCGATGAGACGGTCTATGCCGGGCCGCCGGCCTGGTCGCCCGATGGCCGGCAGCTGGCGTTCGGTCTCGCCAAGCGGCGCAACGAAGACGGCTATACCGATCTGGCCGTCGTGGATGTCGATCGTCCGGGGACCGTTCGACGCTTGACCGAAGCGTTTCGGCCGACCTTCGGCGACCACGCCATCGACGACCAGCGCGCTGGTCACGGAGGCCCAACCCTCTACTGGTCGAAGGATGGCAGAGAGATTTACTCGCAGGCCTCAGGCGAGGGGTCGACGCTGCTGTACGCGGTGCCGAGCCAAGGCGGGACGCCGCGAGCCATCGTCAGCGGCCGGCGACGGGTTTACGCCTTCAGCATGGACCGCGACCGGCAGCGGACGGCTTTTGCCAGCTCAGACGTCTCCGCCCCGGGCGATTTGTTCGAGCGCCAGGCGGACGGCACAGAGGCACGCACGACGACGCTGAACGCTGGGCTCTTCCGCGAGGTCGCGCTGGGAAAACCGGAGGAGTTTCGCTACCAGGGCGCGCTCGGCTGGGAGATCCAGGGCTGGGTGATGCGTCCCGCGAACGCCCCCGCCGACTCCCGCCTGCCGGCGATCCTCGAGATCCATGGCGGCCCGATGGCGATGTACAGCTGGAGCTTTTTCTTCGAGTTTCAGCTGCTGGCCGCGAATGGGTTCGCGGTGGTCTATGTGAATCCACGCGGCAGCACCGGCTACGGGCGGGAATTTTCCGATGCGGTCAACAACGACTGGGGTGGCAACGACTTCGTCGATATCATGGCCGGCCTCGACGCCGCGATCGGAAAGGGTGGCATCGATCCGGATCGCCTGGGTGTGGCGGGCGGCAGCTATGGCGGCTACATGACGAACTGGACGGTCGGGCACACGGATCGGTTCAAAGCGGCGGTGACCATGCGTTGCGTTGCCAACATGGCATCGATCTTTGGCACCGGCGACCTCGACTGGATGCTTGCCATCGACAGCATGAAGGCGGTCCCCTGGAAGGACCTCGACAGGCTGATGGAGCGGTCGCCGATCACCTACGTCGAGAAGATCAAGACGCCACTCTTGATCCTGCACAGCGACCGTGACCTGCGCTGCCCGATCTCGGAGGGCGAGCAGATGTTCACCGCGCTGAAGTTGCTCGGCCGCGAGGTCAGGATGATCCGCTTCGAGGGCCAGTCGCACGACCTCTCCCGCAGCGGGCATCCGCGATCCCGTGTGATCCGGCTCCGGCACATCCTGGACTGGTTCAACCAGCATATTCCCGCCAAAGTCGCGCCGCAAAAGGAACCAGCCGGGGCGGGTGTAGGCGGCTAACGCGCCACCGGCGCAAGTCGGTCCACGGAGTCAAATTGCTCGGGGATGAGCGTATTGAGCAACGTCCAGTTCAGCCGCTTTTCCGAACTCGAGGTGGCAAAACTACTGGTGCTTGGCACCCGTGGCCTGCTCGAAGCCATCCCTCCAATGACTGACGATGAGCGCCGCGACATCGAGACCCATTTGAAAAAACGTCTTCCGCTTCAGCCTCGCACTGCAAGTCAAAGCTCGCCATGTGTTGGTCCGCCACAACAGGGCGGACCTTTTGATCATCCGCTTTGACGAGAAGCCGGAGCGGCTCATCGCTGACCCCTTCTTCTGGTACGTATTCGGCTACATGGATCTCGTGACGATGCGGTATCAGGGCCCCATGTTCGTGGTGCCGTCGGCAATCGTCCATCAGCATGCCGACCCGCGACTCCGGGGAGGAATCGTTCGACTGACGTTCGCGGTGAGCATGGATCCTGAGTCCAAAGACCAATGGCATCCATACGCCTGCGACCCGGCCGAGCTCGGACAGCGCATCGTCGACTTTCTGCGCGCCCAGAGCCGCCGTCGGAAGTCAGCCGACAAGCTCACGCTTACCCCAGCGCTTCGCCAGCCTGGAACCATCATCGTGGGGCGCGCCGCCTAAGGAAAAAGCAGAAGGGCCACCCATCGGGTGGCCCTTCTTGGTGCTTTTAGCCGCCTCCCGAACCCTCCCCGGGAGGAGGGAGGGAGAGAAGGATTAGCTTGCCGGAACCGGTTGCGGCAGCTCCGCGAACATCTTGAAGGACTCTTCGCGCAGCTTCTGGTAGTAGTCGAGGCCGGTGCCGGCCGGGATCAGCTTGCCGATGATCACGTTCTCCTTCAGGCCGCGCAGGCGGTCAACCTTGCCGGAGATGGCTGCTTCGGTCAGCACCCGGGTCGTTTCCTGGAAGGACGCCGCCGACAGCCAGCTCGCCGTGTTCAGCGCGGCCTTGATCAGGCCGAGCAGCACGGTCTGCGCCACCGCCGGATCGCCGCCTTCGGCCAGCGCCTTGGCGTTGGCTTCCTCGTATTCCCACTGCGAGACGATCTCGCCCGGCAGCAGGTCCGTGTCACCAGCCGAGTCGATGCGCACCTTGCGCATCATCTGCCGGATGATCACCTCGATGTGCTTGTCGTTGATGTCGACGCCCTGCGAGCGGTATACCTTCTGGACCTCGTCGATCAGGTACGTCTGGACCGCCTCACGACCAAGGATGTGCAGCAGCTCCTGCGGGCTGATCGAGCCCTCGGTGATCTGCTCACCCGCCTTGATCTTCTGGCCGCTCTGGACGTTGACCCGTGAGCCATGAGGGATGGCGTACTCGCGCGCCTCCTCGTCCATGCTCCTGATCACGATCTGGTTGCGTTCGACGCGAGCCACGCCCGAGGCGCGTGAGGTGATGAGTGTCTCCTCGCCGTCCTGGCTCTTGCCCCGCGCGATTTCCTGGCCTTCGCTGACGGTCGCCCCCGACTCGATCAGTGGCTGCATCTGGCCGGTCAGGACGTACGGGATGTCGTAGACGTCGCGCGAGGTCACCTTGACCTTGCGGCCGGTCTCGGTGCGGATGATCTCGACCTCGCCGTCGATCTCGGAGATGATCGCCTTGCCCTTGGGGATGCGGGCTTCGAACAGCTCCTCGACGCGCGGCAGGCCTTGCGTGATGTCGGTGCCGGCGACGCCACCGGTGTGGAAGGTCCGCATGGTGAGCTGCGTCCCCGGTTCGCCGATCGACTGGGCTGCGATCACGCCGACCGCCTCGCCGATCTCGACCAGCTTGCCGGTTGCGAGGTTGCGGCCGTAGCAGAGGCGGCAGACGCCTTCGCGCGCCTGGCAGGTGAGCACCGAGCGGACCTTCACCTGGGTCACGCCGGCCTTGATCAGGTTGCGCGCCTGGACGTCGGTGATGTCGGTGCCTTCCTTGACCAGCACCTGCTGGCTCTTCGGATCCAGGATGTCGGCGGCGGCGACGCGTCCCGCGATCCTGTTCAGTGGACAACGGCGGCCTCGAGCGCGAGACTGACCACATGCTGCGCCCTGGTGCTGCGCGCCGCCGGATCCAGCAGACGCTGAACGTCGCCTACGGCGACGGGCTGCTCAGCCAGCAGACTCTGGTCCAGCGCCTCGAGCTGCTCTTCGGATCAGAGCTGGTGGAGCCGGCGGGCCTGGTGGGCGACCTCACCGTGCGCCGCCCGCGGCGTCCGGTGCCGGGTATGTGGCAGCGCCTCATCGCGGCGCTGCGGCGAGTCGTGGCGCTCG
>DAIPYJ010000018.1:0-47896 GCA_036782775.1 Candidatus Dormiibacterota bacterium | reverse complement strand
CGGGGGGGGGGGGGGGGGGGGGGGGGGCCCACCGTTGTCATCGGCGGCGGCGTTGCCCGCAATCGTCGCCTTCGCGAGGCGGCCGAACAGCGCCTCGGGCCGAGGGCACGACTCATCATCCCGGCACCGGAGCTCTGCACCGACAACGCGGCGATGATCGGGGCGGCGGCGCTGATCGAATGGGACCGGCGCGGCCCGGAGCCGGCGCCGTTCGACGCCGACCCCAGCCTGGGATTCGGCTAGGCCTTCGACAACCAACGCAGTACGGCGCTTTAATTCGCGGCCTTTTGGTGCTATTCGAATGTCTTAGCGACCCAATCCAGAGGAGGGAATCCGTGGATATCTTGACGCGCATCTCGACACGCCTGCGACCATCCCTTGCGATCGGCACGATAGTCCTCGCGTTCGGACTTCTGTCGACAACGGCCGGCTCGGGTGTCGCCGCCTCGAGCGGTGACGAGAACAACGGGCCTGCCTATCTCGCTCTCGGCGACAGCGTCGTCTTTGGCTTCATCAGCGGAGACGGCTTTGCCTACCGCAACGCGGACAACTTCGTGGGCTATCCGGACTACGCCGGCCGTGCGCTTCGGCTTCAGAGCGTCAACGCGTCCTGTCCCGGGGAGGCCTCGGGCGGATTCCAGACCCCTCCGCCAGGCGGCAATGACAACGGCTGCCGACCTTTCAAGGCGAACTTCCCGCTGCACGTCTCCTATGGCACCGCGTCCACCCAGCTCGCCTTCGCTACCGCGTTCCTCCGCAGCCATCGAAATACCCACCTGGTGACGCTCGGCCTCGGTGCCAACGACTTGTTCATCCTCCAACGCGTCTGCGGTGCGAACCAGGCGTGCCTGGGCGCTGGCTTAGCGGCCATGAGTGCGAACATCAGCGCCATCCTCAGCGCACTCCGAGCGACCGGATATGACGGAGTGCTCGAGGTCGTCAACTACTACTCGCTCGACTACGGCGATCCAAATCAGGTCGGCGGAGCCGAATTGCTCAACCAGTTCGTGACCGCCAGCGCCGCCGCGCACCATGCCGTCGTTGCGGACGCCTTCGACGCCTTCAAGAATGCCGCCGTCGTCGCGGGCGGCCACACCTGCGAGGCCGGGCTCCTCAATATCGGGACGTCGACCCCGGCTCCGGCATTTCCCAACTGCGACGTCCATCCAAGCCAGTCCGGACAACAGCTTCTGGCCAGGGTCGTCGAGGAGACCTACCGCATGGCTTCGGCCGATGACTGACGCCGGGCGCGAGTTGAACCCGCTGCTTCGATCGGGTATGATTAGCACTCGGACTGGCTGAGTGCTAAACCAGCAAAGGAAGCAAGGAGGATGCGATGAAGCTACGCCCATTGGGTGATCGGGTCGTGATCAAGCCTGTCGAGCGTGAGGAGCGGACCAAGAGCGGGATCGTCCTGCCGGACACCGCCAAGGAGAAGCCCCAGGAAGGCATGGTCGAGGCCGTCGGCAACGGCCGTTTCATCGAGGCGACCGGCAAGCGGGAGCCCCTCGATGTCAAGGTCGGCGACCGGGTCGTATACGCGAAGTACGCGGGCAGCGAGATCAAGCTCGACGAGACCGAGTACCTGATCCTGTCCGAGAAGGACATCCTGGCCGTCGTCGCCAACGGCAAGGCGTAACAACCCCTCGCGCTAACAAAGAGCCAGCTTCGGCTGGCTTTTTTGTTTTACGGGCGATGGGCTACTGGGGTCATCTCCTTCTTGCCTGGACGAAAGATCCTCTGGCTGCGCTCACTGAAGCGCGCGCCTTCGGCGAGCCTGAAGACGAGCGCCGGCTAATAGAGGACTGGAGCCTCTTGCGGGCCGGCCATGAGCCGCCCGACCTGCGAACAGCGCTGGCATCCGTCGTTCAAGCCACTCGAATGCCGGCCCTGGTGGCATACGTCCTCGACAGTGATTGCGCGGTTTTGGAAGCCCAAACCCCGGCTGGATTGCGCTGGACCGCCGTCTTAAACCGCGCAACCGCCGAGGCAAGCTACGAAGGCGTCGCCGACGGCGTCCTGCCGGTCGATCAGGTTATGGCGGGAGCGATCGGATGGGCGAATGAGGCCGGGCTGAAGCCAGATCAACAGATGCTGAGTCGCGCCCTGACGGAGCAGGCCGTGTTTGTTGAAGACCTCTTCGACGAGTTGCTGGTTGGCCTGGGCATCCCCGGAGTGGAGAAGCCGGGGGCCTGACTGTTACTAACGCGATGTCGCCGTAGGGATCATGGGTAGCGCGAGCATCGCCTCGACCATCGCTGCATATTGCTCCTCGCTGCGCCAGTCGTAGCGCGGGTTCCGCCAGCGCAGGCGGCCGAGGTAGTCGACGAGGAACAGGGAGCGGCGCGCGGCGCCGGTTTCCTCGTTGAGGACGCCCCACTCGCCACTGACCTTCTTGCTCCAGTCGGCGAGGAGGGGGAAGGGGAGGTCGCCCAGGCTTTTCGCGTAGGCCTTGTGCGCCCAAATGTGATCGACGCTGATGGCGCAGACCTGCGTCTCCGCCTTGACGAACTGCTGGTGATCACCTCGCAAGGAGGTGAGCTCGTTCGTTCAGCCCGGACTGAAGTCGAAGACGTAGAAGCAGATCAGAACGTGCTTCTTGCCGCGGAACGACGACAGCGTGAAGCTATCGCCTTCTGGCGTCCCTGGGAGGCTGAAGTCCGGGGCCTCGTTGCCAACGCTCGGCATGTTGGCGCCCTCCTCCGGCATCGACCTATTGTAAAGCCGTGATTTTCCACGATCGGCTCGACGCCGGTCGGCGGCTGGCGGCCGGGCTCCGCCGCTATCACGAGCACGATGGCGTGGTGCTCGGCATTCCACGTGGCGGCGTGGTCGTCGCCAATGCGATCGCGCGGGAGTTGAATTGGCGCCTTGGCATCTGCCCGGTTCGCAAAGTTGGCGCACCCGAAAATCCGGAGCTTGCCCTCGGCGCCGTCGACGATCGCGACGTCCTCGTGTTTGACCGCAGGCTCACGCGCCACCTCGGCATCGACGACGGCCGGCTTCGAGAATCGTCGAACAAGACGCGCGAGGCACTGCAGACCTGGCTGGCCGGCATGGGCCCCGACGCCGTTCCCGAGGTCGACGGCAGGACGGTGATCCTCACGGATGACGGCATCGCAACCGGGTACACCGCGCAGGCGGGGATCCAGAGCGTCCGCCATCGCGGCGCCGACAAGGTCGTGCTGGCCGCTCCGGTCGCGCCGCCCGACACGGCCGAATGGCTGGCAAGTCAGGCGGATGAGTTGGTCTGCCTCGCGACGCCGGAACCCTTCTATGCGGTGGGCAACTTCTTCGAGGAATGGCCACAGGTCACCGACGACGAGGTGCGATCCCTGCTGCTGGCCGGTAACACGTTGTAACTGCCTGCCTCACACGGCAAGGTCGACCCCTCCCTCCCGGTTACAGCGGTGTGAAGCTTTTCGCCAAAGGCAAAGGCGAAGCCGCGCCCGCCCAGGGGCCTTCCTTCAGCCCCATCGATCGCACCAATCTCCTTGGGCTCCTCGACCAGGTCGTCAACGGCGGGCAGTCTGGCGTCCTCGAGCTTCACGAGCCACGCGGTAACTGGGTCTACGCGTTCCAGGCCGGTGCCCTGACCCATGCGAGCGGTGGCCGGGTCCGGGGCGCGCGCCAGGCCTTCGATCTGCTCTGGGAATTCCAGGCCGGCGAATACATGTTCCGCCCGGGCGTTGACCCGTCGCTGGCCGGCAACCTCTATATCGACAAGGGCCGGCTGCTCGACCTGCTCCGCCGGAGCCAGGCGGTCCTGCAGGGCCCCTCGGCGCCATATATCCCGCCCGACCAGATGCGGCCGATCGCCCCCGTGCCGCGGCCGTACTCGCCGCCATCTCCTGCCCAGATGCCCCCGGCCTGGCAGCCCGGGATGCAGCAGGCGCACGTTCCGGGTTGGCCCCCGGTCCAGCCGGGAATGCCACAGCCTGGCTACCCTCAAGGCCAGCCCGGCGCTCCGCAGGCTCCGGGATGGCCGCCGGCCTATCCCCAGCAGATGGCCGCTCCGCCCCAGGGGTACCCGCCGGCCCCAGCGCCGCAGCCGTATCCGCAGCCACCGGCCGCAATGCCCCAACCGCCTCAGGCCTATCCGCCGGTTAGAGGCAACGTCCGCCCCCATGTGCCGCCGGCTCCGCAGGCGCCCGTCTACCCCGGATATGCGCCGCAGGCCCCCATGACGCCGCCGCCGGCACAGCCCATGCCTCAACAACTGGCGCCTCAGGCGCCCTACCCGGCTCCGGCTCAGCCGATGCCGCCGCAGGCGCCGGCCTTCGCGTCCCAGCCGCCCATCCCTCCAGCGGCACCTGTCCGCCCCGCCCCGAGCTTTTCCGTGCCGCCCATGCCGATTCCGAAGAAGGCACAGCAGGTTCCCGCCTTCCAGCCGCCTGCCGCAGCGCCCATGACTCCAGCTGTCGAGCCAGCCAAGCCCGCTCCGCCGAAGGACGACCTGGCCGCGCTTCGTGCAAGCCTGGTCGCCCAGGCACCAGTTGTCAAGCCAGCCCCGGCCGGTAACTGGGGCGTCCGCACGGCCGGCGGGACCATCACCCCGCCACCCGCGCCTGCCGACGCCAAGGGAAAAGGCAAGGGCAAGGACAAGGGGAAAGCGAAGGGCCAGAAGAAGGGCGATTCGAAGCTGATGGCGGCCATCAAGCTGCAGCTCATCAAATTCCTGCTCTGGGCCTGCGAGCGCCGATACTCGCCAGACGACCACTGGACGCTCAAGGACGCCTTCGAGGTCTCGACCATGGAGCTTCGCGACCAGTTCTTCGGTGCGTTCTCGCAGACCCTGGCCTCGACCAAGAAATCAAAGCCCATCGACGATGACATGGACGACATGGCGGCGGGTCGGATGCGTGGCCGCGGCCGCCGGCACTAGAACCGCTGCTGGCGCAATACGCAAGACGCCTACCCTCACGACCACACTCGGCATTGGAAGGAAGAAGACATCTCGGTAGACTCTCGGATGACCCTTGGCATCCATCCCGGCCGCGACTGAGCGCGGCGTCGACCTCCTAACCGGCCTCAATCCGGCGCAGCGCGCCGCCGTCACCGCCAACGATGGTCCGCTCCTGATCTTTGCCGGCGCCGGCAGTGGCAAGACCCGCGTCCTGACGCACCGCATCGCCTGGCTGATCCAGCAGCATCGCGCCGAGCCAAGCGAGATTCTCGCCGTCACCTTCACCAATAAAGCCGCCCGGGAGATGCGCGGCCGCGTCGAGCAGCTGCTGAACCTAACCGCCGGCGGCATCTGGATGGGGACGTTCCATGCGATCGACGTCCGGATCCTGCGGCGTGACGGCAGTGCCGATGGCATCGATCGGCATTTCCTCATTTACGACGAAGCCGACCGCCTCTCGGTGGTCAAGCGGGTGATGCACGACATGCGCCTCGACGAGAAGCGCTACCCACCCGGCGGTATGGTGGCGTTGATCTCGCGCGCCAAAAACGAGGTGATGAGCGTCGAGGAGCAGGCGAGGGCCGCCGGCACGCACAACGAGGAGCTCGCCGCGCGCATCCGGGTCGAGTACGACCGGTTCCTCGAGCAGAACCGGGCGCTGGATTTCGACGATCTTCTGCTCCGGACGGTCTGGCTCTTCGACCGGCACCCCGAGGTGCTGGAGAAATATCAGAACCGTTTCCGCTACGTGATGGTCGATGAGTATCAGGACACGAATCGCGCCCAGTACTTGATGGTCCGGCAGCTCGCCGGCAAACATCGCAACCTCACGGTGGTCGGTGACGACGACCAGTCGATTTACAAGTTCCGTGGCGCCGACGTCCGCAACATCCTCTCTTTCGAGCACGACTATCCCGACGCCCAGATCGTCAAGCTGGAACAGAACTACCGATCGACGCAGGTGATCCTTGACGCGGCCTATCACGTGATCAAGGCCAATCCAAATCGGGCGGACAAGCGGTTGTGGACCGACCGGCCGGGCGGCCCCAAGCTCGTCATCGGCCAGACCTACGACGAGCAGGAGGAGGCGCAGGCGGTATCGCGCGAGGCGCTGCGGCTGGTCGCGGAAGGCGACTACCGGCTGGGTGACATCGCCGTGCTCTATCGGACCAACGCCCAGTCCCGGGCGCTGGAGGAAGTCCTGCTGCGCCGGGGCGTTCCCTACCGGTTGATCGGCGGGCTGCGCTTCTACGAGCGCCGCGAGGTGAAGGACATCATGGCGTACCTGCGGTTGATCGCGAACCCGCAGGACACGCTGAGCTTCTCCCGGGTCATCAACGTGCCGCGGCGAAAGCTCGGCGAGAAATCGCTGGCGCAGCTCGGCTACTGGGCCGACGCGCACGGCATGTCGGCGTGGGACGCGCTGACCCGGCTCGACGAAATGAGCGAGCTGACCGGCAGCGCGCGCCTCGCCCTCGCCGAGTTTCGCGACCTTATCACCGAAGTCCGCGCGGCCAGCCAGGAACGTCGCCTGGTCGAGGTGATCGACCTGCTGCTGATGCGCAGTGCCTACGAGCGCTATCTGAAGGAAGGCGCATCCGATGGCGAAGAGCGCTGGGCGAACGTGCTCGAGCTGCGGGGTCTTGCCTCGGAGTACGACGGGCTGGCGCCGGGCGAGGGCCTGCAGGCGTTTCTCGAGGAAACGGCCCTGATGAGCGACGTCGACACCATGCAGGATCAGGCCAAGGGCCTGACCCTGATCACGCTGCACATGGTCAAAGGCCTCGAGTTCCCGGTCGTCTTCATGCTCGGGATGGAGGAGGGACTGTTTCCGCATAGCCGCAGCCTCGACTCCGCCGAAGACCTGGAAGAAGAGCGCCGGCTGGCTTACGTGGGGATGACCCGCGCCAAGGATCGCCTCTACCTGTTCCACGCGTTTCGCCGGCACCTCTGGGGCAGCGCAAATCTCAATGTGCCCTCACGTTTTCTCAAGGACATCCCGTCGGAACTGGTCGACCGCCCGGAGGGGATCCCCTCAGGCGTCGACGATCCGACGATGGCGCCGGCGCGAGTGATCGAAGCCGCACGCCCGCCGACGCCGGTGGATCTGAAGCAGCGCTACCAACCCGGCGACAACGTCGAGCACCGCTCATGGGGCCGCGGCCGCGTGCTGAAAAGCACGATGACCCGAACCGATGAGGAGCTGATCGTCAAGTTCGACAAGGTCGGCGTCAAAATCCTCGCCGTCAGCCTGGCGCCGATCGTCAAGTTGTGAGGAAAGCCCCTCACCCAACCCTCCCCCCAGAGGGGGGAGGGACTTTGTCAGGAGAAGAGGCCGAGGTACGAGTCCGCGAGCTACGCGACGAGATCAATCGGGCCAATCGCCAGTACTTTCTCGAGGACAACCCGGAGATCACCGACGCTGAGTACGACGCGCTCTTTCGCGAGCTCGTCGATCTCGAGACGCAATATCCGGAGCTGGTCACGAGCGACTCGCCGACCCAGCGAGTCGGCGGCCCTCCATCCGATGCCTTCGCGAAAGTC
This sequence comes from Candidatus Dormiibacterota bacterium, assembly GCA_036782775.1. GTDB lineage: Bacteria > Chloroflexota > Dormibacteria > CF-121 > CF-121 > CF-13. Next base: position 40,446 of record DAIPYJ010000018.1, on the reverse strand, counting down.
ACGCACCGCACGCCGATGCTGAGCCTGGCCAACGCCTTCGAGCGCGATGAGGTGCGCGAGTTCGACAAGCGGGTGCGGCGCGGGCTCGGCGACCTACGGATCGAATATGTGACCGAGCTGAAGATCGACGGCCTGGCGATGAGCCTGCTGTACGAAAACGGCCAGTACAAGACTGGCGCCACCCGTGGCGATGGCTACGTCGGCGAAGACGTGACACCGAACGTCAAGACGATCCCCAGCGTGCCATTGTCGGTGAGCATCCCGGCCGAGTTTCCATCGACCTTCGAGGTCCGCGGCGAGGTCTACATGCCGAAGCGGAGCTTCCAGCGCTTGAACAAGGAGCTCGAGGCCGAAGGGAAACCGCCCTTTGCCAACCCGCGAAACTCCGCCGCCGGTTCGGTGCGCCAACTGGACCCGCGCGTCACGGCACGGCGCCGTCTCGACACCTTCATCTATGCGCTCGATCCGGCGGGCGGCGCCCGCACGCAGGAGCAGATCCTGCAGCGGCTCGCCGAGATGGGCTTTCACGTCAACGAAAACCGCCAGAAGCATTCCGACATCGAAGCCGTCATCGCCTTTCTCGACGCCTGGCAGGAAAAACGGCACGAGCTCGACTACGAGATCGACGGCATCGTCATCAAGCTCAATGACCTGGACCAGCAGGCGGAGCTGGGCTTCGTGTCGCGCAGTCCACGCTGGGCGCTTGCCTTCAAATTCCCACCTGAGCAGGCGGAGACGCTGGTCGAGGACATCAAGGTCTACGTCGGGAGGACCGGCGCCATCACGCCGGTCGCGTGGCTGAGCCCGGTGCAGATTGGCGGCACCACGGTAAGCCGGGCAACGCTCCACAATGAGGACGAGGTTGCGCGCAAGGACGTCCGGCCGCAGGACCGCGTCATCATCCAGCGCGCCGGCGACGTCATTCCCGAGGTCGTCCGCGTCATCACGGAAAAGCGGCCGGCCTCCAGCCAGCCCTGGCACATGCCGAAGAGCTGTCCGCAATGCGGCAGGCCACTCGTCCGCGAGCCGGGCGAAGCGGCGACGCGCTGCATCAATCCGAGCTGTCCGGCACAGGTCCTGGAGCACCTGCGCCTTTTCGTCGCGGCCTTCGACATCGAGGGCTTCGGCTATGCCACCCTGGCGCAGTTGATCGACCGGCAACTGGTGCGCGATCCGTCGGATCTGTTTCATCTGACGAAAGACCAGCTGATGTCCTTGGAAGGTTTCGCGGACAAGTCGTCGCAGAACCTGCTCGACCGGATCGCCGTGAGCAAGACGACCACCCTGACGCGCTTCATCGTTGCCCTGGGCGTTCCGCATGTCGGATGGACGACAGCGCAAATCCTGGCCGAGCATTTTGAATCGATCGACCGCGTCCAAAACGCCACGGTCGACGAGCTGCGCCACGTCGGCGGGGTCGGGCCGATCGTCGCCGAAGGCGTCCACGATTACTTCGAGCGCCCGGAGTCGCGACGATTGATCGAGCGGTTGCTCGCGGTCGGCGTGATGATCAAACCGCCCGAGCGCCGGGAAGGCGTGCTGAGTGGCAAGACCCTCGTGATCACCGGGACGCTGTCGTCGATGGCGCGGGGCGAAGCCGAGGAGCGAATCAAGTCGCTCGGCGGCGCGATCGGCGCCGGCGTCACGAAGAAAACCGACTACCTGGTTGTCGGTGCGGACCCCGGCTCGAAGCTCGAGAAGGCGCAAAAGCTCAAGGTCGCGATCCTCGACGAATCGACCTTCCTCGCGATTCTGAACTCGTAGCCCCCAGCCTGCCCTCCCCCCAAAAGGGGGGAAGGGATTCGTCCGTTTAGACGCAGCCGGCTGCCCCCGATAACGCACAGTGATCGGTATCAGAATCTGTAACGGATCGGAGACAGCTCCTTAACTTCTCTTTTCGGGGGCGCCAAGCATATTGCGGGGAGATGGCGATTGGTGCGCTGTTTCCCGTAAACGCCCGCGCAAAAAGCTGGGCCGCCCGCCTCGGCCGACGCGCCGCTCTGGCCCTCTGCGCCGTCGCGGTTCTTGCCGTGGTCAACCTGATCGCAATCCTGCTTCCGGACTCAAGCCCACCGCTGACCTGGTACATCCCGGTGGTCGACAGCGCGATGCTGGTCATGCTCAGCGTGGTCCTCGTGCTGGCGTCGACCGACGTCATCCTTCGGCGCCATGATCGGCTGCTGACAGTCGCCGCCAGCAGCCTTGCGCTCGGGCTCGTCTGGCTGGCTCACGGGCTCGCCTTTCCGGGTGTGCTGCCCACCGCGAGCCCCCTGATCGGGAGCCAGACGCCCAGCTATCTCTTCCATCTTGGCCACATTGCCACGCCGGCCCTGATCGTCTGGGCCCTGATGCAACCGACCCAGGCGATTCCCCATCCTCGAAAGACGCTGATCACGGTCCTGGCGCTAACAGCCGCGATCACCTTGCTGGCGATCGGCGCTTTCATGGCGCTCAGCTTTATCCTGCCGCCGATGATCAACGGCCGTGACTTCACGGCGGTCAACATGCTGCTTCAAACTGGGCCATTTTTCGTCGTGGCGTTCGCGGCTGCGGTTTATCGACAGGGCCGCCATCCCGAACGACGGATGGAGCGGGCGCTGGTCACGGCCCTGATCCTGGTCGCGATCGAGGCGCTGGTCTTTATGTTCATGCACCGACGCTACGACGGCTTCTGGTACGTCGGCCATGGACTGTTGGTGTTGCCATACGCTGCCCTCTTCGCCGGAACTGTCGGCCTGCATATCGCCGCCCGCCGCGAGGCCGACGTCCAGCTGCGCGTTTTGCAGACGGTCAGGGAATCGCAGCAGCGTCTCCAGGTCATCATCGATACCTCGCCGAGCGCCGTCATCACTGCCGACGAAGACGGCATCATCACCGGCTGGAACCGAAAAGCGGAAGCGATGTTCGGCTGGATGCACGATGAAGCTGTCGGCCGAACCCTTGCCGGCACCATCATTCCGCCTCGCTACCGTGACAGCCACCAGCGGAGCTTAGGTCGGTTCGTCGCGACCGGGCAGGGCCGGATCATCGGCCGAACGGTGGAGTTCGCTGCGCTTCACCGTGACGGTCATCAATTTCCGGTTGAAGTATCGGTCTCGGCGACCTCACGGGCCGGAGCCCACGTCTCGTTCGTGGCGTTCGTCAATGACATCAGCCAGCGCCGGGCGGGCGAGCGCATTCGCACCGTTCAATTTGCGGTGACGCGGCCGCTTGCCGGATCGGCCAGCTGGAAAGACGCCGCCCCTGAGGTGCTGCAGGGGTTAGCCGAAACGCTCGATTGCCTGAGCGCCGAATTCTGGGCGGTCGATGAAGAGGCGGGCGTTCTGCGATGGGCCCACGGGTGGTACCGTGCGACCCGCGACCTGGATGAGTTGAAGGCCTCGGCCGACCTCACCAGCGCCCGGGGCGCCGGCTTCCTCGGACGCATCTGGACCACGGGTAAGCCGCGCGTCAGTGAGGACCTCGACTCGCCGCGCGGGAAACTGGCCGCGCAGGCGGGCGCGAAAAGCCGCTTTGGATTTGCGGTCATGAACGAACGGGTTGTGACCGGAGTCATCAGTCTGTTCAGCGAGCAGCGCAAGCCACTCGATCGTCCGACGTTGCGGGTGCTGGCGGACATCGGGAGTCAGATCGGCCACTTCATCGAACGACGGCGGGCAGAAGATGAGCTGCGTCGGAGCGGCGACCGCATCCGGGCCATCCTCGACAACATCGCCGACGGCATCATCACGATCGACCAGAAACTGGAGGTTCGTTCCTACAACCCGGCGGCCCAGCGGCTCTTCGGGTATCCGCCGGACGAAGTCATCGGCAAAGATTTCACGCGGCTGATTGCCGAACCCTATCGCGACGAAATCCGCCCGCAGCTGCGCAGTTACCTCAGCTCGTCCCAGCAAGAGGTCGTCGTGGGAACTCATGAGACCGGTGGCCGGCAGAAGGATGGCAGTGAGTTCCCGCTCGAGTTCAATGTCAGCCGGCTCGGCCCACAACGGCTCGTCATCGGCAGCTTGCGCGATGTCTCCGAACGCAAGGCCGAGACGGAAGCTTTGCAGTTCCAGGCGCTGCACGATCCGCTGACCGGCCTGCCGAACCGCACCCTGGTCCGGGAACGCCTCGAGGAGACGCTGCGCGCCGGCGAGCGCGAGATGCGCCCGTGCGCGGTGCTGTTGCTCGATCTCGACGGCTTCAAGAGCGTCAACGACACGCTCGGCCATGATGCGGGTGATCGCTTGCTGCAGCAGGTCAGCCAGCGGCTTCGTAGCGTATTGCGCAAGGCGGACACGGTCGGGCGCTACGGCGGTGATGAGTTCGCCATCGTTCCCCAGGGCACGACCGATGTCGCGCGAGCGGTGTTAATCGCGGAAAAGATCCTCCAGGCTGTCGGGAAGCCGTTCGATATTGATGACCAGCCGGTCAATGTCAATGTGAGCATCGGGATCGCGGCTTTTCCGCAGCACGCGGAGGACGCCGACGCGCTCATCCGGCGCGCCGACGTGGCCATGTACGCCGCCAAGCGGGCACAGAGCGGCTTCAGCGTCTACTCAGCCGACCAGGAGGGAGGAGATCAGATCGGAAAGGTCCCGCTGATCGGCAAGCTGCGCTACGCGATCGACCAGTTCGAATTGCTGCTCCACTACCAGCCGATCGTGGCCTCGGCGGACGGCCGGCCCACCAAAGTCGAAGCCCTTGTCCGCTGGGGCCATCCGAGCCACGGATTGCTGCCACCCGACGACTTCATCCCATCGGCCGAGCAGACGAACTTGATTCGGCCGCTGACGGCGTGGGTCCTCAACGAGGCGATCGGGCAGGTGCACGCCTGGTCGAAGGCCGGCATCGACATCGGCGTCGCCGTGAACCTGTCAGCGCGGAATCTGCTCGACAACGAGCTGCCCGATGCCGTCATCCAACTGCTCCGCACCTGGCAGGTTGAACCGGAAAAGCTCAGCCTGGAGATCACCGAAAGTACGATCATCGCGACCGAAGCGCTCGAGACCCTGCAGCGGCTGCGCGATGCCGGCGTGCATATTTCGGTCGACGACTTCGGGACCGGATACTCATCGTTGGCCTATCTGAAGTGGCTACCGGTGAACGAGATCAAGATCGACCGATCGTTCGTCAAGGACATGGCCACCAACTGGGACGGCGCGGCGATCGTTCGCTCGACGATCGACCTCGGGCACAACCTCGGGCTCAAGGTCGTCGCCGAAGGCGTCGAAGACGAAGCGACCGCGAACCTCCTACGCCAGTACGGCTGCGATTACCTCCAGGGCTTCCACATCAGCCGTCCTGCTGCCGCCGGCCCTCTCGGGCCGTGGCTGCGCGCGAAGTTTGGGGTGAACGGGGTGACGCAGGGCAGCTTGACGGCCTAATTGCTTCGATAAGCTATAGGCCTTGCCCGATTCACCTCCTGAGCTTTCGTCCAAGGACGTCGAGCACGTAGCGCGCCTGGCGCGCCTCGGGATCACCCCAGAGGAAGTCGTTCGCTACCGAGACCAGCTGCGGAACATCCTGCACCACATCGAGGCGCTGAACCGCGCCGACACCTCCAAGGTCCCCGCCACCGCGCATCCGCTCGAGGAGCGCAACGTGATGCGCGACGACGTCCGAGAGCCATCGCTGCCGGTTGCGGATGTCATGAGGAACGCTCCCAGCCGGGAGGGCGATTTCTTCAAGGTCAAGGCGATCCAGGAATGAGGCTGTTTCAGCGAACCGTGCACGACCTCCATCAGATGCTGGTCGATCGCGAGATCTCGTCGGTTGAGCTGACAGAAGACCTCTTCAGCCAGATCGCGACGGTCGGCGAGAAGACGAAGGCGTACCTGTGGCTCACAAAGGATCTCGCTCTTCGCCAGGCGAAGGCCGCGGACGAGCGATTCAAGGCAAAGCGCGATATCAAGCCACTGACCGGGATTCCCATCGCTCTCAAAGACGTCCTCTGCGTGAAAGACGTCACCTCGACCGCCGGGTCGAGAATCCTGAAGGATTTCACGCCGCCGTACAACGCGACCGTGGTCGAGCGGCTCGACACGGAAGGCGCGGTCTTCCTTGGCAAGACGAACTGCGACGAGTTCGCGATGGGGTCCTCGAATGAGAACTCGGGCTACTCGCCGGTGCACAACGCCTGGGCGCTCGATCGCGTTCCCGGCGGATCGAGTGGCGGCTCGGCTGCGGCAGTCGCGTCGGGCGAGGCGATCGCCGCTCTCGGTAGTGACACGGGCGGCTCGATCCGGCAACCGGCGGCGCTGACCGGCATCGTCGGGATGAAGCCGACGTATGGTCGCGTCAGCCGCTATGGTCTGATCGCGTTCGCCTCATCGCTCGACCAGATCGGTCCGATGACCCGCGACGTACTGGACTGCGCGGTCCTGTTGCAGGCGATCGCCGGCCATGATCCCAGGGATTCGACCAGCTCGACACGTCCCGTCCCTGACTACCTCGCCAATCTGCGCGATGGCATCAAGGGCATGAAGCTCGGCGTCCCCAGGGAGTATTTCGTCGCCGGCATGGAACCAGCGGTCGAACAGGCGATCCGCGATGCGATCCGATTGCTCGAGCAGCAGGGCGCCTCGATCGAGGAGGTCAGCCTTCCGCACAGCGATGTCGCGCTTCCGGCCTACTACATCATCGCCCCGGCCGAGGCGAGCTCGAACCTGGCGCGCTACGACGGGACGCGCTACGGATTTCAAGCGGGCGGCGGCCGCAACCTGATCGACGAGTACATGCTCACTCGGGAAGAGGGCTTCGGCGCGGAAGTCAAGCGGCGGATCATGCTGGGGACCTACGCGCTCAGCGCGGGCTATTACGACGCCTACTACCTCCAGGCGCAGAAGGTTCGGACGCTGATCATCGAGGATTTCAAGCGGGCCTTCAGCAAAGTCGACGCGTTGCTCGGCGCCACCTCGCCGACCGCGGCGTTCCCACTGGGCGTCAAGACCCAGGATCCGGTTGCGATGTATCTCAACGACATCATCACCATTCCGGCAAACCTTGGCAACGTCTGCGGCATCTCGGTGCCGTGCGGGCTGGTCGACGGATTGCCGATCGGCCTTCAGGTCATCGCGCCGGGCTTTCGTGAAGACATCGCCCTGCGCGTCGCGTACGCCTTCGAGGCGGCGACTGAGTTCCACAAGGCGCAGTCGCCCTTGATGGCAACCACGGCATGAGCGCGGTGGCCACGCGTTACGAGGTCGTCGTCGGCCTCGAGGTGCACGCCCAGATCCTCACCGAGAGCAAGATGTTCTGCGGCTGCTCGACCGACTACCTGACCGCGCCACCGAACGCCAACACCTGTCCCGTTTGCCTGGGTTTGCCCGGATCCCTGCCCGTGATCAATCGCAAGGCGATCGAGGCGACCATCCGGACGGCGTTGGCGCTCAACTGCGAGATCCTGGAGTTCTCGAAGTTCGACCGCAAAAACTATTTCTATCCCGATCTGCCCAAGGGTTATCAGATTTCGCAGTACGACCTGCCGCTCAGTCGCCATGGCCACCTCGAGTTCGAGGTCAAGGGGGAGGTGCGGCGCTGCGGCATCACGCGCGTGCATCTGGAAGAGGACACCGGCAAGCTCTTGCATGAGGGGGCGATCCACGAAGCACAGTCCTCGCTTGTCAACTTCAATCGGGCCGGCGTGCCCTTGATGGAAATCGTGTCGGAGCCCGACATGCGCAGCGCCGACGAGGCGAGGGAGTACGTGATGCGCCTGCGTGCGATTCTCCAATACATCGGGGTGAACAACGGCGACATGGAATCGGGGCAGTTGCGCTGCGACGCCAACGTCTCCCTCCGTCCTGAAGGGACCGCCGAGTTCGGCACCAAGGTCGAGATCAAAAACATGAATTCGTTTCGAGCCATCCACCGTGCGATTCAGTACGAGATCGAGCGCCAGACCGACGTGCTTGACGGTGGCGGCCGGCTGGTGCAGGAGACACGCGGTTGGAACGACGCGCGCGGCGTCACGGTGTCGCAGCGGACCAAGGAGTTCGCCGAAGACTATCGCTACTTTCCCGAGCCGGATCTGCCGCCGCTCGATGTCAGCCGCAAGTGGGTCGAGGAAATTCAGGCCGCCCTCCCGGAATTGCCGGCGGCGCGACGCGATCGCTTCATCAGCGCCTACGGGTTGACGCCGTACGATGCGTCACTCTTGACGTCGACTCGGCCGATGGCCGAGTACTTCGAGGAGACGGTCAAGCGTGGCGCGCCGGCAAAGACGTCGGCGAACTGGATTCTGAGCGACTTCAGTCGGCTGCTCAATGCTGACCACAAGGAAATTCAGGATTCGCCCATTCAGCCGCAACACCTTGCCGAGTTGATCGGCCTGGTGGACTCCGGCGCGATCAGCGGCAAGATGGCCAAGCAGGCGTTCGACGAGATGTACCGCGCTGAGGACCCGGCGTCGGTTCTGGAGAAAGCCAAAGGCGCGACGCAGATCAGCGGCGACGACCAGCTGCAGCGGATCGCCGATCAGGTCATCGCCGAGAACCAGAAGTCCGTCACGGATTTCAAAGCCGGCAAGGAACAGGCGCTCAAATTCTTGATCGGCCAGGGAATGAAGATCTCAAAAGGCCGCGCGAATCCCCAGCGACTCGACGCCCTGCTGCGCGAGAAAATTTCTTAAGTGCAACTGACGGTTGGCGAGCTGGCCCATGGAGGGGCGGCCGTGGCGCGAGTCGACGGGCGAGTCGTCTTCGTCGAGGGTGCCATCCCCGGCGAGACGGTCGAGGCGGAGGTCACCCATCGGCGCAAGGATTTCTGGCGAGCGCAGGCGACCTCGGTCCTCGAGGCGGCGCCCACCCGCGTCGATCCGCCGTGCCCCTTTTTCAAGTTGGGTTGTGGCGGATGCCAGCTCCAGCATGTTGCCTACGAGGAGCAGCTGGTCCAGAAGCGCCGCGTATTGCACCGGCAGCTGGAGCGGGCGAAGCTCGAGTTTCCGCTCGAGCGGATCGAGGTTCATGGCATGGCAACGCCCTGGCGCTATCGGATTCGAGGGGAGTTTCACATCCTTCATCGCGGTGGGACGGTCGCGCTTGGCTTCTACCGCAAGCACACCTATCAGACCTTGCCCATCGACCAGTGCCTGATCCACGTCGAGGCGATCGAGCGGGCGCTGCCGGCCTTCGCCCATGCGGCACAGGATCCAGCCGCGGAGAACGTCACGGCACTGCAGTTCACCTGGTCGCCGGGGACCAGCGATCTCCTCTGGGCCCCTTATCCACCCGGGACGGCCGACGGCGAATTCGGTGCCCGTGCCGCCGCCTGGATTCCCGAGCTCAACCTCAACGACGACTCGATCGGGATTGACGACGCCGGCCGCCACTTCCGCGTTCGGCCGGAGGCGTTTGTCCAGGTCAATGCGCAGCAGCGTGACGTCCTGTATGACCGCGCCGTCACCTTCGCCGGGCTCGAGGGATCGGCGCGGGTCGTCGATGCTTATGCGGGGATCGGCATGCTGACCGCTCGGCTTGCCGAGCGCCCCAGCGAGGTGATCGCGGTCGAGGAAAGCCCGTACGCGGTCCGGCTGGGCGAGGTGAACATGCAGCTGAATGGGGTCGGCAATGTCCGTTACCTCCGCGGCAAAGTCGAGGAAAAGGTCGAATCCATCGCGGACCGGGTCGACGTGCTCGTGCTCGATCCACCGCGCGCTGGCTGTATGGAGGCTGCCGTGGATGCGATGGTTCGGCTGCAGCCAGACCGCATCATCTATATCTCCTGCGAGCCCTCGACGCTGGCCCGCGACCTCAGTCGTTTTTCCACAGGCGGACGGTATACGCTGTCCGAGGTGGCCTTCGTCGACATGTTCCCCCAGACGTTCCATATCGAGGCCGTCGCCAAGCTCGACCGGACTGCATGAGTTTCGTCCACCTCCACACCCACAGCGAATTCAGCCTGCTCGACGGCGCCAGCCGGATCTCCGACATGGTGCGTCTGGCCGTCGAGACGGGGATGCCGGCGGTTGCGCTGACCGACCATGGCGTGCTGTACGGAGCCGTCGACCTGTATTTGCAGGCGAAGGCGGCGGGGATCACCCCCATCATTGGCCAGGAAGCCTACGTCGCCACCCGGTCACGCCTGCAGAAGGAGGGCCGCGCCGATCGAGACCCGTACCACCTCATCCTGCTGGTCAAGGACCTGACGGGGTACCGGAACCTGATCAGGCTCGCCAGCCAGGCGCATCTCGAGGGCTACTACTACAAACCGCGCATCGATAAGGCGCTGCTGGCCGAGCACGCCGAAGGCCTGATCGCACTCTCCAGCTGCCTCGGCGGCGAGGTCGCCAGCCGCCTGCTCGCAGGCGATGAAAGCGGCGCCGAGCAGGCCGCCCGCGAGTACCAGGCGATCTTCGGTGACGACTACTTCCTCGAGATCCAGGACCACGGCATGGCCGAGCAGGCCCGCGTCAACGAGGGGCTGGCGCGGCTGTCGCAGCGGACGGGCATCCCGCTGGTCGCCACCAACGACACGCACTACACGCGGAAGGATGATGCCGAGGCGCACGACATCCTGCTTTGCCTCCAGACGGGCACGGTGGTGTCCGAGACCAATCGGATGCGCTTCGAGAACGAGGAGTTCTACCTGAAGACACCGGCCGAGATGGCCGAGCGATTCAGAGACTTTCCCGAGGCGGTTGCGAACACGGTGCGCATCGCGGCGCGTTGTCATCTCGAGCTCGAGACCCGGCCGCTGTTGCCGCGCTTCGAAGTTCCAACCGGCGAGACCGCCGATTCCTATCTGCGCAAGCTGGCCGCCGAGGGCCTCAAAAAGCGGTATCCCGAAATGACGCAGGCGATCAAAGATCGCTTCGAGATGGAGATCGGCGTCATCGAGGATATGGGCTACGCTGCCTATTTCCTGATCGTCAGCGACTTCACCGATTACGCCCGCAACAATGGTGTTGCCGTTGGACCGGGCCGTGGATCGGCGGCCGGCAGCATCGTTTCCTACGCCCTGGGCATCACCGAGCTCGATCCGATTCATCACGGGCTGATCTTCGAGCGCTTCCTCAACCGTGAGCGGATCTCGATGCCCGATATCGACATGGACTTCGACGACCGGAATCGCGATCGGGTGATCGAGTACGTCGGCCAAAAGTACGGCCAGGACCACGTCGCCCAGATCATCACCTTCGGGACGATGAAGGCGCGGGCCGTGATTCGCGATGTTGGCCGGGCGCTCGGAGTGGCGCTGCCGGACGTCGACCGGCTGGCGAAGCTGGTGCCGCCGCAGCTGAACATGACGCTCGACAAGGCGCTCCAGATGGTTCCGGAGCTGGCCGCGGCCGCGACCGACCCGGAGTACGGCCGGCTGCTGAAAAACGCGAAGAAGCTCGAGGGCCTGACCCGGCATGCCTCGACCCATGCCGCCGGCATCGTGATCACGCCCGAGCCGCTGCAGCGCTACGTGCCCTTGCAAAACGCGATCACCAGGGGCGACAGGAACGGCCAGGAAAAACGGGCCGTCATGACCCAGTACGAAATGAATGCGGTCCAGAAGATCGGCCTGCTCAAGATGGACTTCCTTGGGCTGCGCAACCTGTCGATCATCCAGGACACGCTGAAGAACCTCGAGACCACGCGCGGGCTGCGACTCGATCTGTCACAGATTCCCTGGGACGACCCGGCGACCTTCCGGTTGTTGCAAGCCGCCGACACCAACGGCGTCTTTCAGGTGGAGGGCGCGGGCATGCGGCGGCTGCTACAGGACATGCGGCCGACGAGTTTCGAAGACATCACGGCCGTCCACGCGCTCTTCCGGCCGGGACCACTCGAAGGCGGCCTCGTCGACCAGTACATCAAGTGCAAGCACGGCGAGCGCGAGATCGTCTATCCGCTCCCCGAGCTGGAGCCGATCCTCAAGGAAACCTACGGCGTGATCGTCTATCAGGAGCAGGTGATGAAGATCGCCTCCCAGCTGGCGGGCTTCAGTCTTGGCGAAGCCGACATCCTGCGGGCGGCAATGGGCAAGAAGAAGAAAGACGAGATGGCGCGGATGCGGGCCAAGTTCATCACCGGCGCCGTGGCGCGCGGCGTCACCGAGGCGAAGGCCACCGAAGTCTTCGACCTGATGGCCTTTTTCGCCGGCTACGGCTTCAACAAGTCGCACAGTGCCGCCTACGCCGTGATCATCTATCAGACCGCCTACCTGAAGGCGAATTATCCGCTTGAATATCTGGCGGCCCTGCTCAACAACGAGGCGGGCGACTACGAGAAGGTGGCGGCGACGGTGCTCGACTGTCACGCGCGCGAAATCGAAGTCCTGCCTCCCGACGTCAATCGATCGGAGGCCGGCTTCTCGGTGGAGGACGGGAAGATCCGTTACGGGCTCGCCGTCATCAAGAACGTGGGCGTCCATGTCATCGAGCTGCTGCTCGCCGAGCGGAGGAAGAACGGAGCGTTCACGTCACTGCTGGAGCTGGCCGTTCGCGTCGACCCACGCGAGGCCAATAAGCGAGTCCTCGAGAGCCTGATCCGCTCCGGGGCCACCGACTGCCTTGGCGAGCGCGGCACGCTGCTGGCCAGCATCGATCGCGTCAGCGATCGCGCCAGTCAGATCATTACCGAGCGCGAGAGCGGGCAGACCTCGCTCTTCGGTCTGTTGCCCGAATCCGACGAGCTCGACGATCCGAACGCCGGCCTGCTGCAGGGCTTGCCGCCGATGCCGGACGAGGAACGGCTCAAGGGCGAGAAGGAATTGCTCGGTCTGTATCTGTCCGACCATCCGCTCAAGCGGATCGAGCAGGAACTGCATACCAAGGTCGACACCTATGCCAACCAGGTCACGCCAGAGATGGAGGACTACGAGGTGCGCATCGGCGGCGTCATCAAGGGCGTTCGGCCCGTGGTGACCAAGACCGGCAAGGCGATGGCCTTCATCCAGCTCGAGGACCTGACCTCGACCATCGAAGTGATCGTCTTTCCCAAGGTCTTCGACGAGCGGCGCCACCTCTTGCTCTCGGACACGATCGTCATCGTCCGGGGCAAGGTTGATGCCCGTGCCGGCTCCGGCGACGATGAGGAACGTGCGGACGCCGCGAAGGTGATCGCCGACGACATCATGGCCTTTGACGATGCCGGCCACGAAAGCTGGGTCCGCAATCAGGTCGTCCACCTCGACATTCCGACCGAGGCGACGCCCGATCAGATGGCAAGCCTGCAAGAGATCCTCGGCCGCTGCCCCGGTCCCGACCGGGTGGTGATGCACCTGCCACGCGGCGACCAGGTCGTCGACATGGACCTGGGCGACCGCTTCCGGGTCCAGGGAGGGGGGAGGGCGGGTGATCTGGCCCGGCGCGAGATCGACGGGCTCTTCCTCCGGCCCGTCTGGCGGATCGAGGTGATCCGGCGACGGGCGCCTGAGCGGGTTCAGAACGGGAGCCGCCAGCCCCGGACCCTCGTGGGAGCTCCGGCGGGCTAGCCGGCCCGCCAGCCGGCACTCGGTCCGGCGTTGTATCGAGGTGACCGCCCAGGGGACCTCGACTCCCTCCTTCCAGGACCTGCTGCAGAGCGGCCAACAGGCGCTTTCCCGGCTGGCGGAGCTGGGCGACGCCATGGCCCGAGAGCTGGCGCAACGGCACAGCGAGCTCAACGAGGCCCTCGGGCAGCTGGCACAGGCTCAGGCCGACCAGGCGCAGACGCAAAGCGAGCTCACGGGGACCAGGGACCGACTGGCCCAGACCGCAAATCAGCTGTCGGCTGCGCAGGCCAACCTGGCCGCGAGCGGGGACGAGCTGGCGAAGAGGAAAGCCGAGTTAGAAGGCGCCCACAAACAAGCGGCGCAGCTTCAGGCCGATCTCGAAGGTGTCCGGCGGCAGACGGCGCAGCTCCAGGCTGACCTGGATCAGACGAAAGGCCAGCTGACGCAGGCCAGGCAGGCGCATGAAGCCGAGATTGCGGAGCTCGGGCGCGAGCGTGACGAGCTCAAGGCGCTCCATAGCCATCTAACCGACCAGGCGGCCAAGCTCGCGGCCGACTGGAACAATCGCCGGCAGGCTCTCGCCGCCGATAACCAGCGCCTGGCCGCCGAGATGGAAACCGCCAGCAAAACGGTGGCCCAGGGCCAGGAGCGGGAGCGCCAGTGGAAAGCCCAGGTCTGGAAGCTGCAGGACGATATGCGCACGCTCAAGGAGGCCGCCGGTCGGGTGACGCTGACCGCCGAGCAGGGGCACCACCTCTATTCGCAGCTCAACGCGATCATCGGCTTCGCCGATGTCCTGCTCGACGAGAGCGGCAACCGTGCGACCGCGGGCGAGCGCCAGGAGTTCCTGCAGCACATCAAGGACAGCGGGACCCAGCTTGCTGATGAGATCGGCCGGTTGCTCGGCAACCTCGGTCCTGCGGCGCAGGCGCAAGAGGGTGGGCCGGGCGCCTTTGCCGCGCGCACGGCTACGGCGACGCCGGTCCTGGTCGCCACCGAAGACGAGAGCCTGCGGGAGCGGATCCAGTCGTTCCTCGATCGAGCCGGTTATCGGATCGAGTTCGCCACGGACATCGATGCAGCCGTGAAAAGCGCTGTGCAACTCCAGCCGCTCGCCGTCATGATCGACACGGCGCTACCGGATAACCGGGCTCAGCGGCTTACGGACGAATTGTTGCGCGAACCACGGACGCGTGATATCCCGGTGGTGCTAACCGTTGCCAACGACGACGAGCCGCTCGGCTTGAGCATGGGCCAGTACGACTTCTTGAAAAAGCCGATCAGCAAGCAGCAGGTCCTGCAGGTCATGACCAAATACGACTTATTGGCGGAGCGCCGCCGCGTCAGCAAGATGCCGACCAGCGTGCTGGTGATCGACGACGATCCGAAAAACACCCGGCTGGTCCAGGCGATGCTGAAGCCGTTCAACGTCGACGTGATGGTCGCGAACGATGGGACGTCCGGCATCAAACTGGCCCGCACTCGCCGGCCGGATCTGGTCATCCTCGACCTGATGATGCCCGAGGTCGACGGATTCGCGGTCGTTTCGGAGATGCGCGCCGACCCGGCGACGGCGCAGACGCCCATCCTGATCTATACCGCCAAGAACATCACGCCGGCCGATCGGCAGCTGCTGCAGGGGAACATCCAGGCGATCGTGCGAAAAGGCGAGCTCAGCAAGGAGCGCTTCCTCGAGCTGGTCTACCGTCGTGGCGAGCGCCGGCAATCGCCGCCCGCGGCCGAAATGGCGGCCTAGCCTACACGTATCACGGCGCGTTGAAGGGCCATCGGGACCGAATCAGGCACTTAATGACTTATCTCCAGAGCGTGCGCATCTGGGTGGTGACCGCGAATGGATCTTCGCCGCGCTGCAACTCCAGAATGGCCTGCGCCTGCGGGTCTTTGAAGTAGAGAGCAGGGCCTCCGCTGACGTAGCGGTTCCATGCCCGCTCGAATGCGGTTGCCCGCTCCCTGTTCTCGCCTAACGCAGCGGGTACGGCATGATACACGACATTCCTCCCGCGAGTCTTCGAAGGCGCTCCGCGCAACACCACTCGTAACGCCTCGAACGCCGAGCGAGGCTGCCCCTCTACATAGCGCGGAACGATGTAATGGGCGCCGTCGATGGGCCCCAGCAGCTCGTCCAGGGATTCCGCAAACAGGCGCGACTCGTCCCGGGAAGCATCGTTCAGGTAGCAGCGGTAGAAGCCATCCTGCTGGGCCACTACCCGCACCGACGCCTCCCCCAACGATGAGCTGATCAGTCCCGCATCCCGCAGGCCTTCGGCAACCGCAGCCCCGAAATCTTCCAGCGCGTCCGACGGCCCGAACTGATCGGCAAATCGTCGCGCCGCCTGGGCGAGCCACACGGACCCAGCTCCAACCACGGCGACCGCCAGCCCGGCAGCCGCTACTTCGGACCCGGCAAGCATTCCTCCGGTTCCTGCGGCGAGGCCAAAGCCGATTACTCCGGCAAGCCGCCCGCGGAATTTCGGTGTCCGCTTCCCAGTCACGGCAGGCCGAACCAAGCGGTTCGCCGGAAACCCGATCGAGCGCCCAAAATGGACACGCACCGTCTCGGCCGGTTGGTTCGCGTACGGCTTTCCCACGCCCCAGAGGTCGTAGACCGGATCGCGAGCCGCTGCCCGCTGCAGCAGGCTGATGTTCAGAGCCGAAAGGTCGACGCCTGCCGGAAGCCCATAGGGCGAGAGCCGCGAATCGACGTGCGATACGCCCGACTCCACCTCCCCTTCAGACGTGAGGGCGTAGTACGACCGGTGCTTGCGCACGAACCGGTTGTAGTCCGCCAGCCCCTTCGGGTGCTGCGGCATCACGCAGACGACGTCCCAGTTGTCGGCCACCTTGCGGGGCAGCGCTGGGTCTAACCGCAATGAGCGGCCTCGCATCTGGTGGACCGATGTAGTGGTGGCTGCGCCGGTGAGATCGATCAGCACGTTCACCGAGGCGGCATCCCAGCCCTCGCCCAGAAGGCCGCGGGTCCCGATCAAGCACCTGCACCCTCCGTCCTCGAAATATCGCGTCACGAGCGGGACGTAACGCCGGGGCTCCCAGGCACCGTCCGAAGGCCGCACCTCGACGATTTCCTGAAAAGCCTGCCCACCATTTGCAGATCCTCTAAACAACTGGGACACATCTAGCCCATTGCGGAACTCGGTGGCGTGCTCCCGTAACCACGGGACCAACCGGCTGGCCGCGGCTCGCGAGCAGGCCAGTGTCTTCCCGGTCATCAGCACTGGGTCGAGTGCCGCCGTCCGTTGATCGGTGCCCAAGAGAGTGAGGAGCTGCGCGGCGCTACCGGCCTGCGGATCAAGGACCCCGCGGAGCTGTGCCAGTAACTCGGTGCCCGCCACCTCGTAGTCGCACAGCACGAGCGCACGCAGCCGCTCGCCCAGGGACTGTACCTCAGCGTTCAGGATGTCGATTGCCGCCACCGCTTTGCTGCCCGAGAGCAACAGCACGCGGTCCACCGGAGAAATGTATGCCCGCACTCCTTGGCGGGTCAGCACATAGCCCAGCGCCAGCAGAGCGCGCCGAATACGCTCCCATGCCTGTTGGTCTTCCGGTTTCGAACTATGGCGAAGCGCGCCCATGCAATAATCGCCGATCAGCGCCACCCAGTCGTCGGCTGTCATCGGTTGGCGATGTAGCTCGCGGACCCTTGCGCCAGGTGGAACCTGCATCTTGTTGGCCACGAAGTAGCGCATCACCGCCTGGGCCAGCGCCGGTTCGTCCTCTTCAAAGCGAGACCATGACAGCTGCACCCCCTTCGGGCCGGCTCGCTCCACCGTCCGTTGATTCAGCCACTCGAGGAATGGCAGGCTCGCGAACTTTGGGTCGATGATGGCCGTGGTCAGTTCAAGAAACCGCATGTGCTCATCCTTCAGGTACTGGCTTTCATGTTCGAGTGGGTGGGTGATGTAGGCCAGCTCCTGGTAGGGGGCAAGGTTTCCTTCCTTGACCACGGCGGGTGCGACCACTTCGAAGTCCGCACCCCCGAACAGTTCGCGGTAGAGATCTGCCTCTGTGGCCTCCATGTCCGAGGGCGGCGTGGCGGTGAGTCCGACGAGGAAGATGTTGTCGCCCAGCTCATGCACGAGCGCTCGCACCAAGTAGCCCCACATCTCCAGCAGGTGGTGGCATTCGTCGAGCAGGATGGTCCACTGTCCCGAGGCCTTGATCTTCGCGATCAGCGCCCGGCCGTTGGGGTGCAGCAGGCTCAGCAGTTGCTCGTGGTCGGACGAGCGCGCCGCCGTGGCCCGGGCCTTCTGCCGTAGATGCTGGAGGTCACGCTTATCGTGCACCGACGCGGCCGCGAGATGATCAGGAGGCAGCTGGTCGTCCGCCAGGTGCCCCTCGCGCCAGGCAGTCATGGCCGCCTCGTCCAGGAGTGGGTTATGCGAGTCAACGACGCAGAGTGCTTGATACGTGAGCGCCGTGATCGGCGTCTTCAGGTCGGTGTCGGCACCCGCCGGCACCCTTTTTGGCAGGAAGTCCTGCCACTGCGAGAGCCACTGCGCCTGGATCGCCGTGTTCGGCCCGAGGACTAACGTACGGTTCCCCAGACGGCGAGCAATCTCCAGACCGAGAACCGTCTTGCCAGCTCCTGGCGGCAACACCAAGTAGGAGCGTCGGCGGCCGCTGGCCCGGGCACTCTCGAAAGCATCGATAGCCAGCTGTTGGTAGCGGTGAAGGGGGCGACGGTAAGCGACTTTCGCCAACAGATCCGTGAAAGGACCGGGCACCATCGGGGGCCCAACCGGCTCGGGTGCCGTCACCTTCGAAGGAGTTGCGATGATCGCGGCGGATGATCCATTGCCTGCCCGAACGGCAGCATCAGCGAAAGCCTCGTCGGCGGCGATTCGAGATCGGTTTCCGGCCGTGGCCCTCTCCCTCCATGCCTCCAGCTCGTCGATCGCGACGGCCGGGAGGATCGCGCGGATATCCTCGGTAGTGGCGATCCGCGGCGCGGGCTGAGCGGACACGAGGTGCAGCGCCCAATGAGGTGTCCCGGTCCCCACCCATCGCCGTACCAAGAGCCGCGGCTCACCGTCAACGATGGTCACCCGCTCTAGCCGGGCGAGCACGCTACCATCAAAGATGACCGCACCAGGCGTCAGTTGCTCAGCACTCATGGCGCTGGCTTATGTAACGGCAGCCACCCGCATCGCCATGCACGACCACGGCCGTCCAAGGTCCGTGAACGGTGGCGGACGTCGTGAAAGTGGTGTTGGAAACCGCTTGGCCAAGTGGGCTCCGGCTCTTCTTAATGCCGGATTGTCTAAACCGAGTTTGAGCGCGACCGGCGGTTTTGTGGCCCCACTAGCCGATGCCCAGCCGCGAGATGTTCATCAGCAGGAAGTAGGCAACCAGCACCACCACGAAGGCCGCGACCGGCGCCCAGTCGAAGGACCGGGGGGCGCCGTAGGAGCTGTAGGCGCTGTAGCGCGGCTTGGGGAAGAAGCCGCGAAAGGGACGGGCGAAGATCTCGGTGCTCTGCATCACCATCTGCGTGATGGGATGCCCGGGGTCCATCCGGAAAAAGCCGAAGAAGATCCGGACCAGCAGCAGGATGATGATGAAGACCAGCGCATAACCGATGACGGTGATGAGGGCGGCAACGATGTTCCCGGAGCCCAGGAAGATGGAAAGCGCATAGAGAATGACGATTCCCACGAGGAAGGAAATGTCCAGGCCACCGGCCGGCGGGATGACCCGCCGGATCGGCGCGAGGTACCACTCTGTCGCCATCAGGACGATCCGGCCGAACTCGGTATACATCGTGCCGGGGAACCAGGACAGGATCGCGCGCACGATCAGGATCAAGATGAAGATGTTGATCAGGAACAGCACGAGCGCGGTGGCGCCGCCAAGCATCGCGCCCTAGTTTAGGGATATGGCCCGGCCGGTCTTGGGGTTTGTCCTGATGGTTGGCGTCGGTCTGCTCATATCCAACAGGCAGTTTTCGCCTGGGCCTCGCAACTAATCCAGGACTACGCCAATTCGATGTCCGGCAGCCCGGATGCTGCGGTAGGCGGCGGAAAGCGATGGTGGATGCAGCGGGTGACCATTCCAACTGCGGGTGCCCCTGCCCAGACGGGCCCTCGAGCGACCGCTAACAGACAACCGATCGGGCTCTACGAGTTCATCTCGGCTCTTTTGCGCTCTGGGTTAGCCAGGCGGCAACGGCTTCGGCGCGGCTGTGTAACCCATGCTCGCGGTAAATCCTTTCCAGGTGGCTCCGTACCGTATGCACGGAAATACCGAGCTCCTGGCTGATCTCCTTGTCTGGGCGCCCAGCTGCGATCAATGCAAGCACGCGTTCCTGTCGTTTCGACAAGCGCATGGCCCCACACCCCCCAAGCCGCGAGAGCCAATCGGACTTGCGCCCAGTCTGTCACGGCCGTTTGGGTAAGTCAAGCCAGCCCGACGGTAGCGAGACGATACCAAATACCAAATAGATGTTTGTGGATAATTTCGGGGCTTTCCCTCAATCCAACAACGCTAATAACATTAAAAATGTCATAAGCGATGCAAGGTAACTATCTGCGATCTTTTGGCCACGCCAATGCCAACGACGATGAAGCCACGCAACTCTCGTTGTTTGCGACGGGTGCCACCGGAGATACGGACGCGGTACTGAAATCGCCGGAGCCCATAGGCCGCCAGGCGCAAATCATGGAGCTTGTGGCGGCCGGCTTCAGCGACAAGGAGATCGGCAAACAGCTCGGCATCTCGCATCGGACGGTGCGCACCTATCTAGAGAAGTATTTTCGGAAGCACGGCCAGAACCGCCGGACTGCCGCCGTCGCGTTCTGGGTCGGGCAGCGTACTGACCGTCGGAACTAAGGAGGCCTCGCCAATGGGAAGGTTCGTGCTGACGTTCATTCTCACCCTGATCGCCATGGTGATAATCGGGTTTGCGATCGGCTTTATTGGGCTAGCGATGAATTGGGACTCTTTCCGCGTCGCGCTGGGGCCGCTGACGCTCTTTTCCTACGTCCGGGCCGGTCAGGGATTTAGGCTGGCCGGGGGATGGTTCATCGTAATCATTCCGTTAGCGGTTGCCTTGCTGACCGCGATGAGTCACTCGCGTCGCGCCGAACCGTACTGAACGTCAAGAATACGGATCGGTAAATCTTCGGAATTGACCGTCGCGAACGTGAGCCTCTACGCTCCCCTTCGCATGTGATCGGGGTAATCACGTGTCGCAAATAACCGCGTGGAGGCTCCATGAAACGATCTTTTGCCTTGTCCACTCTCGCTCTCGTGTCCGCCCTCATGCTCGGAATGGTCGCCGGCCAGATATCGGCTGCTGCCGTCGGTTCACAGCCGCTCGCCGGAAGTAAGCCAGACATCTTCCCTGCCAACCACGTCACCAGATCCACGTCGCGCTCGAGCGGGCCGGCTGCTCGAAAGCCGATCAAACAGGAGCTCACGGGATTGAGGACGGCGAACTCCCGCACCTACAAGCTGGACGGCAAGTACGAAACCGACATCTATGCGGGTTCGCTCAACTACAAGGACTCCCGCGGTCTGTGGCAGGTTATCGATGACACCCTGACGCCTGTTTCCACGCCCGGCTACGCGTACAAGAACAAGGCGAACCGCTATACGGCGCTCCTTCCATCCAACCTGGCCGCGACTCCAGTCCGAGTTTCGAGCGGCTCCAGTTGGGCGGAGTTCGGACTGACCGGCTCTGCCGGGTCACCGACCGCCACTGGGCAGACCGCCACCTACCCTAATGCGCTTCCCGGCGTTAGCCTCGCGTTCGCCGCCCAGGCGGACGCCCTGAAAGAGAGCGTCATTCTGCAGTCGGGGACAGCGCCGTCGACCTTCGTCTACAACCTGCGGTTGAGTCCTGGCATCACCGCGCGGCCGAATGCGGCTGGCGGCATCGACTTCATGAATGCCGCAGGCCAGAACCAGTTTGCCTTCGCGCCGCCGTACATGTTCGACAGTACCCGCCCGGGACTGTCGAAGGCGGTTTCGATGCGGCTCGCACAGACACCAACCGGTCAGACCGTGACCCTCGCTGCCGACCGGGCCTGGCTGGCTGATGCCGCTCGGGTATTTCCCGTAGTCATCGATCCCACAACCATCTGGAACAACACCAACTACTACGGCGGCCAGGATTGCTACCTGCAGAATGCCAGTCCGACCACGAACTTCTGCAGCAGCGCGGCCTACACCGGCACAACTGACTGGGTCGGCAACAATGGCAGCTCGATCAACCGGTCGCTCTTCAGCTTCCCGATTCAGACCGGCTACGACCACATCGTTCCAAACTCGAACATCCTTGATGCGGAGTTGGATCTGACGCTTGCCTCCTCCTCGAGCACCGGCGCGGTGGCGGTCAACGCCTACCAGGTCACGAACGCCTGGAATGAGAACTACACGACCTGGAACAACCGGGACAACGGCGTCGCCTGGAGCTCACCGGGTGGTGACTACAACGGAACCGTCCTCGACACCGAGAACATCGGCCCGGCCGCCGGCGCCGTCCAGTTCAAGGGCCTGACGACCACGATTCAGAACTGGGTCAACGGCAACAACGTCAACAACGGGCTCCTGATCCGGGCGGCCAACGAAGGCGCCGCAGGCCTGCTCCAGTTCGACAACCAGGCCTACGGAACCAGCGGCACCGACCCCAACCGGCCCCACCTGCGCGTGCAGTGGAACGGCTGGTTTGGTGAGGAAGGCTTCTTCAAGTACGAGACCCACAAGATCAACGACCGCATGGAGACCGGCGTCAACGTGGCAAACGGGAACCTCGTGATCCACACCAACGACCTGTCGATCCAGGGGACGGGCGTGCCACTCAACATCGACCGCTACTACAACAGCCTCTCCGGGGACAGCTGGCACGTTGGCAACAGCTGGAGCATCAACACCGGCTGCGACATCCGGCTTGATATTGACGACCTGGACGGTATCTCCTATCACGGGCCCGATGGCTACGCGGTGCTGTTCCACAGCAACGGCACGAACAGCTGGGCGACGCCGCCGGGCGAGAATGCCGACCTGACAAAGAACTCCGACGGCACCTACGTGATGAAATGGCACGCCAACGGCGCCAAGTTCAACTTTCAGACCGGCGGCTGCCTGCAGAGCATCGTCGACAAGAACAACAACACGATCACGATGAGCTACAACGGCAGCGTCCAGTCGATCACGGATACGCAGAACCGGCTCACCCAGTTTTCGTATGGCAGCTCGGTGAGTTCCGATTTCATCACCCAGATCCAGGATCCGATCGGACGCAAAGTGCAGTACGCCTACAACGGCAACGGGGATCTGACGTCCTACACCGACGCCAACAACAAGGTCACGACCTACTCGTATAACGCCAACGATGGGATCAGCCAAATCAAGGACCCTGTAGGCAACATCGTTAACTTCAGCTACGAAACCGCCTACCCACACCGCGTCACGCAGATCGCATACGTCAATGCCAGTTGCTCGGGCGGCTCATGCACGACGGGCTTCGCATACAACAGCGGCGTCGGCTCGTGCAACGCCAGCGGCATCTGGGGAAACACCGTCGTGACCGACGCCAATGGTCACACCACCACCTACTGCTATGACAACAGCGGCCGGGTCACCAAAGTCCTGGACGCCAACGGCAACCCGACGAAAACCACCTACAACTCGAACAGCAACGTGAGCCAGTTCACGAACAGCGGCAACCAGATCGACACCATCAGCTACGACCCAAACAACAACGTCTCGGGGGCTCAGATTCCAACCGGCGCGAAGTCGAGCTACGGCTACACCGATTCGACGAACAAGTACTCCGCTACTAACTTCACGGATCCTCAGGGGAACCAGTCGACCTACAAGTACGACGGTTTCGGCAACTTGCAGACGATCACCAACGCACAGACGACGCAAAACCAGGCGAGCTTCACGTATAACGCGAACGGAACGACCAAGACGATGACCGACCCCCTCGGCCACGTGACGTCGTTCAGCTATGACGCCAACGGCAACCTGACGGGGATCACCCCGCCGCTCCCACTGCAGCCCGAATCCGCCACAGTCGACGGTGTGAGCCGGGTGTCGAGTGGGACCGACGGCAAAGGGCAGAAGACGTCGTATGCCTATGACGCGATGGATCGTCTCACGCAGATCACCTACGCCGACAACTCGACGATCGTGTTCACCTACGACGCTGATGGCAACCTCAAGAGCCAGCAGGACAACACCGGGACCACCACTTTCACCTACGACACGATGAACCGGATGACGTCGAAGACGCTGCCGGGTCTGGGCACCATCAGCTACGCCTATGACGGCGTCAGCAACCTCACCTCGACGACTGACGCCGGCGGGACCGTGTCTTATGCCTACAGTCCGGTGAACCTGGTGACGACCATCACCGAGCCGAACGGAAAGTCCACGACGCTGGGGTATGACAACCAGTACAACCGGACCAGCACTGCCTATCCGAACGGCGTAACCCTGACGATGACCTTCGACAATTCGTCGAGGCTTCTCACGATCGTCGCCAAGAACGGCAGCGGTGGCACGCTGAGCAGCTACAGCTACAGCTACCTGAATGGCACGAACGACACGGCGCTGCGCCAGTCGATGACCGACAACGTGACCGGATACCGGACGTCGTACACGTACGATCGGCTCAACCGGCTGGTCGATGCGAAGACGATGAGCGGAAGCACGCAGATTTCCGATTACACGTATGCCTACGACGCTGACAGCAACCGGACCAGTCAGACGGTCAACGGCTCAGGGACCAGCTACGGCTACAACGCCGCC
Organism: Candidatus Dormiibacterota bacterium; assembly: GCA_036782775.1. Lineage (GTDB taxonomy): Bacteria > Chloroflexota > Dormibacteria > CF-121 > CF-121 > CF-13. The sequence continues at coordinate 16,242 of DAIPYJ010000018.1, read as the reverse complement.
AACGAGATGACCTCGGCGGGGAGCGTGACCTATAGCTATGACGCGAATGGTGCGGAGTTGAGCAACAGCAGCGGCCTGGCGATCACCTATAACAACCGCAGCCAGACGACCAGCATCAAACCAGCCGGCGGCTCGGCCGTCAACATGACCTACACCGGCCCGAGCCAGGCTGAGCGGGTCACGGCCGGCAACACCACGATGGCCTATAGCCTGATCGGACTCGGTTCCTCTTCGCTCTCCGGGACCAACACCTACTTCACTCATGATCCGGTCGGCGGCCTCGTCGAAGAGAGAATCGGGAGCGGCAGCAGCTACACCGCCTACTACTACATCTTCGATGGGTTGGGTTCAGTGATCGCCCTCACGGACGGGACCGGTGCGGTGGTCAACACTTACAAGTACGACCCCTACGGCAACCTGACGACCAGCACGGGTAGCGTGGCGAACCCCTGGATGTTCACAGGCGCCTATTACGACAGCGCCACTCACTACTACAAGGTCGGTGGACGCTTCTACGACCCATCGATCGGCCGCTGGACTCAGCCGGACAGCGCAGGCAGCGGCTACGACTACGCGGGCGACGACCCGGTCAGCGGCATCGACCCGATGGGCCAGTGGTTCTTCGACCTTGGCGTGTCGGCCGGACCATACGTGGCGGGCGTCCAGTTCAACGCGGATGGCTACGTTCTCTACGGCGGCGAGCAATTCCCACCCGGTAAGCCCGGCGTCTCGCTTAACCTCGCGCCGATGGCTGACCTAAAGGGGAACCAAACAAGCGTGGGTGCCGGCGGCTGCTATTACGCCTGCTTTAACTGGGCTACCAGCAACCCCCGAGGCACGGTGAACAGCCTCCTGCAGGGCAACCCCGCTGGAGCTTGGCAGACTGGTGACTGGGAGGCTGGGATCGGGACGCCCGGCTTCGGCGCGAACATCACCACGAGCACCCAGGAGGTCACTTGGAGCAGTGTCTGGAATACGGTGGACAGCTGGCTCAGCGGTTTGTTCAACTAGCCAGATATCCTGCTTGCGACGACAGGGAAGCGGGGAGCCCTTCCGGGCTCCCGCTTCGGTCGCCAAATCACGCGTCGGTTCGACGCCGGAACATCGGAGGTGACAAGGTCATGTACTTCGCGGCAGGCGCGTTCGCGATCGCCCTGGGCATCGTGGCAATGGTTTTCTCGCAGCGGATAAGTCAGGTCGGACGCCAGACTCCAGCTGTCGCCAACCTGATGATCGGGGCTTTTCTTGTCCTCGTGGGGATCGGCGCCATCCTGACTGGGCTCCAGAAGCACTAAGCGTGGGGCGGTCTGGAGACTCGGCCGGCCGGCTGGGCGAAAAGGTGCGGCTCGCGAGGAAGACGGCAATGGCGCCCGAACGATTCCCCGGGCGTGCCGCTGATAGAACTGCTGAGGGCGACGTTGGCGACGTACTCCGAGAGCGCGACCAACAGCTCGGGACTGATCAGGACGGCCCGGCCTGTAGCTCTAGCCGCGGCGCCGGCGGCGGGCGAGCAGCTCGCCGGTCGGATCCTCGGGTGGTTTCTTCGGCGCCCGTGGCTCCGCGGCTCGAGCGGCGCGGATACCTTCCACCCGTTCGCGCAAGCGTGTGACCGTCGCTTCCGCCGGCACCGGTTTGGTCCGCGAGATCTTCTCTCGCCTGAGGGCCGCTTGCCAGGCGGGCACGTCTTCGATGCGGAAAACCAGCCGGCGGAGCGCGATGTCCAGCGGGAAGAGCAGGATGGCGAGGATCAAGAGCAGCTCGCTGATCGACTGGGTCGCGGTCACCTGCGGTACCGGGAGCTTGAAGATATTGCTGAGGCTGGTCAGCAACGCACCGCCGCCCGCCTGGGCAATGGCGCGAAGCGTCGCGGTATCTGTGCCGAGGTCTCGGTATTCGGGCGAGTAGGGAACGACCAGCCCGGTCGTCGTCGTGTGGCGAACGACGCCACCTGCCGTCTGGTTGACATGCAGCAGGTAACTGCCCACCTGGTCGGTCGCCAGGTCTCCCTCGAAGCGTCCGGGCCCGGTCGGTGAGAGCGTAAGGCTGGAGCCCGACAGGTCTGGCGCCAGCGCGTTGACTGTCACGCTCGCGCCAGAAGTCGCTGGGGCGGTCACCAGCAAATGGGTGTGATCGCCCTGGACGCGGGTCTCGACCTGGAGCGCAGGATCGCCAGGCTGCGGCAGGCTGGAATGGACGATGTCGCCGAAGAAGACATTGGCCTGTGGCCACTGCAGCAGCCCCGCCGTCCAGCGTCCCTGCGCGTCACTGGTCCAGGCGAGGACGCGCCCGAGGCCGTACTGCCAGGTGGCGAGCAACGGATCGCCCTGCGGGCTCTTCAGCACCACGTCGGCCGCGGCACGCGCCGTGGTCGCGACGTAGCCGGTGATCGGCGGGAAGCTGCTCAGCGGCACGCCGGGAATGACATCCGCCAGCGAGCTCAGCTGCGGGGCGATCTTGCCTTCGACAATCCACGGTTTGAGCGCTTGCTGTGTCTCTTTCAAGAAGATCTGCGGCACGTCGCTCAGGCTGTTGCTCTGATAGAAACGACCGTGCCCGGCCGCGGCCATCGATTGCATCATCGACGCGTCCGCGGCGGTTGAGGCGATCGCCACCGTTGAGAGCGTGATGCCCCTGGCGTGCATCGAGGCAATCAGCTGGTCATAGCTGCGATCGGGCGTGTCGCCGTCGCCGAACAAAATGATGTGCTTGACCGACGCAGAGACGCCGGCGAGCGCCTGCTCCGCGGAGGTCAGGTCCGGCGCATAGCTGAAGGGATCGCCCAAGCCTGTCTGCTCGATTTCGCGCTTGACCACGCGCTTGTCGCTCAACGGCGCCAGCGGAACGATCAACCCCGCGTCGTTCGCATTGGTGACGCCGACGCGGTCGCGCGGCGTCAGCTGGTCGACGACGCCTTCCGCTGCGCCGCGAAGCACCTGGTCACCGGTGCCGCTCTCGGTCGACTCCAGCACCAGCACGACGGCGACGGGCGGCTTCTGCGTGTCCTGCGGCAGCTGGATCTGCACCGGCAGCGCCGTTTCCAGCGGCGTCCCGGCGTAACCACCAGGACCGTAGCTGTCAGATCCGCCGATAACGACGAGCCCGGTGCCGAGGTCGCGGACGGACGCCTGCAGCACCGACATGGCGTCGGTGCCCAGTGATGCCGCCGGAATGTTGACCAGTACCACCGACTGATAGGCGGCCAGGTCCGCCGCCGAGTGCGGCAGCTGATCTGGTGTCGTCACCGTCGCGGCAATCCCGGTCGAGTGCAAGGCGGCCTCGAGACTCTGCGCCTCGCCGGGCGTGTTCTCGACCAGCAAGACGCGGGGCGGGCCGACCACCTGGATCAGCGCTTCGCCCAGGTTGTTCTCGGCGTAGGTGTCGCGAACGGGGTCGATGACGATCCGCACCGCGTGAAACCCCGGATCGGTCGGCTTGACGGTTTGCTGGACGGTGGTTTCGCCAGCTGGTAGGTCGATCGGTTGCGTCGTCAGCAGCGTTCGGTCGAGGTACCAGCGGATCGTGGCGTGCGTGGCCGTGTTGCTGACGATCAGCGCCTGCACATTGGCCTGCTGACCCTGCGTCAGCGAACGGGGCGCATCGATGTGGTCGACGTCGGCCTCGGGGCCAATCGTCACCGATAGCGGGACCGTGTCGACTCGGACTCCCTCGGCCCGCAAGAGCCGCGCCTCGGCGACGGCGTCACCGAGGTTCTGACGCCCGTCACTGATGAGGACGATGTGCTTTCGGCTGCTGTCGGGCAGGATCGAGCCGCCCAGCTGGAGCGCCGAAGCGAGGTCCGTGTAATTGGGGTTGGGCTGGCTCTGGAACTCGCCGAACTGTGGATTCTGGCTCACGTTGACCTCGATCTGCGGATCTCTGCCGAAGCTGAGCACGCCGGCCTGGTCCTGTCCCTGCCGCTGCTGCAAGATCCGGCGGACGGCCCCCGCCTCGCTGTCGAGGGAGCTCTGCACGCTGGCCGAGAGGTCGGCCGTCACGAGCAGCGCCTGGCTGGGCGGCCGCGTGTTCACCTGGAGGCCGGCGAGCGAGGCGGTGAGCAGGCCGACGATCAAGAGCCGGAGCGCAAGCGAGAGGCGGGAGCGTCCGCGCGACAGCGGCGGCGGGAAGAGGCGCCAGATGAGGACGATGACCACCACCGCGACCAACCCGGCCCCCACCAGCAGGGGCCGGGTGATTTCAAAGCCCACGGTGGAAGGCCAGCCATTCGGCCGCGATCAGTCCGAGCGCCGCGAGCGCGATCCAGGGCCAGATTTCGAGCTGGCCGGGATGGGTTGCCTGAACCGCCGTCGTCCGGGTCGGCGGCAGCGTCAGGCGGTCGGGCGGTTTCAGTTGGGAGATCGAGTCGGTGAAGAGGTTGACGCTGAACCAGGACGGTTGCACCTTGCCGGCGATCGTCTGCTCGACGGTGTACAGCCCGGTTGGATCGGTATCGGCAAAGGTGCTGATCGAGCCAGGTGGCAGTGTCCGCCGACCGCCGTCCGGCCGCACCACCGAGACGGCGGTCGCGCCGGCATCGGGAACTACGGTGACCGCCTCGTCCGGATGGAAGCTGCGGCTGGGCACGCTCGGCGGCAGCATCCACTCGCTCAGGTTCTCCATCAGGACCGGGAAGGCGATCCGCAGCGGCAGGTCTGACTCGTGCAAGTCGAAGCCAAACAGCGCTTGCCGGAAGGGCTGGTCACGGACCAGGACGAGTGGCGTCTGCAGGCTGGTGATCAGCGGCCGTCCAAATGTCGATGTCCGCAGGTCTTCGCTACGCGCGATGTGCACGTCCTGCAAATCGACGTTCGCCAGCAGCGGATCGGCGGCGTCCGCAGCCCGCACGCGACCGATGCCGATCGGCGAGCCGCCCGCCACCGATGAGCCTGCTGGTGGATCGATGATCAGCGTCGGTCCATCGGGGAGCACGGCCGGCGCAAAGCGGTCGAAGACCGTCATGGCATAGCTGGTGCCGGGCAAATAGGCAGACGGCGCGACGACGTCCAGCTGAAGGTCGCTGCGCAGGCGGAGCGCCTGCTCGAGAAAGACGTTCCCCGGGGTGACCAGGAGCACGCGGAAGGCGCGCGGCGTCTTCGCGACCGCGGTGGCGACATCGTCGACCGCAAACAGATCGCCGCCGCTCAGGCGCGCGGTTACGGCGGTGGCATCGCCGGGGATCGGCAGGATCAGGTCCTGGCCCTGGCCGGTAGCCAGCGTCAGCGGCCGGATGTCGAGCAGGCGGCCGTCGGCGCGCCATTCGAGGCTGACCGCGTGCGACTGCTGGCCGAAGTTCTGCACATGCAGATACGCGGCCCGGCTCTGCGCGCTGGTTCGCACCGTCAGCGAGGTGAGCCCGACATTCTCACCGGAGACGCCGATGCGGTGATAGTCGACCGCAAAGGGAAGCCCAGCCGAAAACGACGCGCGCAGTGGCTCGATGATGCCGTCGCTGAAGAGATAGGCGCGTGCATCATCGCCGGGACGGACGAGTCCGGCTGCCAACGCCAGCGCCGAGGAGAGATCCGCCGGACCGTTGCTCGGCGCCAGGCCATCGAGCGCCCTGTGCAGCGTGTCACGCTCGCCCGTCACCGACGCCAGGATCCGGGGCGTGGGGCCCACCGAGATCAGTGTCATCCGGTCCTGCGGCCCGAGCTGGTCGATCAGCGAGCCGGCCTGGCGTTTGGCCTCGGCGAGGCGCGTCGGCTTGACGTCAGTCGCCTGCATCGACGCCGAGCTGTCGACCAGCACGATGGTGTGCCTGGCGAGCGCGGCGCCGACCGGCAAGACCGGCTGCAGGGCGGCGCCGACGAGGAGCGCGGCAGCCAGCAGTTGCAGCAGCAGCAACCAGCTCGGCCGGAGCCGCTGCCACGGCACATTGGCTTGTCGGTCGCGGATCTGGTTGGGCCAGAGGTGCAGCGCCGGGACGACGCGGGTCGGGCGCCGGATCTTCAGGAAATAGAGGGCGACGATCACCGGCAGCGTCAGGCCGAGCGCGGCTGCGGCTGGGGCCAGCAGGCTCATGCCAGCAGTCCGACGCGCCGCAGCGTCAGCTGGACCATCTGGTCGATCGGTTCGTCGGTCGAGAGCCGGGCGTAGCGCAGTCCCCGCCGATGCGCGGTGCGCTCGACCTGCTGGCAGCGCTCGGTCAGCGCGCGCAGGTAGGCCGCCTGCGTCACCGGGGTCGCCGTGAACTCGCGTTCGACGCCGTTCTCCGCGTCCTTGAGGCGCGCGTCCCCGGTCCAATCCAGCCGCGCTTCTTGCGGCGCGATCAATTGCAGCACTGCGCCTTCCTGATGAGCTCGCTGAACCGCGCTCAGGGCGTCGTCGATGCCAGGCTCACCCAGCGCGTCGCTGATCACGATGGTCATGCCCGGTCGCTGCCGGCCGATTGGCCACACCAGCCGGGCGTAGTTTGTCGGACCGCCGACTGGGAAGGACTGAAGGCGAGCAAAGAGCTCGGTGGCCGCGCGTCGCCCGCGATAAGGAGCGCCCCCCGAGGTTGGGCCCTCGGCAAAGACGGTCAGCCGTACGCGGTCGAGCGCATTCAGCGCGACATAGGCAATCGCCCCGGCGAGGCGGCGGGCCGTCTCCGCCTTGTTCGGCGTCCCCCAGTCCATCGAGCCGCTCAAGTCGAGGAAGATGCTGAGCGGCAACTCCTCCTCGGCGACGAAGAGACGGAGCATGAAGCGATCGAGCCGGGCGTAGGCGTTCCAGTCGATCAGGCGGTAGTCATCGCCCGGCGTGTAGCTGCGAAAGTCGGCGAACTCGACCGACTGGCCCCGGCGCCTGGAGCGGCGCTCGCCGCCCATCTGGCCGCTGATCGCTCGCCGCACCTGCAGGGCCAGCCCCTCGAGCCGGCGGAGCAGCGCGGGCTCCAATAAAGGGGCCGCCACCCGTCAGTCCCTGGACGGTTCCTTGACGGTTTGCTCCAGGATGTCGCCGATGATCTTGTCGGTGGTGATGCCGTCGGCTTCCGCCTCGAACTGGAGGAAGACCCGATGGCGCAGCGCCGCGGGCGCGACTGCACTGAGGTCGTCGAAGGCGACGTTGTAGCGGCCTTCGAGCAGCGCCCGCACCTTGCCCGCGAGTACCAGCGTCTGCAAGCCGCGGGGGCTCGCACCCCAGCGGACATAACGCTTGACGCTTTCGATCGAGGACCGATCGGGATGCGTCGCGCCGATCACGCGAGCGGCGTAACGCAGCACGTGCTCGGCGATCGGCACCTCGCGAATGACCCGCTGGGCGGCCAGGATGGCGCCGGCGTCGGCGACCGGCTTCAGTTGCGGCGTCGACTCACCGGTGGTGCGGCGAGCGATCTCGAGCAGGTCGCGCTCGCTGGGAAAGGGGACCAGGATCTTGAAGAAGAAGCGGTCGAGCTGCGCCTCGGGCAGGGGATAGGTCCCCTCGAGCTCGATCGGATTTTGCGTCGCGAGCACGAAGAAGGGGGAGGGCAGCGCGCGGGTTTGCGTGCCAACCGTCACCGTCCGCTCCTGCATCGCCTCGAGCAGCGCGCTCTGCGTCTTGGGGGTCGCGCGGTTGATCTCGTCGGCGAGCACGAGGTTGGCGAAGATCGGGCCTGCCTGGTAGCGGAACTCACGCCGCCCATCTTCTTCGGCGATGACGTTGGTGCCGACGATGTCGGCCGGCATCAGGTCGGGCGTGAACTGGATGCGGGCAAAGCTCATCGTCAGGGTCTGGCCGAGGGACCGAACCAGCACGGTCTTCCCGAGACCGGGCACACCCTCGAGCAGCGCATGGCCGCCGGCGACCAGCGCGATCACGGTGTGGCGGACCAACTCCTGCTGGCCGACGATCAGGCGGGCCAGCTCGCTCTCCAAGCGTTGCGCCAGCTCGGTGACGCGCGCGGCATCGATGCGAGGTTCTTCGGCGATCATGATGCTCCCTGCTTTGGCTCGCCCAGCTGCGAGAAATATTCACGGATGAGATCCCGTTCACTGCCGGGGATCAGGCTCTGGTCGGTGGCGTCCTTCGCGGCCTGCTGGTAGCCCTGGATGACCTGGTTGTAAGGGGTGAGCGGCACGTCTTGACCGGGACCCAGCGGCGTTGGGTCGTTTTCAGACTGACCGGGAACCGGCTGTCCCGGCACGTAGAGGCGTTCGGTGCTATTCGCGCCCGCTCCCGAGCCGGAACCGGATCCCTGGGACCCGGTGCCGCCAGTCCCACCGCTTCCGCCGGATCCGGTACCGCTTCCGTTGCCCGAGCCCGTGCCCGTGCCTGTGCCGTTTCCATTTCCGGTCCCGTTGCCACTGCCATTTCCGTTTCCGTTTGAATTGCCGCTGCCACTCGCCGCGGCGCTCGCTCCCGCTGAGGCCGCTGCGCTCGCGGAGGCCTGCGCGTTCTGCCCGCTAGCGTCGCGGTCGGCCTGCGAGGCCAGTTCCTGGCGGGCCGACTCGAGGCCGTTGATCGCCGACGCGACCGCCTGGTCGGTGTTCTCCTGTTGCTGGAGCGAATCGAGCTGACTCGCGACGTCATTCAGGGCTTGCTGTGCCGAGGCCGTGTCGCCGCTCTGCAGCGCGGACGACGCCTGGTTGAGCGAGTCGCGCATCTGGCTGTTCTGCGCCTGCTGCGCCGCCTTGGCCAGCGCTTGCGCCAACTGCTGGCGCTGCTGTGGCGTCAGGTTCTGCAGTTGCGAGCCGAGGTTGCGGAGCGCCTGCGCCCCCTGCGACGGGCTCTGGCTGATCGCTTGTGCTGCCGTCCGACCGGCATCCGTGCCGCTGAGCGCATTGGCGAGGTTCTGAGCGCTGCTGCTGAGGGCCGGCGTGCCCGGATCGCTGAGCCGCTGCAGCTGCTGCTCCGCGGGCGTGATCGATTCGAGCGCCTGGCGAGGACTGCCCGCCTGCTGGATCTTCGCCTGCGTGTCCTGCAGGATCTTTTCGACCTGCGCGTCCTTCGGCGACGGACTGCTAGCGGTTGACACTTTCTTTTTGGCGGCGGCAACTGCCTTCGCCGCGCGCGCCTGGCTCGCCTGGTCAGCGCGATGTCGCGCCAGCATCTGGTCCATCGGATTTGGCAGGATCGAGAGGGCCAGCGCAAAGATCGCGAGGATCGCGATCAGCGACGCCTCGCCGCGGTTGACGCGTAACGGAAAGGCGTTTCCGAGCCGCGTGCTCGAGGCTCGGGTCAGCGCGTCCTGCCGGAGCGCGGGGTCCATGGGCCCCTGCTGGTCGCGACGTTCCCATGCCGTGGACAGCCGCTCCTTGAGTCCGAGCCGTAGGTCGGCGATCGCCATCAGGACACTCGCGGTTGGGCGCAAGAAGATCCAGGCCGCGGCGGCGATCAACGCGGCCAGCGCCACGCCGACGAGTGCAACTTCAGTGCGCGCCTCGACGATGATGACACGGGCGAGGAGCAGCACGCCGGTCACCCAGAGCAAGGCGCCAGCAAGCCCATGCACGCCGAATTCAGCGGCGCGGGTTCGCGAGGCCGCGGCGCGCAGCTCGCGGACGACTTGATCCAGCGAGCTCATGGGTTACCAACCCCCTCCCCGACCCTCCCCGCAGGGGGGACGGAGATTTGTCTGGCGAACGTGCGCCGCTGCCAGGGAAGGCGTCGCATCGGCGGCAGCAGGAAGGCGCTGATCAGCAACGCGATCAGGCACACGATGAGCCACTCGACGACGCTCGCCTGCCAGTACTGCCAGCCGGCGAAGAGCCCGCTTGGAATCGTTGTGCCGCTCGACTGCACCACGCTCGGCGGGCCGCCAACGAAGCCTTTGCCGACGGGCGCCCCGTTGGGACCGATGGCATAGCAGACCTGCGGCGCGCCATTGCTGCTGCCGCAGCTGTAACCACCTCCGCCGACGAATGGGCCGTTGCGCACGCCGTAGCCGCCGACTGACTGGTTCATCCCAATCGTGATCAGCGGGATCACCGGGCTCAGGTAGGTGATCGCCGGTGGGGCCACGGGCCTGCCCGCGTTCTGCAGGTCGATGTTGCTGGGGAAAAGCAGGCCGTAGAGAAAGCTGCCCGCGAGCAGGATGAACGCGGCGCCATAGGCGGCGACGGTGGCCGGCAGGGTTCGCGCAAACGCGGTCGAGCAGGCTAGCCCGAGGATGCCCAGCGTCAGGGCGGCGACCGCGGTCACGAGGAAGGCACTGAGCAGCTGATCGAGCTCGATGCCACCGAAGAGAAAGACGAGGCTGAAGATCGGCACCGAGAGCAGCAGCAAGAGGAAGGCGAAGGACATCGAGGCGAGCAGCTTGCCCCAGAGAATCGAGAAGGAGGGGAGCCGGGTGACGAAGAGCAAATCGATCGTCTGGTGCTCGCGCTCGCTGCTGATCGTCCCAGCCGTCAACGCCGGCGTGATGAAGGCGAGCAGCACCATCTGGAAGATGATCAGCCAGAGAAAGAGACTCTGCCCGAAGTTCGCGGCTTGCCCCGGATTGAGCGAGTTCTGCGCCGAAGAGGCCTCGGCGCTGAAGATCGCCCAGCCCAGGCCGCCCAGCAGGAGGATGTAGACCGTGATTGCGATCGGCGAGCGCCAGGTCCGCATCCGCGAGCGATATTCCTTGGCGACGATCGGGTTCCAGAGGGCCATAGTCACCGGGCTCATCCGATGCCCTCTTTGGTGGCGCGGAGAAACGCCGCCTCCAGGCCAGCTTCGAGCTGGGTGAACCCGGAAACCTGGATGCCTCCCGCGATCAGCGCCTGCAGGATGCTCGCGGCGGTCGCTTCATCGCCTTCGAAGCCGGCCTCGAGCGAGCCGTTGCTGACGTCGACCTCGCGTACCGAGGCGAGGCCCTTGAGGATCGAGACCGCGTCGTCACGTCTCCCAAGCACGGAAATTCGGAGGCGACGGCCGGCGGTGAGCTTCTGGATGACCTCCTGGACCGGGCCGGTGGCGCGCATCTGGCCCTGGTCGATGATCCCGATCATGGTGCAGAGCTCGGTGAGCTCGGGGAGGATGTGGCTCGAGATCACGATCGTCTTGCCCATCTGCTGCAGCTCCTTGAGGATCTCGCGCATCTCGACGCGGGCCCGCGGGTCGAGCCCCGAAGCGGGCTCATCAAGCAGCAGGACGGCGGGATCGTGCACCAGGGCGCGAGCCAAACAGAGCCGCTGCTTCATGCCGCGCGACAGCGTGTCGACCGACTGGTCCTGACGGTCGGCCAGGCCCACCAGCTCGAGCAGGTCGCTCGCGATCTTCTGCCGGCGTGCCTTCGGCTGACGGTAGCAGGCGGCGTAGAAATCGAGGTACTCGCCGGCGGTGAGCTGGTCGTAGACGCCGAAGAAGTCCGGCATGTAGCCGAGGCGGTCGTGAACACGGTCGGGATGCTGCACGACGTCGGCGCCATCGATGAAGGCACGTCCGGCGGTCGGGTCGAGCAGGGCGGCGAGGATGCGGATGGTGGTCGTCTTCCCGGCGCCGTTGGGCCCGACGAAGCCGAAGATCTCGCCCTTCGGCACCTCGAAGGAGACCGCATCGAGCGCCGTGCGCCGGCCGTAGACCTTGGTCAGCCCTTCGACCGCGATCATTGGACCGTCCCCGATAGCGTCAAGGATCCGGCCAGGAAACCGCCGTTGTTGGTTCTGACGCGAACCCTGATCGTGCCGGTTGTGGGATCGACGGCGCTGTCCGGGAGCGCCGTCGTGCCGTTGTCCTGGTAGTTGATGTCTGACCAGGTGGACGTCTGCCAGTTCCAGACCTGGGCGGTGACGCCCTGGATGGTGGTCGCCGATCCGGGCGGTCCCGTGAACTTCGCGCTGAACGGGTTCTGGGAGGTGATCGAGGGACCGGTCAGATGGGTTCCCGCGGCCAAGGGGGGCGTGAATTCGAACGTGACGCTGCCATTCTGGAGCACAAGCATGCCGGGTGGTCCGCTGCCCTGGCTGTCCCCCACGACGTCCACGATGCGCGAGTTGACGACGCCGGCCGGCAACGTCCCGGTTCCAATCTGGTTGACCGGCAGCGACACCACCACCGCCGTCAATGCGGTCGACCGAGGGTGCGACCCCTCGACGGTCACGCCCTGGAACGATTGATGCGTCCAGGCGACCAGGATTGGGTTGGCGTAGTTGGCCGTCCCTTTGAAGCTGCCGCCGGTCGGCAGCAGCGAGAGCACCTGCGACTTGGTGGTCGATTCGCGGGTGGCGTTGGCATTGCCGTTCACGGGGCCGTACTGGCTGTTGGTGTAAATCCGGGTAAACAGCGGCTGGCCAAACGGATTGGAGGACTTCGGCACCAGGCCGACGCTGGCGCTCGCGCCCGGCTTCAGCTCGCCGAAGAGTTGATAACTGTCACCGGCGATCAGGACGCCGTCGGTAAAAGTCAGCGTCGAATGATTTTGAATCGTGCCGGCCAGGATCCCATTGACCAGGCGCAGTTGGCCGCTGATCTGCGGGGCGCTCGTCATCTCCTCGGTGGCGAAGCCGCCCAGCGAGAAGGCCGTCATGCGGGTCAGGGTCACGGCGTTGTGCGCCAGGTCGACCTGAAGGCCGCCGCCACCACTCGGACCGGGGCCGTAGGTGTTGATGATCGGGCTGATCAGGAGTCCCTCTCCCCATACGGTCGCGACGTAATCGCCCCGACTGGGTGGGATGACCCCGGTGTAGGTCTCCTGGTAGGCGCGATCGGTACCGGGTTGCAGGTGCAGGATCGCAACCTGGTTGATCTGGACCGATCGTCCTTTGGTGATCACCCCTGTGCCGTAGGCGCCACCCGCGGCAATGATTGCAATCACCGGAATCGTGACCCATGCCAGCGCGCGCCGGTGCAGCCTACCAAGCACCAGGTAGTTGATGGGTCCGACGAGAAGAACGTAGAGGATGACAAGGGCGCCCGTGAGCTGGAGCGAGGGCAGGTCGAGCCCCGGGAGGTCGGCAAGCTGAGGGGTCAGTGATCCGCTGCGGGTGGAGACCGACGGCTGGCTTCCCGTTGCGAATGGACCAGGAGCGCCGCCGCCCAGCTGCGTTAGGTTCTGACCACCGCCGCCGGCATCGAAGATGGCGCGCGAGAGCACCTGCCGCAGGACGCCATGGAAGTCGCTGCTGATCGCGACCGGTTGCTGGTTCCAGTCGAACGTGGCCAGGGTCACCGTTCCGGAGCCGACCGACCGATCGATCAGCAAGGGCTGGGCCCCATCGGTCAGCCATGGCTGTCCGTTTGTCAGGGAGCCGCTGGCGACCTCGACTGCCGAACCGCCCATGGTGTTGCTGTCCATGACCGTCGTGCCGTTAACAGCCATTGGCAACAGCGACGCCGGTAGTCCCGCGAGCGTCTTATGCCAGGCGGCCCCCGTGCCGAGGAGCAGGTTGCCGCCGGCGCTGACGAAGTCGGTCAGCGCCGAGCGCTGGGCCGCGGTCAGGCTGTCGCTGGCAAAGTCGTCGATGACGAGGATGTCGAAGGCACGCAGGGGAATCGCCACATCGGGCAACTCGTCGGCGCTCAGGTGGACCACCCGGGCCGAGATCGTCGCCGGGTGCACCGCGGCGAAATCATCCAGGGTGGTCGTCTGGTCCGAGAGGACGCCAATGAGATAGGTGGTGGTGCCGCCGGACAGCGAGTCGCTGGATGCAAGGACGCGTCCCGCCTGCACGATTCGTGCTGTCACCGTTGCTCCGGGATTGTCGATCTCGACGTAAACGCGAACACGTTTCTTCGCCCCGGTGGCGAGGCTGATCGGTTCCTGGTAGAGGGTCAGACCCGTCACGCCGGGCTGGGCGTTGAGCGATTCCTGCACTTGCAAAGTCGCATCGACGCCGGCCCCGCTGTTCTGCGCGTCGATCGTGACCGGCATCCATTGGCCCGGCTTGATGACGTCGTGGTAGCCGGCATGGACTGTCAGGCTGATGCCTGAGGCGGCGTTGGCCGCGACCGAGAAGAGCGGAAGCGCGGCGGCGGCCACGATGCCGGCGAGCGCCAGGCGGGCAGGCAGGCGGAAGCGGAGCCGCATCTACCTGAATATGACGCCGCATCCGGCGAAAAGTTCCGGTCTGGACGGAGAGTGGCAGCCTGCCGGAGGAGGGACTCGAACCCACACGGACTTACGCCCAGGCGCTTTTGAGGCGCCCTCGTCTACCATTCCGACACTCCGGCGTGCTGGGCGAGTATATCCAAGTGCGTTCGTTGGGAACTTATTAGCAATGATTCCGTCAAAAGGCTGGAACTGCTGAGTGGACGATCGCGAGCTGGTGGGCCGGGCCCGCCGGGGCGATCAGGAGGCGTTTTCCCAATTGATCGTTCAATATCAGGTCCCGCTTTACAACATGGCGCTGCGGATGGTCGGTGGCCGCGACGACGCCGCCGACATCACCCAGGAGGCGTTCTTACGCGCCTGGTCGAAGATTCGCACCCTCCGCGAAGCGCCCTTCAAGTCCTGGCTGTTTCAGATCGCTGCCAATCTTTGTTATGACCACTTTCGGCGGGGACGGCGCTACGGCGAGATGCCCGAAGACGACCAGCAGGCGCGCATCGTCCCGCTGGGCCTGGTGGCGGCCGACCCACAGGAACGCGCCGAGATCAACGAACGGCATCGACTGGTGCGGGAGGCGATTGCCGCCCTCGAGCACGACCTGCGGATGGCGATCATTCTCCGCGACGTGAACGGCATGAGCTACGACGAAATCGCTGGCGTGCTGCGCGTCCCGCTGGGCACGGTCAAATCGCGCATCGCTCGCGCCCGCGCCGCCGTTCAGGAAGCCCTGGCGCGTCATCCGGATCTCTTTCCGAGCGCGCCCCGGGAGGACGCCCATGCCGAGTAGGCCGGGGACCGAACCGACGCTCGAAGAGCTGTCCAGTTACGTCGACAACGAGCTGGCTCCGGACGATCAGGCGCGGGTTGCGGAACATGTCGCCGGCTGCGTCGACTGCCAGAAACGACTCGCCGGACTCCGCCAAACCGCCTACGCCATCCGTGGGCTGCCGATGGAAAGCCCCTCGCGGTCCTTTGCGAACGTTCCAGCTCGTCGTCAGCCCTGGCGCTGGGCGCCGGTCGGCTGGGTCGGCAGCGCGGCGGTCGCGGTGGTCCTGATCGGTATTGGGTTGACCCATCTGCCTGCTGGCGGTGCCAGCACCGCGTCGGGAGTGGCGATGCATGCCAACAACAACAACGGCGCTGCACGCTATGCGCCCGGCACGGTAACAGGAGGCCTAGCTGGACCCGCCGACCTTGCCCAGGCCCGGAAGAGCGTGGCAGGCAACCGGGTGATTGTGCTCGATCCCAGAGACCCGTCCCGTTCGCTCGAGATCTCGACAGACCGGGCCGCCTATCCGGCTACCGGCACGCTTGCCCTCACCGTCGTAACGACCGGCGACGCATCGAGCGAACTGGTGGTAGTGCTGCACCGGGGCAGCTCCGGAGTTCGTCTGAGCCAGCCGCGGCTGCAACCTTCCAGCCCAGCCGGATTTGAATATCACGCATCGGACTCCATCAGCGGACTGCCTCTGATGGATCCGCGCACGGGCAGCTATACGCTGACGGTGACCTGGACCGAGAGCAACGGCGAAACGCTGATGGCCGATTTGCCAGTGGCGATCGGTTAGCGGTACGCACGCTCAAGCCGAGGTTGGGACACAAAGATCAGCAAGTAGTCATGGAAACGTTAAACAGGTTGGGAAGGTTGACCAGCTTGGTCAAGTTTGCTAAGATATGCAGCGAAGAAAGAAAATGTCCCCAGTAGCCGAAGCCTCAAAGGCCACAAATCTCAGTTACATTCCGATCTCGGAGGCGGCCAAGCGATTGGGCATCTCGCGCAATTCGATCTTGCGTCGCATCAAAGCCGGACGCTTAGAGTCTTATCAGGATCCTGATAACGGCTATCACTATGTCTCTGAGCGTTCGGTCGAGGCGACGCTTCGACGCCTCGAGGGTCTTCGGCGAGCTGCCTTATTGCCAGGCGACCCACTCGATGAACGCTGGGATCAGCCTGCATAACAACGCATAGCCGAGGTTGGGGGACTACGGGGGGCTTGCAAAGCCGAGGCTCCGGGAGGGATCTCCTGCAATTGGTTCAGCGCTTGGCAGTCCCAAAAGAGGTGCCACTGCGTTTGTCGACAGCGGCGTAGTTCTTTCCTCCTACCGCCTCCCTCTTCTTGCGTGCGCATAGTTTGGCACTTTAAATGTGTCTTGGTCGCCGTATGTAGCCGCTGAGACCGCACGCGTCGCGACTCGCCAATGGGTCACGACCGCGATGAAGAGCACTTCGCGCCCGACCGATTTGGAGATTTACCAGACGGTCAAGGATTCGATGGAAACAGTCCGGGAGCGCATTGACGCGGCTGTTTCGG
>DAIPYJ010000017.1:31083-50053 GCA_036782775.1 Candidatus Dormiibacterota bacterium | reverse complement strand
TCACCGGTCCGCTCGGCTTCCTCGATCATGCGCAGGGCCGGCCGGTCCTTGACCGACCCGCCCGGGTTGAACCACTCCGCCTTGGCGTAGAAGGTGATGTGGGGGAACTCCTTTTCCAGGTGACGGACGCGGATCAGCGGCGTGTTGCCGATCCGCTGCAGGATCGACTGATCGGGCAGATTTTCGACAAGCGAAAGCGCGCGATGCGGCACCATCCGATTTTATCGGGGGTTTTTCTGGCCCCTTGAATTCGAATTAGAGATCGTCGAGCAGGAAGACCGGGTGATGCGCCGGGTTGGGCATCGACGCGAACTCCTTGGCCACGTACCCGCCGTACTTGCTGCCGTACTGGCGAACATAGGCATCGACCATCGGGGTGTTCTCCGGCGGCGGAATCTCAGTCGCCCGCACCCGGCGGGTGCGTCCGCCCAGCTTGAGTTCCGCGTCGCCGACGGCGCGCAGGTTGCGAGCCCACTGCGTGTTGCCGCGCGGCGCCACCACATACCGCTTGCCCTGGAAGTCGAGCGGAAGAACGGGAAACCGGTATGACCGGCCGGAACTGCGGCCCCGGACGGTGAGCGTCGGGGTGACTCCCAGCGCCGCAAGTAGCGGCTGCATGACCTTCCGGGTAAGGAAATCCGGCCGTCGATATGGCGCCTCAGCCACCTTAGGATTCTATGGCCGAGACTGCTTGTGCACGGGGTCGGAATTCAGGCTATACTCGCGCCAAAACTCAGGGGGTTGACCCATGTCCACCATGCAACCGGGCTCCATCCAACAACCGGTTCCGGCTGCCGGATCGCTCGTCAGCGCACCCAAAGCCGGCTTCTGGATCCGCGTCCTCGCTTACATCATCGATGCCATCATCCTGGGCATCATCGGCAGCATTATTACGTCGATCTTGAATCTCAGTCTGAACGGTCGGAGCAGCGTGAACCTGATTCTCGGCCTCATCTACTTCACCTACTTCTGGTCAAACTCCAGCGTGTGGCCGGGGCAGACGGTCGGACAGAAGTTGCTCAACCTCCGCGTCATCAAGACCGATGGCTCTGATCTGGATATCGGTCGCTCGGTGATCCGCTATGTGGGACTGATCATCTCGTTCATCGTCATCCTGATCGGCGTGATCTGGGTGGCGTTCGATCCCAACAAGCAAGGCTGGCACGACAAGATCGCCGGGACCTACGTGGTCAAGACCTCAGCCTAGCGCCTGATCGAAGTCGGCGACCAGGTCGTCGGGGTGCTCGATCCCGATTGAGCATCGGACGAGCGCGTCGCTGATCCCGGTATGCGCTCGCTCCTCGGGCGTCAGCCCGCGGTGCGAGGTCGAGGCCGGGTGGCTCAAGGTGGTCGCGACGTGGCCCAGGCTCGGCATCAGCCGGACGATCCGGAGCCGCTCGAGCATGCGGTCGATCGCGTCCTTGCCGCCCTTCAACTCGAAGGAGAACAAGGCGCCGGCGCCATCCGGCAGCAGCCGGCGTGCCCGCTGGCAGAACGGGCTGCTTGGGAGCGCTGGGTAGAACACCTTGTCGACCGCGCCGTGGTGTTCCAAGAACTGGGTCAGCCTGAGCGCATTGGTCGTGTGCCGTTCCATCCGGAGGGCGAGCGTCCGCAGACCACGCAGCGTCAGCCAGGCATCGAAGGGGCCGAGAGTCGGCCCGAAAGTGTGGGAGAACGCCCGCGCCGATTCGACCCAGGCCGGCGTGCCCACGATCGCGCCGCCGATGACGTCCGCGTGGCCGCTCAGATTCTTGGTGGCGCTGTAGATGACGGCGTCGGCGCCCCAGCGAAGGGGCTGGCAGAGCACCGGGGTGGGAACCGTATTGTCGACCAGCAAGAGCGCGCCGGCGTCGTGGGCGATGCTCGACAGCGCCTCGAGGTCGGGAACCCGGATCAGGGGATTGGTACAGATCTCGCCGAGCAGCACCCGGGTGTGCTCCCCGATCGCGCCCTTGACGGCATCGAGATCCTGGAAGTCGACGATCGACGCCGTGATGCCGAAGCGGGAGAGGTCATCCCGAACGAACGTCATGGTGGTGCCGTAGCAGTCGTTGGCGACGACGACATGGTCTCCCTGGTTGAGCTCGCTCAACAAAGCGACGGCGATCGCCGCCATGCCCGAGCCGACCACGACCGCGTCGAGCCTCTTGTCCGTTCCCGTCGCTTCCAGCGCCGCGAGGGCCGCTTCCAGCTGACGATGGTTCTCGGTTCCCCAGCGGCCGTAGCCGCGATGGGCCGCCATCGCCCGATCGACATCCGCCAGGTCGCGATACCCGCTCGCCGATCCAACCATGATGTCCGGCGTGATCGGCGCATCCCGTCGGTCGAGTCCCGGTTCGCCGGCATGGACCGCAATCGTGTCGCGATGCGGCATCGCAGGTCAGGCTACCTGAAGGCGCTCGAAGCGGCAGACCTGGTCCTGATCGCCGAGCTGCTCGAGGACTCGGATCGCGCTGTCGAGCTCATCATGCTTGCCCGTCAGCAGTGCGCGCTCGCCGCGCACCCTCGCCACGTAGGGGACTGCCTTGGAACGCTCGAAGATAGCCAATGCGCGCGTCAGCCGTCCGGGGTCGCGATCGATCCGGCCGAGCAGGCGGTTCGCTTGCGCTTCGAGCAGAGGAAATTCGCCGGAACGTAACCCGAGCACGCGATCGGCGACGGAGCGAGCGACGAGGCGATCGTGATCGAGGAGGAAGTTCAGGCCTCGTTCCATGCGCTCGATCTGAATCGACGGACCATCCAGGAATGCCGAGACCGCATCCTCGACCGCGTCGAGGTTGCCCTGGCCGTAGCCGATCCAACGGCGAATCAAGGTGCCCTCAGGAAACTCGGCGCTGATCTCATCGTGGATCGTGCCGTAGATGTCCACCAGCCGCTCGTCCTGGCGGGCGCGGGCGATGTCGATCGCCGCCATGAAACCGCGAAGCGCATAACCGGCCGACGGCCGGCCCGATTCCAGCCAGAGCTGACGGGCCCGCTCGCCCATCGTCAGGGCCTCGTCCCAGCGTCCCATCAGGGTTAGCGCATAAACTCGCCAGGCGACCATGTGCATCGTCCAGGCCGGGACTTGCCCGGGCTGGACCTGGGCGAGCCCTTCGGCCGTGACCCGGTCCGCATCCTCAAGGTCGCCCAGCAGGCAGGAGCTCCATGCCACCATCGAATGCGCATCGACCCGTTCCGCCATGTTGAGCCGCTCCTGAAAGCTGAGCCGTTCGCGCGCATACTCGCGGCTTCGCCGGAAATCGTCGAGGATGCTGGCCGTGCCGGACAGGGCGTCGAGCGCCATACTTTTCAGGTTCGCGTCGTCCAGGCGGCGGGCGGTCTGAAGAGCGCGTTCGGCCGATGCATCGGCAGCGGCAATCTCCTCGGCCTGCGCGATCCGGCCCGTTCCACGAACCCAGAACGGAAAGAAGGCGTCGGCTGCCTGGTAGGTCGCGAGCGTGCGCTCATCGTCAACGTGGACGGCGACTTCAGCGGCCTGCCGGCGCAAGTCCGCCATCTGCGCCTCTGACGGCCGATGTGGCACCGAGCCCTGCGAGCGCATGTAGATCGAGAGCAGGCCACTGAGGATCTGCAACTCCTGCACCGGCGGGCGGTGCTGTTCCCGGCTCAGCCGCAGTGCCATCTCGTACGCCTCGGCCGACAGCTCACCGGACTCTGCCATGACGCCCAACCGCTGATACAGATCCGGCAGGCGGCTCGCCTCGGCCAGCTCGATGGCGCTGCGCAAGTGGCGCGATCCTTCAACCGAGGCGGCGGCGGCGTAGGCGACCTCGGCGGCGCGGCTCAACCAGCTCACCGCCTTGTCACGAACCAGCTCGCTTTCCGGATCGTTCGGGCGCTGAGCGGTCGCAACCAGGGCAGCTTCGCGATAGTGGTAGGCGATCAGTTCTGCCAGCGCGTCCTCGCGTTCGCCTGCTTGGGCTTCCATCCAGCCGGCAGCGGCGGCATGGAGTCGACCGCGCTCCGCGCGCGTCAGCGTCTGGTAGGCGACTTCACGAATCAGAATGTGACGGAAGGCAAACGCGTCGCCACCCGCGTTTCGGAGCAGGTCCTTATCAACCAGCCGTTCCATCGTGCTGGCATCGGCGGCAAGCTCCGGCTCCAGCCCCTTGATGGCAGCCAGGCGGAATTGGCGGCCGAAGACCGCGCCGAGCTGGATGGAACGCCGCTCGACCGGCTGCAGCAGGTCGAGACGCGCGAGGACCGTGGCCTGCACAGTGTCAGGCAGTCGATCCCCATCGGGACGTTCGGAGATCGAGCGGACGAGCTCGCCGGCAAAGAAGGGATTGCCCTCGGACCGCTGGACGATCCGCTCCACCATTTCGGTCGAGCAACCGGCGAGCAGCTGGTTGACGAGCCGCGCCGTTTCGGCGTCACTCAGGGGCTCGAGAGAGATCGACACGTAGTTGCGACGGCCGCCGCCCCAGGCCGGCCGCCGGTCGAGCAGCTCGGGACGCGTGAGCGCCATCATCAAGAGGGGCAGCTCGCCGCGCGGCTGCATCACGAACTCGAAGAGGTCGAGCAGGCTGTCGCTCGACCAGTGCAGGTCTTCGAAGACGAGAACCAGCGGCGCCCGTCGGGCGGCAATTTCGAAGAACGTTCGCCAGGCGGCCAGCAAGGCGGATCGGTCGAGGACCTCTGTCTCGCCGGCGCCAACGGTTGCCGCGAGTAACTCGACCGCCTTGTCGAGCGCCTCCAGTCCGGATCCTTGCAGCCATGTCCGGATCGCCTCTCGCACCGCATGCGCTTTGGCCTCAGCGGGGACGCCGATGATCCTGTACAGGACGCTGCGAAGCGGCCAGTAGGTGAGCCGCTGGCCGTAGGGCATACATTGGGCGATCGCGACCCGGGCGCGCGGCTCGATGGCCGGCAACCGTTCGAGAAACTCTTCGAGCAACCGGGTCTTGCCCACGCCGGCCGGTGCGATGACGCTGACCAGGAAGGGACGCCGCTCCTCCAGCGCTCGGCGGGCAACCAGTTCAATCTGTTGCAGATCGGCATCCCGACCAATCAGCGGCGTGCGGCTGGCGACCGGACGGCGGGGGCTGCGGGCGAGAAGCTCGAAGGCACGCACGGGCTGGGACTTGCCCCGCACCGTAATCTCCATCGGTTCCGAGAACTGGAAGTCGGCGCGGCAACCGGAGACAGTGCGGTCGCCCACGATGATCGTCCAGGGCGCTGCCGAGGTTTGCAGCCGGGAAGCGACGTTGACCGCGTCGCCGCTGAGGGGGAAGTCCCCGGCGGCCGCTTCGCGCAGGGCCACCACCTCGCCGGTGTTGATCCCAATCCGGATCGGGAGCCGATCGCCGAGCTCCTGGTCCGACTGGACACGGTCGCGCAGCACCAGCGCTGCCGAGAGCGCTCGCTGCGGGTCGTCGTCGTGCGTCTGGGGAAAACCAAACACGGCGACCACCGCATCGCCGATGAACTTTTCCATGATGCCGCCGTACTCGGTGACGGTCTCCCGCGCAATGTCGTAATAGCGCCGGAGCAGGAACCGAGCATCCTCCGGATCGAGGCTTTCGCCCAGCGCCGTCGAGCCGGCGACGTCGGCGAAGAGGATGGTGACGACGCGCCGCTCTTCCGCCACGGATGTCGCCATCAGCGCTTGAGGAAGCGGACCCGGCGCCGGCGGCGGTAGCTGTCCGGGCTGTTCTTATCGACCACGCTGATGCTGCCGTCGTTCTCGAGAACGGCCAGCTTCGTGCTCTCGATCTTGTCGACGCCGTGCTCGCGGAGCGCCATCTCGACGTCGCTCTGGCTCAGGCCTTCCTTCTCCAGGTTTTTCTTGAGCAGCTTGCCGTCCTCGACGACCACCGTCGGCGGCGGCTCGATGAGATGGTCGAAGGCCGGCCAATAGCTACGCAAGAGAGCGATGCCGCGGTTGAGCACCAGGAGGGTGATGATGATGATCGCGCCGCCGGTGATCGACTGGTCGGGGCCGGTGATCGCCGGTTGAAGCGCGTTGGCCACCAACAACACCAGCACCAGGTCGAAAATCGTGAACTGTCCCAATTCGCGCTTGCCGAAAAGCCGGAGTCCGACGAAGAAAACGGCATAGATCAGCAAGGATCGGAGGATCAGCTCCCACCATGGGACGCCTAGCTTGAACAGGTCACCCACGCTGCGATCTTACGGAGGCCTAGCGTGTAACCGGGTGGGCGAAGCCGAAGTCGAGCAGCGTGGCGGCGTCGGTGAAGTGCTGGGTGCTGTCGAGCACGACCACCAGGATGGTGCGGCCGTTGCGGGTGGCAGCCGCCGCCAGGCAGTAGTTCGCGGCGCCGGTGTAGCCCGGCTTGATGCCGATCGCGCCGGGGTACGTCCAGAGCAGCCGGTCGATGTTGGTCGGATTGAAGGCCTTGTGTTGGGCGGTGGCGTAGATCGAGACCGACTTGGTCCCCACGATGGTGCGCAGGTCGGGGTAATCCTGCAGCAGCGTCGTGCCCATCACGGCCAGGTCATAGGCGGAGCTGTAATGGCTCGCATCGTCGAGCCCGCTGGGATTGGCGAAATGCGTCTGTCGCAGGTGCAGCTGCTGTGCCTTCTGGTTCATGAGGTCGATGAAGGTCGAGCGATCGATCAGGCCCATGGCGATCGCCTCGGCGGCGTCGTTGCCTGAGTCGAGCAGCATGCCGTCGAGGAGCTCGCGCAGGGTGAGCTGCTCGCCGGTGCTGATCCCCATGTGGTTCGGCTCGACCTGGGTCGCCGCCTCGGGCACCGTCACCGTGGTATCCATCGGTGCCAGGTCGGCTGCCAGCATCGCCGTCATCATCTTGGTCAGCGAGGCCTCGGGATAGCGGCTGGTCGCATCCTGCTGGAAGAGGATCTGGCCGGCGGTCAGGTCGATGACGATGGCCGCGTGAGCCTTGATCGCCGGCGTCTCTGCGATGGGATGGGTCCGCAGCCAGCTGCTGCTGAAGACCGGCACCTTGACCGCCGGCAGTTGAGCGGGCACCGCGATGTGCGAGGGCGATGGAGACGGCGTTGGTGAGGGCGTCGGGGTCGCGGCTGGCTTCGACGTGGCCCGCGCCCGCGGTCGCGCGCTGGGCCGAGCCGGCGCCGTCTTCGCCGTCGCCGCAAGCGCGTGCATGTCGCGGTGGGTCTGCAACATCGCGTAGCCGCGGCTGCCAAGCAACAGCGCGGCGATCAGGATGATTGGCCGGATGAAGGGGTTCTTGCGCCGCGGGGGTGCGAGCAGACGGCGCGACGAGCGACGGCCGCGCGTCCCGAGGCTGTAGCCGGACGTAGGGTAAGACGTTCGCCTCAAGAAGTCGCGTTCATGATGCGCAAGCCGCCACTCGATGTCAAGGCGTTATGCTCGCGAGATGCCACAGCGGGCCTGGAGTCCGAAACGCGAGCGACAGTACGAGCACATCAAGGAGAGCCTCGAAGAGCGGGGAACCGGCGAGGACAAGGCAGAAGAGATCGCGGCTCGCACCGTCAACAAGGAGCGGGCGCGCACCGGCGAAGCCAAGCAGGCAAGCCGCACGTCGATCGACGACATCTCATCGGAACGGCGCGGCGGGTTGCGCTCGCACACCGGCGCGCAGGGTCGGACCTACGCCCAGCTGCGCAATGAGGCCCGAGAAAAACGCATTCCGGGACGCTCCCGGATGTCGAAGGCGGAACTCGAGCGCGCCGTCGACCGTAAAAGCTGAGGCGTCAACCGATTAGAAAGAAGCCGGCGCAGCGGCGCCGGCCATCTCTGATTAGCGGGAGCTGACCGGAACCTTCTCCAGCAGCTTGCTCGACTCCCGGATGAAGGCCGGGATGTCATCAGGCTTGCGCGAGGTGACCAGATTCCCATCGACGACGACTTCCTGGTCGACGACGTTGGCGCCGACCTTCTTGAGGTCGTCCTGAATCGTCTGCCAGGCGGTGAGCTTGCGCCCTTTGACGACGTCGGCGGTGATCAGGAGCTGCGGAGCGTGGCAGATGGCGAGGACCGGCTTGTTGGCGTCGAAGAACGCCCTGGTGAACTGGACCGCTTTCGCGTTGGCGCGCAGGTGGTCGGGCGAGTAGCCGCCCGGAATGAAGAGCGCATCGAACTCGGTCGGCGTGACCTCGTCGATGCCGCGCTCCGCCTTGGTCGTGACCTGCCCCTTCTTCCCTTTCAGCTCTTTGCCCGCTTGCAGACCAATGACGGTGACGCGATGGCCCTCTGTCAGGAAGGCGTCATAGGGCTGCTTGAATTCCGAGTCCTCGAAACCACTGTCGAGGATGCAGGCAATTCTCATAGTGATACCTCCTTGCTGCGATCTTCTGATATCGACGCTTCAGCCTAGCGGCCACTCGACGGCTGCGTCAAGCTGACCAGCGACGGCAGCACCTTGCGTTCACGCAGCGATTCCGTATCTTGTGGAGTGGATGGGTAGGCGTCTCGTGCCCTACGGCCTGGCCGTGTTCTCGGTTGCCGTCGTCGCTGCCGCACTCGGCACCCTGGCGTGGGCGTTAGGCATCGCCCGCGTCGAGACCTACTGGCTGATCTTCATCCTGCTGATCGGCTCCATTGCCTGGCGATTTGGCCGTGGGCCGGCCGTACTCGCGGCCGCGGCCGTGCTCGTCCTTTCCGACTACTACTTCCTCGGTCAGCCGGGTCAATTCGATGTCCCGAGCGTCAGCGAGGCGGTTCGCCAGCTGACCGGGCTGCTGGCTGCGGCGGCGGTGATTCAGTTCGTCCATATCAGCCGCCGCCGGGAAATCCTGCTGGAAAAGCGTAAGGACCTGCTTCAGGACGTTTCTCCCCAGATCCTGCGCAGCCTCGATCCGGAGGCGATCCTCGATACGGTCGCCGAGGCCACGCTGCGCGTGATCGACTACCAGCACTTCCGGCTCTATCGGTGGGACGACAGTTCGGAGCGACTGGTTCTGGTCAAGTCGGTAGCCCGGGCGCCCGCGTATGCCGCGATCGACTGGCAGAACATCACGTTCGCGCTTGGCGAGGGGGTCACGGGTCGGGTGGGCCAGTCCCGGAAGTCGCTCCTGATCGCCGACGCGAGCAAGGATCCGCACATGATCTATCCGGCGGGTGTCCAGCGCCTGGCGGAGAGCGTGCTCAGTGTCCCGATGGTGACGAGGGATCGTCTGTTCGGGGTGCTGACCCTGGCACGGCTCGGCGTTGGCAGCATGGGCGTCGAGGATCTTCGCGTCATGGAGTCGATCGCCGCCCAGACTGCCCTGGCGCTGGCCAATGCTGAGGAACATTCGGAGGCAGAACAGACGATCAAGGCGCTCGCGTTGATCGAGAGCCTGCAGGTGGAAGATGCGAGCGTCCCGGACGCCGAGGTCGAGCGCAGCATCCTGAGCTCCTTCATCGACTTCAGCCACGCCGAGCTCGCCACGCTTCGGGTTCGAAGAAACGATGGCCGCTTCCACCTCGTCGCAACCGGAGGTCGGGAGTGGCCGGCTGGCGAGGCGCCGACCGGCGCCCCGCTGACCTCCGGGGATTTGGCTTGGATTGCGGATCCTAAGGTGCCCGCCTATGTGGCCGACCCGGACCAGGACGATAAGTTGCCCGACTGGGCCCGCGGTGGTCCCGTGCGGGCACAAGTGAAAGCCACGGTCTTCCTCCCCTTACGGGCGGGGCAGCGGCTCATCGGCCTCATCGGCCTCCATTGGCGGCGGCCGCGTTGGTTCAGGGGTGAGCAGATCGGACGGCTGCAGCTGCTGGCAGCCCAGGCCGCCATCGCGCTCGACACTCGCGCCGCGCTGGTGCGGGAGCGTCGGCGCGCCGAGGCGCTGGCGGAACTGGAACGAGCCCGGCGTGAGTTCATGCAGATCGCCTCCCACGAACTGCGCACGCCGCTGACCGTCATCCGCGGCTATGCGTCGATGCTGGAAGATGGCTCGCTCGGGGCGATGCCCTCGCCTGCCCGGCAGGCGGTGAAGACCCTGATGGACAAGTCGAGTGAGATGCGGATCCAGGTGGAGCGGATGCTGCTGCTGGCTCGCCTGGAGGACGGTGCCGTGCCGCCCCAGCTGGCGCCAGTCGACCTCCGCACCGTGGTCAGCGAAGCCGTCGACCGCGTCAGACCGCAGGTCGATCTCAAAAACGGCGATGTCGACGTTGCCTTGACAACCGAGCCGCTGCCGGTCATCGGCGATTCCGAGCGGCTGGCGACGGCCGTCGACAACCTCCTGCAGAACGCCGTCAAGTTCAGCGAGGGTCCGCCGCACATCGAGGTCGAAGGCGGCCGATACGACGGCCGCGTGACCCTGGTCGTGCGGGATCACGGCGTGGGCATCCCGGAATCGGCACGATCCCACCTGTTTGAGAAGTTCTTCCGGGTACACGACCCGCAGCTGAACAATGTGGCCGGCACCGGCATCGGGCTCTACCTGGTCCGCCAGGTGGTAGAGGGCCACGGCGGCATGGTCACCGTGGAAAGCCAGCCGGGGACCGGTTCCAGCTTCAAAATTGAGCTTCCGGCGGCCGCGGAAGTCGGCTAGCCAGCAAGACTGCCCGCCCCTTTCCGGTTCCTTCTATGTGGCCGTCCAGCCGGAGCTCCACGCCGATATCCCCCAGGCCGAGATCGAGATGCCGGCGGACTGGCTGATGCCTGGCCTTGACCTGGATGCCGTGCGGCGAGCGCAGCGGCCGGATACCCGGGCTTCCCTCACCGGCGACGCGCTGACCCTGAGCGGCGTCGAACTGGTCGTCCAGCGTCGCTGGCTCCGTGAGGCGTTCTGGCGGCAGATCCGGCAGGCGATCAGCCGCGGATACATCTATAAAAGCTCCGCGGTCCAGGTCACCCTTCGCGGCGAACGCCGCGAACGGGATCGCCGCACGACCCGCTAACCGGCCACGCCCCGCCGGCAGCCTTACTGCTACGCTCAGCCTGAGAAGGGTGAAGACGGTAATCCCACCTGACCCGCCGATCAACGAGGCGCCGGGCGGTCTCGATCCCAAAAACGACCTTCCGCACGGCTTCTACGACTTCTTCCTGCCCCTGCACAAGGCCTTTACCCCGCGACAGCGGCAGCTGACCGCCGAGCGGGCTGAGGCGCTCGAGGCGGCTCATGCCGGCCGGCTCCCTGACTACCTGCCACCCTCTGAGGCGACCACCGGCAGCTGGAAGATCGCGCTCCCGGGCTGGTGCCAGGATCAGCGCAATCAGATGACGGGGCCGGCCGACGACGGCGAGCTCGTGGTGAAGATGCTCAACTCCGGCGCGCCGGGCGTGATGCTCGACCTCGAAGACTCAGTCGCCAACGCCTGGCCGAACATCACCGCCGGGATCGACAACATCGTCGCCGCCTTGCGTGGCGAGCTGACCTACCAGGACAAGAAACGAAATCGGCAGGTATCCATCAACGAGAGCAAGACCGTCATCTACACCCGGCCTCGCGGCCTCCACCTCGAGCAGGATGGCGTCATCAAGGGCGAACGCACGTCGGGCGCGCTCTTCGACGTCGCGATAGTCGCATTCCAGGTCGACCCGCAGCGGCTGCGTCATCCGCTTTCGATCTACATCCCGAAATCCGAGTCGGCCGAGGAGGCGATCTGGTGGCGGGATGTCTTTCGAGCCATCGCCCGGGCGCGTGGCTGGCCGGAGGACTACATCAAGTGCATGGCGCTGGTCGAGTCGCATCCTCTCGCCTACCAGATGGAGGAGTTCGCCTACAACCTTCGCGAGCACATCATGGGGCTGAACCTCGGCCGCTGGGATTACATGGCCAGCCTGATCGATTTCACGTTGACCGATCCGAAATGGGTGTTACCGGACCGGAACACCATCCCGCACGACGTCGCCTTCTTCCAGGCGCTGCGCGAGGTCATGCCCGAGGTCTGTCACAAGCGGGGCATGCTGGCGATCGGCGGCATGACCGCCCTCTACCCCAGCCGCGAGGATCCCGAGCTAAATGCCCGCGCGCTGCAGGTGCTCGAAAAGGACAAGAAGAACGAGGCGACGAGCCTGATGGACGGCGCGTGGACCGGCCATCCCGACCAGAACGAGATTGCGGTCAACCAGTTCCCCTATCCGAATCAGCTGAATGCCCGGCGGAAGGACGCCGACATTCATAAGGACCTGCGGCCAACACCGGAGGGCGTTGGCAAGCGGACGCTGCAGGGGACCCGCGATGCGGTGCGGACGGTGATTCGCTACCGCAACGGCGTGCTCAACGGCAAGGGCGCCAGCCTGCTCGACGGCTACATGGAAGACCTGGCGACCGACCGCATCTACCGCTACATGATCGCCCAGCGGACGCTGCATAAGGTCGAGGTCCCAGACAGCAAGGGGCAGACGGTAAAGCACTCACCGGAGCTCATCTCTCAGCTGTTCGACGAGGAGCTCGACCGGCTGCTTCGCGAAACGTCGACCAATGGGGACACCGGCACCCGCGACACCTATCGAAAGGCCCGCGAGCAGGGCGAGGGCATGGTGCTGGGCGTGCTCCAAGCGCAGGGCGTTCGCGTCTCGTAATCCAGCTACCTCTCGAAACCGACCGCGCCTCCGATGCGTTAAATACGGCGCATGCAGGCGCCCCCGCAGCCGCCAGCCGACGTGCTGCCCGTTGGCCGCGAGGCGACGCCGATGTTTCGCTTCCTCCGCATCACCGTCGTGCCCGTGCTGCACCTTCTATTCCGCATCCGCGTCGACGGACGCGAGCACATTCCCAGCGACCGCAATTACGTCCTGATCGCGAACCATCTGAACTGGCTGGACTCTTTCCTCATCCTCGCCAGCTTTCCGATCGAGCCCAAGGTCCACTTCCTCGGTGAGACGCTCGGGCTGGTGAAGCGCAGGGTCCAGTGGGCGCTGGTCAAGAGCGTCGGCGGTTTCATTCCCGTCAACCGTGAGGCGCACCCTGACCTGGTGCTCTTTCAACACGTGAACCGCTGCTTACAGCGTGGCGGCGTGGTCGCCATCTACCCAGAAGGGAACTACGGGCCCGCCGAGGGCGGGCTGATGCCATTCAAAAAGGGCTTCGCCCACTTCGCCATCGATAACCAGGTTCCGGTGCTGCCGGTAGCCCTAGCAGGAACGAAGGATCTCTGGCTGCGTAAGACGGTGCGCATGATCGTCGGGACGCCGATCGAGAGCAAGGGTCAGACCGTCGATTCCTTGGTCCTGCTTGCCGAACAGCGGCTCAAAGCGCTGATCCCGCCGTATCGCGACCCGGGCGGTATGAAGCTGTTTCGTTCCTGGCTGACCAGGCTCTTGTAATCCGCCGATCGGCTTGACGGCTTTCCCTGCGGGCGCCGTTATTCCGGGTGATGAAGGGCTGGATCATGCAGGTGGCTGGTGCCATCCTCCTCATCCTGTTCGCGGGCGCGGTCGCCGGGCTGATGCTCATGCTGCGTGCTCAGCAGAGCGGGTTGGGCGCTTCGATGGCGGCCGCCAATATCCGGTCAGTGAGTCCGCCCGATGGGTCCATCGACGTACCGCTCAGCGGGGACTTTCGCGCCGACTACATCGCCCATCCCGATCAGGATCCCGTAATCAAAGTTGAGCCGCCGGTTGGCGTCACGCTCAGCAATGGGCACTGGGAGGGAAGCGTTTTTGTCATTCATTACGCGGGTCTCCGAGATGACAGCCAGTACCATGTCGAGCTCGATCAGGACCAATCTGGTCGGAAGGGCGAGCGCAAACAGATCGAGGTGCGCTGGTCGTTTCGGACGGGGACACCAACGGCCGCTACGAACAGCGCGAGCGCGCGACCTTCAGCCACGCCGACGCCGTCGGTGCCTGCAACTCCCGTGCCGGGCACAAGACCAACGGCGCTGATCTGGTATCACGGGAACGACAACCTCATCGACGCGGTTGACTGGACCGGGAGGCAGATCCGCTCCCTGCAAGCGGGCACCGCCGTTCAATCGCCCGACGGAAATCATCTGTGGTACGCGTTTCCCCGGACTGCGGCTGCCCAGCCGCAGGGGACGGTGACCGACGCGCTCGGGATTACCGTCGGCCACGTGCCCGGATACCAGCAAATGATGTGGGCCGATGATGGCGCGCAGTTCTGCGCCATCGGCATATCATCGACGGGCGACTACGAGCTGGACCTCATGTCACTCGACGGCCAGCGCCAGACCGTGGGCACCATCACCCTTCCGAGCACCCCGCTGCAGTCGCCGGCCCTGGTCGCCTGCAGCGATCTGTCGCATCAGGCGCTCGTCGTCGGCCAGGGCTCGGGGTACATCTGGAGCCTGTTGCTGGTATCGCTGCACGACGGCAGCGTCATCTACCAGCGCCGCTACCCCAACCCGCTCGCGCGGCTGGTCGCCAGCCACGATGGCCAGACCATCGCTGAGCAGCTGGCCGGCAACGGCGCTGGACCGCCCTACACGCTGATTCGCCAGATCCCAGGCGGCCAGCAGCTGGCGCAGCTGAAGGGTATTGTGGTGGACTGCTTCTCCTGGGATGGAACCTTGATCGCTGGTTTGACTGCCGGCAACGCCAG
This sequence comes from Candidatus Dormiibacterota bacterium, assembly GCA_036782775.1. GTDB lineage: Bacteria > Chloroflexota > Dormibacteria > CF-121 > CF-121 > CF-13. The sequence continues at coordinate 35,644 of DAIPYJ010000017.1, read as the reverse complement.
CATCCTCGAGGCACAGGTGATTCGCTGGCAGTCGCAGCAGGTCATTTGGCGCACATGCGCCTGCCCGATGCCGTCGAGTATGCACGTGCTGGCTCAGCCCAATGGCAGCAAACTCGCGATGATCGCCGGCGCCTCGTTCACCATCGTCGATAGCAACGGCAGCGCGACCACCGTGCCCGTTGCCGCCACGCCGATCACACCGGCTTTCTAGGGCCGCCCGGAGCGCAGGATGCTCCAGGCGACGTAGACGCCGAGGATGCTCGCCAGCACGAAGCCGAGGATGAGCACCGCCGCGATCTCGGGATCGCTGCGGACGTGGTAGGCCGAGAGGAGGACGGCGAGCGCGATCACAAAGGCGGAGGCGACCATGCCCAGCACTATCCGGTTGGCGATCCGCTCCACCCGGCGAAGCATCGGCTGGATCCCGGTAGGGCGAATCGCCAGCTCGAGGTCGCCGCGTTGCAGCGAGCTCATCAGGCGACGCAGCGATGCCGGCAGCTCCACCCCGAGGCGAGCGACGTCGATCGCGGCCTTGCCCACCGACGGTCCCCAGCCCAGCGGGGAAAAGTGCCGCGCCATCATGCCTCGCGCGTAGGGGACCAACACGGAGGTGAACTCGAAGCTCGGATCGAGCTGCGCCACCAGGCTTTCATGCATGAGCACGGTCTTCAGCAGCAGCGCGTAGCCGGTCGGCAGGTGGAGATGGTGGCGGCGAACCACGCCCAGGACGTCGTTGATAACCGGGCGGATCCTGATCTCTCCGACTGGGCGTCCGTAATAGCGGGCACGCAGCTGCTCGACGTCGCGCCGTAGCGCGGCGCGCTCGACGTGACGCCCGGCCACGCCCATCTCGTAGAGCGTGTCGACCTGGCGCTCGGGGTCCTCGCTGGTGTACGCGAGGAGCGCCCAGACCAGCTGCTCCTGGATGCGCGGACCGACGGTCCCCACCATCCCGAAGTCGACCACCCCGATCCGTTCCTCGTCCTCGATGAAGAAGTTGCCAGGATGAGGGTCGGCGTGAAAGAAGCGGTCGCGAAAGACCATCGTCAGCACCATCCGCGCACCGTTGACTGCCACTTGATGGCGATCGACACCGGCGGCATCGAGCGCGGCCAGGTCATCGATCTTGATCCCGCTGATGCGCTCGAGGGTCAGCACCCGTTCGGTGGTATACGCCCAGTGGACGACCGGAAAATGCACCGTGTCATCTCCGGCGAAGTTCTCCCTGAAGCGCTCTGCATTGCGACCCTCCCGGATGTAGTCGGTCTCTCCGCGAAGCGTTTGGGAGAACTCCTGGACCAAGCCCACGACGGCGTATTCCTCCGCGACCGGCCAGCGACGGCTGGCCGTGGTCGCGAGGTTGAGCAGGATTTGCAGGTCTTGCGCGATCTGATCGACGACGCCCGGCCGCTGGACCTTGACTACGACTGGCGTCCCGTCATTGAGCTCGGCGGCGTGCACCTGGCCGATCGACGCGGCGGCGAGCGGGACCCGATCGAAGCGCCGAAAGGCGGCGTCGACGGGACGGCCGAGCTCCTGCTCGAGGATGGAGACGACGACTTTGGGATCGAGCGGCGGCGCGGAATCCTGGAGCTTGGCGAGCTCGACCTGGTACGCCGGCGGCAACAGGTCGGCGCGTGTCGAAACGATCTGCCCCAGCTTGATGAAGGTTGGGCCGAGCTCCTCGAGGGCCGTCCGGAGGTGCTGCGGCCGCGACAGCGGCTGATCATATCGGCGATTGAAGAGCCGCTGGAAAATGACGAATCGCTCGAGGCCGGTGATGCTGATGAAGAATCCGAGGCCGTGGCGCGCGAGGACCTGGCTGATCTCGCGATAGCGGCGTGTCTGAGACTGCGCGGCGATGTTCGTGAGGCTACGCTATTCGCGGATGAGGCCGGACTGACCGAGCTCGACCCGCTGCTGCGCTTCGCCATGGAGCTCGCCGATGCGGCGGATGCGATCGCTCTCCAGCATTTTCGCCGCGATCTCCAAGTCTCGCAGAAGCCGGACCGCACGTATGTCACCGAGGCCGACATCGCGATCGAGACCAACTTGCGCGAGCGGATCGCCCGCGATTATCCGGAGCACGGCGTGCTGGCCGAAGAGCTCGGTGCCGGGGATGCGGATCGGGAAACTCGCTGGATCATCGACCCGATCGACGCGACGCACAGCTACATGCGGGGCATCCCGGCATTCGCGACCCTGATCGCGCTCGAGCGGGCCGGCTTCATCGAGCTGGGCGTGATCTCCGCTCCGGCGATGCAGTCCCGCTGGCACGCGGTGCGTGGCATGGGCGCCTGGTCAGGCGCGCGACGCCTGCATGTCTCAAAAATCGCGCAGCTGCATGACGCGCAGATCTTTTACGCCTCGCGTACCGCCTTTGTCTCGGTCGGCAAGCAGCGAAATTTCGACGCGGTGATCGAAGCGACCTGGCGCGACCGCGGCTTCGGCGACTTCTGGGGATACGCCCTGGTGGCCGAGGGCGCCGGTGAGGCGATGATCGAACCCGAGCTTTATCCCTGGGACCTGGCAGCCCCGCTGATTTTGCTGGAGGAGGCCGGTGGTCGCCTGACGGACTTCAACGGCCGCCGAACCTATGCGGGTGGCAATGCGGTCGCCAGCAACGGCCTGGTTCACGACGCCATCCTCGAGCGTCTCCATCACGCGTAACCGGCGCACGTATCGTCCATCAGGTCCTTTTGGGGAGGAACATGGTGCGACGGCTCCTACTCGTCACGGCCACAACGCTGGCCGCGGTGCTCGTTTCCGCGGTCGTCGCCAGCGCCGCCAACGCGCCGGCACAGATCGTCAACTGCTCGACCGCGACCGCGTGCTACTCACCAAACCCGATTCGGATCACCGCCGGGACCACGATCACCTGGTCAAACGGCACCACCCTTGCGCACACGGCAACCGCGGACAGCGGAGCCTGGGATACCGGCGCCATTGCTACCGGGGCAACCAGCTCGGCCATCATCTTCAACACACCGGGAACATTCGCGTACCACTGCCGCTTTCATGCGGCATGCACGGCAACATCGTCGTCACCGCCGCCGCAACCTCGACACCCGCCGCGACTGCCGCCCCAACGGCGCGCTCCAGCGCGGGGCGCACCGTGCGCGCACTCGCCCAGAGCGGAGGTGGAGCCGCGGCGGTGCTCGGGCTGCTGATGGCCCTCGGCGGTCTGCTGGTCTTGTCGACCGGCTGGTTGCGCCGCCAGCGACGATAAATCCGGCCGTCAGCCGCAGCCAGCTAGTTCTGGACGGGCATTGGCAGCAGTCCAACCCCGCCAAGCGCGTTCGGCATCTGCAACGTCACAGTGGGGTGCAGCAGCGTTACTCCGCCTGAGCTGTCCACGAGGGCCAGGTAATTCTGGACCTGGACCATGAACGACGAGCTACCAGGCATCGCGACGGCGCTCGCGCCCAGGATGCCAGGAAGGACGACTCGGCGGATGATGCGCCCGGTCGCCGCGTCAATCAGTTCGAGATCGGTCTGCTGATGGGCGTCATCGACGAGGCGCCGTAGAATCCTCGTCCCGTCGGCGCTGAGCCCCGTGGTATCCGGGATGGGCTCGGCGTCTAGCACGGGAACCGGCTGACCCGACGGTATGCTTAGCACGACATCGGTTTCCGCACCCCAGACCTTGCTGTTCCAGAGAAACTCGACCGCCAGCTTGCCGTTTTGCGAGCCGTAGAAAAACGCACGCCCTAGGGCCATCCGGGTCTCCGGCTGGTGGTAGACCACGGCACCGGTCGACAACTTGATCGCCCAGAGGCTGACCGTCATGTTGTTCGAGGTCTGTCCGCCGCTGGCGTCGGCGTCGTGATACCGGGCGACGACCCCAAGGTCGGCGGACGCATTACAGGACAGCACTGAAGTTGAATCGCCGAAGGCGCCATTCGCAGCGCCCACCGGTCCGGACCCGAAGGTCGCAACTGTCCGGACGCTGCCGTCGAGCCCAAAGACCTTCAGGGTGACGCTGTGATCGGCGTTTGGAAGCTGATACGGCTGCGGCGGCGTCGGCGTGGCGTTGGGAGCGCCTTTGGGATGCGTCGGCGGGTAATTCGCGACGACCTCATTCGAGAAGGAGGCGCAAATGTGTCGGTCGTCCGCCATCCAATGGGTCGTGTTGGCCGGCATACCCTCCGAGCTGAGCGCATGGATGGTGGTGATAACGTGTCCGCTCTCGTCAAGTATCTGACCATCAGCAAGCAGGGCACGAGTGCCGTCGGGCGAAATAGATTGGATTTGATTCGGCAAAGCAGCCCTGACATTCTGGATGACAAAGTGATGGCGAAGGGTCCCGCTCCAATCGATGACGTCGACCGCGATCCCTGAGATAGTTCCTGCCTGCTGGCCGCCTGTCGACGGTTGCACCAGGTCGCCAGTGAGCCATACGAAATACCGGTTCGATGGAGCACGAATGGCGGCAGCCGGGCCGGATGTCAGCGCCTCCTCCACCGTCTTCGGCGATGGCGGCGTTTCGCGCACTTGATTGTGGGTCAGGAGGACGACGATGGTGACCGCGCCAGCGAGGAGGATGGTTGCGGCGGCCGCC
>DAIPYJ010000017.1:0-31073 GCA_036782775.1 Candidatus Dormiibacterota bacterium | reverse complement strand
GTCGCCGAGATGGACTCGCTGCCGGGCTTCCTGCCCGACGATGTCGGCCTCGGCCGCCCCGGCCTCGAAGACCGCTGTCACGCAGCGGCCGCCGCCGCGCCAGCAAAGAGATGAGGGCGGCGCGCCTCCTCCAGCGCTCGGCCCAGCAAGCGGGACCGGGCGTCAGCAACCGAGCCCATTCCTTCCTGCCGCCGCGCAAACGCCGCCCTGATCTCAGACCTGAAGTCGTCCATTTACAAAGCCTCCTCTGTTACTCCTGGGCGCAGCCGCTGGCAGGCCCGATAAATCCGCGCCTTCGCCGCGCTTTCAGAGATGCCAAGGGTTATGGCGACCTCGTGCAGCGGCAAATCGAGATAAAAATGCAAGAACAGCGCCTGGCGATCGCGTGCTGAGAGCCGCACCAGCGCTCGGTCCAGGTCAAGATGCGCCTCAGTCGATTCCTTCATGTCGCGGATGGCGGGCGGATCGGCCACACGAATCAGCCGGAACCAGTGTGTCCGACGGATATTGCGGCATCGATTGATAACGATCCCGAGCAGCCATGGCCTGACCGCGGCTGTGTCGCGGAGCTGGCTCAGCTTTCGCCAGGCGCTGGTGAGCGCCTCCTGGGTGGCATCCTCGGCTTCCCCACGATCGCCGAGCATCGAGTAGGCCAGCTGAAGCGCCGGCTCTACCAATGGACCGATGAGCGCAGCAAAAGCGGCTTCATCCCCCTCGAGGGCTCGCTGCCGCATCTGTTCGTCGGCGGGCATGCTCATGGCCCAGGCCACACCATGAAAGACACGGCATTTCGCCATTTGGTTGCAGTCCGGCCGACGGCCGTTAGGATATGTCGACCCGAACCAGCACGTGGGATCGATCGCGAAGCATGCGACGCAAGCCTTCTTCAGTGGTCGCGCCCCACATCCACCAGCGCTCCATGATCAGCGGCGTCACCCGGCCATCGAGCTCATCCTCGGTCAGGAAGTGCGCCGTGCCATCGACTGAGGGACCGCCAGGGACGGTGAGTCGCACCCAGGGATCCTTTCGCCAGCGCGCTGCCCGCAGCGCGAAGGAGTAGGTAAAGAGATAGATACGGCCGTCCGGCGCCAACACATACCAGGCGCGCACCGAGCGCACCCGCCCGGCTTCCCGCGAGCTGACGATGACTTCGTCCTGGTTACGTAGTGCCTCGATGAACGATACGGGCAACACTGGCCCAGAATAGGCTCGTGCCGCGGCTGGTCATCATTGCCCTCGATGGCTTTCCTCATCGTGCGATCTCGCCGTCGCTCACGCCAGCGATGTGGGCTTTCGCGGCAGCCGGCGGGCGCGCTCCGGAGGGCGGTATCACGGACCTCCCCTCCTCCACCGATCCCGGCTTCTGTTCGCTGCTGACGGGTTGCCACCCGGCGACCCACGGCGTGCGGACGACGTCGTGGCGTTACGCCAAGCTGCCGTCGTGGGCAGGGAGCGAGCGGCCCCAGGTGCCGTCGATATTCGACCTGGCGCGCCGCGTAGGGATTGGTTCAACGGCGGTCGTTGCTGATGACCGCGGCTTACTGGCGACCGATGCGGCCGATCTTCGATGGCCACCGAATGGCGTCATCCCGCCCGGGACGGCGCTGGATGCGCACGGCTATCCGCTGAACCGCGAAGTCCTGCCGCGCCTCCGCGACGCACTCGCCAGACCGGATCTGGACCTCGTCTTCGGTCACTTCAATGAGTCGGATACCGTGGGCCATGATCACGGACCGGAAAGCGACGCCGCGTGGGAGTGCTATAGCGCGACCGATGCCGTGGTCGGCCAGGTGCTCGAGGCCCTGGCCGCGCGCTGGGACGAGACCGTCGCCGTCATCGTCTCCGACCACGACATGCAAGCCCGTGATGGGTCGGAGCCGATCGACCTGATGGCCGTTGCCGACGGAAAGTGGGATCTGTTCGTTCCGGACGGCGGAGCGGCCCTGGTCCACCTCTGCGATGGCGTCGATGGGGCAGCCGCGGGAGACGCGCTTGTTGAAGTGGACGGCGTCGAAAGCTGGCAGCCCGGCGGTCCCTCGATGCTGATCGCCGGCGCGACACCCGGACGAATCTTCTCCGCGCCGCGCTATCCCGCTGGAGGCTTTCATGGCGCGCCGCTCACGGCTCGCACCGTTGCCCTCGTCGGAGGTGGGCACCCGTTGGTGCGGCGCGTCGGCGAAGCGCTCCAAGTGCGACGCCCTCATCTGGCCGACTGGGCTCCGACCCTCGCTCCGCTGCTCCATCTCCACCTCGCCGGAGCGGACGGCGCGAACTTTCTCCCTTAGGCGATCACGCGCTTGCGTTCTCGCATGGCGAGAAACGCCTCGACCCGTTGGTCGGCACGCTCCAGGATCGCTGGTCCGTGGCCGAAGTAGGCCCGCTGGTACCGTAGCCCGCGAAGCCTTTCCGGGGCAACGCCGGCCGCGCGATGGGAATGGTTGACCGTCCACGGCGGGGTACCGATGCCGCGCTCGTTATTGAGGACGTCGCCCGTAAACAGCGCGGACTCGGATGCAGACCATAGGCAAATGCTTCCAGGGGTATGCCCCGGGGCGTGAACGACGCGCAAGCCGGCGATAGCGTCACCGTCATCGAGCGGCACAAGCTCGCAGTCTGCGCAGCTGACCACAAAGCGCGCCCAACGCCGGGGCAGGCGATCGGCGAGTCCCCAAAGGGTCATCCGGTCGCGCGGCCGCCGGGCACGCAAATAGGGTGCGTCGGCTCGATGGATCGCCAGGCGAGCGCCGGTTGCTTCGCAAACCGCAAGCGCGGTTCCCGCGTGATCGATGTGATGATGGGTGAGGATCACCCAGTCGAGCTGGGGCGGCTCGAGGGGCAGCTCACCAAGAAATCGCAGCACCGCTCGGTAGCTGCCGGTGTAGCCGGGATCGATCACGGCTGTTCCTTGCGGGCTTCGATAGAAGAACGCTTGCGCCCCGCGTACGCCGGCGATCGCCAGGATCATCGATCCCATATTGGAGTCTTGTACGGGAGGAGGTCTAGAGTCAAGACCTCCTCCCCGAAGCCTACCGGCGGCTCACGAAGCGAAAACGCAGCCCTGCGACGCCGATGAGCACCAGCAGAAACCCGACGGCAGCCGGCCACCAGGGCATCGACGAGGAGCGTCCGCCCGTTTGCGCGAGGACAGGAGGATTCGCCGCCGCTTGCGCCGGGTTTACCACGATCGTCCCGACCATGTGGTCATGAATCCGGCACTGGTAGGCAAAGCTTCCGCTGTTGCTGAAGGTGAAGGTATAGGTGGTCGGGAACGGCGCCGGCGGATTAGCAATGATCCCTGAGCTGGCGACCGTCGAGGTAGAACTGATCACCGTCGGTCCCACGGGTGCGGGATTGAAGTGAATCTCGAAACCAGCTGGATTGCTACAGCCGCCTGGTCCCGGAGCGGTGGCATTGGTGTCGGCGCCGGAGGTCGATTCGCACACAAAGGGAATTGGCTCCGTTTGCGGGTTGTCTCCCTGGGGGAAGGTCACGGTGTGAATGTCTGCCCTGGTGCCCGTCGTCCACTTCACGTGATCGCCCGGCCGAATTTCGACGCGGCTGGGCAGCATCTCGGCCACCTCAACGTGCTGGCTTGCCGTTCCGGCACTCATCGTGATGGTATGCGTGCCATCCGAGTTCGTAGCAACCGCTTTGTTGTTAGCAGCGGACTCAGCCGTGAAAGCCTCGACGTTGTCGGCGGCGTATTGGGCGCTTGAAGCGGTGGCCAGCGACGCAGACGTCGACGGCTGCAGCGGTCCTTCGTAATCAGCCGGAAGAACCGTTAGCGACCCCTGCATTCCGTGGTGGATCAGGCACACAAAATGAAGCGTCGTTGGAGCGCTGGCGTCGAGAAAGACATGCACGCGAAACGAGGCGCCGGACGACGTGGGCAGGGCGCCCGAGTTCAGTTGCTGACTTCCGTCGTAGGTGCAGGCGGCTTGCGGTCCGAATCCACACCCCGGCTGCGAGGGCGCGATGACGGCGGGATTGATCTGGAGTTGGTTACCATCGGCCGCTTCATCCGGGGTGACCAACGAATTGTTGCCTCCCCAGGTCGCGGGCGTGGGCGATGAATCCGCAGGCAGCAGTGTCGCGGTATGGAAGCCGTCCGGAGACCCAGCATTCCATTGGAATCCGACAGTGCTGTCGTCGCGAATAATCGCCGAATCGCGTGGGAAGAAGTCGATGTACTCGAAGTTGTGACCGGACGGAGTGGCGTTGTCGACGCCGATGGTAGCGGCCGCCGCCGCTGCTGTCTCTGCCGCTCCCGCCTGGATGCCGGATATCGCCATGACCCCGGCCAGGGCCAGGCCGGACAGCAAGCTGAAACCGATGCGGACGGATTTCGTCATTCCCCTTCCTCCCTGTCGTGAACGGACGCGCGATGGCCGCCAATTTGGGGCCGCGGACGAATTCTGAGGAATCTAAGAAATCACGTCAAGTCCAAATTTCGTCGCTGCCTGCTCTTGGACCTAGCCTCGCCCTAAGGGGCCGAGGAAACGCTAAGGGTTGTCGACCTGCGGGCGGTTGATGCCTGGCTGCGGGACTTCGACGGGAGCCGGCGGCGGTTCCTGAATCTCCGGCTGCCCGGGTTCAGGAGCCAGTTGAGGCCCCTGTGGATCGGGGACGCCTGGACGGCCGGGGTTCGGAACGAGCGGGTCATCCGGGGTTATCGGGTTGCCTGGCGTACCGGGAATGTTTTCCATGGTTAACAGCTTAGCCCACAGAGGCAATATAATGTTTCAAAGATCCAAGGCAAAGGAAGGAGGGCTGCTCATGGCTGCTTCGCCCCGGGCTTCGGCCACCGATTCGGCACGCGCGACCTCGACTAACGGACACCGGGGCGTGATCGAGCTCGCCCGGCTCGCCGTCGAAGATACGATCCGGCTGGTTCAGCAGGAGATCCAACTGGCCAAGATCGAGATCCAGGAGATGCTGAAGAGCAACATCAAGGCCGCCATCTTCCTGGCGGTCGCGGGCGTTTGCGCGCTCTTCTTCTTCGTGATGCTGCTAGTCTTTATCGCTCTGCTCATTCCGGCGCATGCACTCGTGGCTGGGATCGAAGCGGTGATCTTCCTGATCCTCGGGGTCGTCTTCGGGCTGGTCGGGAAGAGCATGTTGAAGACGAAGCCGCTCCCCAAAACGATGACTACCCTCAAGGAGGATGCCGAGTGGGCCAAACAAGTACTGAAGCGAAACGGGAAGTAGAGCGAACCCGGGCTCAACTCGGCGAAACGATCGAGGCGCTTCAACTGCGCGCGCGGCGCAACCTCGACGTCAAGACGCAGTTGCGCGAGAACCACGGCGTGCAGATTGTCCTGGGCGCGGCCACGGTTGGCATCGCCGCCTTGATCCTGCTGCTGGTTCGCAACCGCCGGCGGCGCACCCCTGCGGAACAGCTGGTCCGCCGGCTCAAGCTCAACGAACTTCGCGATCGGCTCGAAGATTTTCGGGATGACGCGAAGGCCTGGGCGACGGCGCAGCGCCGGATCGTCAAAGCGAAGGGCAAAGGTGACGTCGAAGTCCAGACCAAGGAGGGGATCGCGCGGCGGCTGCTGATCAGCGCCGCGGAGGCCGCCCTGACCGCATTGGCCGCCGGCTATGCTCGGCGACTGGTGAGCGGTGCTAGCACGCCGCACGAGCGGGAGCACGCGGCCGTCTCGAAAAAGCGATAAGCACCACACGACGAACCTTATTCCGATGAACCATGGCTGAACGGCGCCCCCAGAGCCCCCTCCCTGGCCCTCCGCCGCCAGCGGGGGAGGCGAAGAGCCCTCGCATGCGTGCCTCGGCGGCAAAGCCCGCGGGCTGGCGACCCGGCTCCTGGTGGCCGACTGACCGCGCCGGCTGGTTTCGGATCGCCGCCATCGCGGCCGGTGTCGTGCTCGTGCTGATCCTTGCGACGGTCGCCTACGCGGCGGCCACCCTGCCCGATCCGAGCAAGCTCGACCTGGCCGCCGGCACGGTACGGATCGTCGACCGCAACGGCAACCTGATCGAGCAGCGCAACGCCCAGGGAGTGTCCGTGACACCCGTGAAGCTGAACCAGATCAGCCGCGATTTACAGAACGCGACGGTTGCCGTCGAAGATAAGACGTTTTGGAGTAACAGCGGCATCGACTGGGCCCGCGTCATCAAGGCGGGCGTCATCGATACCATCGCTCGGCGCCCTGAGCAAGGGGCGAGCACCATCACCGAACAGCTGGCCAAGATCGCCGTCATTCAATCGCCCAAGCGCACGATCTTCGTCAAGATCCGCGAGGCGCTGGTTGCGACCGAGCTCGAGTCGCGCTACAGCAAGAAGGACATCCTCGAGATGTACCTGAACTCGATCTACTACGGCCACCGGGCCACCGGCATTGAGGCCGCGTCCCAGGTTTACTTTGGTAAGCACGCCAGCGAGCTCAACCTTGCCGAGGCGTCGATGCTGGCCGGCCTTCCCAACGGGCCCAGCCTCTACGATCCGCAGGTCCACCTCGAGGCCGCCAAGCAGCGCCAGGCGGTCGTACTCGATGCCATGGTCCGGCAGAACATGATCAGCCAGTCTCAGGCCGATGAGGCGCAAGCCGCCAAGCTCACCTTCATCTTCAAGGAGAACCGCAGCAGCCAGGCGCCGCACTTCGTCGACTACGTGATGGAGCAACTCGACAAGCTCTACGGCCCGAGCGTCGTCAATCGCGGCAGCTTCACCGTCACGACGACGCTCGACCTCAACTTGCAGAAGGCCGCGGAGCATGCGGTGGCGGTCGGCCAGCAGCGGCTGGGCAGGCTGGGCGCCGACAACGGCGACTTCCTCGCCATTGACCCCAAGACGGGACAGATCCTGGCCATGGTCGGGTCAGCCGATTACCTCAATACCGACATTCACGGCCAGTTCAACGTCGTTACGGCGCCGCGGCAGCCGGGATCGTCGTTCAAGCCCTATGCCTACGAGCAGGCGTTTCGCTCGAAGAAGCTAACGATGGGCAACCTCCTCGACGACACCTCGCGCCACTTTGCCAACGGGCAGTTCCATGACTTCGATTTCCGCGACATGGGCATCATCACGGCGCACAAGGCCCTGGTGCTTTCGCGCAACATCCCCGCGCTCGAAACCATGCAGATCGCCGGCCCGGATGCCGTGACGCAGTTCGCCCACGACATGGGGATCAGCACCCCGCTGAAAAATGAGGTGACGACCGCGATCGGGTCGTCGGAGGTGACGCTCCTCGACCACGAGGTCGGCTACGGGGTCTTCGCGACCGGGGGCACGCGCCACGATCCGGTCTCCATCCTGGAAGTCAAGGATCTCCGGGGCAACAGCCTCGACAAGCCCAGCCCACCATCGCCCAAGCAGGTGATCAGCCCGCAGGAGGCTTACCTGATCACATTCATCCTCAAGGACTACTCCAACACCTGGAACCTCGGCTGGAACAAGCCGTTCGCGGGCAAGTCGGGGACCACCAACAACTTCCATGACGCCTGGATGATGGGCTACAGCCCGAACCTCGTCATCGGCGCCTGGGTCGGCAACACCTCGGGCGATGGCAGTAAAAACATGGACGGCGTCTACGGAACGATGGTGGGCAGCTCAGTCCTTCGTGACTTCATCAACAACGGGCTCAGCCAGGCGAACTTCAAGGTCGAGAGCTTCCAACAACCGAGCGGGCTCGTCTCGGGCGGACCGTGCCAGAACAATGCCAACGTCAATCCCTCGGCCAGCACCTCGCCCTCCTCCTCGGCTGGCCCAGGCCACAATGTGGGCTCGGAAAAAGAGCTCTATCTGCCTGGGACCGAGTGCACGGCACCGACGGCACCATCGCCGTCTGCTACGGCCTCGAGCACCCCGCCCATCCTGGCGACGCCCAGCCTTCCGGTATGCGCGACCCCGACTCCAACCTCAACACCCGGACTGACGCCCACGCCGACTCCGACACCGCCCAACACGACTCCAACGCCGACACCGACCCCGACCTGCCTCCCAGCCTTGCCAGGCGGTTAGCGACCTCCAACTGCCGACACGCGATCGACTAACTGGAAAGGTAGCCGAGCAACGCAGGCAGGTCGGCAAATAACGCCGCTGCTCCAGCCGATTCGAGCTCATCACGCCGGCCCGCGCCCGTAAGCACACCGAAGAACCGGACGCCGACCTTGCTCGCGGCCTCGCCGTCCCAGCGCGTGTCCCCCACGGCAGCGGTATCCGCCGGCCGCGAGCGACTCCTTTCTAGCGCGACTCCAAACACGTCGGGCGCCGGTTTCGAGGTTTCGATGTCGTCTTTGTCGATCACCAGGAAGTGTTCGGGTGACTCGCCGATGACGGCGAGGTTCGCTTTGACCTCGTCCGGCTTCGATGAGCTGGCGAGAACGGCACGAATGTGGAGCGCTGGTAGGGCTGCGAGAAATTCAGCGACGCCCGCGACCGGACGGACGGTTGGCATGCGGCGCTTGTACGCATCACCGTGAAGCTCGCGGGTCTTCTCCCCGTGTTGGCGATCCCACTCCTCCCCTGCTACCGCCTTGACGAAGAGGTCGCCACCCTTGCCGATGTTGCGCCGAAGCGTCTCCTGATCGACGGGATGCTGCATCGCCCGGAAGGCTTCGCCCCAGGCCTCGATGTGCTGGCGCGTGTTGTCGACCAGGGTTCCATCGATGTCGAGCAAGAGCACCGAAGGCCGCACGAACCCAGCTTAGAATTGCCGCATGCCCAAGCGGCTCAAGCGGTTGGCGGAAGAGGTGGAAGCGCATTTGATCGAGGGCGCCGAGCTGGCAACCGCGACGGCGTCGTCCGAGACCAATGTCGCGATGGCGGCGTTGGGCGCGATCGAAGGCCCAGCGGAAGCGAAAGACCAAGCCGAGAAGAAGCCTGCCAGGAAACGCGGAAAGCCTCGACCCAAGGCACGATGATCCCTTCCCGGTCTATGACCGGGAGATCGAGCGCATTCGGAAGCATCTGCGCGGCCTCGACGACCGCGGATGGTCGCGGGCCAGTCATTGCCAGGGATGGTCGATCAAGGACGTGGTTGCGCATCTCTCGACCGATGAGGTCTACAACCAGGCCTGCCTCGATCACCGGCTGGATGCGCTCCCCTGGACCGGTGGGCTCAACAGTTGGAATGCCCGCGGGGTTCGAATCCGCCGCGGGCTGAGCCCGCTCGAAACCCTGCAGGAGTGGGAAGCGCGCCAGTGGCGGGTGCGCGAGGCCTGGGAGCGACTCGGCTTGACGGCACGAATCGAAACCAGCGTTGGACGCTATCCGCTCATCCTCCAGGTCTGGCACCTCGCGCGCGAGTACGCGATCCACGCCGACGACATGGAGGTCCCGGTCCCGCCTCATGAACGCCGGCAGCAGCTCCGCTGGCGCGCCGCCTTCGGGCTGTATGCCGCCAACGAAGAAGGCGATCCAGTCGATGCGACGATCGACGACGAGCGAGTCATTCTGCATATGCACGGTCGCAGCCACGAGCTGGATCTCGAGACCTTTGTCGCCTATCTCACCGGGCGACCGCAGCAGCTTCGCGACCGAGAGGCACGCGCGCTGGTCCGCGCGCTGCTTTAACGCCCGGCTTTTCCGACTCTTGACAAGCCTTTCCGCTAATTGCAAGATCAGTTGCGAAGCTCGCGAAAGCTGTCGAAGGGGACGTTCGAGCGCCAATGGGAGGGGCTTGGACCAATGCGCCTTAGGGCTGGCCTCGGCACGCGTCCGGCTCGCTGGGGGCCGTTACCGACGTGCCGGCCCCCTCCGCTTGTCGCCCAGTTCTAACACGATTCGATCGTTGACGGATTTGATGTGACTAGGAGGGATTCATGAGTCTAAAGCGCTTTCGGGTGGCTCTGGCCGGCGTGGCAGCGGTCGCCGCTGTTTTGGCCGGGCCTGTTTCGGGATCCAGCGCCAGCACCGGCTCGAGCCATTACTCGATCAACTGCGCGGTCAGCCCCCTCTGCCTCGAGGTAAACAGTCCGTCCGAGATCTTCAAGTCGACGAAGTACGTCGGGCACGACGAGCCGTCGGCGCTCTTCTATTCCGATCGGGCTGGGTCGGGGAACAGCTCTCTTTACCAGCTCTCTTTGCCGACTGACCCATCGCCAAAGACCGGCGGCAGCTTCAACTTCCAGCTGCACGTGGCCTTCTGGTTCGGCATGGCGCTATGCAATGTCCAGTCCTATCCCGAGCAGATAAGCACCTGCACCCCGGACAGCGACAACAACATTGCGAACAATCCGGATCCCTCCGCGCCTGATTACATCGGGCACCACGCGGGAACCGCGTTCCTCGAGCTGCAGTTTTATCCGCCTGGATGGGCTGCGTTGCCTTACGGCGTGAGCTGCAACGCAACACAATGGTGCGCGGCCATGTTGATCTGGAGCTTGGCCGAAGATCCAATCGCCGGAACCGTGATAAATGACACCTGTTCGGGGATCATCGGAGGCGCCGAGTATCCGAACCTCGCGTTCCTCACGTTGAGCGGCGCGCCGCACGCGCCGGCAAATCCGGTCGATGCCACCCTCTCCACCTTCACCCCAAATCCAGCCACGGATCTCTTCATGAATCCGGGCGACAAGCTGACGGTCGATATTCACGACACTAGCCACGGATTCACGACGATCGTCCACGATCTGTCGACCGGTCAAACCGGTTCGATGACCGCGAGCGGCGCCAACAGCTTCGGCATGGTGAAGTACGAGCCAAATCCATCGACCGATTGCACCAACATCCCCTACGACTTCCATCCGATGTACAGCACCTCCTCGCCGGACACCCGCGTGATCTGGGCGGCCCACTCCTACAACGTCGCCTTCGCCGACGAAATCGGGCACTTCGACTTCTGCACCGGCGTTTCCCAGGGAGGCTATTGCTACGGCAATGAAGGCTCCGGGGCGAACAGCGAGAAGACGGACGGCGACGATGCCGGCTGCTTCAACGCGAACCAATCAACCTTGGTCAGGGTGGCGGGTTGCGCCGCAACCAATACCGGCTTCGACGGAACGTCGTACGAGCCGGTGTGGCCCGACGGCAATCCCAGCCATCCGACGGCGCTCCTTTTCAGCAGCCCGCTCACAAACGGTCGCAACTACAGCCAGGTTGCCTTCGAGGCAGACATGCCACGAATCGAGGCCGCAGACTTCGGCGGCATCTGCAACCGAAACACCGGCAGCGGCTGCACCGATCCGCCGCTGACGGATGACGCCAACGCAAGCGGCGTTCGTCCGCCCGCCGACTTCTATCCCTTCTTCAGCACGCAGCAGACAGCTGGTCAATGCGCCTGGGCGATCGGCAACGACAATCCGGGCGTGACTACCAATGACTTCGGCCGGGACAGCCAGTACGGCCAACTGCTGTTCCTGTACTACCTGCGCTTCAACGGCGGCGGAACCTCGCGATTCATCACCGATAACTACCGCCAGGTGTTGGGCGGTAATCCCTGTCCGATCTCGAGCGAAGGAAGCGGCGACTAACTCGTTTTGAAGAGAGGTCGCCCTCGGGCGGCCTCTCGCTCATCCTTTCAGACGCGTCTTCTAACCTGAGACCATGCCCAAGCTGGAATTCGTCTGCCGGCACTGCGGCCGGCGGGTCTTCGCTGAGCGAGGACCGTTAACCCAGGTGCAGATGTGCCGGTCCTGCCTGGAGAAAGCGCGCGCTGACCAGCGTCCAACGCCCTCCACCCTACCCTCCCCCGGCGAGCCGGGCGAGGGTGGATGCTAGCGGACGTCCCACCAGATAGTTGCGATCGAACGCGGCGCGCCCGAAAGTTGCCAGCGGCCGTCGCGCTGGACCGCGTACTGCATCACGACTGGGCGGACCTCATCGTCGCGATCGCGATCGAGGCAGACGGTCCGCCGCATCCACGCGACGAGGTCCTCCAGCTTGCGGAAGCCCCAGCGCTCGCTCGACTCCCAGAGGTCAACAGCTGGCGTGATGCCGCGATCGCGCATGACCGCGACCGCGTCCTGCCAGGTTGGTCCGGTCGGACGGGAGATTCCCCAGAAATGTTTCCAGAGCGCCGCCTCAAGCGCGCGGGTGCGGGGATGCGCCTGCGTGATCTCGATCACCACGCGCCGCTTCGCCGCCCCGTTGAGCGCGGTGACGAATGGACCCAGGTCGGGAACGTTGTAGAGGACATGCCCACAGACGACCAGCGCAGCCGGATCGACACGGCTCGCCACCTCGGGCCAGCGGCCAAGCACGGTGGCATCCGCAGGGCTTTTTTCGAGCATGGCCGGGCTCTCGTCGGCGGCGATGATGCGCGCGGCCGGTGGGCGGAGCGGCAGCGACATCGCGCAGCGACCGGCGCCGACATCGAGGACATCGTCGCCATCCCGTAGCGCCTCGAGCGCCCGCCGGTGCGAGACCGTTAGGGCTGACCGAGTCTCCGCCTCGAACAGCTCCACCGGCAGCGCCCAGGGATCTTCGGGCGCCTGCGCGAGGATCTCCTTCGGAATCGCCCAGGCGGCCAGTTCACGTTCCCAGCGCTCGGCGGCGGTCATCATCAATTTCTAACATTGGCTCTGCATGCTCTTCGAGGTAAGCTGACGGCATATTCCGCCTTCGGGAGGTTTAATTCGATGAAGGGGATTTTCGTTCGCGCTTTTACCGTGATGCTGGCGGTCGGCCTGGTCGCCTGCGGTGCCAACACCTCGACCGGGTCGAGCAGCTCGAACTCCTACCAGGGCAAGACGATCCAGTTCGGGGCGGTCCTTTCGCTCACGGGACCCGGTGGCGTCTATGGCCCCAGTTCCAAGAACGGGATGATGCTGGCGGTCGACACCATCAACAAGAACGGCGGCGTGAACGGCGCAAAGATCGCCTTGACGGTCGAGGATGACGCCTCGGACAAGGCGCAGTCCGCGCAGGTCGCCCAGACCCTGATTCAAGGCGGCCAGATGCTCGCGCTCCTGGGGCCGACGCTCTCCAACTCGGCGGTCGGGGTCCACCCGCTGGCCGAAAGCTTCAAGATCCCGATCCTCGCGGTGAGCACGACCGGCATTCACATCGTCCCTGACTGCAACTATCCGAACGAGACGCCCTGCAAGTACGTCTTTCGAGACAGCCTGGGCGAACAGACCGCGATCCCGACGAACATCAAGGTCTACGCTCAGAAGGCGCATCCCAAGACGGGCGTCCTGATGGTCGCCAATGACGACAAGTTCTCCTCCGACGGCGGCAAGATCGTGGCAGCCACGGTCGGGGAATACGGCATCACCCTGGCGGATACGGTCCAGTTCAGCAAGACCACGGCTGACTTCAGCCCCTATGTGACCAAGGCTCTGCAGAAGAACCCGGACGTCATCTTCATCACCAGCCTCGGTGGCATCCCCGCCAAGATCATGATCGAGGCTCGCAACCAGGGATTCAGCGGCCAGTTCCTCGGCGGCAATGGCTTCAACACTGCCGTCGTCTCGGCCCAGGCCGGCCAGGCGGGGAAGGGCGCCCAGAGCGGCAGCGCCTGGTACCTGAACAACACCTTTCCGTCGAACGCGGAGTTCGTCAGCGCCTACCGCAGCCGCTTTGGCAAGGATCCCGACCAGTTCGCCGCGCAGGGCTACGCCGGCATCCAGATCCTGGCCGATTCCGCGAAGCGGGCCAACCTGACCTTCAGCGACGTTGCCGGTGACCGCACCAAGCTGCGCGACGCAATGGAGAAGGTCAATATCCAGACGCCGCTGGGACCGTTCCAGTTCACATCGACGCACGATGTCCACCAAACGGTCTGGGTCATCCAGATGGATGGCAACGGCGGGTTCACGCTGGTGACGTCGGTGAAGCCCAGCTGACGGCTTGGCTCAGCAGCTTCTCAACGCAATATTCATCGGGTCGATCTACGCGCTGTTCGCGATTGGCTACACCCTCGTCTTCGGCGTCCTCGATGTTCTGAATCTGGCTCACAGCGCCGTCTTCATGATGGGCGCGGTGATCACCTACTCACTGGTCGCGCTGCACGGCGTCCCGTTCTTACCTGCCGCCCTGGTCGCGGTGCTCGTCTGCGGCCTGCTCGGCCTGCTGATCGAGTTCGTGGCCCTCAGACCATTGCGGCGGCGCAATGCGCCGCCGATTTCGGCGCTGATTTCGACGATCGGACTCGCCCTGATCATGGTCGCCATCGTGGAACAGGCCAACCAGGGAACCATCTTCTCCTGGCTCTGGCAAGACGGCGCGAATTCGGTCCGCTTTCCTGCGAATGCCGTCCCCAATCCGACCTACCACCTGGCCGGTTTGACGCTCGAAGGCACCAAGCTGCTGATCCTGATCACAACGGTCGTTCTCGTGATCGTGCTGGGTTACGTGATCCGCTACACGCAGATCGGCCGCGGGCTGCGAGCGGTGGCGGAAAACCGCAAGGCGGCGACGCTGCTCGGGATTCAGGTGGATCGCGTTTTTGCCTCCACCCTCTTTATTTCCTCGGCCCTCGGTGGTCTGGCAGGCCTCCTCTTCGGGCTGGCGCTGGCGGACATCAGCCCCTACATCGGTCGGGACCAGGTGGAGCTCAAAGGGCTGGCCGTTATCGTGCTGGGCGGCATGGGCAGCGTACCGGGCGCCGTGATTGGCGGCTATCTGCTGGGGCTGATTGAAGTCCTGGCCCTGCAGCGCTTTGGCAGCAACGCCGCGGCCGGCGTCGCCTTTGCCGTGCTTTTCTTGGTGCTGGTCATCCGCCCGCAAGGATTATTCGGTGCGAGGCTGAAGGAGCGGCTCTAGCCGCCAACCGTGGACTTCACCCTGCTGTTCACGGACCCGGTCGGCTTCTACAACCAGCACGAGCTGCTGATCGCGCAGATCGGCATCAATGCCATCCTCGCGATCTCTCTCTTCGTCACCTTCTATTCCGGTCAGCTGACGCTGGCCAACGCAGGGTTCATGGCGATCGGCGCCTACACGACGGTCCTGATGAGCCTTTACCTTCCCACTCCTCTCCCCGTCAACATGCTGGTCGGCTGCCTGGTTGCCGCGGTCGTCGGCGTGCTGGTCGGGTTACCGGTGCTGCGGCTTCGCGGCGTCTTCCTCGCGATTGCCACCATCGGCTTCGTCGAGGCGCTGCGCCTCGGCGTGATCCTCAACGTGCCGATCACGGGCGAGGGCCAGGGACTGAAGAATCCAACGGCCGATCCGGTGGGGGGCATTCTCCCGATCGTCATCTCCCTGCCGATCCTCGCCTATATCATCTGGCGGCTGACCCGCACCCGCATGGGCCAGGCCTGGGCAGCGATCCGCGAGGATGAGCTGGCCGCCTCCAGCAACGGCATCAACGTGCCGTTCTACAAGATGACGGCCTTCGTCCTCAGCGCCATCATTGCCGCCTACGCCGGGGCGCTCGAATCGCACATCAACTTTTTTGTCGACCCGACCAGTTACAGCGTGGTGCGCACCATCCAGATCCTGACCTTTGCCGTGGTCGGCGGCACCAGCAATGTGTTCGGGCCGATCGTGGGCGCTGCCTTTCTCACCGCCTTGCCGGAGATCGTCCGTCCCTTCGCTTCCTACCGGGATGTCGTCAACGGCATCGTGCTGATCCTGATCATCATCTTCCGTCCGCAGGGCATCGTCGGGCGCGGTGGGCTGGCGATCATCTGGCCTCGCTGGCTCGCCGTCCGGAGGAGCGCACGTGAGCACGCTGCTGAAGCTCTCTGACGTCCGCCGCCACTTCGGCGGCGTCAAGGCGGTCGACACCGTCTCGCTCGAGGTCGAAGAGGGCACGATCTTCGGCCTGATCGGGCCCAACGGCGCAGGCAAGACCACGCTCGTCAACCTGATCACGGGCTATATCCGAACGCAAGCGGGAAGCATTCAGCTGGCTGCCGACGGAACCACTGCCGAGCTCGCTCGGCGGCCGCCCCATGGCATCGCCAAGTTGGGCGTCGGGCGCACCTTTCAGACGCTGCGCCTCTATCGCAACCTGACCGTGCTGGAAAACGTCCTGATCGGCATGCATCCCCGTCTGGGGGATGACACGCTCAAGCAGCTGGTCCCGATCACGCCGTTGTTTCGGCGGGACAGCCGCCGCCTCGAGGAAGCGCGCTCGCTGCTGCAGCGAGTGGGTCTCGATCCGGATCGCCACGGCCCTCGACGCGCCTGGACCCTCGCCTACGGCGATCAGCGGCGGCTCGAAGTGGCGCGGGCCCTCGCCTTACGGCCGAAGCTCCTGATCCTCGACGAACCGGCGGCGGGCATGAATCCAGCCGAGAAGGATCGCGTTCGCGAGCTCATCCAGCAGCTCAACGCCGACGGGTTGACGGTCTTATTGATCGACCACGACATGCGGCTGGTGATGGGCGTCTGCCGGCAGATCGCGGTACTCAACTTCGGCAAGAAAATCGCCGACGGCACGCCAAAGACGGTTTCGGACGACCCGGCCGTGATCACCGCCTACCTTGGGACACAGGCGGAAAAGACAGCTGCGCACGTGCCGGGCTCGGAGGAAATCGACGTCGCGACTCCCCAGGCGCCGGCTACGTCCGCCGAGCCGGCCTCGGCGATCCTGGAAGTCCAGGACCTGCAGGTCTCGTATGGCGCGATCCAGGCGGTGCGCGGTGTGTCGTTTGGCATTGGCAAGGGCGAAATCGTGGCGTTGATCGGCGCCAACGGGGCGGGCAAATCCACGATCCTGAACACGCTCTCGGGCGTGCTGCGCCCGCAAGCCGGCAGGGCACGGTTTGAAGGGCTCGACCTGACGGCGGCGGCACCGGAACAGATCGTCCGAAAGGGCCTGGTCCAGGTGCCGGAGGGGCGTGAGATCCTGGCCCGGCTCACGGTTCGAGAAAACCTCGAGCTGGGCGCCTGGGTTCGCCGGGACCGCGGCGCGGTTCACCGAGAAATCGAGGCGCTCATGACGCAGTTCCCGATTCTTCGCGAGCGCGCCAACCTTCCTGCCGGCCAGCTTTCCGGCGGCGAGCAACAGATCCTCGCCATTGCTCGCGGTGTGCTCGCCCATCCGCGCCTGCTGCTGCTCGACGAGCCATCGCTGGGCCTAGCGCCGCAGATGGTCGACACCGTGTTCCGCGTCATCCAGCGCATCCACGAGGAGGGAGTGACGATTCTGCTCGTCGAGCAGAACGCGCTGCGGGCGCTGGAAATCGCCGACCGCGCCTACGTCGTGGAGACCGGCCGGATCCTCCTCAGTGGCACCGGCCGCGCGCTAATCCGAAATCCCGAAGTCCAGCGAGCCTATCTCGGCGGCTGAGCACCGGAGCGAGCCGCCTGGACGACGGAGTGCTCGGACCACCTGAGGACCCGCATCGCGCGCAGCGTGTTCCAGCGGCTGGGCTTTCCCTCGGCCTCGTCCAGATCGAAGTACAGCCTGCCCGCATGCCGATTCTCGAGCGGCCAGCGGCCTTCTGCGTCTCGTTTGGAGTCAACCAGCTCGATCGCCTCGGCCAGTCTGTCGTCCGGGACCACGCCGGAGGCGCGCAGGTACTCCAAACCGCGGAGGACGTCGTAGTGCCAGTAGGTCGGGAAGGAGAATTGCCTGAATGCGGGATCGATCAGCTCACCGGTTGAGAGCCGGCGTAGCATGCGCCGCTGCAGGAGATACTCATGGCCGCGGAGTCGGGCGGCGCGCACGGCGGGTGAGCCACCGGTTGCCCGTTCGAACTCCAGCAGACCCTCGAGCACCTCGATCGTGCTGTTGAACGACCCGCGGGTCGACCCATTCTCCTGCTCGCAGTTCCATCCGCCATCCTCCATCTGCTCGCCGAGCAGCCGGTCAACGATGCGCCGGACGTCCTGGCCGAAATAGGCGCCGAGGGCGACCGTGCGGCCGTTGATGCAGGGTTCGACCTCGCCATCGAAGTAACGCTCGCCGTCGTGTTCCCATCTGACGTGGTCGTGAACTCTCGCGACCGCGCGGCGCGCCTCGGCACTGTCCGGGTCGAGGCCGAAGGCGCGCAGGAGCGTCAGGCTCCAGGTCGTCGAGGTCCACTCAGGGAATAGCGTGCCCTGCCTCTCAGCCGGCATGGATCGCCACCAGTTCAGCGCCTTCTCGGAGGAAAACGATGGGACGCCTCCATCCCACTGTCCATCCTCGCGTTGGTGCGCAAGCAACTGCGCGCCCCAACCCTCACGAGCGATCGGCGTGCGCTCCGCGGCAATCGCCTCGGGGGATGCGTCGATGAGGTCGCGCATCACCTGCCAGCGGATCGCCGGGTCCGAGTCCATGAGCCATTCGATGACGTTCATGCCGCTGCCACCTCCCTGGCAAGCATCTGGCGGTGCTCTGCGGTGAACCAGGGCGGCTCGCCTGCTGCCGCATTCTCGCTGGGCCGCCCCGGCGTCCTGGTCGCCGTCAACACGCAGCTTACCCGTTCATCGCTCGCAATCCACTTGAGTACGGCCTGCGCCCAGGTCGTGACCCCGAGCTCGCGCAGCAATGCGGCTTCCGGTTTGCGATCCAACACTCCAAACCGAAGCGGGCTGTGGATCAGGACACCGATACCGAGCTCAGCGGCAAGGGGAAGAACCCGGCGTTCGGCCTCACGCCGGATCGGGTTGTAGGGCAGCTGGATCATGTCGAGTCGGCCCGTCCGCATAACGTCGCAAAGCTCATCGAAGGCATCGGGCAGATAGTGGGTTGCCCCCACCGCGATGACCCTGCCGCCCTCCTTTAGCCGCTCCAGCATGCGCAGCTGCGTCTGCCAGGCCACGAGATTATGGACCTGGTAGATCTCGACCCGGCCAAACAGCCGGAGCGCGTGATCGGCTTGCCTCCGACCGTCCGATTCGCTGCTCGTCCAGATCTTGCTCGCGACCATCGCCTGCTCCCGACGCCCGTCGAGGGCTCGGGCCAGCACATCTTCGGCGCGGCCGTACATCGGCGACGAGTCGAAGAGGTCGATACCTGCCGTCAGCGCTTCATCGACGATGGGCCGGCGGTCCTGGTCGGTATCGAACGTTTGCCAGGTGCCCATGCCGATCACGGGCACCTCGAGCGAGGTTCGACCTAAACGCCGGCGTTCCACGTCCACTTCATTTTCAACAGTCGTTCACATGCCGGGAAAGAACTCGGGAAGCGAGAGCAGCAGCCCCAGCAGCGAGAGCACGATGAAGACCACCTGGTGGATGTGGTCGCGGCCGGGCGGCAGGTTGCCCACGAGGTGCGCCGTCCAGAAGACCGGGTAATACCAGAGGCAGAAGTAGGCCCAGCGTTCCCGCCGCCTGAACGCGGTCAGCGTAATGACCGCGCCGAAGAGGCCCATGCCGATCGATGCGGCGCCAATGGACCACAGGTATGGCCCATCGGAACCGCCGGCAAAAAAGAGGAAGACGAGGAGCCCGAAGCCAAGCGTCGCAAGGCCGGTTACGAGAAGCGCGATCCAGCTGAGGGTGAATCTCAGGCTAGAGATTCTCGATGTGGACCGGCTCGACCGAATCGGGAAGATCGAAGCCAAAGATCTTCGAGTAGAAATAGAGCTCGCCTTCCAGGGATCGCTTGATGTTTTTCGCGATCCGGAAGCCATGCTGCTCCCCCTCGAAGGCGATGTAGGCGACGGGCAAACCTTTCTTGCGCATGGCCGCGACGATGAGCTCGGCCTGGTTCGGCGGCACGATCTTGTCCTCCAAGCCCTGGAAGAGGATGATCGGCGCCTTGATCCTGTCTACGGCATGGATCGCCGATCGCTCGTGATAGATCTGCCGATCCTCCGGCCAGCGGCCGATCAGGTTCTGGTCGTACATCGATTCGAACTTGTGCGTGTCGCTGTGAAAGACCTCGAGGTCGCTGATGCCGAAGTGGCTGGCACCCGCCCGGAAGAAATCGGTGCTCGTCATCGCGCGCAGGACAGTGTATCCGCCGGCGCTGCCGCCGGTGATGGCGACGCGCCTGCCATCGACCAGCCCACGGTCGACGAGATATCGCGCGCCGTTCACCGCGTCGTCGACGTCGACCACGCCCCACTTGCCGTTGAGGCGCTGCCGGTAGTCGCGCCCGTAGCCGGTACTGCCGCCGTAATTGACCGCCAGGTAGGCAAAGCCGCGGCTGGTCCAGAACTGCTCGCTGAGGTCGAGCGCATTGCCGACGGCGCTGGTTGGGCCGCCATGGATGTAGACGATCAATGGGGGAAGTTCGCCGGCTGGTGGCTGGTAATCGGGATTGAGCGGCGCGTAATAAAAGCCATGTGCCGTTAGGCCGCCCTCGGTCGGAAACTCGATCGCCTGCGGGATCGAGATGAAGCTTGGGTCGACATCGATATCCGCCGACCGCCGCAAGCGCTCGACACGTCCCGTCTCGATCGCAACCGAGACCAGCGCCAGCGGTTCGGTTGGTGAGCCGGCGATCGTGTAGGCCTGACCATCGGCGGAGGCGAGGAAGGGTTGAAACGCCGTCAGCGGCGAATCAATCGGGCTGAGCTGCTTGGTTTCAAGATCGATCGCCGCCAGCCGCGCTATCCCTTGCGCCCGAACCTGGCAGACCAGCCGCCGATCCGACTCGAAGGCATACGTTGTCATCCCAAAGACCCACTGCGGCCCGCTCAGCTCGGCGGGAAGCTCAGCCACGGGCTCGATCTCCTGGCCCTTCCAGCGATAGAGGTTCCACCAATTGGTCCGATCTGAGATGAAGTACAGGCTCCCATCCGCCGACCATGACGGCTGGGCGAGCGACTCGTCGGCGCCGCCAGCGACCTTGCGCGGCGCCCGGATCGTTCCTTCGGCGGTCAGTTCGCCAACCCAGAGCTCGGTTCCATCCCACGGCATGTTCGGGTGGTTCCAGGTCAGCCAGGCGAGGTGTGTCCCGGATGGATCGATGCGTGGCGAGGAATAGAAGTCGTTTCCTTCCACCAGGATGGTGCCTTGACTCTCCCGGCCGGAGTCGAGGGCGACGATGCTATTGACTGCCCACTGGGCTCCGGTCGAGTGGTCTTCCCGAACCGCGATCAGCCGGTTGCGCGGTGCATCGAAGACAAGGTCCGCATGCCGAATGTCCTTCGCGGGGCTGATCGGTGCCGGATCCTGACCAGGCAGCTGGCGGTAGAGCCGCTGATCCTTGAAATTTGTGAACCAGACCGTGCCCTGCCGAGCGAGGTAGGCACCGCCGCCATATTCGTGAACACGGGTCCGCGCATTGAAGTCGCGCGGCGTCAGGTCACGGTTTGACTCTTCCTGTTCTCCCACGACTTTTTGCGTGACAACGACGTTGCGGCCGGCCTCGGACGGACGTTGTTCGACCCAGTAGAGGTGATCGCCATCGAGCTGAATCTGGGAGAGGCCGACGACGCCGGCGATGATCGCGTCGGCGGTCACCGGCGAGCGCCAGGCGCCGTAGGGAGCGGTGCGCGGACGCGCGGAAACGCTACGAGCCATTCTGCTCAGCGTACTGAATGGCGCCTGCCCTGTTCGGTCCGCCGCTGCTGCCTGCTCAGCTGCGCTTTCGCAGCTCGGAGGGACGGAGAATCGTGATGAAGCCAGCCTCCTGCCGGATGGCGCCGTTCGCGGCGAACCGCTGCAAGGCGCGATTGACGTTCTCCCGGCTGGCCGCCACCATGGCAGCGAGCGTTGCCTGCGAGAGCCGCATCTTGATGCGGACGCCGTCCGGCGTGGGTTCGCCATGGGACTTGCTCAGCTCGAGCAGCTTGCCGGCGACCCGGCCGGCGATGTCGAGAAAGGCAACCTCGACGAAATTGGTATCGAGCTGCTGAACGTAACGCGCGAGCAAACGGATCACGCGCTGCATCACGCTGGGCTGCCGCTCGAGAAAACTGAGAAAGACCTCTCGAGGCATCACGACACACTCGGTCAACTCCATCGCCTGGGCATCCGCCGTGCGGACCGCGTCCTCCGTCAGGAGGGCGATCTCCCCGAAAGTGTCCGCGGGGCCGAGGATCGCATAGACCGCCTCTTCTCCGCGGCGGCTCATTCGCGAGATCTTGACCTGGCCGCTGTCGATGACGAAGAGCGCGTTGCCGCTGTCGCCTTCGTGAAAGACGTAGCTGCCCTTGCGGAAGCTCCGGGTCCTCAGCGAAGGCAGGAGCGCCTCGAGGTCTTTTCGATTGACCTCGCGGAAGAGCGCTGTGCGGCTAAGGGCTGCGAGCGGATCCATGGGCCGATCTTATTGGGTGTGTCGAACGTCACACCTCCGCTGTGCTGCGTATCACCGAAGCGATCACGCGCCGCCCCTATGCTCGGACCAGCCATGAGCATCAACGGGACTGTGATGAACGGGCCGGAGCTGATTGCGGCTCTGCACGTTCAGGACAGTCTGCGCAACGCCGAGCGTTTGCACCGAGTTTCCGGTGACCTCAGGGAGCGCAGCCGGCTGCGGCTCCTCTTCCGCCACCGCGCGGAGACACCAGCTGCGCAGTACGAGCCGTGTCCCGTCCCCGACCGCGCCGCCTGACCGGATAACCCCGAAACAAGCCCACCGCTTCTCCCGCGGTGGGCTTATCCCTCCGATAAGCTCTGGTCGTGCGAGTCGAGAGTCCGGCCTTTACCGAGCGCGAGATGCGCGGCTTTCTCGAGGAGGTCACCGACCACGAGCGGCGGCATCTGATCGAGCGTCTCGAGGCAGGCTCGGCCAGGCTGGACAAGCTCGCCGGGGCCGGTTTCGAGCAACGCCCCGACGGCGAACACGAATGGAATGCGCATGACGTGCTCGCTCACATCGTCGTGCTTTCCAAGTTTTACGGAATGCTCACCTACCAGGTCGGGTCTGGCAAGGTCGCTGATGTCGACCTGCTCGCAAACGTCAAGGCTCGCGACCTCGCGGGCGAGCAACTGGTGCGGCTGTCCGATACAGAGCTCCTCCGGACGGCGCACAGCGAGCACGAACGAACCATCGCGTTCATTCGCTCTGCCTCCCCCACTGCCATGCAGCGGCGAGCCACTCTCTACGAGGGCTTCTCGATGAGTGCGCTCGAGCTTGCGCTGCTCGGCCTCTGCAGCCACCTCGAAATCCATCTCGATCAGATGGAAGAGGCCTGCCGCCGCTGACGCGCTACTTCGAAGACTTCCACGACGGCGATGTGCTGGACGTCGGGACGGTGACCGTCACCAAAGACGAGATCATCACCTTCGCCCGGCAGTACGATCCCCAACCATTCCACGTCGACCCCAACGCCGCCAGCTTCAGCATCTACGGCGGTCTGATCGCCAGCGGCTGGCATACCGTCTCGCTCTTCATGCGGATGATCGTGACGACGCTGCTGGTCGACAGCACCAGCCTGGGCTCGCCGGGCGTCGAAGAGCTCCGCTGGCCGCTTCCGGTTCGCCCGGGCGACACGCTCGCCGGACAGATGATCGTGCTCGAGACACGCGCCTCGAACAGCCGGCCGACGATGGGCATCCTGCGCTGGCGCGGCGAGGTGCGCAACCAGGACGGCCGCCTGGTGCTGAGCCTGATCGGGACCAACTTCTTCGGCCGGCGTCCGGCCCGCTGATCAATCCGGGATCGAGTCGAGGACCTGCTGCGTATGGCTGCAGCCGAGGCGCGAGGCACCGGCCTCGAGCATCGCCAGCGCGTCCTCGTAATAGACGATGCCGCCGGATGCTTTGACGCCGAGCTGATCGCCGACGGCGTGACGGATCAGGCGGACGTCATGGATGGTCGCGCCGTGGCCGAGATAGCCGGTCGAGGTTTTGAGGAAGCGCGCACCGGCCTCGACCGCAAGCCGGCATCCGGTGCGCTTTTCGTCGTCGGTCAGTCGGGAGCATTCGAGGATCACCTTGACCGGATGGCCCACGGCGGCCTCGACCACGCTGGCGATGTCCGAGCGCACGGCATCGTGCTCACCGTCCTTGAGCCGGCCGATATCGATCACCATGTCGACCTCGGTCGCGCCATCGCCGATGGCGAGTCTGGTTTCGTGTGCCTTGGCATCGACGTGTGACGCGCCGAAGGGAAAGCCGACCACAGCGGCGATCCCAACGGACGAGCCGCCGAGCGTGTTGGCGGCAAGGGCCACCCGGTTGGAGTTGAGGCACACGGTCGCGGTGTGGTTGCGTCGAGCGATCTCGCAGGCCATCAGCACGTCGTGGTTGGTGGCGGCGGGATCGAGCAGTGTGTGATCGATCAACGCCGCCAGCTCGGCGCGGCTCAGCGTTTTCAGACGACCTAGCTTACGCCGCGATCTTCGAGAAAAAGACGTCGGTCGGCCCGTTGCGGCTTTGCGGCCGCGCCATCACGAAGGCGGCGCCGAATCCGTCCGGCAAGCCCACCATCCCCATGTAGTCGCCGATGAACGGCCCATAGCGCGAAACCGGCGCCTGCCGGAGATCGAACGGGCCGGCCGCATGAAACTCGGTCCAGTGCGCGCCTCGATCTTTGCTGGCGCTATACCAGACGTCCGTGTTCAGGGCCGAGGCACCGGCGGCGTAATGGCGCAGGTCGAACCAGAGCATCCCCAGCGTGCCATCTCCCGAAACGGCGAGCGTGGGAAGAAAAACCTCTGACCGTTCCCGCACAACCAGGTGCGGGGCTTCCCAGGTCTGGCCGGCCTCATCGGAACGCCCGACCAGGATGCTGGAAAAATCGCGATGATCTTCGAACCAGCTGACATAGATCGCGTTGCCCGCCACGGTCGCCACGATGTCCTGGCCCGACGCCCGCAACTCCGTTCCCTTCCCGGGATCCGTCGCCGTGGTGTAGGTGAAATTTGCTGCGTCGATCGGTGGCGACCAGGTCTGCCCCTGGTCCTTGGACCGCATCACGCGAACCTTCACCGGCAAGGCTGGAGGCGCCGCGCCCGCCGGGAGGGAGGCGCCTTCGACGAAGACGTCGAGCAACAATCCACCGGCGGTCATCAACAACTGGTTCTGCTGGGCCTCATCGTGACCGCTGTAAAGCGCGACTGGGGCGGACCACGAGTGGCCGCCATCGGTTGTGCGGGCGAACATCACGCTGTCGACCGACGACTCGCTGCCGGGCGTGCCCGGGTAGTCAGCCCACACTGCATAAGCCGTCCCAGGGTGGCGACGGTCCGCGAGAATCGCTTCCTTGTCCAGCTGTGACGCCGGTGCGGTTGCGCTCTGAACCACGACCGGAGCCTCCCAGCTAACCCCGTGGTCGGCCGAAACGCTGACAACCACGTCATAGGGCGTGCCGCTGGTCGTGGCAGCCTGCCGGACGAGGGTGGCGAGGTAGATGAGCCCGTCCGGCCCGATCGACACCCAGGGATCGCTCGCGTGCAGGTAGTTGCCGCCGCTGCAGGCAAGCAGGGGCGTAAGCGCGGAGCGGCGCCAGTGGCCGCCGCCGTCTTCGCTGGTGGCGACCACGACTCCGACTAGATCCGGAGAACGGTTATCGAGCCACGCGGCGACCAGCCGGTGTTGATTGGTCGGGTCGACCGCCAGCGACGGCTCCCCGGGGTGCCCGGGTGATTGGCTGGCGCCCGCGCAACCGGGTGCAAGCGTAAGGTCGCCGCTGATCAGTCGCGGAGGCGGAAGCGAGGGCTCACCGGTCGGCTGCGTTTGGCACCCCACCACGAGCAGCCCAGCCGCGACCACGAAGGCCCGCCGAGCGCGCATGAAGGGGCTACGTTAGCAGAAGCCCCTCACCCTCCCGTCCCCCCAGAGGGCGAGCGTTATTAAGCGGAGAGACGCCAGGCGGTCGGCAGCTGGCGACCGGTTCCGGCCTGAACGCAGCCGGCCAGGAGCTCGTCGATGGCGTCGTGGTCCATCGGCCTGGCGATGAAAAAGCCCTGGCCTGCCTGGCAACCCATCGCGTTGAGAGCGGCCAGCTGCTCGGGCCGCTCGATGCCTTCCCCGATCGTCATCAACCCAAGGCTGCCCGCCAGCCCGATGACGCTGCGCAGGATGGCCCCGTCGGCCATGCCCGAACCGATGCCGGCGACGAAGGAGCGATCCATCTTGATGATGTCGACCGGGAAATCGCGAAGATGCCCCAGCGACGAGTAACCGGTGCCGAAGTCGTCCAGCGCCAGCCGCACGCCGCGGCTGCGCAGCTCCTGAAGAATGCTGGCGACCGGTTGGGTATCGCCGAAGAGCACGCTCTCGGTGAGCTCGAGGATCAGCGACTGCGGATCCAGGCCGGCGGCATCGACCGCCTCCATCACCTCGTCGACGAGCTCGGGTCGCTGGAGCTGCCGGCCCGAGAGGTTCACACTGATCTGCATTGGCGGCGTCGAGGGATAGCGCACCTGCCAGCGACGCGCCTCGCGCGTCGCCTGCTGGATGACCCAGCGGCCGAGCTCCACGATCTGGCCCCTTTCTTCGGCGAGCGGAATGAAATCGCCGGGATAGAGCAGGCCTCGGACCGGATGATTCCAGCGCACCAGCGCCTCGAGGCTGTGCACGGCGCCCGATTCCAGCATGACGACGGGCTGGTAGTGGACGACAAACTGTTTCTCCACCAGCGCGCGCTCCAGGTCGTGCTCCAGCTCCATTCGTTGCATGGCCGCAACGGCGAGCGACGCTTCGTATTCAACGAAGCGGGCTTTGCCTTTCGACTTCGCGATATACATCGCGACGTCGGCATTGCGGATCAGATCATCGGCCGCTTCCTGGCCGGACACGATGCCCGCGATCCCGATGCTCGCGCGCACGGCGATTTCCTTTCCGGCGATTGAGAACGGCGCAGCCAGCTGTCTCGTGATCCGGTCGGCAACCCGAGCGGCGGTCGTTTCGTCCTCGAGGTTTCGCAGTAAGACGGCGAACTCGTCGCCGCCGAGTCTCGCGACGGTATCACCGGGGCGCAGGGTGCTGGCGATCCGCGCGCCCACCGCCACCAGCAGCTGGTCACCGACCTCGTGGCCAAGCGTGTCGTTCACCGACTTGAAATCGTCCAGGTCGAGGAAGAGGACCGCGATGCGAGGCTCGGTATTCGCCTCCAGCGCATGATCGAGGCTGACCCGGAACGCCGCCCGGTTGGGCAGGCTGGTCAAGGAGTCATGGAAGGCTTGATGCATCAGCTTCTCCTCCAGCGCCTTGCGCTCGCTGATGTCGCGCATATTGAGGACGAGGCCCTGGACCGCGGGAACCTCGAGCAGGTTGGTGATGGTCATCTCGATCGGGCAGTAGGAATCGTCGACGCGGCGCAGCCGGCATTCGATCGCAATCGGCGGGCCCGGAATGTTGACCGCCTCCTCGATCCGCCGCATCACCGCGGTTCGATCATCGGGGTGAACCAGCTCGGAAAAGAGGCTGCCGAGCAGGCCTTTCTCGGTATAGCCGAGGATTCGCTCGACCGACGCGCTCTGATATCGAATGCCGCCGTCTCGGCCGATCAGGGTTATCACGTCGGACGAGTTTTGCACCAGCGAACGGAAATGCTCGCGGCCTTTGGCGACCGCTTCAGCGTTGCTCTCCAATTGACGATTCAGCCAGAGGTTGTCGCTCAACGTCAGGAACTGCCGAACGACGACCAGGGCAATGACCGTCACCAGGGACCAGAAAACCACGGGGTCGAGCTGGCCCGGCTTGAGTTCCTCGATCCCCGCGACAACCGAGGCGGCCACCACCGGTGCGTAGGGCAGGAGCAACCCCCACCATCCCGGGACGGCCGATCCGTCGGACGCCGCCGCAACTTCGGGCTGGAACGCGGCGGCCAATCCGGCGATC
The DNA here is from genome assembly GCA_036782775.1 of Candidatus Dormiibacterota bacterium. Classification (GTDB taxonomy): domain Bacteria; phylum Chloroflexota; class Dormibacteria; order CF-121; family CF-121; genus CF-13. Next base: position 3,604 of record DAIPYJ010000017.1, on the reverse strand, counting down.
GCCATCAGCAGATAGCCGGCGGCCCAGCCAACGTCGACGATGTTGCCGGAGCCATAGTGGTTGGTGGTCGTCAGATAGGCGAAGGAACTATCGGCAACCAGGTTGGAGAGCAATCCGCCGACCAGCAGAAAGATTGGCACGAGGGTGGCCCGCGGCGCCCGGGCCGCCAGGATGAGCAGCATGGTTGCGATCACCACGTCCCCGGCCGGGTAGGCAAGCCCGATCAAGTTGCCCACCATGTCGCCGGTGTTGGCGCGGTAGACGGTCCCGAGTACGGTCGCCCAGCTGACCACGAAGAGCGAGCCGGCGATCAACAGGCCGTCGAGAACGGTGCGCAGCAAGGACGTAGCCCGGGAGAAAGCCCAGGGGAAACAGAGCACCCCGGCGACCGCAAACGGGACGGCAGCCAGATAGCCGAGGTCCGCGAACGAGGGGAAGGGAACCTGGATATTGCGCACCAGCTCGTAGTAGGACCAGGCGACCTCACCGGAGCCCCAGCAGAACGCCGATACGCTCATCAGCGTCCAGGCCAGGCGGGTCCGGCCATGGCGCCGAATGGCCGCGTAGGCGCAGGCGGCTGCCGCCAGATAGGCGAAGGCAAATTCACCGATGTCATCCATCGCCTGGGTCAGATGGTCACCGCCCCAGCTGAAGTGCAGCCAGGCGGCAAAAACCAGGGATGTCGCCGCCCAGAAGCCAAGCGCGATCAGAAGCCGGCGATTGCGTGCCACGCTACTAGGTCAACCGGCGGACAGCGCAATCCTGAGGGTCGCGAATCGGAGGTTAACCGGACTGCGACAGCGCCGTTTCCTTGTCGAAAGGCCCCTCTCCCTGACCCTCCCCCCACAAGTGGGGGGAGGGAAGAGGCCCTTAGCGGGTTGCTTCGCCGAGGGTCACGGTGATCTCTTTGACCTCACCGGCGCGTATCAGCCGCAGGGCATGACTCGAGCCAACCGCCAATTTGCGAAGACCGGAAAAAAGGTCGTCCAGGGTTCGGGTCGCCGACGCATCGAGCGCAACCAGGGTATCCCCCTGCAGCAGCCCGGCCTGATCGGCGGGTGATTTGGGCTCGATCGCGACCACCAGCAAACCGCTGTCCTGGTTGACCTGCGACTTGACGGCGTCGGGCAGCGGCACCTGCTGGGTGCCGATGCCGAGGTACGGGCGCTTGATCCGGCCGTCCTTCTTGAGGCTCTCCACGACACGCTCGGCGACGTCCATCGCGATCGCGCGCCCATCGCCGCGGCCGAAAACCCAGCTGTTCATGCCCACCGCCCGACCGTCGACATCGACCAGCGGTCCCCCGCTGAACCCTGGATAGAGCGGCGCGTTGGTCTGCACCACGTGCTCGATCTCGCTGCCGCGCCAGCCGCGCCAGGGCGAGGACACCGAGCTGATCGTCCCGAAGGTCGCCTTCAGACTGCCGGGCCGGCCGATCGCGATCACGATCTGGCCGGGCTTCAGCTCGGAGACTTTCGCCCGCGGCATCGCCGGCGCGCTCACGCCGTCGGCCTTCAGCAACGCGATGTCCGTCGCCGGATCGCGGCCGACCAGCTTCGCCTTGGTGGTCTTCTCCCCCACCACGACCTCGATGTCGTCTTCCTGCTCGACCACGTGGTTGGCGGTAAGGATGAGCCCGCTATCCCAGGCGATGCCGGTTCCAGCCCGGCCGCGGCGGGCATCGACGCGGACGACGCTCTGGCTCGCCTTGTCCACGAGGTTGGCCAGGTCATTCGAAAGATCTTTGAGCGCACTCATCTGATTGACTCCTTGAGGTTCGGATTCCGCTGCCTCCACCGTAGTCGAGGCGATGCCCCGGCGACCTCAGCCGTTAGGGCAGTTCGATACCCGGGTCTTCGACTAGGTCGTCAGCAGGCGTAGTCCGCGTCGTAGCCGCCTGGGAGATACTGCACCAACCACACCGGCGGGTACGATCCACCGGCGAGGCGCGTGAAGCCAGTGCCCGAACAATAGGCTTGGGCCTGGGAGTCAGAGTTCAGCCCGGTGGCGCGCCAATTGGCGCTCACGTTCGTCACCGTGTTGCTGCCGACGATCGTCGTCCAGGCGTTCGGCGTCGAGTAGATCCCCACCGGCGCGCCACCCGGATTCTCCGCCGGAGTCTCGAGCGTGTCGATGAGGCCCTGGAGAGTGTATTGATTCAGCGTCAGGTCCTTGCAATGCGTTCCCGGGCGGCCGCACCAGCTGTTCCCGGTCTCAACGTCCAGCCACCAGGCAGCGGGCTGGACGGTCGTCAGGCACGCGCTCGGATCGGTCGGGTTCTGGCAGCTGGCATAACCTACCGAACGCTGCGCCTCGCTGCACCCGACGGCCCAGGCTTTCTGCTGCGAGCTGGAGCCGCGGACCGCGCTCGACTTGCTGAGACAGTCCGATGTCGTATGCCGGCCATCGGTTGCGTTCGTGTAACTCGGGTCGTAGCCCGTGTTCACATACAGCGACGGGCTGGGCGTCGTGCTGGCATACGCCCATTCGCTCGTGAAACAGGTGTTGTAGTAGGTGAAGGGATAGCCCTCGTTGACGCCGACGATGCCGAAGGAACCGTTGGGATAGGCGGCGTTGCACTGCGGGTAGCTGATGTCATAGCCGACTGCGGTTGAAGCGTAGGAAGAGGAAGCCGAAGCTCCGATCTGGCCCACCAGCAGCCCTGCGGCGACCGCCAGCGCCGCGAGCCCGCCGACGAGGGGGTGCCTCCGCATCTGGCCCCAATGTAGCGCCTGCGGACGATTTGTTCAAACCTTGGCCCTAGCGGGAAACAGCGGTCTGCCGCACTCAGGAAGAGGCGGCGCCCGCCTGCTCTAAGAGGAGAGGCGCTCGGCCAGGTACTTCAGCGAGATCGGATAGCGGTATTCGATGGCGTCGTGGGTGGCATCAAAAAGCTCGAAAAAGACGTCGGTCACGCCGATGGCGGCCAGTTCGCGTTGGAAGGCCTCGGCGCCGAGATCGAGCCAGAATTGGTCCCGCTTGCCGGCGTCGATATAGATCGCCCGCATCCGCCGGAGGGCGTCGGCATGACGGGAAACCATGCGCACCGGGTCCCAGCTCAGCCAGCGAGCCCAGATCTCTGGAATCTGCTTGCCTGTTTCAGGGTCGAACGGCAGGCGGACGGTCCCGTCCCGGTCGGTGGAGTAGCAGGCCGCCATGCACCAGTCGTTGAGCAGCTCGGCGTCACCCTCTTTGCTGAAGGCGGGGCGGCTGCGGAAGTCTTTCCAGAAGTTATCGTATGACCCGCCGTACTTGTCGCGCAGTGTCCGGACGGACTTCGGAAACTCGTAGGCGTAGCAGAGCTCGAAGAGGGCGTCGCCGGCGTGGGTGGCGAATCCGCCGAAGAGATCTGGGCGCAGCATAGGCGTGACCATGGCGCCGTAGCCGCCGCTCGACTTCCCCATGATGCCGCGGTGTGCCGAATCCGGAATGGTGCGGTATTGCCGATCCACCCAGGGCACGATCTCGTCGCAGAGGTAGGTGTGATACCGACCGGTCCCAGGCGAGTCGAGGTACTGGCTACCGCCCAGCGAAGTCCAGCAATCGACATATATATCGGTTATGAAAGGGTAGCCGCAGCTTTCCGGGCGTTATTTTCAATGCA
>DAIPYJ010000016.1:0-50885 GCA_036782775.1 Candidatus Dormiibacterota bacterium | reverse complement strand
TCCTCCTGCATCGCCAAATTGCCTTTGATGCTGCCGAGTGCCGCGATCATCGCGAGACGAATAGCGACGGCAATGCCGGTGTCGTCGCCGGTCTCGGCATCGAAGGCGGTGAAGTAGTCGACCGGGCTCAGCTGTCCAAACGCTAGGCCATCGGGCAGGATCTCCGCCGTATCGGCGATGAAGATGCACGCAGCTGCGTCTCGGTTCACCCGCGCCTGCTCACAGATTTGTCGGATGGCTGTGAAGGTAAATCGTTGTCCATCCTCGCTTCGACTCTTGACTTCACCCACAATCCGGAGCGGCTGACCGTTCGTGGTTTCGGGGTTCAACGTGATCAAGTGGTCACCGTATCGACGCCGACGAGCACCCAGGTTGTCGGCACAACGCTGGACCTGTGCGCCGATAGGGACTGTGAGCTGCACCAACTTTGCAGTTATCGCTTCCTCAAATGGCCGTCCTTTTGTTGTTCCGGTCGTGACCAACGTCTTGCGCTCTGTGACTGCTTTGGCGATGGCCACGTCGTGTTCTGCCAGCAGTCGATGGACATCCTCGATGGTGAGCCGCCGCTCCGTTTGCATCGTCTGCGATAAGGTCGCGGTGAGCTTCGGACCGAGAGTTTCGAGATAGACTTCCAGCTGGCGGGCACCAGCCAAGGCATGGAAGCTTGTGTAGGCTTCCGCTCCAAGGTCAAGCAGGCGGGCGACCATGCTAGCGCGCTCTTCAGCTGGCACTTCCGTGAGAATCCCAGCAGTCAGCGGCGCCTCCAGAACCACTGGACCGCGAAAGAAGATCATGGGTTCCTCAACGGCGATGTATTCTCCGGCTTCCCGACCGACCCCCGTCTCGTCGTGTGTGTCCTTCATGTCAATACCTCCAAAGGGCGTGATTCTGACGAATCCCATCGTTCTTCGGGCGGTTGCCACAGGGACTTGAGATACGACGAGAGACCTCTATAATTCGGGATGCGACACCCGGTTGGTCCCCGTGGATCGACCTTGGTAATCGGACCCTAGGTCGAGGTGCTCTCAACACCGCGACTTAGGGTTTCGCTTTTCCCTTTCCTTCTAGGCATCCCTCCTTTTCGATGAAGTGGCAGAACTAGTCCTACGCAAAACGGCCGGTGATTGCAAGGAAAACCGCGGAACCGCTACTCGTACTTGTAGGAGTAGCGGTGTATTTAGGATTTCAATGGGAAGGCCGTTGGCTATGCGGGAGACCGATGGCTTCCGCCGACTCACAATGACTTGTTGCGCTGGCGACATGGCCTTCCCCAAGCGTTGCTCTTTTCTGGATGCTCTCACTTGACCCTCCTGAGCTGGCTCGACTCAACACCGTCAGCCTGCCGTACCCGGTGATACGGGCCGATGAGCCGCCAATACTTGACCAAGCGCTTACCTTCGGGATGATTTGGATCCTTGATTGAGCGCTGGTCGAAGAGAGCCAGGTTTGCCCGAACCAGTTCCTGAAAGCCACGCTCTGCCGTCTCGGCGGAGATGCCGTAATACTTGGGCACCCGAGCTACTTGCAGCTCGAACTCCTCCATTTCCCCTAGCGCGATGAGCAGCATCGCCTTCCCCGGCATCCTGAGGGTCAAATAGTGATCGTCCAGCCAGTACTCGAATGGCAATTGAAAGTAGCGGTCTCGTGGTCCTCCGCTGGGTGGAGAGTAGTTGCCACCCTTGCCGTCCTCTTTTAGGAGCAGTACTCGGACTCCGTCCCTGATCTTGGTCCTGTGGATGAGGTTACGCGCTTCAAGGCGTTGGAGGGCTCTCGAGAGCACCTGGTTGGCGGATGCGCTTTTCAGTCCGAGGGCTCGGCTCCACGTCCCGGCTCGGACGATGACATGATGCCGCCCCTCGCGTGCACCGCGCCCGAGCAAGAGAAGAAGGAGGTATAGGTCTAGACCAACGTGATCCCGCCGGTGAACAAAATCTGCCAGCACGCTAGCGCCGGCGCGCAGGCCTCGGCCAGGCTGCAGGAAGGCCTGTCTGATTCCAACGGCTTGCTGTCGCTTCGACCGCTTGACGAAGTATCGGATCGTATCCTGTCGGGTGGCGGCTTGGTCGCTCACGCCGGCATCATCCCATCGAGCATTCGGCGGATCAATTCTTGTCAGTTGCGTCGCGAGCGACGGTGTGCGAAGCCAATACCATCACAGCGGTCAAGCTCGCTCCTACCGCCTAGCCAGCCCTACGGCGCAATACGTGCCTCGGATTACGAGCCGCTCGGTCTTGCGTTCGCAGCGGCGGTTCTCCATCATCTTGGAGCCAAACTACAGGATGCTCGGACTGGTCGGCACATGGCGAAGGTGGGCCCGATCGCCTCGGTTCCGCTCTGAAACAGCGACAGAGCTGTCAGGCCTGCGCTTGGCCAAGCGACGCAGAAAGCGTAGTCGGCGTCCATGGCCCCATTTTCACAGCGGGTCGACAATAGAACCGCCAGGTTGCGATCGCCCAGAGCCGGCCCTGCGCGTGATGCGCGCGTTGCACGGGGCAGGTCCTTGCCTCCAAGCCTCAGAGAGTTCCGGCGAAGTTACCCGGGTCTCTTTCCGGTAGATGAATCTCGTTGCCTCGACCATTGTTTGTGCGGGTCTTTGGTCAGCGGCGTGCTCGAAATCGAAGCTCCCCCGAATCATCTAAGTCGATGACGAAGGTTCGGCGCCGCGATTGAGTGCCGAGTCCGCGCACCTGCAGCTCCAACTCATAAGTGCCTGCTGGGAAGAGCTTCATGACGCCAGGCGTGATGTGCTCCAGTTGGAAGAACGGCTGACCAATGACCTTCGAGACGACATCAACGTACCGCGACGGCCTGCGGTCCGACGGAACGGAGAAGGTACCTTGGTGGGGCGTTCCCGGCGCCGGATTGTCATGCATCAAGTGCAGGACTTGAGGCAGCCCTGGCAAGGTCGATGGCATGAGGCGCTCGGCCGTGACCTGGACATCTTCGATGGTCGCACGCCAACGATTGCGAACGCCCACGCGGTACCACCGGGCGTCGATAGGCGCGCTCGTTCCGGCAACGAAGATATGGGAAGTCATGAGATATGGATCCTGATCGCCTTTAAAGACGAGATCGAGTGCAGGCCGCCCGAACCGCCAACCGAGCCAAGCCACCGTCCGGTCGAAAAGACCGAGGCCGAAATACGCCGCGCTTTGATCTAAGTCGTCACTCACGACGCTGTTGTCCGATGATACTCACGATGCTTGCGCCTACCAATACGATCGACGTAGTCGGCCACGCAGTCCCGATGGTCGAGTGCAACTCCTCGCTGCCATCCAGCAATGAGCTTGGCGCCCCATCGCCGTCGGATGTTCATCGCCCTGCACAGCGAAGGTAATGGCGAAGAGAGGTTGGGGTAAGGCGAAGCGTCGGCCAACCAAGCCAAGGGACTTACGGTCGACACCGCGGCCAGTCGCTGCACCTAAGCCAGCGCCCGTTCTTCAAGCGCCCGATCGCGCGCCGATGTCATCCACAGAGACGCCGCCTTTCATCGCACCACCTGCGCCAGCCAGAGCCGCGGGTGCCGAGACGGCCATACCGGTCGCCTCAAAAGCTCGTCTGGTTGATCCCCTGCTCAGGCTCGATCGCGCCGACGAACATTTTGCCGATCTGCAGGCTGAGATCAGCGCTTACCTTGGCGCCCGGCCATATCGTCTGGTCGCTCGGGGGGAAGGCTCTCGAGAGTACGTATTCCGAGCCTTTATCGACAGGGAGCCGCCAGATCGACTCAAAGTTCTGGTCGGAGACGTTTGCCACAGCCTGAGAACCGCACTCAACCAACTGGCCTATGTCCTGGCCACATCAAAGGGTGGCGGAGAGCCTCCCACTCCACTGGAGTTCCCCATCTTCAAGCGTGCAGCTGACTACAGCGCCATGGATCCGAAAAGTCCCACGCGTCCCGCTCGGCGCAGTGGGCTCTACAAGGTCAGGGGAATCGAACCCGCAGCTCAAGCCGTGATCGAGAGCCTGCAGCCTTATCACGCGTCCGCTGATCCGGAGCAGCACGAGTTGTGGCTGATTCACGAGCTCGACCGTCGTCGACAAGCATCAGAAAGGGCTCGTCACTGGCACCATCCTCCAAGGGGCCAGCATGGGGATCAATGAAATGCATGGTGGCGACCTTTTCATCCATCATGTTGGCGGAGCTGTCCGAAGCGGTCCTTTTCAAAACGGGGCAGAAATTGCGCGCTTCTCCTACAGCGGCGGAGGCGGCCCCATGCGCATGAACATCAATCCCACCTTCGCCGTCGCTTTCAACCCAAGGGGACCCGGGCGGGGAGCACCAGTTCTCGAGTGCTTGACCAGACTTCGGAATTACGTTCGTAACACCGTCTTCCCTCAGCTGGAAGGATTCGTCTAGCTCTCGGCATCGTCCAAACCTACTGGACTGAACGATCATCACCGTAAGTTGTCATGCGCTCGGCGAGTTCTTCACGTGTCAGTGTGGCGACGGTCAGCCGCTTAACGCTATGGAATCCTTCCGCAACGACGTCGAGGGTGATCGCCGGGTTTGGGCCCGTGAAAGCGACCTCGGCGAAATTTAATGGCGGTAAATTGACGGTCCATTCGCCGTGGATGGGTCGGTCGCTGCCTCCTTCCCAGATCACCGAATGGATGCCCCTCGCCGAATTCTGCTTGTCGGTGCGCCATCCTGGGTTATCTCGCAGCAGGCCCATATCGATTAGCTCGACTCGCAGAGCGGGATTGCGTGCGGACCAGCGCACGAGATTGTGAATGCGGAGGTCCGCCTCTCCTTGACGCGTGTACACGGACTGATGACCACGAACAATCTGCACGATCAGCGGGCGCTTTCCCTCTCGCTCGTGCTCCTCGGCGGCTAGAGCTGGCTTGTTCCAGTCCGAGTACCGGAACTTAATCTCCGGCTCAAGCAGAGGCCGACGCAGCGAAACGGCGTACGCCGCGATAGCAACGACGGCGGCGATCGCTGCGAGCGCCAGAGTGCCGATGGCAATCTCGTTTCCCACCCAGCTGGCTTGATCTCTGGGAGCGACCAACGGTACTCGAAGGGTGGCAATCACGATAATCACGACAGCCCCGAGGACGGCGATGACCGTAACGATCACCGCCCAGAGGAACCCCGATTGCGGCACATTCAGCAGTCGATCCCGAAGACCTTTCATCATTGTGCAGGCATCCTATCCGTAATGCATGGGGAACGGGCCAGCCAGTGCTCTGCTCGAAGTCGTATACCGCTGGCGTTATAGCGGCTCACAAGGACGAGGTTGGTGGAGCGTTAGCGCCGGCTTAGCTCACTCTATCGACTGGACGAACTCACGGTATCTGCGTTGCAGGTGAAGAAGAGGATGGCGGGTGCCAACGCGCTTCATTTCGACCATCGTCTTTAGGTCCTGGTCGCTTAGGATGACGATGGCTTTTCGGGGAGCGCCTTTGTTATAGGTTGCCCGAGCCTTGGCGAGCGCGGTTTCTTCAGGAGGTAGCCGGGTCAGAATAAAACCGCATCGCCCAAGGGGATCTCCGAGGTAATTGGCGAGCTGGTTAATGTCGTCCGCATCGACCGCTTTTGTGTTCTTGCATTCAAATGGAACGAGAAGGCTGCCATAGTTAGTCATGAGGTACATAGCGAACGCGGTGTCGGAGTTGTTCGAATAGATGATGTCGCGGATCTCAACACCCGAGGCAGTCCTAACCTGAGCCTCGCCGTCGACAAATTCCGGCTCGAACAAGCAGTTGAGCAACGTCAGAATCGAACGCTGGTAGTCGTAGGCATGCTCTCGGCCAATCGGAATAGCCTCGATTTCACGAAGCCTGTCGTCGCACAGCAGCGGAGCCGATGCCAGCAACGGCGGCGGATCGGGCTGTGCGTGCGCAGCGTCGCGCTCTTTGCGCGCGACGTAGGAATCGACCAGTTCGATGTGCGTGCGGGTAACCTCCACGGCCCGCCGCTTCTCGACGTGTACGGTCGCTCCGCGTGTGGTGTTTGCGCGAAGAAACCTGTTGAGATCCGTGCGCAGGTAGTCGTGATAATTGATCCACGGGAGTCTCCGAACGATCCAACGAGGGACGAGCAAAATTCCGAGGTTGGTCTCGGGATCTACCGGCATGGTGACGTACTGGTCACGCCAGCGGCCTTCTGCTGAATCCCAAATGTGCCTAAGCGGCACCGCTTGGGTCAGTGGAATGCGCCAGAGTTCTGCTTGCCGCTGCGTGTATGTCAGCAAGAATCCCCGGAGGACGTTGGCGGCCAGGTCGCTGACTCGATCCTCGGCGATGTTTAGGCTGAATAGCTGGAGTTCTTCGACGTGCCGCAAGCCTCGCGCGACGAGGGCGGGGCTTTGCTGAAGTGTATCGATAAGCAAGCCTCCCAGTACGTCACCGAGGCCGCGGCCCCTTGCGCTCACCCGTGCATAACCGAATCGAATCTCGACTGCTTCCGGGAAGTCGATCAACTCACGCACGCGGCGCTGGTCTCCGATTTGGAAAGCCTGAAACGCTTCAGCGAAGAGGCTGAGGAGAAGATCGTGGGCGGCCTTCAATTCGCTGCGGCGGCTCTTGTAGAGAAGGAACGGATCAATGCAGAGAGGAAGATCCGTGTCTAGTCGCGGAATTACGAAATCAACATCGCGCTGATTGAGAGAAAGGCTGAATACTTCTGGAAGCCAGCGGGCCGCGGCGGTCAACTAGTAACCGCGATGCTCCTTCATAAGGTGGAACTCGCCGTCGAGTCGAGCAAGACCCGACTTAATTTCTGATAGCACCAAGACCGCATCCCGGACCTCGGGATTCTCTCCCGCGGCCACGAATTCATCGAGTTCGGCCATGTAGGGGTCGAAATCAGCCATGAATTGCTTGGCTTCTCTAATGGCCCGATTTACACGCCCGGTTGCGAGGTCCGATAACAGACTCGATGGAGCCTTGTGCGCGAGCTTGTCCATTTCGTTGTAGAGGCCGTTTACCACGCTATTCAGCGCGTACCACTTCTCGGCGTCTGGAGTCTTAGGCTTTTTGGCCGGCACGATTGACACCCCTTTGACGTCCCCCCTAGCCGGAGACACCATAATTACGCGCTTCAAGACTACCCGTTTATGTTGGAAGCACAGCGCAGGAGCATGGAAGGTAAATCATGGTGTCGTCACTTCGATTGCCATGGCAATCTCAGGCCTTTGCCCGTGCTAGCTAGGGCACGAGCCAAACCCATGTTGTTATTTCAAGCCGCAAGAACCTCAACAGGAGGCTGAGACGCGCAACTCTAATTGCCTTCGGCCATTCCTGCTTAGGCAGCCAGCGGCAAACGGCTAACCGACGCGAGCTGTCTCGCCTCTCGCCAAATCGCACCGGCCTGAAGACCGATTAAGTCCGCAAGGTAAGCGCCCCATGCGCTAGCGAGGAACGCCACCGCTTCGGCCAGAAAAGGGCGATCTTTCATTCGCCTCATGGGACCGGGGCCGTCATGCCCGTAAGCGATGCCAAGATAGTCCGCCACTGCCAGCCGGAAGATGGCGAGGATCAGCTCTCGGGCGCCTTCGGCGCGCGGGTCCATCCTCAGCTGGCCTCCAACAGGCTGGGGAGCTCAGGTGGCACCAAGCCATTGCCCAAGGCACGACCGATTTTCCACGCTGTCTGTGGCCGCACAGGTTGCCCGCGAACAAGCGCCGAGATAGTCGGACGCGAGAGCTTTGCCTGCCGTGCTAGCTCGGACAGACTCCAACCTCGAGCTACGCAAGCCGCCTTCAACCTATCCCGATCGACCATCACGACCAGGTCGTTTCGGGAGGGGGCCAGACTTTGGCCCCCATTGTCGGCGCGAATCGCCTTCATACTCCCTCTCCTCCACCTGGCCGGCGCTGCCACCAGCCAGGCTTTCCGATGCAGTCCTCGATCCGCCGCGACGAACGTGGCCGGCCCGGCATCGAGGGCAGAGCGATCCGGCCGTTAGGCCGTTGGACTCCGCGCCAGATCTTGCCGAGCTGCCCTCCTGAGGTCAGCCGTTCGGTCGTTGTCGTCCAGATCCGGCAACACTCGCGAGCCCTCAGCAAGACCGTGAAGGCGACACGAGCAACCTGCTCCTCTCGCTGGTCGGTTGGCGTCACGACAAGAACCTGGTTGTGGGAGGCGCCCGGGCGGTCGACGAAGTAAGCGACGTAGGCGCCCAGCTTCGAGCGAAGGCGCTTCGCCAGCTCGCTGCCGCGGTCCCATTCCAGGTGGATCAGCACCTCACGATCTGGCGTGAGGAATCGACCCCAACCGTCGGGGATGGCTCCGCGCTCTTCCTCGTCCGCGTAGCCGCGCCGCACTCCCTGTTCGCCAACCCAGTGGTACAGACCTTGCTCCCGAGACGGAGCGGAAGCGATCGCCAGGTCAACGAAGAACTGGCTGGCCTGCAGGTCGTGGACGAGGTGATAGTGCCGGGTTAGTGCATGCTCTGCCCTCTGGACGAAAGCGGCAGGATCCTCGCCAGAGAACTCGGCAATCGCCCGAGCTCCGCGTGACGATAGGAAGTAGATCGATGCTCGACGAATGAATCCGGGACGCATCGTGACTCGCCAGGTCTTTAGGAGTCCCTGACGGACGAGCCACTCGAGGCGGTACTGGCAGCTACGTGGGCCTACGAAGAACAGAGCCTGAATCTGGTGGCGATCCAGGTAGCGGTAATGGTCCAGCGCCATGAGGATCGCGAAGTCTCGTGGAGTAAGTGGTGTCTGTCGAGGTGATCCGGTCGGAGTAGCAAGCAGACGAAGCTCGAGATGTCCGGTGACTTGTTGAGAGGACAGTCCCGGCGGAGAATTCGGCGCCGGCGAGTTCGATACGGGGTTCGTCTCGACAAATGAAGTGCTTCGCGAAGGGGCCGCGAATTTCCGATGCGAAGGCCTTCGTGAAAGCGGTATAGGCGACTTCATGCCATCTCCTTGAAGCCGCCACGCACACCGGCCGCGACCAGCCGGGCCTCGATCTCGGCCTCAACGGTCTCTCGGGGCCGGCCGTAGACCGCCAAGCTTGCTCGGGCGAGCGACGCGGCATTGAGTTCACCCAGACTCGGCAGTGCAGCGTCGGTGATCCCGGTGAAAGGCGTTTCCGTCCGGCCATCGACACAGAGCCTCACCGCGACCTGGAAGCGTTCTAGCGAGAGAAGGTCGTGGTCGGTGAGCGGATTGAATTGCCGCGCCAGGTGGCGGGCGTCGTCCTGTCCGCACTGGAACACCACACGCGTGCGGGCGTTGCTCTCGAGTGCTTCCTTGGTCGACTCCCGTAGTTGCCCAAGATGCTGGTTAGCCAGCGTCAGGTTGAGGTGATAGGCGCGCGACTCAGCGAGGATCTCGTCTAACGACTGCGGTAGATGGAGATAGTTATGGAACTCGTCGAGGTAGAGATTGAAGTCGGGCCGATCCCGCTTCAGCCGGTTCGCACGAGCCAGGGCTGCCTGCCACAAGCGGCTGACGATGAAGGAGCCGAGGAGCTGGCTGGTGTCCTCACCAAGCAACCCCTTGGACAATGACACCAGGAGGATGCAGTTGTTATCGATAATCCGCTGGAAATCAATTGTCGACGTGCTCTGGCCGAGGATGTTGCGCAGGGTTGGGCGGAGCAGGAAGCTCCGGAGCTTGTTCAGGACCGGACCGACTACCTGCAGCTGCTGCCCTGGAGCCATCTGCTCGTACTCGGCCCAAAAGAGCTTGAGGCCCGCCGGGTCGTCCAGCTCCGCGGTAAGTTGCGCGCGAGCCGTTCGATTCAGTAACAGCAGCGGCACCTCGCACAGCGTTGCCCTGGGGTCCCGCATCAGCGTCAGCAGCGCCGCACGGAGCACGTCATCGGTTCGCGGACCCCAGAATCGCTCGTATGTCTTCTTGAAGATAGTGACGATGCCGTCGCACACAACCTCGCGCTGATTGGGATCGGGACAGGTGAGAACGTTAAGGCCGACCGGTTGCTCACGCTGCGAAGGATCGATCAGCACAACCCGGTCGCGATGGCGGCTCGGGATCCGCTCCAGCAGGTCGGCAATCAAATCACCCTTCGGATCGAGCACGCCGACGCCGATCCCGGCATCGATGTCCTGGAGCGCCAGATTCAGCAGCAGCGTGCTCTTGCCGCTGCCGGTCGGTCCGAGGACATGCAGGTGGTGTCGGCGGTCCGCCTGGGCGATTCGAGCGGGTTCCCCGGTCGAGCCCTCCAAGCGGCAGAGGATGCTGCCATCCGCAGACAAGGGCCGGTCTGGACCAAGCCGGACCCGGGCCGCATCCATCGGGACTGTCGAAATCGGCAAATGGAACATTTGGATCAGCTCCTCGGCAACGAGGTGCAGCTGGCCACCTGGCGCAGCATGTTCAGCAACCGCGCGGTCGAACCCGGCAGCCCACCGAACACGCTTGGGCCGGAGGCCGTTTTCTCCATCCAATGCGCGATGGGCCGAGGCGACGGCATGGACCGCGTACTTTGCTTCACCAGCGGTTTCCGCCCAGACGCATAGCCGGATCTCCACTAACCAAGCAGGGCTTATAGCCTTACTCCTGGGCGGCTCCGGAAACGCAAAACGAGGTCTCGTAAGGGGAGGCGGCGCCATGCTGGTTCGATTTGGGAGCACCAGGTCGACAAAGAAATCGAGCACTAAGAATGCGACATCGGCGAGAAATCCTCGATTCGGTGGCTCTCCGGCGAGCTGCCTGACTCGCCGGTCCGCTGACCTCTCCCAGCCCACGTCGGGCTGCAGGGCGATCTGGATCAGGCCCTCGGGCGCCTCGACCAGCGCCGCCGCAATCGCGGCCAACGCGCCGCGGTCATCCTGAGCCAGCGGGTAGAGGGATTCCCGCCAGAGCGTAATCCTCGATCGGCCAGCAGGAAGCTGCGGGACGGTCGGGGTTGGCTCGGGGATCAGCTCGGCGGTTGGCAAAGCCGTCTTGAGAGCCGTCCGGATTAGCCACTCGAGCTCGCGCGGGTACCAGCAACGGGCCGTCAGGCGTCCCGCTCTGCTACGGAACTCAAGGCCGATCCAGGGCTGGCCGAAGAGTAGGCGCTTCCAGGCGGGCGCGGCCATCCCATACAGCGCGCGATAGAAGCGGAGCCAGGCGGTCGGATCGTACCGGGTCTCAGCGCCGGGAACGATCCGGAGGCTGGCCCATTGGACTCGCCGAAGTCGATGGCGCAGGTGTGGCGCGGCAACCTTCGTGACGACGGAGAGGATGGCGGCCAGGACTGCGAGCTTCAGCGTGGGAAGGAAGGCGTGGACGAGGAATGTCTGGACGTGTCCCAGGAAGCCGTTGACGCCGGTGACCCACCGTTGAAGGCGTTCAACAGTTGGGTCGGTGTCGTTGGGCGTCGTGACAAGCATGGCGGAAACGGCCGGAAATCCAAGCGGGTGCGGCGAGGCGGAGTGTGTCATTGGCGAGCTCTTGTTTTTCATGGCGCCCACGGTACTCACCGACCGTCCGCCGACCGTCCGTTGGAAGGTGGGCGTTTGAATAGAAGGGGCGGAGCCGACCGTCCGTCGAGCGTCCGTCGACCGTCCGTTGACCGTCCGTTGGCCTGTTTTTGGGTCGGATCGGCCCCTAAGCCGGGCATAGGGGTGGTTTTTCGGCCCGGAGGAGCGACTTCGTTTCTGATCCCGACGGGCTGCTGAAGTACATGCTATTGGGGATCACGAAACCTGGGCCATTTGGATCACGAATTTTGACCCACCCCAGGCCGGTGTCAGTCGATTAAGGCATCACCTCCTCCAGGCGCTGAACCAGCAAGGTGAGGCTGAGGTCATTTCTTTTTCCGGCCCCACCAGTCATACTCCCTCATTCGCCAGCGCCACCAATCGAGAACCTCTCCAGTCCAAAGCGCGATGACCCCCACGAGGACCAAGGCCGAGAGCCCGACCAGCAGCAATAGGAGCCAACTCATAGGCAGGACCTTCCGATCATAGGTCCCGTCCCGCGGCCTTGAAATCGCTCCCACTTCCTTTGCCGGTCGGGGCGATGCCGTAGCCGATCAGCCTGTCATCGACCTGGTCGCTCTGATAGCTCCGCATTCGGTAGCTGTGGCCGCGGATGTTGATGACCGTTGCTCGATGCAGGAGGCGGTCAACGATGGCGGTCGCTGCCACGACGTCGTTGAAGATCTGCGCCCAGTCAGCGAAGCCGCGATTGCAGGTGAGGATGATGGAGCCGCGCTCATAGCGCCGGCTCACGACGTGGAAGATCCAGTTGGCTGCCGTCCGATCCATCGGCAGGTAGCCGAGCTCATCGATGATTAGTAAGGGCGGCCCGACAATATAGCCACGCTCACGATGGGGAAGGCTGCCGCGGTCGTGGTTGCGCTGCAGATTGGCGACCAGATCCATGGCGGTCGTAAAGTACGCCCGGTAGCCGGCGTCGACTGCGGCCACACCGAGCGCGACTGCGAGATGGGTCTTGCCCACGCCAGGCGGGCCGACGAGCAGCACATTGCGCCTTTCCTCGATGAAGCGCAACGTCGACAGCTCGGCAACGACCTGGCGGTCGATCGAGGGTTGGAAATCGAAGTCGAAGTTGAGAAGGGTTTTGTTGCGTGGCAGGTGGGCATTGGCCATCCGGGTCGTCAGCCGGCGTGCCCTGGTGGATGCCACCTCGGCGGCCAGCAGATTGTCAATGACTTGCAGGGGCGACAGCTTCTCCTTCGCAGCGCGCTCGAGCTCGGCGGCGAGATTCTCGGCCGCCGTCCCCAGCTCGAGAAAGACCAGGTACTCGCGGAGCCGTTGAAACGGTGTCGCTTGCGCGAGCAAGGTGGAAGGACTCAACGCTCGAGCCAATGGGCGGCGCTCAGCAGTCGTCAGCGTTGGCACCGAGGCAGTCGGCTCGGTCGGCTGCTCGGGTTTGGCGACCGCATAGGTCCGCGGCGGCTCTGTGAGGCGGCGTGAGACTTGGCCGTTTGGTCGATGATCAGCGCTCGTCGGCTGTCGTTCCTTCACAGCGCCACCTGATACTCAGCCAGCGAACGGATCTCCACGACGTTGCCTAGCTCCCGCTCTTGCTCGTCAACCAGGATCGGAATTGGCGGAACCAAGACTTCGCCGGCGTACGCGTTCATGATCCGGGACGGGATCCCGCGCAGCATCGGGCGTTCGTCAAGCCAAGCCTTGCCGACGATGCGCTCCGTTGTTCGATGCCGGTGCGGCAGCACCAGCTCATGGATCCAGACTCGGCCCAGGCGATCGTAATCGGTCAGCGTGCAGCGATGAGGCAGCACCTGTCCCGTGAGCCAAGGGACGAAGCTTTCCTTGAGTTCGCGCACCATCCGCTCCACCTTGCCCTTGGTCTTGGCGCGATAGGGCCGACAGGCTTTGGGCACCACACCAAGCAGGGCGCAGAGGTCCACCCATTCCGGCGCCAGGATTGCGCTGCCGTCACTGGTGGCGCCGATGCAGAAGGCAGGGTCGCGGTCGGTGAGGATCTCCTTCGTCGCCCCACCCAGGTCGTCCAAGCAGCGCAGCAAACGTTCAAAGCTGGTGGGCCGCGTGCAGTCGGTCGCGAACCGAATCGCTGGCGCCCGACTGCATCCAAGGATCGTCACCATCGCGTGCAGCTCGACCATCGACTCGCCGAGCGGCCACAGGCCCAGGTGCGCCCAGTCGGCTTGCGTCTGAATCCCCGGATCGGTCTCGAAGCGAATCTCTGGGTCTCGCGTCACCGGCGGTCGGACCGCTCGGAGATGACGAACGAACGCTGGATAGCTTCCCGCGTACGCGTAGTCGCGGCGCAGCTCGAAGTACAGCAGACTGCCGCGAATGCCAGGACATACGGCCAGCCGGCGCTCGATGTGTGCGAGTTGAGCGGCGTTGAGCGCGGTCGGTTGCGCGCGCGATGAATACTGCCGCCGCCGATCACTTCTCAGCTCCCGGCGAATGGTGTTGCGGCTGAGCCCGAACTCCCGTGCCAGAGCTCGAATCGACCATCCGTGTTTGCGTAGGGCCTGCAATTCCATCCACGTCTCCCCTGACTGCAAGCTGATCCTCCCTTGCTGCTGCTGTGACGTCGACTGCGACTCCCAGCAGCTTCGCAGGCAGAACCCCGTCAGTCATTCATCACGAGCCAACGGCAACCCGAGGCCCAGGCTGGGTCAACTTTCGTGATCAGAAGGAGACTGTTGCTGAAGACTGTCTAAGGGATCAGCGGAAGAGTCTGGACGTGATCGAAAGCGGGTCCCAGACCAAATAGGCGCTCGATCGGTCTTGCAAAGTGGAAAAGCGCTGATGCAAGCACCGACCCCCTCATCTGACCGGCTAGCCCGATAGCGATCCCCGCCTGGGGCACCGGGCGCCGACGCAGGAGTTGCTTCACGTTCATTGTGGCCGCCGTCAGCAGGGCCTGGATCTGCACCTTGGCGCGGCCTCGAAACTGCGCCCGATCCAGTCCGTGCTTGACCTTCGCATCGGCGAAGATACGCTCGCTGACGATGCGGCGACGCCGAAGCATCGCACGTCCGTGGCGGCTCGCGAGGTGCTGCTCGACCTCGTGCCAGAGGTCGACATCCCAGCGCCGGATCACGGCACGATCACCTTGCCCTGGCGAGCATTGAGCCTTCAACTGACAGCTCTTGCATGTTCCGCGACGAGGCTTGTAGATCGCCTGGCGTTGCTGGAAGTTGTCGGTGAAGTGACGCAGCTCTTTCCCCTCGGGGCAGATGAAGACATCGCGCTCAGCCAGGTAGGTGAAGCGATCTCGGTTGAAACCGCCGTGCCGATTGCCAAGATCGCGAACGAGGAGCGTCGGCTGGACACCTCTGGCGAGGCATGCCTTGAATGCAGCTTCCCGGCCATAGCCGGTGTCGCCGACCAATTCACGCGCTGGGCGACCGACGGCGGTGTAGTGCTTGTCCAACATTCGGCCAACCGCATGGCTGTCCGCTTCGCAGGCCGGGCGTACGTCAACCGCCGTGATAATTCCGACCGCACCCCCGTCCACGACCACCTGCGTCTTGTGCGCCAGCATCGGCGTCTCGCCCAACTTGTGGAAGATCTGCGCATCGGGATCACTGCTGCTCACCCTCAGCTCGTTGGTGACTGACCGCGATTGCAGGTATTTGGCATCGGGGTTCACTGGGCGACCGCTCCGTGGTTTCTTCGGTCGCGGTGCAGGTTCGGGCTCAGCGTCGTTAACAAGCCACAGATCGGCAACGAATTGCTTGGCCGCAGGCAGTCGCTGCTCGAGGAGCTTGCGCGACCGCATCGATTGAATCGACGCATTCGCTTCGGTCATCGTGGCGTCTAGGAAGAGCACGTCGCCTTGGACCAGTCCCTTCGCCTCGCAGAGCCGTACCACCTGCTGGAAGAACCGTTCGTAGACCGCCACGCCATACCGCTTGCGTGCCTTGCTCAGGACGCTGTGGTCGGGAATCGGTTCATCGAGCTCGTAGCCGAGAAACCAGCGCCAGGCCAAATTAAGGCTGGCTTCTTCGCAGATCCGTCGCTCGCTCTTGATGTTGAACAGGTAGCCGAGCAACGAGAGCTTGAAGATGACGACCGGGTCGACGGACGGTTGGCCGGTGTGGCTGTAGAACTTCCTGACCAGGCCAGCGACGAAACTGAAGTCCACCGCTGCCGCCAGTCGCCGCAAGATGTGGTCGCGGGGAACAGCTCCGTCGAGCGAGAAGCTGAGGTAAAGCTTCGGCTCGACCGTTTTGGTGCCCATCATGGGCGATACCTCCATCTAAGACGTGGGCTGGATCGACGAGGTCAGATCGATTGTGGGCTATTCGGTCGAGTTCGGCAACAGTCTCGAAGTGGTCAGGATTCGTGATTGTCAAGACATGCTCGGCGCCTGGCCCGCCCGGCAGAAAATCGGGGTCGGTCGTTGGGTGGCTGAGTTGTCATGACAGCCACCCTACGGGCCAGCCGTGCGCTGGCCGTGCGGCGGCGTGCGATGGCTACCTGCTGGTCGGATTCCCCGGCCTGACGTGGGCGTGCGACTTTGTACACAACCGTGCGATCTTGCCGCCGATGGCTTCCAGGAGCCCAACTTGGCCAGCAAACGCCGCTTCGGCCTCCATTCCTTGGCCGCCCTAAAGTGGAGCCTCTGCCTGCGGAAGCGATGGATAGACTGTGGGCGACCATCCGGACGATGGAGGGGATGAAGCAATGGCTGGCACCGTCAAAACAGATGACTCGGCACGCCGGCGGCCGCCGGACACTCGGGGACCCTGGCTTGCGATCAAAGTCGTCCTGGCATCCGGCCTGGGCTTCCACCCGGACCAGCCACCTGGACGCCGCATGCTGGTCTCGCCCGATCACACGCTGGCTGAGTTCGCAGAAGCCATCGATGTCGCCTTCGCCAGGTGGGATCACTCCCACTTGCATCTCTTCGATTTCGGCGACGCAGGGCGCTTTATGCTCGGCGGCGACGAGGAGGACGAGGCCGTCAGGGACAGCAGCACAACGCCCCTTCGCTCGCTAAAGCTTCAGGCTGGTGCACGCTTCACGTACATCTACGATCTCGGCGACGAATGGTGCCACGACTGTGTGGTCGACGCCGTGGATGTGATCCCCGAGGAGGCTTACGGGACCGTTTCAGAAAAACCCGTTCCGTTCTGGGGCTGGGGCACCATCCCCGACCAATACGGGCGCCTCAGCGACCACGGCGGGACAACATGACTTCGTCTCCCCAGATATTCGGTTTATCCGTAAAGGGGTTCACGCACGCCGCGCGCCACGAGGATGAAGTCACCTCTCGCTTCGAGTGGACGCGGACGGATGCCCTGTTCATCATTTCTGTGACGACCGCGTTTATCTGGGACCTCGCGGCACCCGGCGCCGAAGGGGAGCCTTTCAAAAGAAGGGACGTCGCGGTCGCCGGCCCCAAATTAACGACGGGGCACAAACGCGGTCGTACGTGAGCGGTAGTCGCGAGTGGAATTCCGAAGACGAGGACGCCTTTCATCGGCTGCTCGGCGATAGCCAGGGGTTGGCCAACATCACCGAAAAAATCGTTTCTGGTCAACTGGGTGACCTACTCTTCGAGGATGCGAACCTATATCCAGGCGCCACTATCATGCACCTGGAACGCTGGGCAGCCACGGAGTTCGCAGGAGGACTTCTACTGCTTACCCAGGCTCACGTCGCCAACGCTTCCATTCCACTCTTGCGGGGCATCCTCGAGACGTACTCTCACGTCTATTGGATTCGGGAGGGATCTACTACGGGTGCAGACACTCGCGCGTGCAGGGCTCTTTGTTATGAGCTAACGATCGCTCGTGAACTTCGCGACGCGGTGACGAATGCGCCTCCGGAAGTCACGACAGCTGATGGTCTCCCGGAGGCAAAGCGGCGTGTGACAAACCTCGAGAAACTTCTGCAGAGGCAGGGCTGCAAATTCAAGGGTCGCGACTATACAGACGTTCTGCCGACGATTCGCGAGATCGCGAAGAGCGAGCCGGACCTTGAATGGCTTCCGGAGATGGTGCGTGCCACTCGCATGACGTCTCACCAAGCGCAGCGGGATCGCATTATGCGAGTGGCCCAGGATGGAATCGTTGAAGTCGGCGCACCGTTAACGCCGTGGGAGCGATCGGTGTTGCTCGAGTGGCTAACGGCAATATTTGGGCGTCTAGGCCGCGAGATCGCCCTCATACTTGCGCCGACGTCCGAACCTGAACTGCTGGCGCAGCTCACCCAGATAAAGCAACGAATACGTTTTCTCCGGGAAGATCTCGCGACGCGAGGTCTTAGTCCCTTAGCGTCCCCACCCCAGAGTCCGCCGAGTCCTCCGCATTACGTTCCTCGTCGGCGTCCATCGGGCATTGTTCGTTGACCCCCACTGACCCAGCGAGCAGGTTGTCTCGCTTATCGATTGCGCCGCCTATACGGAGGGAGTGGGGTTCCGTCGGTTGATTAGCTGTACCGGGTGCGAATCGCTTGATGTTTTTACGGGCGACCTGCTGGGATTCCGTGGCCCTGAACTAACGCGAACAGGGTCCCCGAGACGCAATGGCCCCGTGCTATTCCTCGACTCGGAAAATTGCCTCTTCCGGGTTTGTGAGCGCAGACTTGATGTTATCGGCGATCTTGTTGATTAGCTTTTGACCCCAGAAAGGGTCCGCCTGGTCGTAGAAGATCGCCCTGATGTGGCGGAGGTCAAAAGGCACGTCCTCTTGATTCGACGAAACCAGCACCACGGGCTTCTCAAGCGCATGTGCAAGGCCCAGTTCATAGAAGACGTTGGGGTTCTTCGAAGTCAGCTCAGCCACGAGAACTTTCGCCTGCCTGATTCCGCGCCAAACCTGATCCATGATCTTGCCGGTCGCAAAAATGTCGTCATCGGCCCGGACGGCCGTCATGCCGGCTTGCTCGATCGCGGGCCTGAAGATGAGTTCGTAGTAACTGCCGAGGGGACCGCCGAAAGGTTGCATCACAAAGCAGGTGGTGCCCTTCTCAACTGCGACTTTAGGGACTGGAACTGCGCTAATCGTGCCTGGTCGCTGTGACTCGTCGCGACCTACATCGATAAGGCGCGGTCGCGCTCCTGAATCGTCAATGAGCTCGGCGGAGCGCATCGAGTCGTTGAAAATCTCCAAGAATTCGCTGACCTTGTCCGCAGGGATGTTGAACCTGTCCATGAGCGCGTTTGTGAAGAACTGGTCATCGGGCAGGTTTTCGCCACGGTAATGGCTGTACACCTCAGCCAACTCCGGTGCCTCGGTCACGGCCTCGCGGAGCGCGCTGATCCGGTCTGTCGCGGACTGTGGAGCTAAGGCCTTCCGGGCACGTGGCTGCAGAACCAGCTTGCCATCGTCGCCCTTGAGGAAACCGTACTTCTTGGCCGACGACACCTCGACGACGAAGGGCCCGTTCACCTTTCCGCCGGTCGAAAACTTTGCAGCGTCGGCAAGGCTCGTCGGTTTGCCAGCGTTCTGCTCATAAATTGCCTTCGGAATCCGAAGGGCACGCTCCACCGAGTGGCGAGGGAACTTAGCCTGTTGCGCGACCTGGGCAACGGCCTGCTTGGGGGCCCTTTTGGCGCGGGGCTTGCGGGCTCGGGCGCGCTTCACGGGAGTCTTTTTCGCGGACGCGTCTACGCTAGTTACAGCCTTTTCTTTGAGCGGCGCGGCCGCCTCCGGCTTTATTTGGCTGGCTGCGTCGAGCACCCCGGTCCCTTGGTCCGAGGCACCATTCGTCTGCTCACTCACGGAATACGGCCCTCCCGCGGCACTAAGGGTCGGTATTCCCGAGTACGCTACGGGCTAAACGCGTCGCGCAGCAGTAGCGTCGGCCCGCTGCCAGCGGTTGGCCGCTGGCAACGCCCGTGCCGGCCGAGTTGCAGGCGAAGCGCCAGTCGCTCGTTGTCAGCCGTCGGCCAGCCTCCGGCGGCCAGGGCTGGATGTGATCGAGCGTTGTCTCGCGAGACGGCGTCGCCGCACCGCGGCTCGCAAGAGGGGTCGCGACGAAGTCAACAATGTCCACTGGCGTCGTTGACGAAATCGGGGCCGCTCCCTGAGTTGATGCCCCCATCACGCTGCGGGCGTGCTTCCTCCGGGAGGCATAATCGAGGGAAGGTCGCCAAGAGTGGTGAAAGCGAGCGTTCCGCTACGCCGATTCAGACTCGCGACAACTGGGGTAGCGAGGAGCGACTAGGGTGAGCAAGCGCGATACGCGGCCTATCCCGACGCTAAGCCCCCGCGAGAAGCGTGCATTCGAACAGCAGATCACGAAGACCGACGACGGGCATTGGATGTGGTGCGTGAACGGTGACACCTGGTGGGGTCGTTTCCGTACCGAGGACGCCTCCTGGAATGGTCCCGAGTTCCGCACAGAGGCAGGACCCAAGTTCCGCGCGGCGCGCGTTGCCCGCGTGCTCGCAGGCCTTGCCGATGACTCACGATACCTTACGCCCAACTGCGGCGAGGAGCGTTGCATCGCGCCTGACCACCAACGCCTAATTGGGAAGCCATGACCGCGTTGCCCGGCCCCGGCAGCTGCGCCACAACGCCGAACTGGGTGGCAACACTGCGCGACGCTTCCTCTAGCTTGCCGTTTGGTTCGGCGGGCAACACAATATCTGACGTTGACTAACAAACCGCCATGACCTATCCCAAACCTCGTCCGAAGCGGATTGCACCCGGAGCCTATAACGCTCTCGTGGAAGCGCTCTCGGTTGTGTTCTGGAACAGGCGACCATTTGAACAGTTCCTGCGGGTGGCCCTTCGGGGTCATCCGGAGCTTCTCTCTGGCTTGACCTTTGATGGTCTGAAGCGCCAGGTCGCATCCGACTTGGTGGGCCACCTCGCTGACCACGAAGATCGATATCAGGAGGTGACTCTCGCGCTGATGCTCGAAATCGCAGCGATGGACGACTTTCCTAACCTCAGATCGCAGGCTGATCACGATTCCCTCATCCCCAGGGCCGTGACTGCGGTGGCTGAGTTGCGGAAGTGGACTGAGAAATATGGCGACCTCGTCGAAGCTCGCGAGAAGCTCGCCATTGAGCTCGACGCAGAGCGAGGACGTTCTGAACGTCATCGGTCGGTAGCGCGTCTTCTCCGGGAGCTCGAAGAGCAGTTTCTGGCCATGCACAGTGAGAGCGACCATTCAAAGCGTGGGCGAACCTTCCAAGGACTCCTTAACGAGCTATTCTTTCTCTTCGACCTGAATCCGCGGAAGAGTTTCGCTATCGCGGATGAGCAGATCGACGGAGCCTTCACATTCAATACAGATGACTATCTGTTGGAGGCGAAGTGGGAGGCTACCCCGGCCAGTCGCGAGGACGTTGATGTTCTTGCCCAAAAGGTGCAGCGCAAGGCCAAGAACACCCTTGGTCTTTTCGTCGCTATTTCTGGTTTCTCGGAACCAGCGGTCCGGGCGCATTCCAACTGTGGGACTAGTTTGATCTTTATGGACGGTACCGATCTCTTCGCCGTCCTGCGGGGGACGATACCGTTAACAGACGTGCTCGACGCCAAGCGTAGGCACCTGAGCGAGACCGGCCTACCGCTTCTATTCGTTCGCGAGATGCTGGGATAGCGACGAGACGTCCCGAGCGCTGGCTGACCTCAGGACACGGCCGGGCCGGCCCGGGGTGCCTCAGGTGGCGAAGGCCGTTGGTGTGAGTGTCGGGCAACACCCGTCAATCGCGACTGCCGATGTGTACCGGCCCTTGTTCAGAAGGGCGACCGCAGGTCGAAATCGCGATAAAGGTCGCCCTTGTCCAGGTGGACGTAGCGCATCACCATGACATAGGTCGTGTGGCCCAAGATCCGCCGGAGACGCTCAATCTCGCCGCCGTTACGTAGGTACTCGGTTGCGAAGGTGTGCCGGAACTTATGGGCGTGAACCCGGAAGCCGATCCGTCGGCGGGTGCGCTGGAAGAGGTCAGAGACGCACTCCACGTCGACGGGACGGGCGTCGCGCAGCAGGAGCAAATGCGGGCTGGGGCTGTCGGGCCGCATCCGATTGATGTAGCGCAGGAGCTCGCGGCGCAGCCGGTGGCTCACGGGCACCCTCCGGAACTTCGCGCCCTTCCCGCGTCGGATCTTGAGGAACATGGCCTCGCCGTCGTCCTCGACGTCCTCCAGCTCGAGGGCGCATAGCTCCCCGAGACGCATCCCAGTGCCGAGTAGGATCTGGACGGCCAGCGCGGGCCACCCGGCAGGCACCGCTTGGAGAAGAGTCTCGAGCTGGGCGTTTGAGTAGGTCTCCATTTCCTTGACAGCGACTCTCGGTGCGCGAACTCGGAGCAGTGCCGAATCGACTCGGTAGCCTTCGCGGACCGCCCAGTTGGCCAGCGCCTTGATCGTCTGGAAGGAGCCGCGCACCGTGTTCTCGGCCAGCCCGCGAGCCTGGATCGCGGCCAGGTACCCCTTCAGCTCCGTCGCAGTGAGCTGACCAAGCGTCCGCACCTGACGCTCCTGGAAGTAGCCGCGCATGTGCTTTCGATACCAGTCGATCGTCTTCGGGCTGCGGCCAAGCACCTGCAGGTCGAGCAGCCATTCCCGTACCAGGGGCTCGAGTTTGGCCCCTCCATCGCCATCGCCAACCGGCAGGGCCGCGGCCGTTTCCTCGTCAGCGCCGCCAGCCATGACCATCGGGTGCAGCAACGTCTCCGGGATCACGCGTGGCCGGCCCGGCAAGCCCTTCGGGCTCGACGTGGCTGAAAACCCAAGTGGTGCGATCGGTGGTTTAGCGAGTTTCGGCACCCCAGTGGTTTTCGAAAAACCCGGTGGTGTTTGACTTTTTGTCGACACCTTCACCTCTCCTTTTCGGCTGCCTGGCGCCTCCTGATCAGCGCCAAGAAAACGCCGAAAACCGGCCCGAAGGACCGGCTTTCGTATTCAGCCTATCGCGAGAGGCGCCTTCGAAAAAGCGACCTGGCGGAGGGAGAGGGATTCGAACCCCCGAAGGCTTGCACCTTAGTGGTTTTCAAGACCACCGCCATCGACCACTCGGCCATCCCTCCGGCGCCACCAATCATAGGGACCTTCTGAGCTCAATTACCGCCGAACGCCGTCTTCAGGAAGGTCGTTGCGATTTCCGCAGTGGCTACCCGATACGGCTGAAACTTCGGGCTGAACGGATCTATCGTTATCGTCTCGTCGAAGCCAAGCCTTGCCATCTCCCCCGATGGAATCAGCAGACAGTAATCGGCCAGTGTCGCTCCGTCTTTAAGGATCAAGATCAGCACATAGAGCTTTTCATCGACGAAGAACTGCCGGGGAAGAATCGTGAAGTGTACAGTGCCGTGCTTCGAGATCTGGTGCGTTCGCACGTGCAGCCCAGCGACCTCATTCGACCCGGTCTGGTGGATCAGCAGCGTAACGGTATCCAGGCGGATCCGATCTTCAGCAACCACAAGGTTCGTCCCACCAGCCTGCTCGAGCTGGCCGGCTACCCAGAGCTCGCTCAATCCGGCCTGTAATTGTGCTGCCCCCGGCAATTCCCTGTCGCTAATTGCCAGAGCCGAATCGGAATCCGGCGTTGCTGCTCGTGACCACCCGGGGATAGCTCCTACCCAACGGGACAGCTCATCGAGGTCGACCGCGGACTGCGCCCACGGATTCTGGTTTAGGTTCGCGAAATCGGCGGTGATATTGAACGACTCGATTCCTTTGGACCTCGTCCGTGGACAGCGCGCGTGGAGATCGGCAAATGGAATGAGGAATACCCGGCGGTACAGCTGATCGTATGGCGGCGGTAGGTGCACCAACGCCAAATATCCGAGTGCGTCCTTTGGGATCTCAGCGACAGGCAGGGCAAATGCTCCCACCCCACTGCTGTTAAGCGTACGGAGTCCTTTGACTTGGATTAGTGCGACAAGCAGACTCCGCAAGCGCCGAAAGTAGAGGTCGATACCTCGATCGATTAATGGGCGGGCTGTCGTGCCGGAACCCGAAGCGGCGGCATTGAGCGAAACGGCAAGCAAGTCTTCGGCCATGGCGCCGAACTGCGAAGGTGTGAGCTGACTCTTCCAGTGCGGCCGAGGCGGCGGGTCGAGCCGCTCGTACGGGTTCCTCAGCGCCATGGCTGCTAACGAAACGAGCGGTTACCGGCTGTTCCTGCGGCGGGAGTTATCGAATGACGTCCAGGCCACCCATGTAGAACCGGAGGGCATCCGGAACGCGGACGCTCCCGTCCTCTTGCTGGTAGTTCTCGAGGATGGCCACCACCGTGCGCGGTAGGGCAAGGCCCGAGCCGTTGAGCGTGTGCACGAACTCGACCTTTCCGTCCTTTCGGCGGTATCGAATGTTGGCGCGGCGCGCCTGGAAGTCGTTGTAGTTCGAGCAGGATGAGACCTCGAGCCAGCGCTGTTCACCGGGCGCCCAGGCTTCGAGGTCGTATGTTTTCGCCTGCCCGAATCCCATGTCGCCGGTGCAGAGGACGATCACGCGGTATGGGAGCTTCAGCATCTGCAGCACGCTCTCCGCATCCGTGACGAGCGACTCCAATTCGTTATTCGATTGCTCGGGCTCGACGAACTTCACCATCTCGACCTTGGTGAACTGATGCAGGCGGATGTAGCCGCGCGTGTCCTTACCGGCCGCCCCCGCCTCGGCCCGAAAGTTCGCCGACCAGGCGACATGCTTGATCGGAAGGGACGACGCCGGCAGGATCTCCTCTCGATACATGTTGGTCACCGGGACCTCCGCCGTCGGGACCAGGAAGAGATCCCGCTTCTCCACACGAAAAGCGTCGTCCTCGAACTTCGGTAGCTGACCGGTGCCCGTCATGGCGGCGCGGTTGAGCAGAAATGGCGGAAAGACTTCGGTGTATCCGTGCTCGCGGATATGGAGATCCATCATGAACTGGGTAAGCGCACGCTCGAGACGTGCGCCTGCTCCTTTCAAAAAGTAGAAACGCGAGGTCGCCACTTTGACGCCACGCTCGAAGTCGAAGATGCCAAGCTTTTCGCCAATCTCGTAATGCGGCCGTGCTTTAAACGCAAAGTCCTTACGCTCGCCCCATTCGCGGATCGTCGGGTTCTGCGATGCGTCCTTTCCCTCGGGAACGGACGAGTCGGGCAAGTTTGGGACGTCTAGCAACAACGAGCTCAGCCGTTCGTCGACCGGACCAAGCTGCTGCTCGAGCGCTTTTACCTCATCTTTCAGACGGCGCATCTCTTCGATCGCCTGGGCATCGCGGGTCTTCGCCATCGCCGCCGATTTGCGGTTCTGCTCGGCCTTGAGCTGCTCGACTCGGGTGAGCGTCTCCCGGCGCTGCTTGTCCAGTGTGAGGATCTCATCGATCGGCGCCGCCATCGCCTTCTTGCGGACGCCTTCTTTGACTACGTCCGCATGCTCACGGATGAAGCTAAGGCTCAGCATGCCGGGCGCGAAGGTGCGGAAACAGAATCACGTCGCGGATCGAGGGCTGGTCGGTGAGAATCGCGGCGAGGCGGTCGATCCCCATCCCCATGCCGCCGGTCGGTGGGAAGCCGTACTCGAGGGCGAGAAGAAAGTCCTCGTCCATCGGATGCGTCTCGTCGTCGCCGGCCGCCCGGGCACGCGCCTGGTCCTCGAAGCGAGCGCGCTGGTCGTCGGGATCGTTCAGCTCGGAGAAGGCGTTGGCGATCTCCTCGCCGGCCATCATCAGCTCGAACCGGTCGGTCAGCCGCGGATCGCTGACGCGCCGTTTGGCCAGTGGGGACACCTCCACCGGATGGCCGAGGACAAAGGTGGGCTGGACGAGCGTGTCCTGGACCAGTTCCTCGAACAGCTCGGCGATCAGGCCGCCCCATCCGAGGCCGGGCTTGGGTTCGATGTCGTGCTTCTTGATCAGCCCCCGCAAGGTCGCCTCATCGGCGCGATAGAGGTCTTCGTCGACCACCTGACTGACGGCCTCGACCATCTCGATCCGCTTGAAGGGACGGGTGATCTGGATTTCCTTGCCCTGGTAGGAAAGCGTCGGCATCCCCTTCACCCGCTCGACGAGGTGGATGACGAGCGACTCGGTCAGCTCCATCATCCCCTCGACATCGGTGTAGGCCTGGTAAAGCTCGAGCATCGTGTACTCGGGGCTGTGCCACTGATCCATCCCCTCGTTGCGGAAGATGCGGCCGATCTCGTACACCCGGTCGAAGCCGCCGATGATCAGCCGTTTCAGGTAAAGCTCGAGCGCGATGCGCAGATAGAGCTCCATGTCGAGGGCATTGTGATGAGTCCGAAATGGCTTCGCCGTCGCGCCGCCCGCCATCGCCTGCAGCACCGGAGTCTCGACCTCGACAAACCCGCGGCCGCGAAGAAAGGTGCGGGTCTCGTCGACCATCCTGCTGCGGGCGGTGAATACCTCCATGGCTTGCGGATTCGAGATCAGGTCGAGATAGCGCTGCCGGTAGCGAAGCTCGATGTCGCGCAGCCCGTGGTATTTCTCAGGCAACGGTCGCAGCGATTTCGCGAGCAGGACGAAGTCGTCGAGCTCGCAGGTGATCTCGCCACTCCGGGTGCGAAACAGCGATCCGTGGGCACCGACGATGTCGCCGAGGTCCAGCTCGCGAAAGCGTTTGTAGGCCTCCTCGCCCAGCTTGTCGCGCTTGGCGAGCAACTGGATCCGGCCAGTGAAATCCTGCAAGTGAGCAAACGTGATCTTGCCCATCTCGCGCAGCCCGACCAGCCGTCCGGCCATGGCGACGCGGTCGCTGCGAGCATCGATGCCGGCGCCCTTCTCGACCTGCTCGAAATGGCGAGCGGCCTCAGCAGCGGTGTGCGTGCGGTCGAAGCGGCTCTGGAACGGCTCGATGCCCTTCGCGCGTAGCGCTTCCATCTTCTGGCGCCGCTGCAGCTCTTGATCGGTGCGCACCGCTTCCATTGCGCGACAGTCTAAAGGCTTACTACAGGACGTCGAAGGTCCGCGACTTCATCGGCCGGTCGGGACGAAAGGGATTGTCCGCTAGCTTCAGCCGGCCGGTGATGGCATCGACCGCCCGGCGGCTGCCCCCGATGCTTCCCATGATGCCGTGCCCGCTGTAGCCGGTGTTGACGGCGAGGCCTGGAATGGTGGTCGGTCCCAGCAGCGGTCGCCGGTCGGGCGTGTAGGTGTACTGCCCGGCCTGCAACCACCATTGCAGCCGCGGCGATTCCCAGACCTCCGCCCAGAAGGGGGCGACGCGCGCGAGCGCGTGATCGCTCGCCGGATCGAGCAGCCCGAAGGCAAAGCCGGCCGAGGTGGGCACGTCCTCGATCGGGGGTTCGCCCGGCGCCGGCGCCGTCCACAGGGCATGCGCGCCACTTCCCGCAGGCCGCCAGTGCGCGCCGGTCTCGAACTCGATCGTCATCGGCGCATCCCGAGGCACCTGGGGAACGTCGGGAAGAATCAGCTTCTGACGCCGGACCGTGGTCAGCGGCAGCTCGACGCCGGCAAGTCGGCCGAGGGGCGCCGATAGCGGACCAGTCGCCAGGACCGTGGTCCCGCCCTCGATGCGGTCGGTCTCGATCTGGACTCCCGCAACCCGTTCGCCGTCGCGAATAAAGCCGGTGACCGTCGCGCCGGTTCGAAATTCGGCGCCGCTCGCGCAGGCCAGCTCGAGGGCAAGCCGTCGAGGCTCGAGCCAACCATCGCCCTGGCGGAAACGAGCGTTCACAATGTTCGGCGCGAGGTAGGGAAACCGGCTTCGAGCCTCCTCCGCGCTCAGCAGCTCGACATCGTCGAGCTCCCAGCGCCGCATCGAATCCACCAGCTCTGCCTGCCGCCTGGCACCGTCCTCGGTGCGAGCGACGAACAGGTACCCCTGATGGCGCAGACCAAGATCGACGCGTTGCTGGAGATCGTCGAAGAACTCCACGCTTTCGCGTACCAGCTCGACCTCCTCGGCGTTGTCGAACTGCAGGCGAAACGCGCCCGTCGCCACCGGGGTAGTCAGGGTGGCCAGCGCCGGCCGCTTCTCGAGCACGACGGTGCGCAGGCCCGCACGTTGGGCGAAATACGCAGTCGCGCAACCGATGATGCCCCCACCGACGACGACCAGGTCGGCGGACTTGGCCGCTAGCGGACCTCGACGATCAGCATGCTGGTCGCGCCCGCCGGCGTCGTCACCGAAACGTTGTCGCCGACGCGCTTGCCGAGCAGCGCCTTGCCCACCGGAGACTCGAGCGAGATCCGCCCCTTGCTCGGTTCGGCTTCCGCGGAGCCGACGATGGTGAACGCTTCATCGCCGTACTCGTCGTGAACCTTGACGGTGGAGCCCACCTCGACCACGCCCTTGACGTGCTTGCCCTCGATGATCGAGGCGTTCCGGATGAGCTTCTCCAGCAGCAGGATGCGGCCCTCGACGAAGCCCTGCTCGTTCTTGGCGTCGTCGTATTCGGCGTTCTCGTTGATGTCGCCGAATTCCTTCGCCTGCCGGATGCGCTCGGCGACCTCGGGCCGCCGCTTGTTGCGGAGCATGTCGAGCTCCGTCTGCAGGCGGTTCATGCCTTCCTGGGTAAGGTAGACAACCTTGTCGTTTTCCATGTCCTCCCCTTCCGGAGCTCGCCGGGCGGCTCCAGAGCCGCCGTATTATACGAGATTCTCGGGCGTTGCCCCCTGAGCACAGGAGAAGCAACTTACGACGAAATCTGGATTGTCAGCGGGGGCAAATTCTCGCGCACTCGCATCGCGGCTCCGGGCGGCAGAACGGTCAAAAAGAGCCCATGCAGGGTGTATGAACCGGCCGCGAGCTGTGCCGACGTCGGCCAATCGGCGCTGAAGGTCGCCGTCTCGCCGGCGGCCAGCGTCTTCTGTGCGATTGCCATGCACTGGATCAGGGGAGTTGGCTCGCTCCAGACCTGCTGCTGCTGGCTGTCCTCGGCCCAGATGTGGAGCGTCTGGACGCAGGCGGCCTCGTACTGGATCGGGCCGGTGACCGTGAGCGTGAGGTGGACCGTGTCTCCGGCGACGACGGTGGCAGGGGTCGCCTGGTCGTGAAAACCGCCATTGGTCCCTGAGACGGTCGTGACCCCCGGCCCCGTGCCTGCCTGTGCGCCACAAGCGCTCAGGGCAGCAGCGAGGAGCAGCGCGCCGATGCCTCTCATGGCCTTATGACGGGGCGTAGGGCTAAAAGTTCTCAGGCGCGTTGGCGGCCTTTGGCAGGATCCTTGACGTAGTCGGTCAGACCCAGGACGTTGCCCCAGGGGTCGGCGATCTCGACCGCCCAGCCGGTTAGGATTTCCATCGGCTGGCCGAGGACTCGGGCTCCCCGCTCTCGCAGCGCCGCGGCGGCCGCCGTGGCATCTCGGACTTCCAACCAGACGCGTGGCGTATCACGCGGCGCTGAGGGCTGAAGCGGCTGCACCCGGATCATCAATCCGGGCTCCTCGGGACCGAGCCGGTAGCCAACGACGCCGGCCTGCGGCACGGCGAACTTGACCGGCAGGCCGAGGGTCGTCTCGTAGAAGGCGCGGGCCTGCTCCAGGTCGCCGACGGCCAGCATGATGTTGTCCACGCCGAGGACGTCGAGCTCACTCACCGCTCAGGCCGCTTCGCAGGAGGCCGGCGCGTCGTCGATGTCGCCGTCGGTCATCCGCTCGCCCGGCTCGATGGCGCGTGCCGCGTCGAGCACACGGTCGACGTCTTCCAGGGTCGTGACCGATTGCACCATCGACCGCAGCCGCGCGGCGCCCCGGAATCCGTGCAGCCCCCAGGCGATGAACTTGCGCAACATACGGCAGCCGCGCTCCGCACCGTAGTACTCGACGACGAGGTCGCAATGGCGCTCGACCAGGGCGATCTGCTGCTGCCAGGAGAGGTCGGGCAGCGACTCGCCGGAGGCGAGCAGCGCGACCGTCTGGCGCACGAGCCAGAGATTCCCCAGGATGCCGCGGCCCAGCATGACCGCGTCGACGCGGCTTTCGCCCTTACGCCGAAGCGCGTCGGCGGGGGTTCGCAGGTCGCCGCTCCCGGCGACGGGAAGGCTGACCGCCGCCTTGACCTCGGCGATCGCCTGCCAGTCGGCCCAGGGCTCGTAGCGCTGCGAGCGCGTGCGGCCGTGCACCGCGAGGCCCTGGATGCCAGTCGTTTCCAGGCGGGTCGCCATTTCGACATAGTTGCGGCTGGCGAAGTCCCAGCCGATGCGGATCTTCACCGTCACTGGGATCGGCACCGCCTTGACCACCGCCTCCGCGACCCGGCAGGCACGGCCGGGATCCCGAAGCAGCGACGAGCCACCCGAGGTCTTGACGACTTTCGGCACCGGGCAGCCCATGTTGATGTCGACGATGTCGGCGCCGTTCTCGGCAACCAGGCGCGACGCCTCGGCCATCACCTGCGGATCGCCGCCCATCAACTGCACCGAGACCGGCCGTTCGTCCCAGCGCAGGTCCATCAGCCGGAACGATTCGCGATGCCCGCGGACCAGCGCCTCGCTGCTGATCATCTCGGTGCAGGCCAGCCCGGCGCCGAACTCGCGGGCGAGCTTGCGGAAGGGCGCGTCGGTCACGCCGGCCATCGGCGCGACGTAGACGGGCGAGCTCAGCAGATAGGGACCGACTCTCACGGGGCTACCAGCCTATCAGCCTTTCGGGCGCAGTCGAAGCTCGAGCAGCAACGCGATCACGCCCAGCATCAGGATCACGCCGACGTTCGTCGAATTGATCAGGATGGCGAAGAGAGTGGCGGCGGCGATGAAGATGGGAGCCGGCTCGCTGAGCAGACCCTCACGCTTGGGTGGCTGCTCGTCAGACATTGAGCTCGTAGATCAGGCGCAGCCCTTCCAGCATCAATCGCTGGTCGACCGCCTCGATGACCGGCGTTTGGGCCGCGATCAGTCCGGCGAAGCCTCCGGTCGCGACCACGCGCGCCGGCTCGCCCAGCTCCTTGCGAATCCGGGCGACCATCCCTTCGACCTGGGCGGTGTAGCCGAAGATGATGCCCGCCTGCATGCTCTCCGCCGTGGTGCGGCCGATTACGGTGTCCGGCGCCTTCAGTTCCACCCGCTGCAGCCGGGCCGCGCGATCGTAGAGCGCCTCGACGGAGATGCCCATGCCGGGCGCGATGGCGCCACCAAGGTAGTCGCCATCCTTGGAGACGACGTCGTAGGTTGTCCCGGTGCCGAAGTCGATGATGATCAGCGGCCCGCCGTACTTGCGAAAGGCAGCCATCGCCGCCACGATCCGGTCGGCGCCCACCTCCTTGGGGTCGCGATAGTGGATCTTGAGGCCGGTCTTGACCCCGGGCCCGACCATCAGCGGCTGGTGGCCGAAATAGCGCTCGATCGCCTGCAGCAGGCTGGCGTTGAGCGGTGGGACGACGCTGGCCACGACGACGGCGTCGACCGCTGCCGGGTCGATCCCATCCTGGCGGATGAGCTGGACCATGACCAGCCCCAGCTCGTCGGGCATGCTGTCCCGGCGGGTGGCCAGCCGCCAATCGTGCTTCAGCCGATCGCCCTCGAACAACCCGAACGTGAGGTTGGTATTGCCGAGGTCTATCGCCAGCAGCATCGTGGCTCAGTGTAGCGGCGGATTTTCCGCCAGAATGGATCGATGGCCGTCACACAAATGCATCTCGCCGTGGAAGAGGCGCGCCGCCTGCGACCCTTCTGGCGAGAGGGACGCATCATCCGCTGGCCGGCCCGCGAGAGCCGCCGGCGGCTGGTGCTCGCCGAGGTGGTGCAGGCATTCCCGCGCGGAACCCGGATGAGCGAGTCGCAGGTCGACGGGATCCTGCGGCCAATCTGGCACGACCATTGCCAGCTGCGGCGGGCGCTGGTCGACTATGAGCTCCTCAATCGCAAAGACGGCGTCTACTGGCGGGTCGGCTGAGCCACCGGCAAGCGCTCGAAGATGTAGTAGACGGCGATCACGCCGATCATCGCCAGCGCCAGCGGCGGCGAGATAAAGCCAAGGGCGCCGGCCAGAATGTAGAGAAAGCCCCCGAACGTGAAGCGCCACCAGGTCGACCGCCGCGCTTCTTCCGGCACGGGTTGGTGCCGGCGGCCCTCGCCGAGCGACCAGCTGAAGAGTGCGGCGAAGCCTAAGGACATGCCCTCGAGAATCGCGCAGTAAACGGCCATCGCCAGCCGCGAGTCCAACCCGGGAATCGTGAGATAACTCGCCATCAGCGCGGTGCCGAAGGGGATCGCGACCACGAAGAGCAGCAGGACGAGGTTGATGAAAAGGACGGTGCGGTCGACAACCGCCAGCTGCTGGAGGAGCGCGTGGTGATTGACCCAGATGATGCCGACGGTGAAGAAGCTGATCACGTAGGCGGCGAAGACCGGCCAGCGATGTACGAGCTGATTGGCTAAGGGACCGTGGCCGGGGCCTTCGACCGCGAGATTGAGGGCGAGGAGCGTGATGGCGACGGCGATGACGCCGTCGCTGAAGGCCTCGAGCCGCCCGCGGCTCACGCCCTAATAAACGTCCTCTTTGCGGGTGTCCTCGTCGAGCTCGGGGACCTCGACGTCGTCCTCGCCGGCATCGACGGTGTGCATGCCGTCGAGCTCCTCGGCGGGCTCTTCCGCGTCTTCCTCCAGCTCATCGACGTCGGCGCGGGCGATCAGGGACTCCTTCGCGTAGGGCCGGAACTCCTCACGGCCCTTCTTGATCGGGAAGGACGGCCGGCCGAAGAACTTCGGATCCTGATAGGTCTCGCGGATGATGATCTTGATCGCGCCGCCGTCGCAGGTGGCGACCGCGCCGGAGTACTTGTTGCCCCCCTCCAGGAACTTGATCAGCCGCCGGCCGAGGGCGTGTTCGAGATGCCCGAGGTAGACACCGCGGGCCGTCTCGACGTTCATCGTGTCGCCGCTCACGATCAGCTTGACCGGGTCCCCGCCGGAGACCTTGCTACAGGGGTCGCCGTCCGCATGCACGTGCAGCGCGGTCAGGGCCGTCTTGCCCGTCTCCTCGATGAAGGCGTCGACGTCGACCTTCGCCTTGGAGGTCGGGACCGGCTGGCCGCCGCGCATCGCCTGCAGCTTGCCCAGGTTCTTCTGCGCGATCGGGTTGACGGGGTTGGCTTTGAGCGTCGCCTGGTAGGCCTCGATGGCGTCGTCGAGCTGGCCCAACTCGGTATAGGCCTTCCCCAGCCGGTTGAGGGTGTCCTCGTCGGGGCCGAACCGGTCCATGATGTTGCGGTTCAGCTGCACCGCTTCCGCCCACTTGCTCGCCAGGGCCAGCTCGATGGCCTCGTCGACGTACTGGGCCCGGGGTTTGATCCGTTCTGCGAACTCCGCCATCATGATGCCCTCCTCAGATGCGTGCTATACCCTACCCGTGCCCGAAAAGCCTTGTCAAGCAATGAGTTCATGTCTGGGGTTTGCGGGGATTCCCCGCATGACTCGAATTCCCGGGCATCACAACGGCGGGGCGGTCCGATGCTTGCTGGGACGGGCCCGCAATATTAGTTAGGTATTAGAGCGGGGCGGCAGTCTATTGCGCCGAACAAGGCTAGGTTGTATAAAGAGGGACGCCTTGGCGCAGCGCCGGGCGCATATTGCAGCCAATCATGAAGGAGGAGTGGAACGCATGAGATTGCCGAGAATGCTCGCCGGGGTGGCGGTGGCGAGCGTGCTGCTGGCCGCCTGTGGAACCGGCGGTGGTGGCGGCAGCGCCAACAAGGGGACGATCAGGATCGGCGTCGACCTTCCGGAGTCGGGGGCGGAGACGTCGAACGGCATCCCGACCCTGAACGGGGTCAAATTCGCCGTCAGCCAGGTCAAATCGGTGGACGGGTTCACACTCGAGGTGGACAATCTCGATGACGCCGTGAACGGCGTCCACGACCCGCAGAAGGGCGCGCAAAATGTCCAGCAGTTCGTCGACGACACCAAGGTGCTGGGCGTGATCGGGCCCTTTAACTCGAGCGTCGCTCGCGCTGAGATCCCAATCACGAACCGGGCTCACCTGGTGCAGATCAGCCCGGCGAACACCAACCAGTGCCTGACCAAGAACGTTTACATTCCTCAGTCGCTGAGCGGCGTGCCGGACGTGGACTGCAAGGCCGCCGGCCTTCCGGCGCCTGCCGACCTCCGTCCCTCCAGCCCCAACAACTACTTCCGGGTCGCCACCACTGACGACAACCAGGGCCCGGCGAACGCCGACTATGCCGCCAAGACTCTGAAGATCACCAAGGTCGGGGTGGCTTCCGACGCCGAGGCCTACGGCAAGGGCATCGCCGACACCTTCAGCGCCCGATTCACCAGCTCCAGCGATGGCGGCACGGTCGTCAACCGCCAGGACTTCCCGAACGCCTCGCACGTCAGCGACTTCAAGTCCTTCCTGCGGGCCTCGCTGGCCAAGGGCGCGCAGGCGATCTATTTCGGCGGCACCGACAGCAACAACGCCTGCGTCGTGCGGCAGCAAATGAAGGGGATCTTCCCGGATAGCGCGCCCTTCCTCGGCGGCGACGGCATCGTGACCAGCCAGTGCATCAAGGACGCCGCAGACAAGGCCGTCGGCATGTATGGCACCGTCGCCACGGTCGCGGCAGAGAAGGTCTCGGGCGCGCAATCGACGATCAGCGCCTTCAAGTCGGCCTACCCCAACGCCAGCGACTACGGCGCCTACACCATGCCGGCCTACGACTGCGCCAAGATCCTGATCGCCGCCATCGACAAGGCGATCAAGGCGAACAACGGCAACATGCCGAGCCGGTCGCAGGTCTTGAGCCAGATGCAGAACGTCGACTACAACGGCGTGTTGGGGCACACCAGCTTCGATTCCAACGGTGACACCACCAACAAGGTCATCACGATCTACACCGTGAAGGACGCCACCACCGGTTGGGAAGTGGAAAGCACCGTCAACGTCTCGAGCTAACCCAGGCAGCGTATAAAGACGGAGGAGCGGGCGACCGCTCCTCCTCAATCCAAGTGGCAACAGTCGCCTCGACGCTGAAAAGCACCCGGGCCGCGCTCAGCGGGACGCTGGGCACCTGGCTCTTCCTGGGTGGGGCCGTCTTGGTCCTGGCCATTCTTCTGCTGCCCAAGGCGATCTCGAATCCGTCGTTCTTCCTGCAGATCCTCTTCTATGGGGTCTCCGACGGAGCGATCTATGGGCTGATCGCCCTCGGCTACACCATGGTCTACGGGATCATCGAGCTGATCAATTTCGCCCATGGCGACCTGTTCACGCTCGGCTACTTCATCGGCGTGCCGCTGGTGGCACTCTTCGGATTCACGAACAGCACCCAATTCTCGCTTGGAGTCGCGCTCATCCTGTTGCTGATCACGATTGCGGTGATGGTGATCAACGGCGGGATCAACGTCGCGATCGAACGGATCGCCTACCGTCCCTTGCGACACGCGCCGCGGCTCGCGATCCTGATCACCGCCGTCGGCGTGTCGTTCATCCTGGAAGGCGCGATGTATCTCTGGCGCGGAGCCAACAACGTGGAGTTCCCCGATCTGCTTCCGGGAACCCGGTTGACGCTGCCCGGCGGCGCCTCGGTCGGCGTCAAGGACCTGGTCGTCATCATCAGCACGATCGTGCTCGTGGTCTTGCTCAATACCTTCATCAATGCCTCCAAGCTGGGCAAAGCCATGCGGGCGACCGCCCAGGATCGCGAGGCGGCCCAGCTGATGGGCATCAACATCAACCGCACGATTTCCGCGACCTTCTTCATCGGCGCCGCGCTGGCGGCGGCCGGCGGGATCATCTTCGGCCTGTACTTCAACAACATCCGCTTCGATGAGGGCTTTCTGGCGGGCCTCTACGCCTTCACTGCCGCCGTCTTCGGCGGCATCGGCAACATCCAGGGCGCAGCGCTCGGCGGCTTGTTCATCGGCCTGGTCGCCGCCTTCTCCACCGCCTACTTCCAGGCCGCCCTGACCGACGTCTGGATCTTCGCCATCCTGATCCTGGTCCTGGTCTTCCGGCCGACCGGCTTGCTGGGCATGCAGGTTCCCGAGAAATGAGCCGGCGAATGCTGCGTACCGACTCGGCGATGCGCTGGGCGAACACGCTGGTCCGCGATCGAAACCGGAGGATCTACACCCTTCTGATCATCTTCGCGCTGCTCCTTCCCAGCCTGGCGGACGTCACGACCGGCGGTGAAGGTAACCACCTCATCAGCACGGCGGCCGATGCCGGCGTCTACGTCTTGCTGGCGATCGGGCTCAACGTCGTGGTCGGGTTTGCCGGCCTGCTCGACCTCGGCTATGCGGCCTTCTTTGCCATTGGGGCGTTCACCTACGCCTTGCTGGCGTCGAGCCAGCTGTCGGGAAGCCCGCTGCACACGGAGATCCACCTGCCCTTCTGGGTTTTGCTG
This sequence comes from Candidatus Dormiibacterota bacterium, assembly GCA_036782775.1. Taxonomy (GTDB): domain Bacteria; phylum Chloroflexota; class Dormibacteria; order CF-121; family CF-121; genus CF-13. Next base: position 15,289 of record DAIPYJ010000016.1, on the reverse strand, counting down.
CTGGTCGCGATGTTCGTCGCCGCCACCTTCGGCGCCATCCTCGGCGCCCCCACGCTGCGCCTGCGGGGCGACTACCTCGCGATCGTGACCCTCGGCTTCGGCGAGATCGTGCCTCGCCTCATCCGGTTTTTGGGCGCAGGGTCCCCGATCGGAAACTGGACCGGCGGCGTGAACGGCATCGCCGCCATCGACCCGCCAAAGCTTCCGGCATTCCTCAACGGGCCCTGGTTTGGCCTGAATCAGCCGCTTCAGGTCGTCTCGCCCTTCGACTTCAGTGACGGCAACTGGTCGCCGATGGATTACTACTGGCTGATCCTGATCCTGGTCGCCATCTGCGTCGTGCTGGTGACCAACCTCCAGAACTCGCGCATCGGCCGCGCCTGGATGGCCGTCCGGGAAGACGAGGTCGCCGCCGCGGCAAGTGGAATCAACACCGTGCGCATCAAGCTGCTCGCCTTCGCCATCGGCGCCTCGTTCGCCGGCTTCGCCGGCTGCTTTTACGGCGCCAAGCTCTCGCTGGTGAGCCCGGAGAATTTCGAATTCGTCGTCTCGGTCAGCATCCTGATCATGGTGACCCTGGGCGGGATGGGTAACATCCCGGGCGTCATGCTGGGCGCGCTCGGCATCTACATCGTCCAGTTTTACGTCCTGACCAACCTGCCCGACTGGTCGGTCGCGCTCGCCAACCTGGTCGGGTTGAGTGGCATCGTCCCGGCCTCGGCGAACGGCGCCTGGATCGGCCTGCACGACCAGGTCCAGCGGCTCAACTACATCGTCTTCGGCCTGATCCTGGTCACGATCATGCTGCTGCGACCGCAGGGCCTCTTCCCCAGCCGAATCCGCGAGCAGGAGCTCGAGAAAGGCACCGCCGAGGAAGCTGTGTTCGACGTCCGCGAGGCAACCGATTGAGCGCGGTCCAGGCGCCGCCGACGACCATCCTCGGCGTCGACCGCGTCACCAAACGATTCGGCGGCCTGACCGCGATCGACGATGTGAGTTTCCAGATCGAGACGGGCGAGATCTTCGCCCTGATCGGGCCCAACGGCGCCGGCAAAACCACCCTCTTCAACACCATCACCGGCATGTACAAGCCGACCGATGGCATGATCACGTTCGGGGAGCACGACATCACCGGACTGAAGCCATACCGGATCAACAGCCTGGGCATCGGGCGGACCTTCCAGCAGATCCGGCTCTTCTCCTACATGTCGGCGCTCGACAACGTGCGCATCGGCCAGCATCCGAGGATGCACGCCATGCTCTGGGACGCGGTCTTCAAGACGCCGACCGCCCGCCGCGAAGAGGCCCGCGTCAGCGAGCGTGCCTACGAGCTGCTCGACTTCGTCGGCATCCGGCAGCAGGCGCATAACTACGCGCGCAACCTCCCCTATGGGCATCAGCGGCGGCTCGAAATCGCGCGGGCGCTGGCGGGCAATCCCACGTTGCTGCTCCTCGACGAGCCGGCGGCGGGGGCCAATCCGCAAGAGAAAGTCGAGCTCATGAAGCTGGTCGAGAAGGTTCGCTCGCAGGGCATCACCGTGCTGCTGATCGAGCACGACATGAAGGTCGTGATGGGGATCTCCGAGCACATCGTCGTCATCGACCATGGGCAGAAGATCGCCGAAGGCAAGCCCGAGGACGTCCGCAAGGACACGCGCGTCATCGAGGCCTATCTCGGCAAGGGAGCCTGAGCTCGGTGGCGCTGCTGGAGCTGGACCGCGTCGACACTTTTTACGGGCGCGTCCAGGCGCTGCAGTCGGTGACGATGACGATCGAGGAAGGCGAGATCGTGACCCTGATCGGGAGCAATGGCGCCGGCAAAACGACCACGCTGCGGACCATCTCGGGACTGACCCGCGCCGCCAAGGGGAAGGTCCGGCTGCGGGGCCAGGAGATCACGCAGCTCGCCCCCGACCGGATCGTGATGCTCGGCATCGGACACGCGCCCGAAGGCCGGCGGGTCTTCAACCGGATGTCGGTGCGCGACAACCTGTTCCTCGGCGCCTACGTCCGAAAGGACGGACACGCAATCCGCGAGGATGAAGAGCGTGTCTACCGGCTCTTCCCGCGCTTGAAGGAACGCCGGGATCAGATCGCCGGCACCCTCTCGGGCGGCGAGCAGCAGATGCTGGCGATCGGGCGAGCGATGATGTCGCGGCCCCGCGTGCTGCTGCTCGACGAGCCGTCGTTGGGGCTGGCGCCGATCCTGGTCGACACCATCTTCCAGGTCATCATCGACATCAACAAGGAAGGGACCACCATTCTCCTGATCGAGCAGAATGCGGCCAAGGCGCTGCAGGTCGCCAATCGCGGCTACGTGCTCGAAACCGGCCGCATCGTCAAAGAAGGAACCGCCAGGGCGCTGCGGGAGAGCCCGGACGTGCAGCGCGCCTACCTGGGCGTTTAAGCACGACGTCGGGGAGGGCTCAGCGCTGGCTTCCTTCCGCGCTGGCGCTGGTGATGGTGGCGCTCGCCGGCTGCAACGGGCTGCTCAACAGCCAGCCGCATGTGGTGGGGACGGTCAAGCTGGCGGCCGACCTTCCACTCAGTGGCGACGACGCGCCGGATGGCGTGCCGGTCAAGGACGCGCTCGAGCTCGCCATCAAGCAGCGGTCGAGCGTGTGCGGCGCCTCGTCGCACCAGGATGCCTGCCTGCGCGTCGAGCTCGCGCCCTACGACGACGTCAGCAAGGGGATCCACGATCCGGCGCAGGGTGCCGGCAACGTCCGGCTGATGACCACCGATCCGCAGGTGATCGCCATGGTCGGCCCGCTCTATGACAGCCTGGCGCGCAGCGAGATTCCGATCGCAAATCGGGCGCACCTGGCCGTGGTCAGTCCGGCCAACACCAACGAATGCCTGACGCAGGTGCCTGCGGATGGTCATTGCCTCGGACTGGCGGCGCAGCTTCGGCCCGATCGAACCAATTCGTACTTCCGGGTCGTCACCACCGCGTTGATGGAAGCGCCGGCGGCAGCGGAATTTGCGGTTCGCACGCTGCACGGGCGGCACGCCTTCGTCGTCGACGATGCGACGCCGGTTGGTAAGGCGCTCAACGCCGCGTTCGCGACGCGCTTCCGAAGCCGTGGCGGCACGATTGCCGCCTCGATCGGTTCAGCAGACGTCGTGTTTTTCCCGGGAGCCGACATCAACGCCGCCGCTGCCCTACGACGCCAGCTGGCCGGCGCCACTCCGGCGATCCCGCTGCTGGCCGGCGATGCGCTGGCAAATGATCAGTATGCGAAGGCGGCCGGCAGTGCGGCCAGAGGTTCGTACTATGCGGCCGCCGGCGCCTGGCCGCCCGCGATCAAGGCGGCGGCCGGATTCATCACCGACTATGGCCGTGCCTACGGCCAACCGCCGACAGGGATCAGCCTGCAGGCGTTCGATGCCGCCAACCTGGTGCTGGATGCGGTGCGGCGCGCGATCGACGATGCGGGCGGCAGCCAGCCAAGCCGTCAACAGGTCCTGGCCGAGGTCGCGCAGACGACGAGTTATCAGGGCCTGATGGGCCCAATCGGATTCGACCCGCAGGGGGACACGACGCTGCGCTGGGTCGGCATCTATCAATGGACCGCGCCCAGCGAGACCTCGGGCGCCTTCGTGGCGGAGATCGATGTTTCCTAGCGTCAGGAGAAGCCTGCCTCGAATCGCGGCGCTGGTCCTCCCGGTGCTCGCCGGCGCCTGCGCGGGAACGGCATCGCCATCACCGTCACCGTTTCCATCCGGACCGGCGCAGGCCGTCCTGGCAGTCGGCCAGCGGCCTGGTGTACCGGCGGCGGGCGAGGGCGCGGTCTGGATTCCAAACACCGGCGACGGGACGGTGACGCGCATCGACCCGCAGGCGAACCGCGTCAGCGCCACACTCCGGATCGGCAACCAGCTTGCTTTCTATCACCGCGACTGCGAGGGGAAAGGCTCGGTCCACAGCTTCATGGTCACCTCTTTTCACGTGCGGGATTGCGACCTGCCGAGTGCGGTCGGCGCCGGAGCGGGAGCGCTGTGGGTGCTGAAAAACGATGACCAGGCGGTCGAACGGATCGATCCGAAGACCCAGCGGGTCGTGGCTCACATTGCGCTCGGATTCGTGCCGTTTGACATGGAGGTGACCGACAACGCCGTTTGGATCGGCGGCTACTGGATGGACCAGTTGCTGCGGATCGATCCGGCCACCAATGCCGTGGTCGCTCGGCTCACCCTTCCCGACGGCGTGTCAGGTATCGCCGCCTCACCGAATGCGGTCTGGGTGGCGAGCACGATCGCCGGCGTCGTGTCTCGCATCGACCCGTCGACCAATGCCGTCACCCAAACCGTGACGCTCGCCTGCCCGAGCAGCTGCTTCCAGGGCAGCATGCCGCTGGCGCTCGCCGTCGACGGCAACGCGGTGTGGGTGCGGACGGCGGGTGACGGCCTCGTCGTCCGGCTCGATCCGCAGACGGGGACAGTGACCGCCACCATCGAGGTCAGCTACCCGCTCGGCCGCAACGGCCTGGATCACATCGCGGTGCTGGACGGCTCCTTGTGGGTCGCCGGCGTCACGCTCCAGCGAATCGACGAGGCCAGCAATCGCCTTACCGGGTCGATCGCCGTCGAGGCGACAAGCGTGACGTCAGGCTTCGGTTCCTTGTGGATCACCGACCTGCTCGGCCACGTCGAGCGGATCAACCCCTCCTCCTAGCAGTTTCAGGCGCTTTGCGAGCGGTCGGAGGACCGCGTCAAGCTCCGGCGCCTCACGTTAAGCGGAATCAGCGCAGCTTGGCCAAGCTGTCAAACGGCAAGTCCATTCCCCATTGAAACCGCTTCTGATTTCGTGCATACTCGCCGCCAGGAAGGGGTGGGCTGATTGATCGCTTGGGGGCTAGTGCTCGTCTTGGGGGCAACCGGCGGACTAGCAAACGCGTTAATCCTTGAATCGAATACCCTCTGGATGCCCGAGCTGGTCTGGGAAGAAGGGGCGCACGGCATTGAGCTAGGCTTCGTGGGCAATGTAGCGGTTGGCATGGCGGCGGCCCTGCTGGCATGGCTCGGGGTCGGGGCAGTTGATCCGGCAAGGCAAGCCGTCGTGGCCCTAGCGGGCGGCTTGGCGGGCGCCACCTTTCTAAGCAATTTCATGCAGAAACGTAGCACCGAACTCGCAGAGCACCAAGCCGACGCGTTAAACGAATTGAGCCAGGAGATTAAGGACCTTCCATGACGTCAGATTTGGGGCGTAATATCCGTCGTATCCCAGCAGGAGGACCTGTTTGAGCACTGCCTACGAGTCAAGCACCGCGAATGAGCTTCGGAACCGCCTTGGCATCCTGCTAGACAAGATCCGCCATGCCAAGACCAAGCAAGAGGTCGATAAGTTCCAGTTAGAGGCTCGAGGCATCATCGGCCAGCTACGCGCGCTGGCTGACAAGAACTAGCGGCGGCTCGGTCGAAAGTAGCCCGAACTGGTTTCGCCGTAAGTTAGATCGGGCGGCCGGTGACCAGCGCGAGCGCGATCAGGTACAGGCAAATGACGGCAAAGAGGCCGTACTCGAAGATGATTCGGCGCGTCAGCGAGTCATCGAGCGCGTGCACGGTCAGGCCCTGCCACGCATACCAGGCAAAGGCGAGGATGACCGCGACATACTGCGGTCCCTGGTTGAGATAGCTGACCATGCCGAAGGCGCCGAATGTGACGGTGCCGGCCGTGAGAAAGGCGGACAGCAGCGCCAGCCCCTCGCGACGGGTTGCAAAGCGAAAACTGCGATAGCCGCTCAGCAGCGCCACGACGAAGATCGAGCTGAACTTGACCACATTAGGCAGGTCGTTCGATTGCAGCGTGAGGTAAAAGAGCGCGAGCAGCACACAGAAGGTGGTGGCGTCGCGCAGGAAACGATGCAGCGGCTTCTCCCGGCCCATGCCGCGCGAGATGTCGACGAAGCTGCTGGCGAAGATGAAGCCGCCCATGGTCAGCATGCCGAGGGCGTGGATGCGGTAATCGTTGGTCAAGATCGAAAAGCCGCCGGCGGCGATGATGCTGAGCACGGGCGTGATGTAGTGGTCCGGGCTGAGCCATCCCGGCGTTCGGTTGCGGACATGGAGGAAGAGCAGGGCAGCGGTGACGACGATCGCCAGGCCGGCACTCAACTGCCAGACCTGGTTGGGCGTGAGGAGCTCGGACTTGAAGGCGAGGCCGGCGGCGATCGCCCAGGTCGAAACCAATCCGAGGTACCGGGTCCCAAGCTGGATCGGCCGGGGAACCGGACGCGGCCGGCTCGACGCTCGCGCTTGCCCTGGCCGAAGGGTGGCGGAAGTATTGGTCAGGGCTTCCGACATGGCGGCCAGTCTAGCAGGGAAACGTCCGTTTGGGGCTGGGATAAGTCGCTCGATTCAAGCCCGAATTTGTATTCGAAAACAAATGTTCGAAGGCGGGCTCTCAGCTTGTGGGAACTGTGGATAACCGGTTCAGGCCGAACTGGTCCCCTGCCGGCCGTATTTGTCCTCCAGGCGCACCACGTCGTCGATCTCGGGTGATGACGCCTCGAAGAATTCGCACTCCTCGACGCCGATCATCCGATGCTTGCGCCCCGGAAGGATCCGTTGCGACATCCCAGGGGTCAGCCGGAGCGTCTTCAGCTGGCCCGCGTCGTCTTCGAGCTGGAGATCCATCACCCCCTTGACGATGTAGATCGTCTCGTCTTTCTGCCGGTGGAATTGCAGGCTCAGCATCTCCCCCTGGTTGATATGGATCAGCTTTCCCAGGTAGCGGTCGGTGATGGCGAAGCGGTTCTCCCAGCCCCAGGGCTTGTTGACCAGGGTCACGCGTGCACGAGCTGGCGGAGGCCCAGCTTGTCTTCCAGCGCCGCGAGCAGCTGGTCGACGCGTTCTTTCGATGACGCCTCGCTGTATACGCGGATCAGCGGTTCGGTGCCGCTGAAGCGGATCAGCACCCAGCTGCCGTCCTCGAGATAGAGCTTGAAGCCGTCGTCGGTGCGCGAGCGCGCCACCCGGTTCCCCGCCAGCTCGGTGGGGAGCTCTTTTTGCAAACGGCCGTAGAGCTCCTGCCGCCGCGCCGGATATTCCTGGCGGTCGAGGTGGATGTCGTGGCGCGCGTAGTAGTGCGGACCGACGAGCTCGGTGAGATGCTCCAGGATCTTGGAGAGCGGCTTGCCGTAGTCGACGATCATGTCGGCGAACATCATTCCCGACAGCACCCCGTCGCGCTCGGGGATGTGGCCGCGGAACGCGAACCCGCCGCTCTCCTCGCCGGCGAGGATGCCGTTGACCTCCATCATCTTCGGCCCGAGATACTTGAAGCCGACCGGCATCTCGTGCACGGTGACGCCGAAGCGCTCGCCGAGCTTGTCGGCCATCGAGGTCGAGGTGAGCGAGCGGACGACGTCTCCTTTCCAGCCGCGCTTTTCGACCAGGAACATCATCAGCAGCGCCATCACCTGCAGCTGGTTGACGAAGCTGCCCTTCTCGTCGATGATGCCCACCCGATCGGCGTCGCCGTCGTTGGCGATCCCCAGATCGAATTTGCCGGAGCGCATCCGTTCCATGGCTTCCGGCATGTACTGGGCGATCGGCTCCGGGTGCATGCCGCCGAAGCCGGGGTTGCGTTCCTGGTGGATTTCCTCGACCGTCGTCTTGCCGCCGTCGAGCAGCGCCCGAACGTAGCCCTGGCTGGCCCCGTACATCGGGTCGTGCAGGATGCGCAGGCCGGCGGCCTTGATCCGGTCGAGCTTCACCAGGCGGTTGACCTGCGCGATGTAGGCCGGCTTGGGATCGAAGACCTGGATGCGGCCGTCGTGAACGGCGTCGTCGAAGCGGACCTGGCGGACACGTCCGCCGCGCATCACCCGCTGGATCTCCTCCTCCAGGCGGTTGGTCACCTCGGGCGAGGCTGAGCCCGCATATTCCGGCTTGTACTTCAGGCCGCTGAAGTAATAGGGGTTGTGGCTGGCGGTGATCACCAGGCCGCCGCTCACCTTGCGGTCGAGGATGGCGTAGGTCGAGACCTGTGTGGGCGCAGGCGCGTCGATCAGATGGACCGCCACCCCGTTAGCGGCGAGCACCTGCGAAACTTCGCGGGCAAACAGGTCGGAGGAAAAGCGGGTGTCGTAGCCGACCACCGCGGAAGGATTGGGCCGGCTCACCAGGTACTGGGCAATCCCCTGGGTCGCGATCCGTACCGATTCGTAGGTGAAGTCGTCGGCGATGACGGCGCGCCAGCCATCGGTACCGAACTTGATCTCGACCGGCATCTCAGCTCGCCTTCGCGGACCGCTGACGAAGGAATCGATCCGGTTCGAGGCCGGCGGCGCTGAGGTCTGCCTCGAGCATTTCCCGGATCATCTCCTCGAAGGAGATCCGTGGGCGCCAGCCCAGTTGCCGCTTGGCCTTCGAGGCATCGCCGCAAAGGTCCGGGACTTCGGCCGGGCGGAAGTACGCCTGATCGACCTCGACGTAGTCCTGCCAGTCGAGGCCCACCATCGAGAACGCCATCTCGGCCAGTTGCCGGATGCTCCACTGAACCCCGGTCGCGATCACGTAGTCGTCCGGCTTCTCCTGCTGGAGCATCAGCCACATCGCCTCGACATAATCCCGGGCATGGCCCCAGTCACGCTTCGACTCGAGGTTTCCCAGCCGCAGTTTCTGGGTGCGCCGCGCGAGGATGCTCGCGATGCCGCGCGTGACTTTTCGGGTGACGAAGTTCTCGCCGCGGCGTGGCGACTCGTGGTTGAAGAGGATGCCGCTGCAGGCAAACAGGCCGTATGCCTCGCGGTAATTGACCGTCATCCAGTGGGCGTAGAGCTTGGCCACGCCGTACGGGCTGCGCGGGTGGAAGGGTGTCGTTTCATTCTGCGGCGCCGGCGTCAGGCCGAACATCTCGGAGGTCGACGCCTGGTAGAAGCGCGTCCCGCGCCCGGTGGCGCGGATGGCCTCGAGCAGCCGCGTCGTACCGAGCCCATCCGTATTGCCCGTGTACTCGGGCTGGTCAAAGGAGATATGCACCTGGCTCTGCGCCGCAAGGTTGTAGATCTCGTCTGGTTCGACGGTCATGATCAGCCGGTTGAGCCCACCGGAGTCGGTCATGTCGCCGTACTGGAGCGTGAAACGAGCACCGGCGAGGTGGGTTGGATGCGCGTGCTCGAGATGATCGATGCGGCCGCGGTTCATGGTCGACGAGCGGCGCACCACGCCATGAACCTCGTAGCCCTTTTCCAGCAGCAGCTCGGCGAGATAGGAGCCGTCCTGCCCTGTGATCCCGGTGATCAGCGCACGCTTACTCACCGGCTCAGTCTAGAGATATTCCGACTTGCCCATCTGCTTCAGCCGCTCGACGATGAGCTTGACGTCCTGCGAGCGCGCCTTGGGGCAGATTAGGATCGCATCGTCGGTCTCGATCACGACCATGTCGTTGAGTCCGACGGCGGCAACCAGCTTGCCCGGCGAGTGAATCATGCAATTGGTCGAGTCGATCAGCACCGAATCACCGTCCACGAAATTGCCGGCCGAGTCCTGCTCCAGGATGTCATGGAGGTCGGCCCAGGAGCCGATGTCGTGCCATTCGAAGGCGGCGCCAACCACGAGGAGATTCTTCGTCCGCTCCATCACGGCATAGTCGATGGCTTCCGTCGGCAACGCGCGATAGGCGCGATCGGCGTCGACCATCTGTCCCGCGCTGCGGGCACGACGAACATCGTCGAGCCCCGTCACCAGTGGCGGGGCATAGGCGGCCAGCTCCCTGAACAGGACATCGACCAACCAGCTGAAGAGACCCAGGTTCCAGAAGTAATCGCCTGCTGCAACATAGCTTTCCGCCTTTTTGAGATCCGGTTTTTCGACGAAGCGCTTCACGCGGAATACCGGCGTTGCCTCATCGGCTCTCACACGGGCGCCAACCTGGATGTAGCCGAACGCGGTCGAGGCATAGGGCGGCTTGAGCCCGACGGTGACAAGTGCGCGCTCCTTTTCGGCGCAATCGGCCTCGGCCTCGAGTGTCCTGAGGTACGCGTCTTCGTCATGGCCCAGATAGTGATCGGCGTGGACCGAGAGCATGGTCGCGTGCGGATCGCGCTCCTCGATGACGACGGCCGCCAGGCCGAGCGCCGACGCCGTCCCGCGACGGGCCGGCTCGACGATGTACTGTTCGGCCGGTAAGCCTGGAAGTTGCTGGCGGATGCTCTCGACCTGCGACTTCTCGGTGACGACGTAGACGTTGGGGGTGAGTCGCCTGACGCGCTCAAAGGTCGCCTGCAGCAGCGACTGTGTCCCGTGGAGCGCGAGCAGATGCTTGGGCAGCCGCTCGCGCGAGCGCGGCCAGAGCCGGGTGCCACTGCCGCCGGCGAGGATCACGACGTGCCTCGCCATCAGGCCGCGCTTCCCTCGATCCGACGCCAGTAGGCCAGGGTGTCTCGAAGCATTTGCGCCAGTGAGATTTGCGGCCGCCAGCCGGTGAGCCGCTGGAAGCGGCGGGCATCGCAGAGGTACACGGGCGCCTCCACGGCCCGCTTGCGGGTCGCATCGACCTCCAGCTTCAGCTTGGCGCGCGTCTGCTTCAGCAGCAGGTCAAGGATCTCGCGCAATCGCGGCGCCTTGCCCGAACCGAGGTTGTAGACCTCGCCCGGCTTTCCCTTCTCGATCGCGAGTAGGTACGCCCGAGTCATATCACGGACGTCGGTGAAGTCACGGCGTGATTCCAGGTTGCCGACCTTCAAGGCCGGCGGCTGCGAGCCGTGCTCGATCCGTGCGATCTGCTGCGCAAAGCTGGCAATGGCGAAATCGGGCGACTGCCGCGGGCCGGCGTGGTTGAAAGGCCGGACCCGAATCACGGGCAGGCCATGGCTGAGGAAATACTGGAGGCCGAGGAGGTCCTGTGCGACCTTGCTCACGCCGTAGGGGGTGATCGGTCGCAGAGGAGCCGCTTCCGAAAGCCGGCGCGCCCGCCCCTGCGGACGGCCGTACTCGTCGCCCGAGCCGATGATGAGAACCCGCGGCATCGGATCGACCGTGATCAGCGAGCTCAGCAGGTTGCCTTGCATCACGGCGTTGGTCGCAATCGTTCCTCCAGGATCATCCCAGGAGGCCGCCGGGCTGCTGAGAGCCGCCAGGTGAAAGACCCATCCCGGCTGCAGGCGGCTGACGAGTGGCGCCACCTGGTCATGCTCGCGCAGGTCGACCTGATGCGTCGCGACTGATGCCGGGAGCTCGGAGCGCGGGTCAGGCGCCGCGTGGCGGATGGTCCCGTGCACGACGTGCCGCCGGCGGATCAGGAGATCGGCGAGATGACTGCCGGCAAAGCCATCGATGCCGGTGACAAGAACGGTCTGGCTTCTACCCGTCCTGGGACTCCAGCACCTGCAAACGCTGGATGCCCGCTTCGTCGGCGAGGATATCGGCCTTGTCGGTCCGTTCCCAGGGAAGGTCGAGGTCGGATCGTCCGAAGTGACCGTAGGCGGCCGTCTGCTTGTAGATCGGCCGGCGCAGCTCGAGCTCGCGGATGATCTCGAGCGGACTGAGGTCGAAGTGCTTGTTGACGAGCAGCTCGATGGTGCGCACCGGCACCCGCTCGGTGCCAAAGGTCTCGACGAAGATCGAGACCGGTTTGCGCACCCCGATGGCGTAGGCGACCTGGATCTCGCACTGGCGCGCCAGCCCGGCGGCGACCACGTTCTTGGCGACGTAGCGCGCCGCGTAGGCGCCCGAGCGATCGACCTTGGAGGGATCTTTACCGGAGAAGCAGCCGCCGCCGTGGCGGGCGTAGCCCCCGTAGCTGTCGACGATGATCTTGCGGCCGGTGACGCCGGCGTCGGCGCGCGGTCCGCCGAGTACGAAGCGACCGGTTGGGTTGACGTGGATCGTCGTCTGCTGATCGATCATCTTGGCGGGCACGACCTGGTCGAGGACCAGCTCGCGCAGGTCATCACGGATCCGCTCGAGCGAGGCATCCTCGGTGTGCTGCGCCGAGAGCACGACCGTGTCGACACGGCGGGGCCGCCCGTCCTCGTACTGAATGGTGACCTGCGTCTTGCCGTCGGGACCGAGGTAGGGGACCGTCTTGTCCTTGCGGATCCGCGCCATCTGCCGCGCCAGCTGGTGCGCCAGCTGGATTGGCATCGGCATCAGCTCGGGCGTCTCGTCGCAGGCGAAGCCAAACATCATCCCCTGGTCGCCCGCGCCGCCGACATCGACACCCTGGGCGATGTCGGGGGACTGCTTGTCGATGGAGACGATGACGCCGACGGTGTCGGCGTCGAAGCCGAAGCCGGGATGGTCGTAGCCGGCTTGCTCGATGGTCTGCCGGATGATGTCGCGCATCTCGACGTAGGTCTCCGTGGTGATCTCGCCGATGACGAACGCCAATCCGGTGGTCACGGCCGTCTCGCAGGCGACGCGCCCGAGCGGATCCCTGGCCATGATGGCGTCGAGGATCGCGTCCGAGATCTGGTCGGCGATCTTGTCGGGATGCCCTTCAGTGACGGACTCGGAGGTGAAGAGGTGCGTACCGGTTCTCATCGCGTGCCCGACTCCCAGCCGCTCAGATACTGCTCCTGCTCGGGCGTGAGCGAATCGATTCGCACCTGCATGGCCGCCAATTTTAGCCGAGCGATTTCGCGGTCGATCTCGTCGGGCACGGGATAGACCTTCGGCTGCAGCTCGCGTGCGTGGGTCACCATGTATTCCGCGGACAGGGCCTGGTTAGCGAAGCTCATGTCCATCACGGCGGCGGGATGGCCGTCGGCGGCGGCCAGATTGACGAGGCGTCCCTCGGCCAGCACGAAGAGCGTTCGGCCATCGCGCAGCCGGTACTCCTCGACAGAGGTGCGCACGCTGCGCACACTCTGTGCCATGCCGTCGAGGACGGCGAGATTGATCTCGTCGTTGAAGTGGCCGGAGTTGGCGAGGATGGCCCCACTCTTCATCGTCTTGAGCGCCGCCTCGTCGATGACGTTGATGTCGCCGGTGACGGTGACGAAGAGGTCGCCTTCCTTCGCCGCCTCGGCCATCGGCATGACGCGGTAGCCGTCCATCACCGCCTCGAGCGCGCGGACCGGGTCGACCTCGGTGACGACGACATGAGCGCCCATGCCGCGCGCGCGCATCGCCAGCCCTCGCCCGCACCAGCCGTAGCCGGCAACCACGAAGACCTTGCCCGCCAGCAGAACGTTGGTGGCGCGGATGATGCCGTCGATCGTGCTCTGGCCGGTGCCATAGCGGTTGTCGAAGAAGTGCTTGGTCATCGCCTCGTTGACGGCGACGATCGGATAGCGCAGCACCTTGTGCTCGGCCATGCTGCGCAATCGAATGACGCCGGTCGTGGTTTCCTCGGTGCCACCGATGACGCCACCGAGCAGGTCGGTGCGTTCCTTGTGCAGGACGGAGACGAGATCCGCGCCGTCGTCCATCGTCATCGTCGGGCGGTGATCGAGCGCCGCGCCGATGTGACGGTAATAGGTATCGCTGTCCTCCCCCTTGATGGCGAAGACGCTGATGCCGTGGTCCGCGACCAGCGAGGCGGCGGCGGCATCGGTGGTCGACAGCGGGTTGGAGGCGCAGAGCACGACCTCGGCCCCGCCCGCCTTCAAGGTGATCGCCAGGTTGGCGGTCTCGGTGGTCACGTGCAGGCAGGCGGACAGACGCTGCCCCTTGAGTGGCTGCTCGCGGGTGAAGCGCTCGCGGATCGAGGCCAGCACCGGCATTTCCTGCGCCGCCCAGTCGATCCGGTTGCGGCCTTCCTGGGCGAGCTTGAGGTCCTTGACGTCGAAGCGTTGCGCCGGGATGGTCGCCATGCTCAGCGCGACCGGTTGCCGTCGAGGGAAATCATGTCGACAAGCGTACTCAACCGGGTTTCGACCTCGCCCGGGTCGGCCTGCATGATGCGCCGCACGCTGAAGTCTTCGACGGCGAGCGATCCGAGCACGCTGCCGTAGAGCATGCCGCGGCGGAGGACGTCGTCGCCATCGCGTCCAGCCCGCGCCATCGACCCGAGCAAGCCACCCGCGAAGGCGTCGCCGGCGCCGGTGGGATCGCGCACGGTTTCGAGTGGATGGGCGGGGGACATGAAGACGCGGTCGGCGGTAAAAAGCAGCGAGCCGTTCTCGCCGCGTTTGATGATCACCGCGCGCGGACCCTGCGAGAGGATGACGTGGGCTGCCGCGGGAAGGAAACGCTGCCCCGAATACTGGACCGCCTCCTCATCGTTGATGATGACGCAGTCGACCCGTCGGAAGACCCGTTCCAGCCCGGGCCGCGCGGTGTCGAGCCAGAGCTTGATGGTGTCGCAAGCGACGAAGCTCGCATCCTCCACCTGGTCGAGGACATCAAGTTGGAGCTCGGGCTGAATGTTGGATAGGAAAACGATCTTCGTCTTCCGATATGCCGGGGGAATGACGGGATGGAATCCCGCAAAGACGCCGAGCTGGGTATCAAGCGTTTCTCGATCTTCGAGCCTGATGCCGGAGTAGCGGGCCGACCAGCGAAAGGATTTTCCCGGACGCATCTCGAGCCCGGCGAGGTCCACCCCGTGGTGCTCGAGCAAGGCGCGGTGCTCGGTGGGGAAGTCGTCACCGACCACCGCCACCAGTTGGACGGGAGCGAACATCGAGGCGGCGAGACAGAAATAGCTGGCGCCGCCACCGAGGACGTCACTGGCACTTTCGGTTGGCGTGTGCACGGTGTCGAGCGCGACCGAGCCGACGACCAGGATCGGCTGCACCTTGACCGACATCAGAACTGCAGGTGCGAGACGACGTTGTACTCGGCCAGGTTCGCCGCCCCCTTGAGAAATTTCAGCTCGATCAGGAACGAGATGCCGACCACGCGGCCGCCGAGTTGCTGGACCAGCCGCGCGGTCGCGCGCGCCGTCCCGCCGGTCGCAAGCAGATCGTCGACGATGACGACCGATTGGCCGGCCTTGATCGCGTCCTTATGGATCTCGAGCACGGCGGAGCCGTACTCGAGCGCGAAGGCTTCCGAAAGCTTCTGTCCCGGAAGCTTTCCCTCCTTGCGCACCGGGACGAAGCCGGCATTGAGCAGGTAGGCCAGCGCGCCGCCGAAGATGAAGCCGCGCGACTCGACGCCAACCACCAGCTCGACGCTGGTCCCCTTGTAGGCGTCCGCCATGAGGTCGACGGCCTGCCGAAAAGCCCCGGCATCCTGCAAGAGGGTCGTGATGTCCTTGAAGAGGATGCCCTCGCGAGGAAAGTTTGGCACGTCACGGATCTTCTCCGCGAGTTCGCGCTGAAGGGCGCCGTCCCCTGGCATTGGTGGTCAGGGGCGCGGTGCCCGCGGTGCGGACCCGGTTCCCCATCCT
>DAIPYJ010000015.1:28853-56240 GCA_036782775.1 Candidatus Dormiibacterota bacterium | reverse complement strand
CTAAGGCGTCGACCCGATTGACGCGTTTTGGGCCAGAAACTATACTGTCCTAGTCAGGTTTCCCCATATGAGAGGGGCGGAATTTCCGCCCTTGTTCTGTTTATTTGGGGACTCCGGCAGGGTAAAAGTGATGGCCCGCCGACGGGCGTTCACAGGGAGCGAGCAGTGATTCAAGGCATGACAATGACAACGCAGGCGCCCGAGCACTATCAGTCGGCTGTCCGTGCCATGTCGGAGGCGGCAGCCGAGGCCGAGTTGACGCACGCCCCGATCAAGCGGGCCTACTGGCGCATGGCGGCGATCGACGCCATCCTGGCCCGGCTCGAGGAGCTGCGGCTGGCGAACGAGCGCGAGCTGCCCGACGACGTCCTCGAGCTGGTGGTCGCTTATGCCAGCCGGCACGATGCCGATCTGGCCGAGCGGCTGCGTCGCATCGATCCGGGCGTCCCGGTTGAGCTGAACGCGATCCACGACGCGCTCTTTGAGGCGCAGGGCCGCGTCATGCTCCGGCTGGCCGAGCTCCGGCAGGTTCCTAACTGGCAGGATCTGGACCTGACGCTCGAGCCCGGCGACGACGAAGCCGCCTGAGGCAGGCCTGAGCCCGACGGTCGACGCCGACGAGCGTGAGCGCCCGCTCGACATCGTCGCCGACCGGCCCCGCCGCCTCCTAACGATCCAGTGGGCGGACGGGCATCAGTCGGCGTACGACTTCGAATTCCTGCGCTGGCATTGCCCCTGCGCGGAATGCGCCGGCGAGGCCGGTCTCCCCGGCCGCCTGGCCAGCACGACCGAGTTGACTGACGATCAGGTCGAGCTGGCGCAGATCGAGGCGGTCGGTCTCTTCGGCATCCGTCCCTATTGGAGGGATGGACACGATACCGGAATCTACGGCCTGAGCTTGCTGCGGGCGATCTGCCCCTGCGGCGAGTGCGGAGCTAGGCCTTCGTCCCGTTGAGCCCGAGTCCGGACTCGAGCGCGGCCTTCGGCCGGTAGCCGACTACCTGAGAGGCGAGTTTGCCGTCCTTGAAGAGGGCGACATACGGAATGCCCCGAACCCGGTAGCGCTCGGCGAGGGCCGGCTCCTCGTCGACGTTGACCTTCGCGATCTTGACGTCGGCGTGCTCGGCGGCCAGCTGCTCCAGTACGGGTGACAGCATCTTGCATGGCCCGCACCAGTCGGCATAGAAGTCGACGATGACCGGCTGCTCCGAGAGGAGCACCTGGTCCTCGAAATCGGCGGTTGTGACGTGAACGGCTTTGCTCATGAATCTCCTTGATTGCGTCCCTTTCGTATTTAAACAACTCGGGGGCGATCTGGGAAATTCCGCGCTCCCAGGTGGCAGCCGGCCACGGGGCTGAGCCTTAGTTCGAGAACACCTCGACCACCATGACCTTGGCGCCGTTGCTCGCCACCCCGATCCCGACGCGGTGGTACGCGCCATTGAGGATGTTCGCCCGGTGCTCGGGCGAGTTCATGAACATGACGTTGATGTTGGCCATCGAGGGATTCGTCGACCAGGCAATGTTTTCACCGGCTGTGCTGTACGGGATGCCCCACAGCCGCATGAGTTCGACGAACGCCAGTTGGCCGGTCGACGGATCGTAGTGGGAGAAGTAGTTGCGGTTCAGCATGTCCTGGGCCCGGTATTGGGCGACTCGGGCGAGGGCGCTACTCCAGGCGAGCTGGGCTGCGCCGTTCGCGCTGCGGTCCTGGTTGACGAGGCTGAACTCCACGCCGGCGGCCCCGCCGACCGAGGAGACCGGAGGCGGCGGCGGCGGTGGCGGTGGCTTGCGAACGGGGGCAGGTGGCGCGGGAGGCTGCGCCACGGGAGCCGGATTTGCGGCCGCTGGCATGGCGACGACCGGAGCCGGAGGCGGCGTCGGCGAGGGGGTTGGCATGGCGTCCAGCCAGTGCCGCAGGCTTGGCGGCGTCGGCCGGAGGGCAGCGTAGCGATGCGTCACCACCGCTGTCTTGGCGGCGTTCTTGTTCCCGCCTGAATGGCTGCCGAGCACGCCGACGGTCGCCAGCGTCAGGAGCGGGACGGTAATCGTGAATGCGAGCTTCGTTACGGAACGTGACATTCAGAATCCCCCTTGTGGCCGAATGTGGCGTCGGAGGATTCTAGGCGGGCGGTTGTCGACCGGCCAAGCGGTCGGGCCTCTGAGAAACCCGACGCCGCCGATGTCGGCTAATCGAAGCGGTCGGCTGTCAGGCGGCGGCCACGAAGAAGACGAGCTGGCCGAGCAGCTGGCCAGGCAGGAGCGCGATCATCGCCAGATATAGCAGTCCGGTGGTCGACATGAACGAGCGCAGACGGCAGGTGACGATCGCCGGTGCTGCGGCAAGCAAGGGAAGGATGACTGCCCCCAGGACCCAAAGCCAGGTGAGCACGGGACTGAGACCGAGAGCTTGACCGGGCGAGGCAGAGCTCCGCAATCCCCCGAGAGCCAGTGGGAAGACGGCGGCCTGGAGGAGCAAACCGGCCACCAGAATGACGATCGCCCGTAGCAGCGGCCGGTTGGTGAGAGCCGGCGTGACCAGGTACCAGTGTCCGAGCAGCATCCCGGTCGTCGCAGCGCCCAACACCACGGTGGAGATGACGAAAAGCAGGACGAGGAGAACTCCGCCCACGGTCGATCCGGCCGCCGGCCAAAATGTGACACCAAGACCCACCAGCAAGAGTGCCGAGGCAGTGATGGTGGCAGCCGAGCCCTTTCCAAGATGGCTCTGCCCGCGGAAGGCGAGCACCGATTGCGCGATCAGCGCGAGGAGCAGGAGGGACATCAGGCCGGCGAGGCCGCCGGCTGCTCCCTCATTGATGGCGAACAATGTTCGGTAACTGGCGGGCGGTCCCGCCCACACGACCAGCAGTGCGAGCCCGGCCAGAACCGCATAGGTGACCGTGGCGAATTTCAAGAACCCGTCGGTGATTCCGCCACTCGCTCGAAGGTAGGCCACCGTGACGATGCCACCGGCTGCGGTCTCGGCGAGCACCAGAAAGAGGGCGAGCGGCAAGCTGAGCGTGGCGACACACTCGTGGCAGCTGGAAACGGAGGTGGAAGCGAGCAGAGCCATCGGCGCCGATATAGATTAGGAAAGGCATGGCACAAGAACCCGATCAGCGCGGCTTCGTGCCGGTTTCCTTTCAGGACGGTTCCTGGAAAACGGCCGAGGGCGGGGTCGTCCCCTGGTACGAGGTGCAGACCGACCTGCTGCCCGAAGCCGAGGTGGAAGGCGCCGTTGACCGTGTCCTGAGCGTCTATGGGGTCAGCGATGTCGTCGTCGATGCGTTTGAGCAATTTCGAAAAGAGTTGAAGCGTCCTCCGGGGGATTCCTGACACGATGCTGTTCCGCCATGATCTCGAGCAGGACCCGCGCGTCGTCAAGGATCCGCATCGCCTGCCGCCTGGCCAGGTGCTGACGGAAAAATGGCCGGTGCTCTCCTACGGCAGCCCGCCGCGGTATGACATGACGCGATGGCGATTCAAGCTCTATGGCGAGGTGGAGGCCCAGGCCACGCTCAGCTGGGATGAGGTGCGCAAGTTGCCGCAAACCGCCATCACCGCCGACATGCACTGCGTGACGACCTGGAGCCGCCTCGACAATCGTTGGGAAGGCGTGTCGTTCAAAGACCTGGTGGCGCTGGTCCGGCCGCGGCCGACCGCTCATTACGTGATCGCGCATTGCGACGCTGGCTACACGACGAGTCTTCCAGTCGAGGTGCTGGCCGACGACGACGTTCTGATTGCCTACCGGCACGATGGGGCCGAGCTGAGCGCCGACCATGGAGGGCCGCTTCGTCTCGTGGTGCCCAAGCGGTATGCCTGGAAGAGCGCAAAGTGGCTCCAGGGCCTCGAGTGGGTCGAATACGACCGCCTCGGCTTCTGGGAAATCAACGGCTACAACAACAGCGCCGATCCCTGGAACGAAGAGCGCTACTGGTAATAGAATCGACTCAGGGGTGCGCCGGAGGCGCTGAGAGGTGGATCGCTCCACCAACCCTTCGAACCTGATCTGGGTAATGCCAGCGGAGGGAGCCATGAGCATCATTCACCGCCCGACCGACGAGTCGGAAACGCGGGCAGACGAATTTCTCAAGGTCGAGACCCACGGGATTGATCCGATCCCGTCGGACGAACGCAAAGGGACGCCTCGGGACGTCGCCTGGTTGTGGGTCGCCGCTTTTGCGAATTTCGTCTCGCTTATCACCGGCGCGCTGTTGATCACCTTCGGCCTCGGCGTCGTGGAGTCGATCGTGGCCGTGGCGGTCGGATCGATCCTGGCCGCCAGCATGCACGGCTTGCTGAGTGTTGCCGGTCCGCGCTTCGGAACCACACAGGTGGTCGCCGCGCGCCAGACCTTCGGCATCCGCGGGGCCTATCCCGGCGCCTTTTTCACCCTCTTCCTCGCCATCGGTTGGTTTGCGGTCGACTGTGTGATCGCCACCCAGGCGGTGGTGCAGCTGGCCCATCTCGCCGGGGTTCCACAGGGGACGGTGGTGAACGGCCTGGCGCTGCTTCTCGTCGTCTTGCTCTCGATCGTGGTCGCCATCTACGGGCATCAGACGATCGCGGTCTTCGAGAAGTACGGCGCGGCCATCTTCGTTGGCTTCTGCATCATCCTCGGTCTCAGCCTGCTCCCTCAGGTTCACTGGGGACTGAATGCCAGCGTTGGCGGGGTCGATCACCTGGCTGCCTGGGTGCTCGGAACCAGCGTGATCTTCGCCCTGGTCGCATCGTGGTTCAGTTTCGCCTCGGACTACTCGCGCTACCTGCCATCGCGGCTGGCGGTCCGCTCGGTCGCCGGCTGGATCGCCGCCGGCACGGCGCTATCGATGTTTCTTTTTGGCTCGCTCGGGGTCGTGCTGGCAAGCATCGATCCGAAAGGCAGCGGCAATCTGCTTGCGCTGATTTCTTCGCGAGCGCCGCTGGCCATCGTCGTGCCCTTTCTCCTGTTCATTGCGGCCGGCGAGCTTTGGGCCAACTACCTTGACGTCTATACCGCCGGCCTCTCCGGTCTGGCATTGAATTTGCGCCTTTCGCGCTGGGGCGCCGCCCTCATCTGCGGCGCGGTGGGTGGGGTGCTTGCCTACGTGGCGCTCTTCGTCTCGAGCTTCGATTCGGCCTACACGAATTTCCTTCTCATCACCTACCTCTGGGTGCCGTCCTGGGCGGCGGTGGTGCTGGTGGATCTCTTCGTTTTTCACCGACAGGTTGGGTTCGCCACACTCGTGAGGCCCCGCGCCGTCGTCGCCTGGCTGATCGGCCTCGCGGTTGCTATCCCCTTTGTGGATTCCTCGCTGTGGCAGAGCCCGCTGGCGGCAAACCTCCTGCACAACACCGATATTTCCGGCTACGTCGGCGCCATCGTCGGCGGGATCGCCTACCTGGCCATCGGTCGGCGCCGATGAGCCTGCCCGTCGCGCTAACCATCGCCGGCTCGGATTCCGGCGGGGGCGCCGGCATCCAGGCGGATCTCAAGACGTACTCGGCGCTCGGCGTCTACGGCGTGACCGTTATCACCGCGATCACGGCGCAGAACACGGTTGGCGTTCGCGCGGTGCGGGAGGTCGAGCCAGACATCATCCGAGCGCAGCTCGACGCGCTGGCCGAGGATTTCAGCGTCGGCGCCCTGAAGACCGGGATGCTCGCGAGCTCGTCCATCATCGGCGTGGTGGCCGAAGGCATCCGGCGTCATCGACTGGAGCCACTGGTCGTCGACCCGGTGATGGTCGCGAAGAGCGGCGATCGGCTGTTGCGCCCGGACGCGGTCGAGGAGTTGCGGCGCCAGCTGCTCCCGCTTGCCCGCGTGGTCACCCCGAATATCCCTGAGGCCGAAGTCCTCAGCGGCATCACGATCCAATCGCTGGAGGATCGGACGTTGGCAGCTCGTGCCATTCTCGCGCTCGGGGCGCAGGCGGTGGTGATCAAGGGAGGCCATACGCCGGACGATCCGGTCGTCGACCTCCTCGTCGACCAAGCCGGCGCAGCTACCTTCACCGCCCCCCGTGTCACGACCAACCAAACGCATGGCACCGGTTGCACGTTTTCGGCGGCAATTGCCGCCGGCCTGGCTCGCGGCTTGAGCCTGTCGGCTGCTGTTGGCGAAGCTCGTGACTACCTTTCCCGCGCCCTGCGTGAAGCGCCCGGCCTGGGACAGGGGCATGGTCCGTTGCAGCATTTCCCGGTCCAGCAGGGACTGCATGCCGTTCGCTGAGCGCGACCTCGAGTATCTCGAGCAGACGCACACGCCGGCCGACGGCGTACTCGCCGAGATGCTCAAGCGCGGAAGGGAAGAAGGCATTCCGATCGTAAGCCCGGCGTCCGGACGGCTGTTACGCGTGCTCGTCCTGGCACTCGGCCCCAAGCGGGTGCTCGAAATCGGGACCGCGATCGGCTTCTCCACGCTCTGGATGGCGGCCGGACTGCCGCCGGGCGGCCGGATCGACACCATCGACCCGGATCGCGCACGGACGGACAGAGCCCGCCGCTACTGGATCAAGGCGGGGATGTCGGATCGCATTCGCGTAACCAACGAGCCGGCGCTGCGCGTCATTCCGCGGCTGGCCCCAGGCATCGAGCTCGCCTTCATCGACGCCCTCAAGACCGAATACACCGCCTACCTCGACGCACTGCTGCCGAAGATGACGCCGGGCGGCGTGATCGCCGTCGACAACCTGCTCTGGAGCGGCCGGATCGCGGCGGGCGAACAGGACGACGACACAAATGCGCTGCGAGCCTTCAACGCGCGCTTCCTGCGCGATGAGCAGCTCGAATCGACCATCGTGCCCGTCGGCGACGGGCTCGGCATTGCCGTCGTGCGGCCGCACGCCTAAGCGCTACAGTTTTCCGGTTGTCCCGCCCAGAACTGGCGCCGGCGCGGGCGCGGCAGGCATACCGGACGGTGTTGCAGGCCCGCGCCCTCGATGATCGTCGTTTCGTTCTGAACCGGGCGGGCAAGCTCGCCTTCATCATTTCGCCCCGCGGCCATGAGGTCGCGCAGGTTGCCGCGATCACGGCGCTCGAGCCGGGTCGCGACCGCTTCTGCCTCTACTATCGAAACTTTGCCGCCGCCCTGGCTTGCGGTTTTACCGCGGAAGAGCTGATGCTCTCCGCCTTTGCGCGGGCCGCCGACCCGTCGAGTGGTGGCCGGCAAACGCCGGGGAACTTCGGCAGCCGGCGGCGTGGCGTGATGATCGGCTCGAGCACGGTGGGAACGCAGATTCCCAAGGGCGCCGGCATCGGGCTTGCCCTGAAATGGAAAGGGGAGGGCGCGCTCTGCTATGTGAGCTTTGGCGAGGGGGCGACCAGCCAGGGGGACTTTCACGAAGGCCTCAACTTCGCCGCCCTGCATCGCTGCCCGGTGATCTTCTTCTGCGAAAACAACGGCTGGGCGATCTCCGTTCCTCAGCGCCTGCAGGTTGCCGGCCCGGGCGTCGCCGAGCGCGCCGCCGCCTACGGCATTCCGGGCATACGGGTCCAGGGCGACGATTTCTTCGAGGTCTATCGCACTGTCGCCGAGGCGGCGACCCGGGCCCGCAGCGGCGAGGGGCCGACGCTGATCGAGGCGCAGGTCCTTCGCTTGCAGTCGCATTCCACCGACGACGACCAGCGCGGCTACCGCGACGCTGATGAGCTCGCTGCCGAGGCGGCCCGCGATCCCATTCCGCGCATGCGGGACGCGCTGGTGCAGCGACGCTGGCTGACGGCCGAGGAGGATGCCGCCCTGCGGCAGGAGGTTGCCGGCGAAGTCGAGCGTGCTACCGAGGCCGCCGAAGCAGCAGAAGAGCCCGATCCGCGGACGCTGACCCGGCATGTCTACGCCGATGCCTGAGCGCAACCTGGTCCAGGCGGTCCGGGAGGCACTCCTGGAAGAGATGGAGCGCGATTCCCGCGTCTGCGTGCTGGGCGAGGACGTCGGGCGCAAAGGCGGGGTTTTCAAGGCAACCGATGGCCTTCTGGCTCGCTTCGGCGAACAGCGCGTGCTGGATACGCCGCTGGCCGAGTCGAGTATCGCCGCAGTCGCCCAGGGCTTGGCGCTGGAGGGTTTCATTCCGGTGGCCGAGATGCAGTTTGCCGATTACAGCTATCCGGCCTTCAACCAGATCGTCAACGAAATCGCGCGCGTCCGCTATCGCTCGAACGGCGACTTCTCCTGTCCGCTCGTCATCCGCGCCCCCACCGGTGGCGGAGTCCGCGGCGCGCTCTATCATTCGCAGTCACCGGAAGCGTTCTACTGTCACGTCCCCGGCCTCAAGGTCGTGATCCCCTCGACGCCGGCCGATGCGAAGGGCCTGCTCAAGGCCGCGATCCGCGATCCGGATCCGGTGATCTTTCTCGAGCCCAAGAAGCTGTATCGCGCGGACCGGCAGGAGGTGACGGCCGGTGAGGCTGGCTTGATATCACTCGGGCAGGCCGCCATCGCGCGGACTGGCAGGGATCTGACCGCCGTCACCTACGGTTACATGCGCGCCGTGACCATGCAGGCCGCCGGCCAGCTCAGCCGCGATGGAATTGACGTCGAGGTGATCGACCTCAGGACCCTGCGACCCTGGGACGTCGACGCCTGCGCGCGGTCGGTCGAGAAGACCGGACGGCTGGCCGTGGTCTACGAGGCAAATCGGACAGGGGGGTTCGGCGCAGAGATCGCCGCCGAACTCGGCGAACGGTGTTTTGCGCTGCTTGATGCCCCGGTGATCCGGATCGCCAGCCCGGACGTTCCCGCCATGCCGTTTAGTGCCGCACTCGAACACGCGTTCATGCTCAATCCAGAGAAAGTGGCCGACGGCTTGCGCCGGTTGGCTCGCTATTGAGGGGCCGGCTCTTGGTATGAGAACCGGATGAGAACGGGTGGCATTTCGACGCCCGCATGCCTATACTTGGACGTGGGGTTCCTGTTCCAAGCCCCCCGGAACTAGGACCCCACTTCCTTTTTCTGGCGCCGGTTGCTGCGCGCGCCAAACGTTTGCCCTCCAAGCCATTCTTAGAATGTGAGCGCGTTGGCAGCGGCTGCGAGGACGGATGGCTGAGCGAGAGGGCGTCTTTGTGTCCGTGGACATGGAGGGGATGGCCGGCGTCGTCCATCTGCACCAGGTTATGCGCGGAATGCCCGAATACGAACGGTCCTGCCGGCTGATGACGGCCGAAACCAATGCCGCGATTGCCGGTGCGCGGCGGGCCGGCGCTCGCCGCATCGTGGTCAACGACTCGCATGGCGACATGCGCAACTTTCTTGTTGATGAGCTCGATGACGGCGTCGAGCTGATCAGCGGCGGCGATAAGCCCTATTCCATGGGAGCGGGCCTCGATCCGACGTTCGAGGTCGCATTCTTCGTTGGGTATCACGCCTCGGTCGGCAGCGGGGGCGCCATCATGGACCATACCTACGGTGGACGGACGATCTATGCCATCCGGATCAACGGCGAGCCGCAGAGTGAAACCACGCTGAACGCGGCGCTCGCCGGGACCTATGGCGTGCGAACCGCGCTGGTGACCGGCGACCGCACGACGGTGGAGGAGGCGAAGGCAGCGCTGCCGGGGATCGAAGGGATCGCCGTCAAGGAGGCGCTTGGCCGTCAGGCGGCTCGCTCCCTGCATCCACGGGAAGCCGGCCGGCGTATCGAAGAGGGTGCGTATCGCGCCTACCAGGACCGTGCAACGCGGCCGCTCTACCAACCGAGCGGACCGTTCACCCTGGAAATCGACTGGATGAACGCCAGCATGGCCGACCTCTGTGCGCAGCTTCCCGACATCGAGCGCCAGGGCGGTCGTACGGTGCGGTACCAGACGAGCGATTTTCGAACCTGCTACCGGATGATGCTGGCATTGCTCGTCATGGCCACGCCGGCCGCCTATCAGTACCCGCGCCCATGACCCTGGCTGAAGCGATCGAGCAGCTGCTTGGCGGCGCACCGTTGAGCCGCGAGCAGGCGCGCGGCGTCATGGACCAGATCATGGCCGGCGAGGCGACCCCGGTGCAGATCGCCGGCGTCGTCATTGCGCTTCGCGCCAAGGGGGAAACGGTGGAGGAAATGGCCGGGTTTGTCGACTCGATGCGCGCCCATGCCACCCCCTTGCAGGTCCCTGAAAACACGATCGACACCTGCGGTACGGGTGGCGATCGGGCGGGCACCTTCAACATCTCGACGGCGGCGGCGTTGGTTGCGGCCGGAGCCGGCATCCCGGTGGCCAAACACGGAAACCGTGCCGCCTCCAGCCGCTGCGGCAGCGCCGACGTGCTCGAGGCGCTCGGGGTCGACATCACGCTTGGGCCCGAAGGCGTTCGCCGCTGCATCGATGCTTCGGGTGCAGGCTTCTGCTTTGCCCCGACCTTCCACCCCGCGATGCGTTACGCGGGTCCCGCTCGGCGCGAACTGGGGGTGCGTACCGTCTTCAACGTGCTGGGCCCGCTCGCCAACCCCGGCCGGGTCCAGCGCCAGGCGCTTGGGGTCGGCGCCCGCGGCCTCGCGCCGCTCATGGTCCAGGTGCTGAAAGAGCTGGGCCATCGGCGGGCGCTGGTCTTCTACGGCGAGGATGGTCTTGACGAGCTCACCACCACCGGACCCTCGCGCGTTTTCGAGCTCAAAGACGGCGCTGTCTCGGAGTACGAGCTGGAGCCCAGGGACTTCGGGCTGCAGAGGGCCGAGGCGCAGGACCTCCGCGGCGGCACGCCGCCCGAAAATGCCGGGCTGTTGCGTGCCATCCTCGAAGGGGAACACGGACCGCGCCGCGAGGTCGTTTTGCTCAATGCCGCGGCTGCGGTGCTCGCTGCCGGCCGAGCCGATGACTGGCGGGAGGCGCTGACAATCGCCGGCGAGTCGCTCGACAGCGGAAAGGCACGTAAGAGCCTCGACCGGTTAGTCGAGGTTTCGCGAACAAATCCCTCCCCCTCCGGGGGAGGCCAGGGTGGGGGCGCCTAACCCGACGCGAGGCCGGCGATCCCGCCGGCGAGCAGGCCGAGGAAGACGATGCCTGCCACTCCCCACGCCGCCCAGTAGGTCACGCGCGACAACCGCCGCATTCGACGCAAACGGCGCATCTTGCCACGGGCGGCGCTGAGCGCCCTCTCTTCGGTCAGCACTATGTAACTCGTATCGGCGTCGGTCGGGCAAATCTTTCGCCCGATATCCTGTTGCCGGATGGGCCGGGGTCAAATCGCAGTCATTCCTGGTGACGGCATTGGCCCTGAGGTCATCGCCCAGGGCATCCGGGTTCTCGAGGCCGTGGGAGCCGGCCTCGATTTTGTCCGCTACGACCTCGGCGCCGACCGGTACCTGCGAACCGGCGAGATCATCCCCGACGCGGTCTTTACCGAACTGCAACAGGCCCGCGCGATCTACTTCGGCGCCGTTGGCGACCCTCGGGTGACCAATCCACACTATGCGGCCGGTTTGCTGCTTCGCCTGCGCTTCGAGCTCGACCTCTGGGTCAATCTTCGGCCGTCGAGGCTGCTGGCGCCGGGGATGACACCGTTGAAGGACGCGCCCGCGATCGACCTGGTCGTGGTCCGTGAAAACACGGAGGGCGCCTACGTCGGGATCGGCGGCCAGTTCAAGCGGGACACCGCGGACGAGGTTGCCATCCAGGAAGATGTGAACACGCGAAAGGGCGTGGAACGGATCCAGCGCTACGCCTTCGAGCTCGCCGAGCGAAGGCGGACGAACGAACATTCCGGCCGGCTCACCATGGTCGACAAAAGCAACGCGCTGTACCTGGCGCACGACCTATGGCAGCGCGTCTTCGCCGCCGAACGCAGGCGGCATCCAGAGGTTGAGGCCGAGCATCTTTTCGTCGATGCCGCCGCCATGCAACTGGTCAAGAACCCTGGCCATTTCGACGTGATCGTGACCAGCAACATGTTCGGCGATATCCTCAGCGACCTCGCCTCGGAGCTGGTCGGCGGGCTCGGCCAGGCGCCGTCGGGAAACATGAATCCCGACAATGGTCGCGGGCTCTTCGAGCCGGTGCATGGGTCGGCTCCCAAGCACGCGGGGAAGGGCATCGCCAACCCCTTCGGTGCCATCCTGGCCGGAGCGCTGATGCTTCGTCATCTCGGCGAATCCGAAAGCGCTGACCGGATCGAAGCCGCCGTGATGGCGGCTGCGGGGGCGGGCCGGACGACGAAGGATCTTGGCGGTGACCTGACGACGTCGCAGGCGGCCGACGCCGTCCTCGAGGCGCTCGAGACGCCGGTGAGAAAATCAGCATGATCGACAGGCTGATCAACACGATCCAACCCGCTCGCCGCAAATCCGGCGCCAAGGCGCCGCCGGCTGAGTCTGCCCGGCCTTCAGGAGTCAGCCACCAGCCCGAACATGTGATTCGGGGCCGGGCGCTGATTTTCTGGGATCCAAAGATCCCTGGCAAAAAGCTCGACGCCATCGATACCGACCAGATCACGCCCGCTGACGACTGCATCTCCGAAAGCCTCGAGCGGCTGGACGAGCGCTGGAAAGCCGGGGCCTTCCGCTACCTGATGTCCGACTTCCGGGAGCGGGTGCATCGCGGTGAGACCTTCATCATCGCCGGCGAGCGCTTCGGCATCGGCTCCTCCCGCGAGATGAGTCCAGCCGGCCTGAAGGCGGTCGCGGAAGAGGCAGGCCTCGAACTGGTGATCGTCTGCGGTGACGGCGTGGGTGACATCTTCCGGCGCAACGCTCTCAACCTCGGCCTCCACGTCGTCCAGAGCCGGGCCGCCTCCGAGGATGCACAGGAAGGTGATGTCTTCACTTTTGATCCCCAGACTCGACGCCTGACCAACGAAACCCAGCACAAGACGTACGACCCCGTGCCGCTGACCCCAAAAGAAGAGGAGATCCGGCGCTCGGGTGGCATCATCGCGATCGGCCGTCGCGAGTTCGCGGAGTCGATCGATCGGCCGCCGCGCGTCGAGTGGCCTGACGCGAGGACGGCCAGCGGGCTCAGCAGCACGGAACAAATCGCCTGGGCGCATCGGGTCGACAAAGATGCCGAGGTTCGCCCTGGCAGCACGATTCGAGTCTGGTGCGATTTGCTGCCCGCGTCAGACGGGACGGCACCCTTCGCCATCCACACCTTCAACCAGATCACCGGTGGGGACGCGATCTTTCCCCGTCAGGCCGCGATCGCGAACGACCACTTTGTCTTCTCGGGCCGCAACACTGACGATCGGCAGACCTCGATCGGCCGCGACTTCGCTCGCGTCCAGGGGATCGAGAAGCCCTACTACGCGACGCCGGGTGACGGCATCTTCCATTTCTACTTTCCGGAGCAAGGCCTGGTCATTCCTGGCGCGTTCATTCCAGGCGCCGATTCGCACAGTCGTGCCTATGGCGCCTACGGAGCGGTCGGCATCGGCGTGGGCAGCACCCAGCTTGGCTTCGGCTGGTCCACGGGCTACATCTACTTCACGCCGGCGAAGAGACGTCGCGTCGTCTTCACCGGTCGCCTTCATCCCTGGGTCAGCGGCAAGGATGTCGTGCTCGCGCTGCTGCGTCGCTGGGGAAAGGCCCAGGCGCAGGGCATGAGCGTCGAGTTTGTCGACGCCGAGCAGCAGCTGCGTATCCCATACCGGAACACGATCGCGAACATGATGGCCGAGGCAGAGGCCCAGAACGGGATCTTCGCCGCGGACGAGATCACGGTCGACTGGTACCGGCGCAAAGGCATTACCGATCTGCCGTACCCGAGCGTTCAGCCGGGAGGCCAGGTGGCATGGGACATCGATGAGACGCTCGACCTGTCCGAGCTCGTTCCCTACATCGCCAAGCCGTTCGCGCCCGGCAACGCGTTTCCGGCGGAAGAGGTGGCTGCGGAGCATCTGCAGTTCGATAAGGCGTTCATCGGGTCGTGCACGAACGGCGGCTACGACGACCTCTTGGAGGCGGCACTCGTGATCCGCGCGGCGCAGAAGAAGGGTTACGAAAAGGCGCCGAAAGAGTTCGTGGTCTTTCCCGGTTCGGGCGGCGTCAAACGCGACATCGAAAACCCTGAGCCTCGTCTCGATGGCGAATCGATCGCCTCCGTGCTTCGCTCAGCCGGCGGCCAGATTCGCCAATCGTGGTGCGGCCCCTGTTTTGGCCAGGGGCCGGATGCGCTGAAGAAGGGGCAGGTGGCGATCACCTCGTTCAACCGCAACTGGCAAAACCGGATGGGCGTTGGCGGCCTCGGCTACCTGGCGAGCCCGGCGGTCGTCGCGTCGTCCGCACTCCTCGGCTACATGGCGCCGCCATCGAAGCTTGGCATCACCTGGGATCCCGAACGTTTCGACGTCTCGATCTAGGAAGTACCTTGGCAAACTGGCGAAAGAGCGTCCTTGACGGTCGACAGGCATACCGTTTGCAGCGTCTTATCGATCGCGAGCATCCAGAGTGCGTCCCCGAACGACTCACATTCATTAGCAATCGGGGAAGCCAGTCTTACTTTGTTCTTGCTGTCCTTGAACCCAACACTGGCAAGACGTTTCTCGTCAGCTCAAATGCGGACTGGTCGCGTTTCAAACAGCGGCTGTCTCAAGAACGTCCCGCCAGTTCGCCAGCTCAGCCGGACGCCCGTGCGCTCTTTTCTGATTCTCGATCGACCATGCCGAGGATCTCCGTTTCCGATAGCAGGCCTTTGCGCCGCTTGGCTTCCTCGAAGATTCTCTTGACGACCTCGGGACGGGGCTTGACACCGTGCTGTTCGAGCCAGAAGACCACATTTGACTCGCCGCTCATCGGGCCGATCTCGATCACCTGCTCACACCCGAACAGGTCGGCCGGAACGCCCGAATAGACGCGATTCGCGAGCCAATCATCGCCTTTTCGCTTCGCCTTGATCACGGCCGCAGCGTGCACCCCGGTCGCAGTGCGAAATGCATCTTTGCCGAGCACCGGGTAATTGGCGGGGATCGCCATGCCCGTGCCTTCGGCAATGACCTCGCCCATCTCGCGGAGCTTGCTGAGGTCGGTGTCGATCCACCCGAGCAACCGGAAATTAACAAGTAACAAGTCGAGGTGCGTGTTGCCGACGCGTTCCCCGAGACCCAGCGCGCAGCCGTGGATCCGGTCGGCGCCGGCCACCGCGGCGACGATGGCGTTGATCAGTCCGAAGCCTCGATCGCTGTGCCCGTGCCAGTCGAGGCCAACGTCTGGCTTGAGCTCGTCGAGCATCCTGCGAACGAAGCCCACCACCGCGCGCGCACCGTCGGGCGTCGAGTAGCCGACGGTGTCGCAGACGGCGACCCGGGCCGCGTCCTCGTCAATGGCGGTGCCGAAAAGCTGGCGCAGCGTTTCGGGCTGCGCCCTTGTCGTGTCTTCGGTGACATACATCACGGGTAGGTTGTTCTGTCGAGCAAAGCGAACGGCGCTCCGGGTGGTTTCGACCATTTGCTCAGTGGTCCAGCCTTCGGCGTACTGCCGGATCGGACTGGAGCCGATGAAGGCGGCCACCTCGATCGGGAGGCCGACCTTCTGCGAGATCTCCACCACCGGTCGGATGTCGACCTCCAGGGTGCGCGCCGCACAGAGCGCTTTGATGCGCAGACGCTGGTCGCGAATCTCCTCCGCCAGCCGAGTGACATCGGCAACGGCACGAGGACCAGCGCCCGGAAGCCCGAGGTCGATCGATCCGACACCAAGCTCATCCGCAAGGTGAAGAAAGCGCAGCTTGTGCTCGATGTCGGGATCGCGCACTGACGGGCCCTGGATGCCGTCACGCAGCGTTTCGTCGTGGATCGCGACCGGACCGGCTGGTTTGTCGACCGTCTCGACCGTGTTCCAGTCGTAGATCAGTTGCGATTCGTCAGGCATCGATCGACTCCAGCTCCTTCACGAGGGCAGTCAGGAACTCGGTCGCCATGGCTCCATCGACGATTCGGTGGTCGACGGATATCGAGATCCAGGCGCCAGCCCGCGCCACCACGCTGCCGTCCACGACCATCGGCCGCGGCTTGATGGCGCCGAAGCCGACGACACAGCATTCCGGCGGGTTGATGATCGGCGTCCCCGTCTCGACCGGGCCGCTGGCGCCGACATTCGTGACCGTGATCGTGCTTCCGCTCATCTCACCGGGCCCGAGGCTACCGGCGCGCGCTCCCTCGATCAGTCGGGCGCTTTGTTCGGCGATCGTCGACAGATCGAGCTGATCCGCGTCTCGGATCACGGGGACCAGAAGGCCTTGCTGCGTATTGACGGCGATCCCCATGTTGATCGCCGTTTTGACGACGATTTCGTCGCGTTGATCGTCCCAGGAGCTGTTCATCAAGGGGAAGGCGCGCACCGCCTTGACCATCGCCTGAATGAAATAGGGGAGAGGGGTCATCGATCGCCCATCGGTCTTGGCCTTCGCGCGGGCGGTCATCAGGCGGCTGGCGTCGAAGATCGCGAATTCCGTGAACTGGGGAATGGTGGATACCGATCGCACCATCTGGCGAGCGATCGCTTTGCGAATGCCGACGACGCTGATCCGCCGCTCACCCTCGGGCGACTTTCCCTCCCCCGCCTGCGGGGGAGCAATAGGGTGGGGGCTCGCGCCTTCGACATCGGCGCGGGTAATCCGGCCGCCTGGTCCGGTACCAGAAATCGATGCCAGGTCCACGCCCTTTTCGCGCGCCAGCTGACGGACGAAGGGCGCGGCACGGACGTCCGCTGACTGCTCGGAACTGACGGAGGCAAAACGTGGCCGGCGCCGGATTGCTGATTGCGGGCCTGCGCCAGGCCCGTATCCGACGAGCGTTGCCGGCGCGTCGTTCGCGGTCGTGGTGCTGCCACTCGCCGTCGACTCTGTCCCGGCTTCGGCCGCAATCGTCACCAGCGCCTCGCCGACGGCCACCGTTTCTCCCGGTTTCGCGTGGAGCTTGTGGACGGTTCCCGCAAAGGGCGAGGGGATCACGACGACTGCCTTCGCCGTTTCGACGTCGCAGAGCGGCGCGTTGACATCGACATGCCCGCCTTCCTCGACACGCCAGGCGACCAGCTGAGCCTCGGTCAGACCCTCGCCGAGGTCCGGAAGGCGAAAGGTCTGCTCAGCCATAGGCGAGCGCGCCGTCCGCGGCTTCGAGAATGCGATCGACGTCAGGTAGGTACAGCTTTTCGTAGCGTGCCGGAGGATAGGGGGTGTCCATCGCGCCCAGCCGCGTGACCGGGGCTTCGAGCAGATCGAAGCCGTCGTCGGCGATGCGAGCCACGATTTCTGCTCCGAACCCGCCGAAGACCGGTGCTTCGTGGACGACGATCGCCCGATGCGTCTTCCGAAGCGAGGTCATGATCGTCCCCATATCCAGCGGTGATAGGGTGCGAAGGTCGATCACTTCGAGGGAGAGGTTTTCCTTCTCGGCGGCGTTGGCAGCCTCGAGGGCAAGGCCAACGGTCGGGCCATAGGCGATCACCGTGACGCCGGTTCCCTCGCGCGCGACGCGTGCCCGGCCGATCACGACCTCCCGTTCCGGATCGATCGCTTCTTTGAGGTAATAGCGTGCCTTTGGTTCGAAGAAGATGACGGGGTCCGGATCGTCGATCGCCGCCTTCAGCAAACCGTAGGCGTCGCCGGGTGTCGCGGGCGCCACCACCTTGAGGCCGGCGGTGTGCGTGAAGTAGGCTTCCGGGCTTTCGGAGTGGTGCTCGACGGCGCCGATATGCCCGCCGAAGGGAATCCGGATTGTGATCGGCATCGACATTCCGGAGCGATTGCGGTACTTGGCCACGTGGCTGACGATCTGGTCGAACGCCGAATAGACGAAGCCATCGAACTGGATCTCGGGAACGGGCTTGAAACCGCGCAGCGCCAGGCCTACCGCCACCCCAACAATGGTGGATTCGGCGAGTGGGGTATCGAAGACCCGCTCTTCGCCGAATTCCTTTTGCAATCCGTCCGTGATCCGGAAGACGCCGCCAAGCTTGCCGACATCCTCGCCGAAGACGAGCACGTCCTTGTCACGCGCCAGCGCATCGCGCAATGAAAGGTTGATCGCCTTTGCCATCGTGACCGGTTCTGTCACGTGCTCTCCAGCGAGGCTTCCAATTCCTCCCGCTCCTCGACCAGGCTGTCGGGAGGCCGCGCATAGACGCGGCCGAAGATCGCTTCGCCGGCCGGCGCCGGTTTGGCGGCCAGTAGGCGGCTGCGCATCGCCGCTGCCATTGCTTCCGCTTCTTTATCGGTGGCGGCGATCGCCGCGTCGTCGATCGCGCCCTGGGACGTGAGCCAGGTTCGATAGCGAGTGATCGGGTCCTTGGAGCTCCACTGCTGCAGCTCGGTTTCGAGGCGGTAGCGGGTGGGGTCGTCTGACGTCGTGTGCGCGCCCATCCGATAGGTCATGGCTTCGATCAGGTAGGGGCCATCGCCGCGGCGCGCCCGCTCGGCGGCGCCTCGCACCGCCGCATAGACGCCGAGCACATCATTGCCGTCGATGCGAATGCCGGGAAAGCCATAGCCTGGAGCGCGCTCGGCGATCGATCCAGCGGTCTGTTTCGCCAGGGGGACGGAGATCGCCCAATGGTTGTTCTGGCAGAGGAAGATCACCGGCGCTCTGAAGACGCCGGCAAAGTTCATCGCCTCATGCCAGTCACCTTTGGACGTCGCGCCATCGCCAAACGTGCCGAGGACGACGTCGTCGGCGTGCTTGAGGCGCGAGCCCATCGCGAATCCGACGGCATGGGGAACCTGCGAGGCGACCGGGATCGCCAGCGGCGCGAAGTGATATCGGCGCGGATCCCAGGGCCCGGCCGATAATCCCCGGAACCAGGTCAGCATGTCGGCCGGGTCGATGCCACGGCACATCGCCATGCCGAACTCGCGATAGCTGGGAAAGATCCAGTCGTCATCGCGAAGCGCGGCGACGGCGCCGACGTGGATCGCTTCCTGGCCGAGAAACTGACCCCACAATCCAAGCTCGCCCTGGCGTTGGAGGTTGAGCGCCTCCTGGTCGGCACGACGGATCAAGACCATTTTCCGGTAGAGATCCCGCAGGGCGTCCGGTGATAGTCGAAGCCGGCTCCGCGCCTCGACCGTGAGCTCGCCGGTTGGCGAGAAGAGCGGACGAACCGGGTCGTCAGTCGCGACGACTTGCACCACGTCCGCCATTGCCCACCCTATCCTACGTCGGCGCCGATCGCGGTTAGAGCTCGACGGTTCCGCTGACGCAGGTGATCGTTTGCCCGCCAACCCAGATCCCCGTTGCGTCCATCGTGATGTGAACGCGACCCGCCCGCCCCAACACCGTCCCCTGGCTCACGATGTAGGGCGGCTTCGCCCGGCCGGTGCGCACCAGCCATTGCGCCAGGGAAGCATTGAGGCTTCCCGTCACGGGGTCCTCGACGGTCGATCCCTGCTTCGGGAAGAAGGCGCGGACTTCGAAGGCTTGGGGCGATCCAGGCGGGTAGGGACCGACCACGCCGAGATCGAGATCGAGGAATCCCGGCCGGAGGGCGAGTACGGCATGTGCGCTGTCGAGGAGGACGCCGACCCAGCCCGGCCCATTGTCGACCCACTCGGCGTCAACGATGGTGCGGGCGTCGATGCCCGCGGCCGCCACAATCTGTTCGAGTAGGGTTGATTCGACCGGCCCCGAACGGATCAAGGGCGGGGCTGAGAACGCGAGGCGGCCTCCGGACGGATGAATCGTGATCAGTCCCGCGCCGCACTCCTGGATGATTCGGTCGGGTACTTTTGGTTGTCCACCTGACTCCAACCAGACATGGCAGCTTCCCAGGGTGGGATGACCGGCGAACGGTAATTCTCCGACAGGCGTGAAGATCCGGACCCGGTAGTCGGCCTCCCGCGACGGCGGCAGAAGAAAGGTCGTTTCCGAAAGGTTGGTCCAGGCGGCAAACCGCTGCATCTCATCGGTCGACAGCTCGTCGGCATCGATGACGACCGCCAGCGGATTGCCGAAGTATGGCCGGTCGGTGAAGACGTCGACCTCGCTGAAGCGGCGCTCCACGAGGTTCAAGTATGGCCGGCCGACCGCCAGCGGATCACGTTTATACTCGCGACCGTCGGTCACCAGTGAATCTCAAGAGATGGCTTCATCCGGGCTTTCACCTGCGCAAGCGTGTCGCCGCTGCCTACCAGGAGCACATCGATTACCGCCGCGCCGCGGCGCTGCGAATGTGGCTGGCGTTCATCGTGACCTTCGCGGTCTTGCGTTTCATCACCTACGGCATTCGCTACCATTTCCTGCCCCTTGGAAACGTGGTGACCGGTGGCGGCCTGCATATCCATCACTTCGTCTGGGGCATCCTGATCCTGCTGCTGGTCGGGTTCCTCGGCATCACGAGTGACTCACCACGGCTGCATGTGTGGCTCTCGACCTTGTTCGGCATCGGCGCCGCCCTCGTGGTCGACGAGTTCGCGCTCTGGCTCAACCTCCGCGACGTCTACTGGCTGAAGCAGGGACGACTGAGCATCGATGCGGCCATCCTGGTGGCGGGCTTGCTGGGCCTCTACTACGCTGCCTACCGCTTCTGGAACCAGGTCGCCCGCGAAGTCCGGGCCGCGATCAAGTTCGTCGGCGCGGAAGAAGGTCGCGTTCTCCGCCGGCGACCGGCCGCCAAGTAGCGTGCCAGGTCGCGAGTCACGGACGACGATCACCTACACGATCCCGTCCGACGACCGCGATCGAGTTGCCCAGTCGCTTCGCGATGCCGGCGCCCTGGAGTCCGCGGCCGGGCCCTACGAGAGCTGGCGACTGAAGCTTGCCTACGAAGGCAGTCAGGCGCTCGCCATCCTCTACGGCAGCGGAAAGCTCGTGCTCTCAGGGCACGCCCCTGCCTACGACCGAATGAGCGAGCTCATCGGGAAAGCAGGTCAGACGAAGGCCCGGGCGAAATCCTCGAAGAGCGCAAACGCCTCGACCGCCGAGATGCCGCCGGAGCGCGAACCGCACATCGGGACTGACGAAGCCGGCAAAGGCGACTTCTTCGGACCGATGGTGACGGCCGGGGTCTACGTCGATGACCGGACCGCGCAGATCCTCCGAACCTTGAGCATCCGGGACAGCAAGTTGGTTTCGGATCGCGAGCTTGCTAGGTTGGCGACCAGCGTCAGGCAGGTCATCGACGACGGCAAACGTGCCGTTCTGGTCCTCGCCCCAAAACGCTACAACGAGCTCTACCGGCAGATGCGCTCCGAAGGCAAAAACCTGAACACCATGCTCGCCTGGACGCACACCCGCGTCATCGAAGACCTGATCAAGAACGGCCTGCATCCCAACTTCGTGCTGAGCGATCAATTCAGCGACAAGCGATACATCGAGAGCCGCTTGCTGATGGACACACGCTTGAGCGGGATCCCGGTAGTCCAGATGCACCGCGCCGAAGCCGACGTTGGCGTCGCTGCGGCGTCGATTCTGGCCCGCGATGCCTTCCTTCGCTGGCTGGCCCAGGCGTCGAGCCGGCTGGGGGTGACGCTGCCAAAAGGCGCGTCGCCGAAGGTCATCGAGGTGGCGCGCCGGCTGGTGGCCGATCGGGGGGCGGATGGGCTGAAGGAGTACGCGAAGGTTTCCTTCAAGACGATGGACAAAGTTCTGGCTCCCTAGTCTCGGCATGACGGTGGCGGAAGCTGGGTACAATCGCTGCTGAGTCCGCCAGGCAGTCGCGCCGGGATCGTCCCGTCGAGGAAAGTCCGAGCTCCGCAGAGCAGGGTGCCGGGTAACGCCCGGTCGGGGCAACCCGAAGGAGAGTGCCACAGAAAAGACACAGCCGCCGCGCAAGCGGCGGTGAAGGTGAAATGGTGCGGGTAAGAGCCCACCAGCGACCGGGAGACCGGTCGGCTCGGTAAACCCCACCCGGAGCAAGACCGAATAGGAGGACGTTACGGCTGGCTCGGCCGGTCCTCGGGTAAGGTCGCTAGAGTCGCCGGGTAACCGGCGATGGAGACGGATGACTGCCGCCCCACAGCGCGCCGGCTGGTCCGGCTGAAGCGGGGAACAGAACTCGGCTTACGGCGGACTCACTTCATTGCTCGCCGCGTCGGTCGAGACACGCTCCAGCAGTTCGATCTCGATCGGCCGCAGATCGAAGCGGCTGCCATTCCTCAGCACCGTGGCAAGCACCTCGTCGCAGCCGCCACGATCCTTGGGCGAGTCCCAGTCAGTGGTAACGATGACCTTGCCGGTCGGCCGGTCAACCGCCACGCTGGTGGAGCGATATCCAGGGAGGGTGCGGAGCTGTGGCGTTACGTCGGTGGCCATGAATGATGCGAACGCCTCGAGCTTGCCAGGCGCGACGTGCCCGCGGTCGACCCGGAGAAACATTCCTCTTCACGGTACTCGTTGGCGTCTGACCTTGTCCGCCTGACTGACCACTAGATCTAGGGGCTTCTCGTTTATGCGGCTACAAGCCCACAAGATTTAGGTCCAAAAGATTGACAGGCAGCTGTCACGGTGGTACGTTTCGGCGTGTCGGTGGCAGAAAGTGGGGAAAAGTGGGGACAGTGAGACAGTCGGTGGCGATTCCTGATGTTTCTCGGGACCTACCGGCATGCCGTGGATACCAAGGGACGGGTCGCGATTCCCGCGCGGTTTCGGGAACAGCTGCCATCCGGAACCATCATCTCCAAGGGGGCGGAGGGCTGCTTGCAGGTCTATCCGCCGCAGGAATGGGCGAGGGAACAGGGCTTGCGCCTGGGCTCGACCACACCGGCGGAAGAACGGCGACTCGCCCGCATGATGTTCGGCGCCGCCCGGGAGTGCGAGTTCGACGCCCAAGGACGGATCGTCCTGTCCGCCGACCAGCGGCAGTACGCCGAGATCTCGACGGTCGCCTGGATCGTCGGAGTCAACAACTTGATCGAAATCTGGAACGACGAGAATTGGCGCCACCTTGGCGAAGCCACACCGGAGGAATACACGCGCATCCAGGACCAGGTGGCCGAACGGCGACGTGCCCAGGGCACGTGACCGGGGTGGCCGCCCAAGCGACTTGTCTCGCGGCCTTTCCACGCCGGGGCCGCTCATTCGACCTTCCGGACTGTCCGGACATCGACCCGTACTTTTACAAGACGTCATAACCAGCCTTCAACCACAGCCCGGGCAGGCGTTCATCGACGCCACCCTCGGCGGCGGTGGCTATGCACACGCCCTGCTCGAACGGCTTCGGCCAGGGGGACTGCTGCTCGGCCTTGATCGAGATGCCACCGCACTCGAGCGCTTCGCCCGGGAACCGGTGCCTCCAGACGTCAGCGTGATCCTGGAGCACACCAATTTCGCGCAGCTCGACGTGGCCGCCGAAAAGATCGGACGCCCGGTCAACGGGATCGTCTTCGATCTCGGCCTCTCGTCGATTCAGCTGGATGATGCCCAACGGGGCTTCAGCTTCCAGCGCGAGGGACCCCTCGACATGCGAATGGATCGAAGCCAAAGCTGGACCGCAGCCGACCTGCTCAACCGCGAACCGGAGAGTGAGTTGCGGCGGATCCTCAAGGACTACGGCCAGGAGCGATGGGCGGCGCGAATCGCCCAACGGATGGTGGACCGACGACGGCGGGAGCCGCTGCGGAAGACCCGGGATCTTGTCGACGTGGTCGCCGGCGCGATCCCCCGTGGCGCCTGGCCGCGGGACATCCATGTGGCCACCCGGACCTTTCAGGCAGTACGGATCGCGGTCAACCGCGAGTTGGATGCGATCGAAGAGGGGTTGAAGGCTGCCATCACGGTGCTCGCCAGCGGTGGGCGCGTCGGGGTCGTCTCTTTCCACTCTCTCGAGGACAGGATTGCAAAGAACCTTTTCAACGTCGAAGCAACAGACTGTATCTGTCCGCCCCAAGCGCCCGTCTGTCTCTGCGGGCACCAGCGTTCGGTGCGCGTGATCACGCGCAAGCCGATCACCCCGTCCGAGACCGAAGTCCGGGACAATCCCCGAGCTCGGTCAGCGAAATTGCGAGTCGCGGAGAAGCTATGAACCTCGTCCATGTCATTCCACAAGTCAATACCTGAGCGGCCGCATGGTGGAGCCTGTCCCTCCTGGGCATCTACTGGTTTTGCGGCCCCGCCGGCCCGATCCGACCCCTCCGGCGCGCGCGTTTCCCCCTTCGCGGCTGGTCTTCATCCACGCCGGCGCCCTCTGGAGCGCGCCGGAGACGGGGCCGGCCTACGATTTCTCCGCTTGTCGCCGCGATTTCGCTGGTGGCGGCCGCCTTGCTGCTCGTTGCCCAGTCGGCCGCCGCCACCCAGGCGAGCTACCAGATCGCGACCTTGAAACAGGAACAGGCCCGCCTCAGCGCCGAGCACGACCAGCTCCAGGCCCAGCTCGCCGCCGATCGCGCCGCCAATCGCGTCGCCATCGCCGCCCAGCAGCTGGGCATGACCCATCCCGGTCGCTGGCAGTTCGTCAAGGCGGCGGATTCACCGATCGCGCTGGGACCGCTGCCGGCGAACCAGGGCCGCGGCACCGTGTGGGATCACGTGATCGCGGTGGTAGACGCACTGACCGGCCGTCCGTTGCACCTTCAGGCTCCAACCACGCGCTAGCGGCTGACGGCCCTTCGCGCGCCATCCAGGAATGAGAGCCTCGCTCGAACCGCGCTCGCGGATCGTGACCTTGCTCGCGGTCGTGCTTGGCGCCTACCTGGTATTACTCGGACGGCTCGCGTACTGGCAAATCCTTCGCCATGACGACATGTCGAGGCTGGCGGCCGCGTACCACGACGACACCATCACCTTGTCTGCCGTACGGGGCGACATCGTCGATCGCAACGGCGCGCTGCTTGTGACCAATACGCCAGTCTTCTCGGTGTTCGCGTCGCCCGATCAAATCGCGGCGTCCGACCGCCAGCGCATCGCCGATACCCTGGCGCCGATTCTCCAGCTCACGCCGGACGACATCATGACCAAGCTCGCCACCACCAGGAAATTCGTCTACCTGGCCCGCCGGATGCCCGCGGCGGTCGGGCAACAGCTCGACAACCTCCGCTTGCCGGGAATCGGCAAGGTCGCGGAAACACAACGCGCGTATGTCGACGGCGGCGTGCCAGGGACGAGCCTCGCGGCCAACCTGCTGGGCTTCGCCAATGACAACGGCGTCGGCAATTACGGCATCGAGGGCTACTACGACAAGGTCCTGCACGGGCAGGACGGCTTCGAGGCCACGGTTCGCGATCTGGCCAACCAGCCGATCGTGCTCAGCGATCGCCAGCGGCGTAACCCGGTTGACGGGATGACGCTCCAGCTATCGCTGGACAGCACCATCCAGGTGGTGGCCGAGCGGGCGCTCGCCGACGGCGTGCAGAAATACCAGGCGGACAGCGGCTCGCTGATCATCATGGAGCCGACCACCGGGCGGATCGTGGCCTGGGCGGATGTCCCGACCTACAACGCCAACCAGTTCGCGACCACCGACACGGCGCTGTTTCGCGATCCCGTCGTGTCCGACCTATACGAGCCGGGTTCCGTCATGAAAGTGGTGACACTGTCTGGCGCCCTCGATGACCACGCGATCACGCCCGACTACCGCTTCAACGAGACGGGGACGGCGGTCGTTGGCGGCTACGCCATTCATAACTGGGATGGACGCACCCACGGCATGGTGACCATGACCCAGGTGCTCGAGAACTCGCTCAACGTCGGCGCCATCAAGGCGGAACAGCTGGAAGGGCCGGCCAACTTCTACCAGTACCTGCAGCGGTTCGGCATCGGGACCTCGACCGGCGTCGACGTTGCCGCTGAGGCCAACGCGCCGCTGGCGCCGCTCAACCAGTGGAAAGCGTCCCAGCTGGCGACCGCGTCGTTCGGGCAAGGCGTCGATGCGACGCCAATCGAGATGCTGGCTGCCGTCGATGCCGTCGCGACTGGCGGCAACCTGGTCTGGCCGCACGTGGTCGACGCCATGATCGACTCGAATGGCGTACGCCATGCAGTAGCGCCCAGGGTCGTTCGCAACGTGATCTCCCCGAAGACGGCACAGCAGATGGCCCAGATGATGGTGGCGGTGGTCGAGCATGGGTCCGGCTTTGCCGCCAAAATCGACGGCTTTCACAACCAGGTTGCAGGCAAGACCGGGACGGCAAGCATTCCCGAGAACGGGACCTACTCGAAGACCGACACGATCGGCTCATTTGTCGGCTTCTTACCGGCGAACCACCCGCAATTCATCATGCTCGTGGTCACGCGCAAGCCGAAGATCCTCTTCGAGGGTGCCTACGTCGCCGCGCCGATCTGGAAGACAGTGGCCAACGCGCTGATCACCCAGTGGCAGATCGCTCCATGACAATAGGAATCCGGTGGGAATGTCCTTAGCCCAGGTGCTCGAGGCGACCGGGGGCCGCGTGGTCGCCGGGCCTAACTCCGCCAGCTTCGATCGGCTGGTCACCGATTCTCGCGAGGTGACGCCCGGTTCGCTCTTTGTTGCCCTCAAGGGGGAGCAGCAGGATGGCCATGGCTACATCCCGCAGGCTGCCGAGCGCGGCGCAAGAGGCATCCTCTGCGAACGGGCTCCTGCGGAGATCGCGGGACCGACGATGGTCGAAGTCGGGAGCACGCGTCAGGCTCTATTCGACATCACCAGCGACCGGCTTCGCCGCCAGCCGGTGCCAATCGTCGCCATTACCGGGAGCGCCGGGAAGACGACCACCAAAGAGCTGATCGCCCACGTTCTCGGGCGGCGGTTGCGGGTTCACAAGAGCGAGGGGAATCTCAACACCTACACCGGCATCCCGATGACCGTCTTTCAGATGGATTCGGGAGACCGGGCGCTTGTGCTCGAGTACGCGATGTCCCGCGCCGGCGAAATTCGTGAACTGACCCGGACGGCACCGCCCAACATCGGGGTGGTGCTCAACGTCGGCCTGGCGCACGTAGGATTCCTCGGATCGATCGAGGCAGTCGCCGCGGCCAAGCGCGAGCTGGTGGAGGGATTGGCACCCGATGGCCTCGCCGTGTTGAATGCCGACGACGCGCGTGTCAAGGCCATGGCCTCCGCCGCCAAGCGGGTGACGTTTTATGGGTTCGGAAACGATGCCGAGGTTCGAGCCGAAAAGATCCGTCTGCACGGTCTCGAGGGCAGCATGTTCAACCTCTCCACACCCCGGGGCAAGGCCGAGGTTTATCTCCGGCTTCCAGGACAGCACAGCGTCCTCAATGCGCTGGCCGCTGCGGCCGTCGCGCTCGAATTCGGCTTCGATGCTGCCGCCATCGCCTCCGCCTTGCACGGCTTCACGCCGCCCTCCCGACGCATGAATCTCCTGACTGGTCGCAAGGGCGCGACCGTGATCGACGACTCCTACAACGCCAGCCCCGGGTCGATGGAGGCGGCGCTGGAGGTGCTCCGGCTTGCGCCTCAAGGCGCGCTGCGGATCGCCGTGCTGGGCGACATGCTCGAGCTCGGTGATCATGCCGAGCGCGCGCACGCCGAGGTCGGCTCGCTCGCCGGCGAGGCCGCCGATTTCCTGATCGCCATCGGCGAGCAGGCCAGCACGACGGTCGACTCCGCCCGCCGCGCC
>DAIPYJ010000015.1:0-28843 GCA_036782775.1 Candidatus Dormiibacterota bacterium | reverse complement strand
CCCCCTATTCCGTCACCCCCTCGGGCGAGCGGCCCACCCCGCCCCCCGCCCCCCCCCGCCGCGCCGGCCTCGCGCAGGACCGCGCGATCGTTGTCGACACGCCGGAGCAGGCGGTCGCCGCGCTCGAGCCGCTGCTCGGCCCGACGACCCGCGTCCTCGTCAAGGGATCACGGGGTATGCGGCTGGAGCGAGTCGTGGAGCGAATTCGGGCGACCTCGTGATCGTGCCCATCGTCTTCCTCATCGCGCTGATCGTGAGCGCCCTGCTTTATCCCGCGGCAATCGCGTGGCTGGCTCGCGCGCGGATGGGCCAGCTGATCCGGGAAGAGGGGCCGGCGGCGCACCGGGCCAAGGCCGGAACGCCCACGGCGGGCGGCCTCGTCTACCTGGGCGTCGCCCTGGTGCTCTATCTGATCGTCGATCGATCGCGAGCGGGGGTATTCGTCCTGATTGCGCTCTTGCTCGGTGGCGCACTGGGATTCCTCGACGACTTCGCCAAGATCAGCGGCGGT
The DNA here is from genome assembly GCA_036782775.1 of Candidatus Dormiibacterota bacterium. Lineage (GTDB taxonomy): Bacteria > Chloroflexota > Dormibacteria > CF-121 > CF-121 > CF-13. The sequence goes on along the minus strand of DAIPYJ010000015.1, from coordinate 28,332 downwards.
CGAAATTTGGGATTAAAGGCGCGTCAGAAGATCGTGATCCAGCTCGCCAGCGGCGCATTGCTCGGGCTGCTTGCCCTCTGGTGGAACTTCACCGTCCAGCTCGTTCCCTTCGACGGACGCCGTGCGCTGGGTAGCTGGATCATCGTGGTCGCTGCCCTGGCGGTGGCCGCCGGCTCGAACGCGTTCAACCTGACTGATGGGAGTGACGGGCTGGCGGCGGGCACCGGCGCCATCAGCTTCGGCGGGCTCGCCCTGATTGCCGTGCTCGAACACGACCCGGGGGCGGGGTTGATGCCCGCGATCCTCGCCGGAACGCTGGTCGGCTTTCTCTTCTACAACTTGTTCCCGGCCCGAGTCTTCATGGGTGACACCGGAAGCCTGGCCCTCGGAACGGCCATGGTCGCAGCCGCGATCACCACCGGCTTTCTCTGGTACTTGCCGCTGCTCGCGCTCGTTTTCGTGGTCGAAACTCTCTCGGTGATCGTGCAGGTGGCCAGCTTCAAGATGACCGGCAAGCGCGTCATTCGCATGTCGCCGCTCCACAACCACTTCATCCTCTCCGGTTGGAGAGAGACTCCGCTCGCGCTCTGGTTCTGGGCCGGATCGCTGCTCGCCGCCGCGCTGGCGGTCGTCCTGGCGCGATCGGGACTCGCGGCATGATGCCGGCGCAGACGAGCGGCCGGGAGGAACTGCACGGCCGGCACGCGCTGATCCTGGGCTACGGGCGCAGCGGCCGTGCCGCCTCGGCGTTTCTCCGCCGGCAAGGCAGCGAGGTGCGCGTCGTGGACCGCGCCGACACGGCCGAACTGCGGCGCGAGCTGGAAGAGCGGGCGATCCCTTCCCACCTTGGAGGCTACGGACCTGGCGACCTCAATGGCACCGACCTCCTGGTGGTGAGTCCGGGCGTCGCCTGGGACGAGCCGCTGGTCGAGACCGCCAGGCGGCGCGGCATCGAGGTGACGAGCGAGATCGACCTCTTCTTTCGGAACTGCCCGAGCTTGATCGCCGGGATCACCGGAACCAATGGCAAGACTACGACCACAGCGCTGACCGCCGATGTCTTACGGGCAGGTGGATTGAACGTCATGCGTGGCGGCAATATCGGGGAGCCGGTCCTCGATCGCGTCGATCAGTTGAAACCCGATGACTGGGTCGTCCTCGAGTTGAGCAGTTTCCAGTTGGAATCGATCCGCAATCCACGCCTCCAGGTTGGCGCGGTGCTCAACGTGACTCCGGATCATCTCGACCGGCACAAGTCGTTTGAGCGTTACGCCGAGATCAAGGCACGGGCCGTCACCTTCATGGAGCCCAATGACCATGCCGTGCTCAACTTCGACGACGAGGTCTGCGCCGGGATGGCAGCCAAGACAAGGGGTGAAGTCATTCCCTTCGGACTGCACGCACCCCTTCACGAGGGGGCGACCGTGAGCGAGGGGTGGTTGACCGTGGGGCGCCCGGGCCAACGCCAACGGATCATGCCGGTGGACGAGGTGCCGCTGCCGGGGGAGCACAACCTGAGTAATGCGCTTGCGGCCACCGCCGCCGGCCACGCGGCCGGCGTCCAGCCCGAGGCGATCGCGAAGGCGATCCGGGAGTTCAAGGCCGTCGAGCACCGCCTCGAACTGGTCGGCCGTTTCAGCGGCGTGCGCTGGTACAACGATTCGAAGGCGACCAATCCGGACTCGACCTACAAGGCGCTGGCCGCCTTCAGCGAACCCATCATTCTGATCGCGGGCGGACGGAATAAAGGAATCGACATCGAGCCGCTGGCTCAGACGATTGCCCGCCGGGCAACCGCCCTGGTCGCGATGGGCGAGACCGGTGATGAGCTGGCACGACGCGCACGCGACGCCGGGCTTCAGAAGGTCGAGCGAGCCGCGGACCTGCGGGACGCCGTGCGTAAGGCGGCGGCGGTCGCCCCACCTGGCTCGGTTGTGCTGCTGTCCCCCGCGTTTACCAGCTACGACATGTTCGAGAACTACGAGGACCGGGGCCGTCGATTCAAATCGACCGTCTTGCAGGAGCTCGCCCAATGAGGGCGCTGGCCACGCTCGAAACGCCTGCGGTCAGACGGCGGCTGACCTCGACGACGCTCTGGCGTCGCGGCGACCGCGCGCTGCTGCTGGCCATCGGCACCCTGAGCGCCTTCGGCCTCGTGATGGTGTTTTCCGCCAGCGAGGTGCAGGGCTGGCTTTGGTTCCACAACTCCGCCTACTACTTCGAGCGGCAGCTGATCTGGCTCGCGCTGGGCCTCGTCCTCCTCTGGGCGGCGGCCCATATCGACTACCACCGGCTGCGCCCGCTGGCCTGGCCGCTCGGCATTGCGGCCATCGGGTTGATGGTGCTGGTCCTGCTTCCCCACTTCGGCGTCGAGGTCAACGGCGCACGACGCTGGCTCAAGCTGGGGCCGTTGCAGATGCAGCCGGCAGAGTTCGCCAAGATCGCGGCGATCGTCTTCATGGCGCTCTGGCTCGAGCGCCATCGCGAGCGCCTCAGCTCGCTGGAGAACGGTGTCGTCCCCTTCCTCGCGCTGCTGGGCCTGGTGACCTTCCTCATCATCCTCGAGCGCGACCTCGGCACCACCATGATCCTGGCCGCCATCTTGCTCGCGCAGTTCCTGGTCGCGGGCGGCCAGAAGCGGCACGTCCTGCTGCTGGCTTTGATCGTCGGGATGTGCCTCTACATGTTCATTCGTATCGAGCCCTACCGCCTGCAGCGGCTGATGGCCTTTTTCAATCCCTGGGCCGATCCCCTCAATACCGGCTTCCAGGCGATCCAGTCGGTGGTCGCCCTTGGGTCCGGCGGGATCGCTGGCGTCGGCCTGGGCCAGAGCATCCAGAAATACCAGTGGCTGCCCTTCGCCCACACCGACTTCATCTTCGCCATCGTGGGGGAGGAGACCGGGCTGATCGGCACCTCCGCGGTGCTCGGCCTGTTTGCGCTCTTCGCCTATCGTGGCTATCGCATCGCGCTCAAGGCGCCCGACGCCTTCGGTTCGCTGCTTGCCTGCGGCGTCACCACCTGGATCGCCGTCCAGGCGATGGTCAACATCGCTGCCGTCACCGTGACCCTGCCGACGACCGGCGTGCCCTTGCCCTTCATCAGCTATGGTGGCTCGTCATTGGCGATTGCGCTGGGCGCCGTCGGCATACTGTTGAACGTTTCGACCCAGAGCGCGAAAGTGGGATGGATCCGGCATGCGAGTATTGATCTCGGGCGGCGGTACGGGCGGACACTTGTTCCCGGCGATCGCCGTCGGGCAGGCGCTGTTGCGGAGCGCGCCTGACAGCATCCTTCTATATGTGGGGCGCCGCGGCGGCATCGAAGAACAAGTCGTGCCTCGCTATGGCTTCGCTCTGGAAACGATCGTAGCGCCCAAGCTCGACATGGAGCAGCTCTGGAGGAACTGGTCCGTTCCGGTGCTCGCGCCACGAGCCTTGTGGCAGGCATCGCGCATCGTTCGCCGCTTCCATCCGGATGTCATTCTGGGAACGGGCGGCTATGTGAGCGCCCCCGTGATCCTGGCCGGCGCCCTGCAACGGGTTCCGGTCGTGCTCCAAGAACAGAACCAGCTACCCGGCCGCACCACCCGCTGGCTCTCGCGGATGGCTCGCGTGGTCGCGAGCGGTTATGAGCAATCGTCGTCCCATCTTCATGCTCGAAGTGTCGTGACCGGAACCCCGGTACGCCTCGAGTTCACCGCGCGCCGCCAGGACTTCCCCACAACGCCGCGGCACCTCCTCGTTCTCGGCGGAAGCCAGGGCGCGCATCGCATCAACCAGGCGGTCGCGGCCGCGGTGGGCGAACTGGTTGGACGACTGGGCCTAACGGTTGCGCATCAAACCGGGACGCGGGACCTGCCGGAGATGGAACGGATCCGCGCCGGGCTGGGTGCTGCCGCCACCGGCTACTCGCCGTTCGCCTTCGCCGATGACCTGCCAGAGAAGATCAGGCGTGCCGACCTCGTCCTGAGTAGAGCGGGTGCCGGCGCCATCAGCGAGGTCAGCGCCATCGGCGTGCCCATGATCCTGGTTCCTGGACCCTTTGCGGGTGGTCATCAGCGCCTCAACGCCGAGCCGTTTGCCCGAGCCGGTGCCGCCGTCATGATCTCGAACGAGGATTGCGACGGCTCCCGCGTGATCGATGAGATTGCTGCCATCGTCAATGCGCCCGAGCGCTATCGCAAGATGGTGGACGCGATGGGATCGCTCGGCCGTCCGGCAGCCGCGGACGAGGTGGTGGCCCTCCTGCAATCGGTGGCGCGCCGCTGATGCGCATTCACTTCATCGGCATTTGTGGCTACGCGGTTTCGGGTCTGGCGCTGGTCGCCAAGCAGCTGGGCAACGAGGTCACCGGGTCGGACGAGGATGCCTATCCGCCGACCACCGACATCCTCACCAACGCCGGCATCAAGTGGGTCGACGGCCACGCCGCCGCCAACCTGACCCGATGGGGCCGCCCCGATCTGGTGGTGCAAGGCAACCAGGTTCGCGAAGGCAATCCGGAAACCGGCGCCGCTCGCCGGCTCGGCATTCGCGTCGTGAGCGAAGCCGAGTACTGGGGAGAGCTGACGGCGGATCGATTTCGGATCGTGGTTGCGGGCAGTGCGGGCAAGACGACAACCGCGAGCCTGATCGCCTGGATCCTGCGAGCGGCCGGTCGAAATCCCGGTTTCCGCCTCGGCATGGCGGTAAAAGACCTGGGCGCCTCGGCGGCCTGGGGAACCGGCCGCGAATTCGTCTTCGAGGGCGACGAGTACACCTCCGCCGTTTTCGACCCGCGACCGAAGTTCCTGCATTTCGCCCCGCAGCTTGCGGTGCTCACCAACATCGACTGGGACCATCCGGATGTCTTTCCCGACCCCAGCGCCTATGAGGCGGTGTTCCGGCAATTTCTCGAAGACCTCGGCGCCGAGGACCGCCTGATCGCCTGCTCGGACGATGCGACGGTACGACGGCTCCTCTCCCGAACGCGAGCGCATGTCGAGACCTATGGGCTGCGGGCCGGCGCGGACTGGCATGGGCGTGATGTCCAGATCGAAGGGGACGGAATGCGCTTCACGGCGTGGCATGACGGAAAAGTTCTCGCGGTCGTCACGACGCGTCTTCCGGGAGAGCACAACGCCAGGAATGCGTTGGCCGCCTTCGCCGCCTCCGTCCGCCTGGGTGTGCCGGTCTCGACGGCGGTAGACGCCATCAGCCGGTTCCACGGCGTGGCCCGCCGGTTCGAGGTTCGGGGAGAGGTACGGGGCGTGACGCTCATCGACGATTACGCACACCACCCGGCAAAAGTGAAGGCGACCTTGGAGGCGGCCCGCGACCGGTTTCATCCGGGTCGGGTCCTGGCCTTGTTCGTCCCGCACACCTATAGCCGAACGCTCAGCTTGATGGACGCCTACGCCGATGCCTTCCAGGACGCCTCGTTGGTGGTGCTCGGTCCGATCGAGCCGGCTCGCGAGCGCAACCTGGCCCATACCGTAACCTCGCAGGATCTCGCGGCTCGGATCAGGGGCGTTGACGAGGTGGTCGCCGTCGACTCGGCCCGATCGGCTGCCTACAAGCTGGCCTCGGTCGCCCGACCGGGTGACGTGATCGTGTTCATGTCGGTGCGCGACTTCGATGGCGTGATCAACAAGACCGCCGAGGTGCTGGAGCGCTCGCCGGTTGCCTGAGTGGCTGGCCTCGGTTCCCGGCGTCCGCGAACACGAGCCGCTCGCGCCTCACAGCTGGTACGGCATCGGCGGCCGAGCCCGCTATTTCCTCGAGGTCACCGATGACTGTTCTCTACCGGAGTTGATCGGGCGGCTCAATGTCGATGCAATTCCCTATCTCGTGATCGGCGCCGCGACGAACACGCTGTTCGCGGCCGCCGAGCAGCCCGGCCTGGTCATCAAGCTGAAAACCTCACGGCTCTCGATCAACAGCGAAACGGTGACGGTGGCTGCCGGCGTCCTGATGCCTAAGGTCGCCGCGGAAACGGCGAAGGCCGGTCGAGCGGGCATGGAATTTGGCGCCGGCGTCCCGGGGACCGTCGGTGGTTCGGTCTTCGGGAACGCCGGAGCGTTTGGCTCGGAGGTGAAAGACCGGCTGGTCAGCACCGAGGTCCTTGATGAGTCTGGCCGGCGGCGCACGATGACGGTGGAGGACTGCCGCTTCGCGTATCGGGACTCAGTCTTCAAGCGCGAGCGGCCCGGATGGATCGTCCTGTCGGCGACATTTCGGACGACGGCCGAGGAACCAGCTCAGGTCAGGCAGCGGATGCTCGAGGTCCAGAAGCACCGGCGCGAGACGCAACCGATCGAGCAGCGGAGCCTGGGCAGCACCTTCAAGAATCCACCCGGGGATTCGGCGGGGCGTCTGATCGACGCCGTAGGACTGAAGGGACGGAGAATCGGGGGAGCGCAGGTTTCGCCAAAGCACGCGAATTTCATCGTCAATGTCGATCGAGCAACCGCGGATGACGTGCTAGCCTTAATGGCCGAGATGCGGGATCGCGTCCTCCAACGATTCGGCATCGAGCTCGAACCGGAGGTCCGGATCATCGGCAGGCCCGCCGCGTGAAGCGGCTCCGGGTTGGTGTCCTTTTCGGTGGTCGTTCCACCGAGCACGAGGTTTCCGTGCTCTCTGCACAGTCCATCATCGCCGCGATGGATCCGCAGAAGTTCGAGCCAGTCCCGCTCTATATCGACAAGGAAGGTCGATGGCGGGTCGGGGACTCGATCAAGCGACTGGTCACGAACGAGGACGGACGCAATTACGTCTACCTCCCGCCTGACCCAACGCAACGATCGCTCGTCTCGGCTAACGGTTTGTCTTCCTCCCCCGACCTGCGGGGGGAGGATCCGGGTGGAGGCCTTCCGGCACTCGATGTCGTCTTTCCGGTCTTTCATGGATTGAACGGCGAGGACGGCACCATCCAGGGCGTGCTCGAGCTGGCGAATCTGCCCTACGTCGGTGCCGGTGTCCTCGGGTCCGCGCTCGGCCTCGACAAGATCTACATGAAGCGGGCCTTCGCCGCCGTCGGGCTGCCCATCGTCGACTACCTGCCGATCACTCGCCGCGAGCTCGAGCGCAATCCGGACGCATTTATCCGGCGAGTCGAAGACGAGTTGGGCTATCCCTGTTTCACGAAGTTCGCCAACTCCGGCTCCAGCGTGGGGACGAGCAAAGCGCGCGATCGCGCTGAGCTGGAACGAGGCCTTGGGCTCGCAGCGAGCTTCGACCGGAAGTTGCTGGTTGAAAAGGGCATCGACGCCCGCGAGCTCGAGGTCAGCGTTCTCGGCAACGATGAGCCGCAGGCCTCGATCGTCGGTGAGGTAGTGCCCGCCCACGAGTTCTACGACTACGAGGCGAAATATCTCGACGAAGGATCGAAGCTGTTGATTCCCGCACCGATCGATGAGCGCACGGCCGACGAAGTGCGGACAATGGCCGTCAAGGCGTTCGCGGCAGTCGATGCTGCTGGAATGGCACGCGTCGATTTCTTCCTGGAGCGCACCACCGGTCGCCTGTTCCTCAACGAGCTGAACACCCTGCCAGGGTTCACCCGGATCAGCATGTATCCGAAGCTCTGGGAAGCCTCGGGACTGCCCTATGCCCGGCTGATCGATCGGCTCATCGAGTTGGCGATCGAGCGCTTCAACGACAAGCAGCGGTCGCAAACCGCGATCGACAGCCGGTTGCTCAAGGCGTCGAACGACGAATGACGGTCGGGACCATCGAGAAGCGTCGCGGCCGGACCGCAGCCGCGCCGCCGGCGCCGGTCACTCGGTCTCGGGGCTGGGTCTGGGCCGTGGTGCAGCTGGCGGTGCTGGGTACGGAGATCTTCGTCACGCTGTTTCTCCTCGCGCAGTCGAGCTTTCGCCCGCGAGACGTGCGGATCACGGGCATTCGACACGTGAGCGTCGGCGATGTTGAATCGGCGCTGGCGCTTCCCGTTGATCAGAACATCTTTTTCCTGAGCCATCGCGATCTCGAGCGCCGGGTCGAGACGTTGCCCTGGATCCGTTCAGCCTCCGTGAGCCTGGCCTTGCCTGACCGTGTTGCCGTGCGCGTCTCCGAATGGACGCCATCGGCCGTGCTCCAGGTCGGCGAAGCCACCTACGATCTGAACGACGCCGGACAGGTTCTTGATCCTGCAACCGAAGCGGGGAAGCTCCTGATCATCAACCGCCCGGATCTCGAAACCGTCAAGAGCGGTCAGCGCATCGTCGCTCCGGAACTGCTCGCCATGCTCCAGCAGCTTCGCGCCGGATTCCAACCAGCCTTTCGGGTGTCGATCACGTCCTTCACGATCGATGGGCGCGATGTGCTCAGCGCGCAGACCGATCGCGGCTGGACCTTGGTATTCGGCCAGATGCTGACAGCAGGTGATCGGGCGACGCTCGAGCCAAAGGTCGCGGCGTTGCACGCCTTGAGCGGCCGGCTCGATCTGACATCGACCCAAATCCTCTATATCAATCTCGAGAACCCGGGGGCGCCCGCTGTCCAGATGCGTGGGAAGCGATGAGATTGCGGGCGAGCGGCTCGCGAGAGGCGCTGTGGCTGGTCGGGGCGGCGATTGTGTTCGGCGTGCTCGGCATCGTCCTCGGACTGAATTCGCCGGTTCAGATTCCGCCCGGATATGCGCGATACACCGCGGTCATGATCCTGGCGGCGCTCGATTCGATCCTCGGCGCGGTCAAGGCCTGGCTCAACGGCAACTTCGAGAACAAAGTGTTCCTCTCCGGACTGCTGGTCAACTCGCTCGTGGCCGGCGGATTGACCTATCTGGGTGACAAGCTCGGCGTTGAACTGTATTTCGCCGCGATCGTCGCTTTTGGCGTTCGCATCTTTGACAACCTGGCCGTGATTCGGCGCCATCTCCTCTGATTCGTTGTGGTCCGTGGGCCGAGGCGCAACCGCTACCGGGTTGGCCGATGGTACAGCTTGCGCAGCTCGTTCTTTGCCGCCTCGAGGCGTGAGCGCTGCTGCTTGGGAAGGGACTGTCCGGCGCGGTTGAGGTAGAACGTCAACATCGACATCGCCGACCGGTAGGGATTGCTCTTCCGCCGTTTGCTTCGCTCGGCGGAGCGCTTGAGCGATCGGGCGATCGCGCTCGGATCCTTTTTTGTGAACACCTCGTGCTCGAGGTCAAGCGCGTTGCTGGTTTCGGTCACGTGTTGGGACCAGCGCTTTTTGCTGCCGCTGCGGGATTTGCCGGCCATTCATCCAGGCTAAGCTCACCATTGCTGACCTCGCCGAGGCCGCCGGACGCAAATCCTGTGGATAACTGGCCAGATTGTGTTGTGCCCGGCAAAACAGCCCTCTATAATGTGCCCAACCAGCGTCCCAGCCAGCGTTCCAGGAAAGGTGTTTGCCCCGTTCTAAATACGTCACAGCACTAGATATCGGCACAACCAAGATCTGCTGCGTCGTCGGCGAACCGATGGAGCGCGGCCTCAACATCGTCGGCGTTGGCGAAGCTCCCTCTGAAGGCCTCCGTCGCGGCGTGGTCGTCAACATGGAAAAGACGACCCGCGGCATCGCCCATGCCGTCGACGCCGCGCAGCGGATGTGCGGCCACAAGCTCGAGTCGGCCTTTGTCGGCATGGCCGGCACCCATGTCCTGAGCCAGAACAGCCGCGGCATGGTTGCGGTTTCGCGCCCCAACCGGGAGATCGGCGGCGACGACGTCAACCGCGTGATCGACGCCGCCCGCGCCGTGTCGGTGCCGAATGATCGCGAAATCATCCATGTCGTTCCCCGCGGCTACGTCGTCGACGGCCAGGAGGGCGTCAAGGATGCCGTCGGGATGTCCGGCGCGAGGCTGGAGGTCGAGGCGCACATTATCACCGGTTCCCTGACCGCGGTTCAAAACGTCGTCAAGTGCGTCCACCAATCGGGCATGAGCGTCGAGGACCTCGTGGTCCAGGTGCTGGCCTCTGCAGAGGCGGTGCTCAACGACAACGAGCTCGACCTCGGCGTGGCGCTGGTCGACGTCGGTGGCGGCACCACCGATGTTGCGCTCTTCAGCGATGGCAGCGTGGTGCACACCTCCGTGCTGCCGATCGGCGCGATGCACGTGACCAATGACATCGCGATCGGCCTGCGCACGACGCTTCAGGAGGCCGAGATGCTGAAGATCAATTACGGCCACGCCATCCCTGCCGCCATTCCACGCGAGGAGATGGTCGAGCTCCATCAGATTGGCCAGGACAAGGTCCAGGTCGTGCCCCGCCGGCATCTTGCGGAGATCATCGCGCCCCGTGCGCGCGAGATCCTGGAGATGGTCCGGCTCGAGATGCGCCGCGGCGGCCATGACGGCTTCCTGCCCGGCGGCATCGTTTTCACCGGTGGTGGCTGCCGGTTGCTGGGTTTCACGGAAGCGGCCTCGTCATTGCTCGATCTGCCGGTCCGGATCGGGACGCCGCATCAAACCATCGGCATGAGCGACCAGGTCAGCGGTCCCGCCTATGCAACGGCGGTCGGCTTGCTGCGCTGGGGCACCAAACTTCGCCATCAAGGCAACGGCAACGGTCACACGCCGGTTGGCGCCGGCGTTTCGGCGGCGTTTCGGTGGATCAAGGATTTCTTCTAAAGGAAGGAGGCTGGGTATGGACCACAACGACCAACTACGGATGAAGGGCCTGGCCTCGAAGCCGGTCATCCCTGGTGATTACGCGGAGGGCCAGGGGTCGCGATCCTATGCCGCGCGGTTCATGAGGGCGCGCCTCGAGCGCGACAAGGAGGAAACAACAATGCGGGAGGTCGACCGGACGCTCGAGGGAAACGCGCGCATCAAGGTCGTCGGGATCGGTGGGGGAGGGAGCAACGCGGTCAACCGCATGATCCGCTCCAAGCTGCGCGGCGTCGAGTTCATCGCCATCAACACCGACCTGCAGGCGCTGGCCCATTCGGAAGCCCAGACCAAGATGAACATCGGCAAGAAGCTGACGCGCGGCCTTGGCGCGGGCGGCAATCCGACGATCGGCCGCGAAGCCGCCGAAGAGAGCCAGCAGGAGCTGTCCGAACTGCTGCAGGGAGCCGACATGGTGTTCCTCACCGCGGGAATGGGCGGCGGCACCGGATCTGGCGCCGCGCCAGTCGTCGCCGAGATCGCGCGCAACAACGGCGCCCTGACCATCGGCGTCGTCACCAAGCCGTTCACCTTCGAGGGGACGCGGCGCCGCGCCATCGCCGAAGAGGCGGCCAAGACCCTCAAGGAAAAAGTCGACACCCTGATCATCATTCCGAACCAGCGCTTGCTCGACGTCACCGACAAGAAAGTGCCGTTTACCGAGGCCTTGAAAATCGCCGATGACGTCCTCCGGCAAGGCGTGCAGGGCATCTCGGACCTGATCGTGCAGCCGGGGCTGATCAACCTTGACTTCGCCGACGTCAAGGCCGTCATGTCTGGCCAGGGTGCAGCGCTGATGGGCATCGGTTTCGGCAGTGGCGACCAGCGAGCTGCCGACGCGGCGCGCGATGCGGTGGCCAGTCCGCTCCTGGAAACCTCGATCGACGGGGCACGGGGCATCCTCTTCAACATCACCGGTGGCACGGATCTCACGCTCCACGAGGTCAACGAGGCCGCCGAGATCGTACGTGCCTCCGCGGACAAGGACGCGAACATCATCTTCGGCACGGTCATCGACGAGAAGATGTCGGGTGAGGTCAAGATCACCGTGGTCGCGACCGGCTTTGTCGGTGGCATCGAGAGCGAGCACGAGATCGAAGAGGAATACAGCCGCCCGGCGCCGGTCGAGGAAGTCCCGGCGTATCGCGGCTTCGATCCCTCGAATCTGGACATCCCTGCCTTCCTGCGAGGACGCCGCTAACCTTCGGCGAGGAGCGCCCCCTTCCCGCTCCTCGCCTCCCAACTCAACCTCTCAATCGCTCGTTTGGCACGTGCGGCGCCACTCGCGACGCGCGAGGCCGGGCCACAATATTTGGGATACTGTGACGACGTGAAGTGCCCATATTGTGGTCACATCGACCTGAAGGTCGTCGACTCCCGGGACTCCGATACCGGCGAGTCGATCCGCCGGCGCCGTGAGTGCCTGCAGTGCACCAAACGATTCACGACCTACGAGCGAATCGAGACCGTCCCGCTCTATGTCATCAAGAAGGATGGACGGCGGGAGGACTTCGATCGCCAGAAGCTCTTCAACGGGCTGATGAAGGCCACCACCAAACGCGAGATCTCGCCGAGCACGATCGAGCGGGCGGTTGACGAAATCGAAGCCGAGCTGCGAACGCGCGGTAAGGTGGAGATTCCGTCCCGAGAGGTTGGTGAGCTGGTGATGGACAAGCTGCGCGGGCTCGACGAGGTGGCCTACATTCGCTTTGCGTCGGTCTACCGCTCCTTCATGGACCTTCAGGAAGTGAAGCACGAGATCGACCAGTTGCTCAGCCGCGAGAAGAGGGCTTAGGCATCGGCGCGGTCGAGCTCGATACCGTCGTTCGCGTCGCCGGATTTCCAGCGAAACACGGGTTCAGCACCACGACGCTCGGCTCGATGGGCTTGACGAATGCCGGCGATCCCGATGCTGTGATGCGCCGCCGCCAGGAGCTGGCTGATCAGATCGGCTTCGAGCTGCACCAGGCGTTGATGACCGTCCAGGAGCATGGTGCCAATGTCGCCGACTTCCACCGGGAGCAGCCGCAGGGCGGACAGTGCGTTCTGGCAACCGACGGATTGGCGACGGATGTTTCCGGCCAGGCGATCGTCACCTATCACGCTGACTGCTTCCCGTTGCTCTTTGCCGCTCCGCAGCGCGGCGTTGTTGCTGCAGCGCATGCCGGTTGGCGAGGCGCGCTGGCGGGTGTCGCAACCGCGACCGTGCGGAAGCTGCGTCAGGCATATGGGTTGAAGCCCGACGACCTCAGCGTGCTGATCGGCCCGGGGATTTGCGTGCGCTGCTACCCCGTCGGGGACGAGATCGCGACACGGTTCAGCTCGCGGTACGGTCGGGAGGAGGACTACCTGCAGCGTGGGGAGGGCGAGGTGCGACTGGACATCGAGGCAGCCCTGCGCCTGCAGCTCGTCGAGGAAGGGATTGGCCCTGAACAGATCAGGTCGATGGGCGCCTGCACTCGCGAGCAGGATCGCTGGTTTTCCCATCGCGGCGGCCGGCCCGGACGGTTTCTCTCCGTCATCGTCGCTCCCTGACGTGAGCTCGCCGCTCGAGGCGAATCTCGCCGCGGTTCACGCACAGGTGCGGATGGCGGCCGAGCGCGTTGGGCGCAGCCCCGACGAGGTGGCGATCGTCGCCGTCACGAAGACATTTCCTGTCGAGCGCGTGCGCGAGGCCATGAGCCTCGGCTTGCGTGCGTTCGGTGAGAACCGGGTTCAGGAAGCGATCAGCAAGATCGACGAGATCGGGACGACGGATGCGAGCTGGCATCTGATCGGACATCTGCAGAGCAACAAGGTCCGCTTCATTGAAGGGCGCTTCGCGATGGTGCAGTCGATTGACCGCGTCGGCCTGGTGGATGCTCTGGATCGCCGGTTGGAGCAGACGTTGGACGTCCTCGTGGAGGTCAATGTCGCCGGCGAAGCGCAGAAGACCGGCGCGGCGCCATCAGATGTCGTCGCAATCGTCGAGGCGATCGAACGGGCGGCTCACCTGCGACTCCAAGGACTGATGACCATCGCGCCGATGGTCCCGGATGCAAGCGCGGTCCGCCCGGTCTTTCGCCAGCTGCGACAGATTCGCGACGAGACCGGCAACCGGCTCGGCCGGGCGCTTGCGGTGCTGTCGATGGGGATGACCGGCGACTATGCCGTCGCCATCGAAGAAGGTTCGACGATGCTACGATTGGGCCGCGCGCTGTTCGGTCCGCGCTGAAACCTTCCTTGCAGACGCTGATCACGTTCCTTCATAGCTTTGCCCAGGTTCTCGTTTACCTCTTCATCTTTGCCATCTTCGTGCGCGCCGCTGCCTCCTGGTTCGTCCGCGATTACTCGGGACGGGTGATGGCCTTCCTGGTCGACGTGACCGAGCCGATTCTGGGACCCTTGCGCCGGCTGATTCCCGCAGCGCTCGGCGTCGATTTCTCGCCAATGATCGCCATCCTGGGTCTCTACATCCTCGGTCAATTTCTCGCATAGGCGACTAAAATTGCCCTCCATGTTCGAGGAGGTGTCGACTCGCGCCAGCTTCCCAGCGATGGAGAACGAGGTCAGGCGCTTTTGGAAAGAGAAGGACATCTTTGCGCGTAGCGTGAAGCTCCGCGAAGGGCGGCCGTCCTTTGTCTTCTATGAAGGACCGCCGACCGCAAACGGGCGGCCCGGAATCCATCATGTTCTGGCCCGCTCGATGAAGGACCTTTTCCCTCGATACAAGACCATGCGCGGCTTCTATGTGGAGCGAAAGGCAGGTTGGGACACGCATGGACTGCCCGTCGAAATCGAGGTCGAAAAAAAGCTCAAGATCACCGGCAAGCAGGACATCGAGAGGTTTGGGGTCGAGGAATTCAACCGCCTCTGCCGTGAGAGCGTCTTCGAATACATCGACGACTGGGCCGAAATGACTGAACGAATGGGGTTCTGGGTCGACCTTGAGCATCCCTACGTGACGTACGAGAGCTACTACATCGAATCCGTCTGGTGGATCCTCAAGCAACTCTGGGACAAGGGCCTCCTCTATCAGGGGTTCAAGGTAGTGCCCTATTGCCCCCACGATGCCACACCACTGTCCAGCCATGAGTTGGCGCTTGGGTACCGCGATAACGTCGAGGACCCGTCGGTTTACGTGAAGTTCGAGCTCGACGATGAGCCGAATACCTATCTGCTTGCTTGGACAACGACTCCCTGGACTTTGCCCGGGAATGTCGCGCTTGCGGTTGGCTTATCAATCCCATACGTCAAGGTGCGTCAGGGCGACGAACACTACATCCTCGCCAGAGCACGGCTCAGCATTCTTCAGGGTGACTACGAGATCGAAGCCGACGTCGATCCGCGCACGTTATTGGGAAAACGCTACAAGCCGCTTTATCAATACTTGCTCCCGGACAAACCCGCCTTCTACGTTGTCGATGCGGACTTCGTCTCGACCGAGGATGGCACTGGCATCGTGCACACCGCCGCCGCCTACGGGGTCGACGACCTCGAGCTCGCATTGGAAAAAGGCATTCCGGTTCGCCATGTCGTCGATCTCCAGGGAAAATTCCGGCCCGAGGTAACGCCGTTTGCAGGACTCTTCGTGAAGAAAGCGGATCCCAGGATTATCGAAGACCTTCAGAATCGAGCCCTCATGTATCGGGCGGAAAGGATCCGCCATACCTACCCTTATTGCTGGCGTTGTGGAAACCCGCTGATTTATTACGCCGTGGATTCATGGTTTATCAAGACCACCGCGGTGAAGGATCAGCTCATTCGCAACAACAACAGCGTCAACTGGGTTCCCCCGTACATCAAGACAGGCCGAATGGGCAATTGGCTCGAAACCCTGGTCGACTGGTCGTTGTCTCGCTGGCGGTACTGGGGCACTCCCTTACCGGTTTGGATCTGTGAGAAGTGCGACGAACGCCGCTGCATCGGTTCCGTAGCCGAACTCGGTCTCACCCTCGAAGCGGACCTCCACCGCCCGTACATCGACCGGGTGACTTTGCCGTGCGAGAAGTGCGATGGAGTCATGCGACGGGTGCCTGATCTGATCGATGTCTGGTTTGACTCTGGATCGATGCCAGTCGCACAGTTCCACTACCCCTTCGCGAACCAGGACGTTTTCAAGCAGCGCTTTCCGGCTGACTTCATCAGCGAAGCAGTCGACCAGACTCGCGGCTGGTTTTTCAGCCTGTTGGCCATCTCCACGATGCTCTTCGATCAACCGGCGTTCCAAAATGCGGTCACCTATCACCACGTCCTGGACAAGAACGGGAAGGAGATGCACAAGTCGCTTGGGAACACGGTCGATCCGATCAAGATCATGGACGAGTTCGGTGCCGATGCCACGCGGTGGTATTTCTACTCAGCGGTCACCATTGGTACGGAATATCGCTTTGATCCTGCGGCGGTCCGGGAGATCGTTAAAGGCCTTCTCAACACGCTCTGGAACTGCTATGTCTTTTTCGCAAACTACGCTCGACTTGATCGCTTTGATCCCGAGCTGGCGCCCGTACCGGTACCGCAGCGCGCGGTCTTAGACCGCTGGTTGCTTTCCGAATTGGCGGCAGTCATCAACGACGTCAGCCGACAGCTTGACGCCTACGACCCTTACGCCGCTTCCAGGCGGGTCGAGGGCTTCGTTGTTCAAGAGCTGTCGCAGTGGTATGTGCGGCGATCTCGAAGGAGGTTCTGGAAATCGGAGTCCGATGCCGACAAGCGGAGCGCCTATCAAACGATGTACCAGGTCCTCGTTGCCGTCGTGCAAATGTTGGCTCCCTTCATGCCATTCGTCACTGAAACGATTTATCGGAATCTGGCCGCCGGGAAGAATGGCATGCCGGACAGCGTGCACCTGTCCGACTGGCCGAGCGCGGGCACGGAATGGGCGGACGACGGCTTACGGAATGAGATGTCGCGAGTGCGCCGGCTCGTGGCCAACGGGCTGGCGGCGCGAAACGCAGCGAATATCAAGGTTCGACAGCCGTTGCGCGAGATCGTCATCGGTGGTGTGCCCCTGCGGCCCGAGCTCGAGTCGATCCTGCTGGAAGAACTCAACATCAAGAGGGCGCGCTACTCCGGGGAGGACGGTGAGGTCAGGCTCGATACGGAAATCTCGGAAGAACTGCGGCTCGAAGGTCTCGGCCGCGACATTGTCCGCACCATCCAGGAGCTGCGCAAGAAGTGTGGTTTCTCGGTCGACGACCGCATCCGGCTTTACTACCAGGGGGACGGCTTGCTGGCGAAGGCCCTCGAGGCCGGCAAGAACTACATCGCGGCCGAAACGCTGGCGATCGCCGTTGAACAGGGGTCATCCCCTGAAGGCGGCTGTTCGGACTCGATGAACCTCGACGGGCAGAAACTGGAAGTCAGCGTGGTTCGGGTGAGCCAGCGCTGAATCGGTTTCGCGGCTATCTGTTTCTGGCCGTCGTGGCCGCCGTTGTCGCCGCCCTCGATCGGATCACCAAGATCTATGTCGACCACCGGTTCGGCGTCGGCTATGGCCCTCGTCAGATCATCGACCATCTGCTCTTTCTCACGGTTACACGCAATGCCGGCGCCGCCTTTGGAATTTTTCAGAGCTTTACGCTGGGCTTCCTCGCCATCTCGACCGTGATCATGCTCGGCATCCTTGTTTATTACTGGTTCCTGCCGCCGGCTGATTGGACGGCGAGGCTGGGCCTGGCGCTGGTGTTCGGAGGCGCAATCTCCAACGCCTACGACCGGGCGGTCAAGGGCTCGGTTATCGACTTTATCCAGGTTCCAAGATGGCCGGTCTTCAACGTCGCCGACTCGGCGGTCACGGTGGGGGTTGCCGTTTTGGTGATCGGCACCGTATGGGCGAACCGAAAGCCCCGCCAGACCTGACCTCCTCGACCGAGATCGTTCAGGA
Source organism: Candidatus Dormiibacterota bacterium (assembly GCA_036782775.1). Taxonomy (GTDB): domain Bacteria; phylum Chloroflexota; class Dormibacteria; order CF-121; family CF-121; genus CF-13. The sequence goes on along the minus strand of DAIPYJ010000015.1, from coordinate 10,850 downwards.
GGACGGTTCGCGGCTCGATCAGTACCTGGTGAGTCGCCTTCCGGAATTGAGCCGAAGCCGGGTCCAGCGTCTGATCGCCGACGGTCATGTCTGGCACAACGATCGGCCGGCCCGCGCTGGACGCCGCCTGCGCCCGGGGGACCGGCTTCGGTGGGAGCTGCCACCGATCGTACCGAGCGAACTGGCCGGAGAAGTGATGGAACTGCAGGTGGTGTTCGAGGATGACGACCTCCTCGTCATCGACAAACCTGCCGGTCTGGTCGTGCATCCCGGCCCTGGCCATAGCAGCGGAACACTGGTGCATGGCTTGCTTGGCCGTGGCGCCGGCTGGTCGACGATCGGCGGAGCTGAACGCCCGGGCATCGTCCACCGGCTCGACCGCGATACTTCGGGGCTCATGGTCGTCGCTCGGAATGATGCCGCGCATCGAGACCTCGCCCGCCAGCTTCAGCGTCGCACCATGTCCCGCCGCTATCGCGCCATCGTCGCCGGCCAGGTCGCCGAGCCCGGCGCCCGCATCGAGGCCGCGATCGGCCGAGATCCCAGAAACCGACAGAAGATGGCCGTGGTTGCCAACGGCAAAGAGGCGGTCACGGAATTCAGGCGGCTGGCCGTCGCAGGGGACGCGTCGCTGCTCGAGGTGAGGCTCGAGACAGGCCGCACCCACCAGATCCGCGTTCACCTTGCCTACATCCGCCATCCGGTGCTCGGGGACCCGGTCTATGGCCGCCCGTCGCCGCTGATCGCGCGGCCCGCGCTGCACGCCGAGAGCCTGACGCTGCGCCACCCGCGGACTCAGAAGCTGATGACCTGGCGTAGCGCTCCGCCCGCGGATTTCGAATACGCGTGGAATTCGCTGACTGCCCCTACAATGCGGTGATTAGATGACCCTGCCCAGAACCGGGCTCTTGATCGTGATATCTGGGCCGAGCGGAGTCGGGAAGGACACGGTGCTCCGGCGTCTGTTTCAGCTGGATCCGAAGCTCAAATACTCGGTGTCGTACACGACGCGCCCTCCGCGTCCCGGCGAAATCGACGGAGAAAGCTACAGCTTCGTCAACGAGGCGGAGTTCCTCAGCCTGATCGAGCAGAAAGAGTTCCTCGAATGGGCCAAGGTCTACGACCACTACTACGGCACCTCCCGGCGTCGCGTGGAGGATGCACTCACCCGCGGAGAAGACATCATTCTGAAGATCGACGTGCAAGGCGCGAGTTTCGTACGAAAACGAAAGCCCGACGGGCTCTTCATCTTCATCACGCCGCCCTCCACCGAAGAGCTGCTGCGGCGCTTGACCGGTCGCAACACCGACTCGGGCGAGGGCCTGGCGCTCCGCCAGCGGGAGGCGCTCATCGAGCTGGGTCTTGCCAAGGATTACGAGCACGTGGTCTGCAACCGCGACGTCGACGAGACGGCAGCTGAAATCCTGGCATTGATTGCGGCGGAGCACGCTCGTCGCCGGCAACCGGTATGAGCGACCCAGGCGAGGGCCAGGGCCGCCTTCAGGGTTGCCGGATCGCCCTCGGAGTCAGCGGCGGCATCGCCGCCTACAAAGCGATCGAGGTGCTGCGCCAGCTGACCGAGCTGGGCGCGCACGTGCGGGTGATGATGACTCCGGAAGCGACGCGCTTCGTCGCGCCGCTGACGTTCGAGGCGCTCTCCTACCATCCGGTAGCCGCCGATTGGCTGGCGCCGAGCGGGGAAGGAGAACGGCACATCGGGATCGCCGAGTGGGCGCAGGTGATCGCGATCGTCCCGGCTACCGCGAACACGATTGCCAAACTCGCAGGGGGACTGGCGGATGAAATCGTTTCGGGCACGGTGCTCGCCAGCCGCGCGCCTCTGGTGCTGGCGCCGGCGATGAACGATGTCATGTACGGGCAGGCGCAGACGCAAGAGAACCTTGGCCTGCTCCAGCGGCGTCGGGCGGTCATCGTCCCTCCTGCTACAGGTCGCCTGGCGTCGGGGAAGTCTGCGGTCGGCCGCCTCGCCGCGCCGGAGCGGATCGTGGCGGCGATCGAGGCGGTCTCGACGGGCCGCCGAACCCTTGAAGGCCTGCGCGTGGTGGTGACGGCGGGCGGGACCAGAGAGGCGGTCGATCCGGTGCGCTATGTCGGCAATTTCTCCAGCGGCAAGATGGGCCGGGCGCTGGCCGAGGTTGCCGCAGCCAGGGGCGCGGATGTCACGCTCGTGACCACGGTCGCAACCAATGCCGAAGGCCTGCACGAGGTCGACGTCGACAGCGCGCAAGAAATGCTGGCCGCTCTCAATGGCTCGCTCAGCGATGCCGACGTGCTGGTGATGGCCGCCGCGGTCGCGGACTATGCGCCTGAGCGCAAGATCGAGGCCAAGCTGCGACGTCACGATCAGCCTCTCGATCTTCACCTTCGTCCGAACGTCGACATCCTCAAGACCCTCGGCGGGCGAGCGGGCTTGTTTCGGGTCGGCTTCGCTGCGGAGACGAATGACCTGCAGGCGCAGGCGCGACAGAAGTTGACGGAGAAGCAGCTCGATCTGATCGTCGCCAACCAGGTCGGCGTCGACGGCCAGGGGCTCGGCAGTGACTTCAACGCCGTGACCATCCTGGGGCCGGACGGCCTGCAGACAGAGGTGCCGCGGCTGCCAAAGTGGGAGGTCGCGGGCCGGATCTGGGATGCCATCGAGGCCGCGCGCCAGCGAGCCACGGCTTCGCTGGCGCAATAACAACGGCTCCTCGATGACCCACGCGGTTGCGCAGGTCGCCGTCGAGGCGCGGGTCGGCAGCCTAAGCGGGCTCTTCGATTATGCCGTCCCGGACGAGCTGGAAGGGACGATCGAGGTAGGACACCGGGTCCGGGTGCCCTTCGGAAAGCGGCTGGTCACCGGTTTCGTCTACGGACTCGAGCCGGCGGCTCCGATGCTCGAGTTGAAACCAATCCAGGCGCTGCTGGACGAGGAGCCCGTCTTGCCTCCGATTCTGGTCGAGATGGCGGGCTTCGTCTCGAGCCATTACGTGGTGCCCATCGATGAAGTAATTCGCGCGGTGGTACCGCCGCGCGTCCGCGCCGTTGTTCGCCGCTCGGTGAAACGCCGCCGGCAGAGTCGCATCCTTGGACGACTCAATCGTGTGGCGTCGCTGCCAATCGTCAGGCTCGAGCCGCAACAGGAGGCGGCGCGCGAGCGCATCGCTCTGGCGCTCGGCCGCCAGGAGGCGTCGGTTTTCTTGCTTCACGGGGTCACCGGCAGTGGCAAGACCGAGGTCTATCTGGCCTTGCTCGAGCAGGTGCTGGCCGACGGCGGACAGGGCTTGGTGCTGGTGCCCGAGATCGCGTTGACGCCGCAGACTGTTGCCCGATTCGCGGCACGCTTCCCCGGACGTCTCGCGGTCCTGCACAGCTCGCTGACCGAAGCCGAACGCGCCAACGAGTGGTGGCGTATCCGACGCGGCGAGGCGGATATCGTGATCGGGCCACGTGCGGCGGTGTTCGCGCCCCTTGGCCGCCTCCGACTGATCCTGATCGATGAAGAGGAGTCGTCCGCGTTCAAGCAGGACCGACTGCCTCGCTATCACGCGCCGACGGTCGCGCGCTGGCTGGCCGAGCGGACCCGCTCCATCCTCGTTCTTGGAAGCGCCACGCCCAGCGTGGTGGCCTACCATCGGGCGCTGACCGGGCGCGATCATCTCCTCGAGCTTCCCCACCGCGCGCTTGGGCGGCCGCTTCCCCCCGTCACCATCGTCGACATGCGCAAGGAGCTCGCCGCCGAAAACTGGAGCCCCTTGAGCCGCGAGTTGCAAACGGCAGTCCAGGGCTCGCTCGCCCGCGGCGAGCAGGCGATTCTCTTTCTGAATCGCCGTGGGCTGGCGACGTTCGTGCTCTGCCGAGACTGCGGCGCGGTCCGCGAGTGCCCGCATTGCAGCGTGGCGCTCGTCTATCATGCCAGCCTCAACCGGCTGCAATGTCACTACTGCTCGAGCGTCGAACCGCTGCCGCGACGCTGCCCGGCATGTGGCAGTCGATACATCAAGAGCTTCGGGATCGGCACCGAGCGTGTCGAGCAGGAAGTCCGGGGGCTTTTTCCCGCGGCGCGAGTGCTCCGGCTGGACCGCGATGTCATGAAGACGGTCGACGCGGCAGATCTCGTCTTCGAACAGATGGTGGCGGGGGCCGCGGACGTCCTGGTCGGCACCCAGCTGGTCGCCAAGGGGCTCGACCTGCCGGGCGTGACGACGGTCGGCGTCATCAATGCCGATACCGCCCTGCACTTTCCGGATTACCGCTCCTCGGAACGGAGCTTCAGCGTGCTGACGCAGGTCGCGGGCCGTGCCGGCCGTGGAACGCGGGCGTCGCAGGTCTTCATCCAGACCTATACGCCTGAGCATCCGGCGATTCGCCATGCGCAGTATCACGACTTCCGCGGGTTCTATCGCGAAGAGTTGGAGATCCGGCGGTCATACCGCTTTCCTCCCTTCGCCGAGTTGATCGTCGCCACCATTGGCCATCGCGACGAAGCGCGTGCCGAGCGCGAGGCGAAGTCAGCGGCTCAGCAGATCTCTGCTACAATCGCGCTGCTCAAATTGGGGGACATCGAGGTGCTTGGTCCTTCTCCCGCTTTCATCTACCGGCTCAAGGACGAGTTTCGGTTTGAGGTGACGCTCAAGGGGAACAACTTGCATCGGGTCGCCGAAGCGCTACCCCGCACCCGTGGCTGGAGCCTCGACGTCGACCCAATGTAGCGGTTATGGCTGTTCTACCGATCCTCACTCAGGAAGCGCCGATCCTTCGCCAGAAAGCGAAGCGAGTGGCGCGCGTCGATGCCAGCATTCGCAAGCTGATCGATGACATGGTCGACACCATGATCGCGGCGCCGGGTGTCGGACTGGCGGCACCGCAGGTCGGAGTCGGGCTGCGGGTCTGCGTCATCAAGACCGATCAGAACCTCCACACCCTGGTCAATCCCGAGATGGTGAAGGCCGAGGGCGAGCAGATCGGTCTCGAGGGATGCCTCTCTGTCCCCGGCTATGTGGGTGAAGTCAAACGTTACCTGCGGGTCGTGGCCCGCGGGCTCAACCGGCATGGCAAGACGGTCAAGGTCAAGGGTGACGAGCTGCTGGCACGGGCCATCCAGCACGAAATCGACCACCTCGATGGGATCCTCTTCACCGACCGCCTGACCAGCCTGGAGACGCTTCGCAAGGTCGAGCCCGAGAACGAGGAGAAACAAGCGGAGCTCGTCGGCGCCTAAGCGGATCGTCTTCGCGGGAACCTCGGCGTTCGCCATTCCCAGTCTCCGCGAGCTCGCGCGCGCCGGCCACGAGGTGGTACTGGTCGTGACCCAGCCCGATCGGTTGGGAGGCCGGGGCATGCGACTTTTGCCGTCCGCCGTCAAGAAGGTGGCCGAGGAGTTGAGGATCGACCTCTATCAGCCGGAACGCATCCGAAGCGAGGATGCCCAGGAGCGGATCCGCGAGCTCAAGCCGGACGCGATGATCGTGGTTGCATACGGCCAGATTCTTCCCGCTTCGCTGATCGGTGCACCCGAACTTGGAACGCTCAACGTCCATGCGTCCCTCCTGCCGCGGCATCGAGGGCCGGCTCCGATCGAATGGGCGATCCTGAACGGTGATCGCGAGACTGGCGTGACCATCATGCAGATGGACGCCGGCGTCGACACAGGGCCGATCCTCAAACAGCGGCAAACGCCGATCGCTCGCGCGGAGACAGCTCCGGAGCTCGAAGCGCGACTGGCCGCGCTCGGTGGTGCGTTGCTGGTCGAGACGCTCGCCGCCGTCGGTCAGGGCGCGATCGAACCGACCCCCCAGTCATCAGACGGTGCGACGCATGCCCCCCGATTGAAGGCTGAAGATGGCAAGCTGGACCCGCAGACCATGACGGCGGAGGAGATCGATCGCCGGGTGCGCGCGCTCGCCGAGCGCGTCGGGACATGGATGCGAATCAAGGACGAAGACGTCAAGATCTTTCGTGGACACCTCGACGGCACTCCGCTGGAAGGGCACGCGGTTCAAACCAGGGAAGGCCTCTATGTGGTCGATGAGCTTCAATCAGCAGGCGGCAAACGGATGAGCGCAAGCGCCTGGCTTCGAGGCCGGCGCTGATGGGGAAGAAGAAGGGGGATGCCGAGACGATTGCCAGCAATCGTGCCGCGTTCCACAACTATTTCATCCTCGAGACGGTGGAGGCGGGTATCGAGCTGCGCGGCACCGAGATCAAGTCACTGCGCGAAGGCGGCGCGAACCTTCGCGAGGGCTACATCCGGATCGCCAACAACGAGGCCTTCCTGGCGAACACGCACATTAGCCCCTACGAGCGCGGTCACGGAAGCAATCACGAGACCAAACGGGAGCGGAAGTTGCTGCTTCATCGAGCGGAGATCATCCGCCTGGGGATCACCATCAAGCAAAAAGGCCTGGCGCTGGTGCCGCTGCGGCTCTACTGGAAAGGCAATCGCGTCAAAGTGGAAATCGGGTTGGCGAAGGGCAAACGTCAATACGACAAGCGGGAGGCCATCGCCGCCAAGGACGCCCGCCGCGAAATGGACCGAGCGATGAAAGTCCGCATGTAGCTCCCTCCCCGCAGGGGGAAGGGAAGGTAAAGCCATCGGAAGGAATAAAAGGCGGGAATCGGGGTAAAATCGAGGTGCTCCGACAGGCTGGCGGGGGCGCCAGGTCTCGACGGGGTAGTGGTCTGCAAGATGGCGAGCCGTGTCGCCGAGCACGTAAAAGCGGCAAGGCTATAAACGCCAACAATCGCGAACTGGCTCTCGCTGCGTAAGTAGCGAAGTCAACCGGGGATTTATCCCCGGCGCCGGCCCGCTCTCGGTCAGCAGGAGCGGCGTCCGGCGTAAACTCCGCTGACTCGCTCCCGGCGGGCGTCGCGGCCGTCGGGGGGACTTATTACCGCGACTGGCCGTTCCGGATCCGGTCCCACGGGAGCCGGAGCGGTGAGATCAAATCCGGGACTACGCTCGTAGAGCTCTTGCGGGACGCTGCTTCGGACGCGAGTTCAATTCTCGCCGCCTCCACCAGCCGGCCGGAGCATCCCACTCCCGGCCAGCCCGCCAGGGGAGTGATGCAAGTTAGCCGGCAGGAAAGCCAGACGTTCTTGCGCGTTTACCCCGCAGAAAAGCCGAAGGTGCTTACGAGTTGCCCGAAGGCACTGTCGTAGGCGCCACCCGGCGCCTCTTCGAGTTCATAGGTGTTCCCCTGGTGCTCGAAGACGACGATCACCGTTCCACTCGCGGTCCCGGCGTCGACGACGCTGATCTTGTCGGCGGCGATCCCTCCAACCGTGGTGGCCGTGACCTGATTGCCCTGGACCAGACTCTGTTCGACGTCCGCCTTGGAGCCGGCGACCACCCGGACCTCGATCGGCGGGGTGAAGGTGCCGGACGTTGGGACGTGCGTGGGAACCGCCGACGCCGGTCCGAAGGCGACAACGCTGACCGCGCCGCCTGAACCGGGCTCAGCGGTATAGTCGCGGACGGTCCAGCCGCTGGGATAGCAGAGGTGGTAGCTCAGGGTCGTGTGCTGGTAGCCCTGGGCACCCTTACAGCCGACGGTCGGGGAGACACTGGCTTGCAGTGGCGTGCCCTGACTTTGATCCTCGCCGCATCCGGCGAGGACGACGATGGCAAGCAGGCAGCAGATTCCCCCGAGGAATCGCCGGCTGGCCACCGGGGAAGCGTACAGGAAAAGGCCGCGAGGAAACCGTCGAATTTAGTGGATGAGCGCTGCCGCCAACCACCAGCAGGCGCCAGCCCCTACGAGGGCCGGGATGATGCTGCCAAAGCGAGTGAGGACGGCGGCAATTTGGGCAGGAATGACCCAGAACACCGCGACTGGATCCGCTTTGACCACGCCGACTCGGGCCTGCTCAGCCACCGGCCCCGCCTCCTCATACGACGGCAACGCGTGGGTTGCAAAGGCGAGGCCCAGCCAGACCTGCAGCCAGGTGACCCAGGTCACGGGCAGCTCGAGAATCACCCGCGGGGTCAGCGCCTGGGCGAGACAGAGCACCGAAAGCGTCCACAGGGTCAGCGCCGGCAGATACGCGATCGCAATTGCCGTGCCGAGCCGCGGCGGCGCCTCGTAGACCGTGTAACCGGCTGGATCATCGACGCGGAAGTAGACGACCTCATCGATGGTCAGGCCGGCGCGGTGCGCGATGGTGTACTGCAACGCGGTCCGAAGCACGACGGCGGGAAAGCCGATCAGGTGAATCGTGCGCGCGACCAGCAGGGGCAGCGCTCGGATCAAGCTGATCTGGGCGGTCGCCTTCGCCAGTCGCACGGTGTAAGGCCCGCCTCGCTTGACGGCGACCTGCGCTACCGTTCCACCCTGCTTGATGGCGACCTGCGCTACCGTTCCACCCTGCTTGATGGCGACCCGGGCCACCTGACCGCCGTGCTTGGCGGCGAGCCGGCTGGCGGTCGCCATCTGGGCGGCGGCATCGGTGCGCCATTTCGCCCAGGGCAGCGCGCGAAGCCGCGACCAGAGCTGCTCATAGAGCGACGGCGGCAATGGTTGCGCCGATCTTTGTGCCTTCCACGCCGGCACCTCCAGCGGGGCAGGGTTCAGCGGGTCCGGCGTCGGTCGCCGGCCGCCTTCGCTCTGATCGCCGGCCCCATCAAAGGGCAGGCTCTCCTGAATCGGATCGAGCGCCCCGCTCATTGGGTGCCCTTGGGCGGCAGATTGGCCGCCCGGACCTTATTGGTAAGCACAAGCTGATCGTGGGCGTTATCGAGCGTGACGCTCGGATCGAAGCTGCGCGCCGTGTACCAGGCGGAAAGCCCCGCTTTGTTGTCGTGATCGAGGAAATAGCAGAAGGCTTCGTACGCCCAGGCTTTCGGTGAGTTCGACACCGCCTCGACGGATTGCTCCATCTCGGCCGCGCAACCGGGGTAGTCGAGCGTTACCAGCCGGGCCTTGCCGTTGTCGTAGTGGCGGACGGCCGTCCAGGCGCCCAGGATGCCGGCAGAAGCGAGGAAGGTCAGGGCGAGCGTCACGCCGAGCACGCACAGGACCCAGCCCGGCATGTCGGGCAGTCCGCCGCGGGCCCGTCGCAAGGGCTGGAGCGCCGTTTCATACCGCATCAAGCGATCGGCGATGTCGGCGTCGGAGATTTCCGGCAGGGCGGAGCGCCGCAGCCGCTTCGCGTCACGGAGCAGCATGACCGCCCCCGCGATGTCGCCGGCCGCATAGCGAAGGTCCGCCTTGAACACCAGTGCGTCGCGCGCCGCCGGGTCGTAGCGCAGCGCCCGATCGAGATAGTCGTCGGCGACTGCGGTCTCGCGCTTCCAGAACGCGATCATCCCCATGCCCAGCAGGGCGTGAGGATTCTTGGGTTCACGGGCGAGGACGCCGGCGTAGGCCTCTTCGGCTCCGGTGAAGTCCGAGATCCGAATCCGCGCCAAGCCCAACAGCGTCTGGGCGTCGCTGAAATCCGGATGGACCTCGACGATCTTGGTCAGTAAGGTGACCGCCGGTTGGGGATCCTGGGCACCAACGAAGGCGTAGGCGAGGTAGTAGGCGGCGTAGGCGTCATCTGGACGCCGACGAACCTCTGCAGCAAGCAGCGGAAGCGCACCTTCGAAGTCATGCCGGCGGATGAGCGCCAGGCCGTCGTTGATGGACATGTCCGGGGCCTGCCGCGAGTAACGGGCGTATTTGTGACTGCTTGCGTATCCAGCGCCCTCCGGCCCGGAGGGAAGGCGAAAGGTCCGCTGGGGTTAGGCGGCTTTGTCCAGCCAGCGTTCGGCGATGAACGCCAGGAAGGCGCGGTCGAAATCCAGCCCGTTGAGCTTGGCCGTCGCCGGCCAGGTCGTGCGCACCTCACCCTGCAGCCGTCGATATTCCTCCAGGTCGAGGCCCTGGGCGAATTCCCAGGCTCGGGCTGCCAGCTCGGCGTTCAGTGGCTTCATCGGCTTCTCCTACTCAATACAACGTTGGGATGCGGCAAATGGATTCACTCATGCGTCGCATCACGCTACGTCCAATCCGCAAGACGGCTCGGGTCGATCGCGTCAATCGAGTCATGAAATTCCTTGGACTCAAGAGCGGCATCCTGATTACCGGCACGGCGATTCTGCTGATCGTTCCCACCGTGATGCTGGTGGGCAGCAGGACACCGAAACCAACCCACTCGAGTGGCCGGCAGGCAACCGTCGTTCGCGAGCTCACGGACGATCGCTCCAGTCACGATGCCCTGCTCACCGCCATTGCGCGGGCCCGAGTCACGCCGAGCCCGACACCCACCCCGGCGCCCGCTGCCGCCCCGACCTCCGCAGCGCCGGCGGGGCATCCCACTCCGGGGAGCACGGCTCCGGCAGCGCCCCGGCCTACTGCACCGCCGCCGCCGCCGCCACCGGCCGCGGGAGTCCCCGCCTTCTCCCACGTCTTCGTCATCGTCATGGAGAACCACGAGTACGGCAGCATCATCGGAAGTGGCGCGGCGCCGTACATCAACAGCCTGGCCAACAGCTACGGCCTGGCGACGAACTACTACGGCGCCTCGCATCCAAGCCTTCCAAACTATCTCGCGCTGACCGCCGGCAGCACCTTTGGCATTGCCAGCGACTGCACAACCTGCTACGTCAGCGCCACCAACATCGGCGACCAGGTCGAGGCGAGTGGCCGGTCCTGGAAGGCGTACATGGAAGACATGCCGTCCGCCTGCTACACCGGCGCCTCATACGGCAACTACGCGATGAAGCACGATCCCTTCATGTACTACAACGACATCCGCAACAACGCGGCGCGTTGTGCGGCGCACGTCGTCCCCTTCACCCAGTTCTCGGGTGACATGAGCAGCGGGAACGTTCCGAACTTCGTCTGGATCACGCCGAACCTGTGCAA
>DAIPYJ010000014.1:51717-62241 GCA_036782775.1 Candidatus Dormiibacterota bacterium | reverse complement strand
AGCGAGAAGGCGCCGCCGTAGGTGTTGCCGTTGGTCAGTGTCGGGTCGGTGCCGTCGGTGGTATAGCGGATCGACGCCACGCCCGAGCCACCGGCGTTGTCCGTCGCGCTCAGCGTGACCGAAACCGCGGCGTTGTAGAAGCCGCCGCTGCAGGCGGCGCCGTTGCACGCGATGGTGCTGGTGGGCGCGATCGTGTCGGTGGTCGAGTTCTGGACCGTCACGGTAATGGCGGCCGAGGTCGTTTGGTTGCCGGCGGTGTCGGAGGCGACCGCCTGGATCGTGTGCGACCCATCGGGCACGGTCGCCGAGTTCCAGGCCAGGCTGTACGGGCTCGCGCTGTCCGTCCCGATGCGCTGTCCGTCGACCAGGAAGTCGACGTGATCGACGGCCACGTTGTCGCTTGCGGTGGCTTGGAGGTTGATGGTGCCGCCGACCGTCGCGCCGTCGGCCGGGCTGGTCACCGACACCGTCGGCGCCGTGGTGTCGATCTGGATCAGCTGGGTGTTGACCGGCTCGGCGTTGCCGGCATTGTCGTACGCCCGGTACTTCACCGTCGTGTTGCCGGGCAGCGAGAACGCGCCGCCGTAGGTGTTCCCGTTCGTCAGGCTGGGGTCGGTGCCATCGGTCGTGTACCGGATCGAGGCGAGGCCTGAGCCGCCGGTGTCCGTCGCCGAGAGCGCCACCAAGACGGTTTCGTCATAGAAGCCGGTCGTGCACGCCGCGCCATTGCAGGTGATCGTGCTGGTGGGGGCGACGGTATCGATCTCGATCAGCTCGCTGTTCACGGGCTCGGCATTGCCGGCGTTGTCGTAGGACCGGTATTTGACCGTCGTGGTGGATCCGAGGATGAAGGGGCTGGCATAGACGGTGCCGTTGGTCTGCGTCGGGTCGCTGCCGTCCGTGGTGTAGACGATCGACGCCACGCCGGAACCCCCGGCATCCGTCGCGCTCAGGCTGACCGTGACGCTGGCGTTGTAAAAGCTGTTGGCGCAGGCGCTGCCGTTGCAGCTGATGCTGCTGGTCGGCGCCACGGTGTCGATCTGGATCTGCTGGCTGCCGACCGTTCCGGCGTTGCCCGCGTTGTCGTAGGCCAGGTACTTCACGGTCGTGTTTGCGGCAACCGAGAAGGTGCCGATGTACGGCGTGCCATTCGCCGCGCTCGGGTCGCTCCCGTTGGTCGTGTAGTAGATCGCTCGGACTCCCGAACCGCCGCTGTCGGTCGCCGACAGGCCAACCGAGACCGGACCGCTGTAGGCGGTGCTGGAGCACGCGCTGCCGTTGCAGGCGATGCTGCTGGTCGGCGGGATGGTGTCGATCCGAATCAGCTGGCTGTGCACCGTCTCGGCGTTGCCCGCGTTGTCGTAGGCGCGGTACTTGACCGTCGTGCCGCTGGTTGCCACGGTGAAGGGGCCACCGTAGACGGTGCCGTTGCTCGAGCTGGGATCGGTGCCGTCGGTCGTGTAGCGGATCGAGGCGACGCCCGAGCCGCCCGCGTTGTCGACGGCGCTGAGCGCGATCTGGACCGGGCCGTTGTAATAGCCGCTGCTACAGGTCCCCTCGGCGCCGGCGTTGTTGCAGGTGATGGTGGTGGTCGGTGGGGTTACGTCCGGGGGCGGGGCGTTGTCGACCAGACTGAAGTCGTCCATGGTCACCGAGCCGACCATGAAGAGCCCCATCCCGACCGAAAGATTGGTCGCGCCGCTGGGCAGCGCCGGCGTTGACCAGCTCGCTTGCGTCCACGCGGACGCGCTCGGCACTTTGGCCGAGTTCGTCCAGAACACCCAGCCGGAGCTGGTGCGGTAGTAGGCGTAGAAGGCAGGCTGCGCCCCCGACTTGTACCAGGCGCTCACCGTGTAGCTGTGCCCGGGGATCGCGGCCGGCGCACAGCTCCCCGAGTCCTGGGTGTTGACCAGCTTGCGGTCGCCGGAGGAGTAGCTGCTGATGTTGAGGTTCTCCGCGGCGCTGCCGCTGTGCGCGTCGGTCGTCCGCGTCCAGCTGAAGCTGTTGGTCCCGTAGCCGCCCAGCAGCCAGCAGCTCGGCACGTTGTTGGTCCCGGCCTGCTCCAGTGACGGATTCTGCAGCAGGTTGGCCGTCTGGTTGGAAACGAAGACCTTCACGCTGCTGGAGGTCGTGCTGTTGCCGGAGCTGTCGACCGCGCGGGCCGCGAGCGTGTGGTTGCCGTTGCTGACCGAATGGGAATTCCAGCTGAAGACGGTCGGGCCGCCTTCGGGTGGAAGCAGGGTGCCCACCAGCGCGCCGTCGACCAGAAAGTCGACGTGATCGAGCATGACGTTGTCCGCCGCGTTGGCCGAGATCGACACCGTGCTCGAGACCGTCGTTCCACCCGCCGGGGCAGCGATGGAGACGGTGGGCGCCGTCGTGTCCACGATCGGCGTGGCGGCCACGTCGTCGATCGCGATGTCGTCGACGGTCAGCTGACCGTTTGAGGTCAGACCGAGACCAAAGCTGAGTCCGGTGACGCCACTCGGGATCGGCGGCGTAACCCAGGTCGCCTGGGCCCAGCCGGCGCTCGAGGCGAAGTTCGGGCTGCTCGTCCAGAAGGAAAAGGTCCCGTCGCTGCCGCGCGCAAAGAGGATGAATAGCGGCGAGGAATCCGATTGATACCAGGTCGACAATCGGTACTGGTGGCCCGGCGTCACGCTGGGCGTGCAGTGCCCCATGTCCTCCTGGATGAGCAGCTTGTTGTCTCCGCTCGTGTAATTGGTCACGTTGACCTGTTCGCCGTAGGAGCCGCTGTGCGCGTTGCTGGTCCGCGTCCAGCTGAAGGTGTTGCTTCCCGACTGGTCGAACTGGGTGCAGTCGGGCGCGTTTCCCGCGACGCTGTCCTGCTCCAGCGAGGGATTGCGCAGCGGGTTCGATCCAAGGGGGGCCGCTGGCGCTGCGGGTCCTGGCACCGCCGGCCGGACACTGCCGCCCACCACTTGCTGCACGGTTTGCACCACGACCCCGTTGGCCGCCTGCTGGTTCAGAAAGTCGAGGAACGAGGTGAAGTCCGCCTGGTTGATCGAGACCGAGGAGCAGGCCATGCAGATGTCATGGAAGACCATCGGAAGCCAGCCGCCGCCGCTCTGCTCGGCGGCCGTCACGGCATTCTCCATGGTCGTCAGCGAGTTGCTGCCCGACCCCATCCGAATCGCGTATGGATTCTGCGGCGGCACGGTCTCGGCGACGGCGGTGCCCAGGGCGTCGGTCGAACGCGCGGAGTTGTAGCCGCAGCCCTGCACCAGCGTCTCGACCGCTGGGGTGTAGGCGCCATAGGGATAGGCGAAGTCGGTCGCGTTGTAGCCGCGGTTCAGCAGGTTCACCCGGTCGTTGCAGATCTCCCGCTGCGCCTCTGTGGGATCGATCGCGGTGAGATCCGAGTGGTAGGCGTCATGCCCGCCGATCTCGTTCCCATCGGTGGCCAGGTCCTGGACCTGTGGCCAGGTCAGGTAGAAGCTATCGGTCCCGATCCGTGAGCTATTCAGGTAGAAGGTGGCGTGCATGCCGTAGGACGCGAGGATGGAGCGAGCCACATATTGGGTCGAGCGTCCGTCGTCGAAGGTCAGCGACACGATCGTCTGCGTGCCGGCTGCGGCGGTCCACGCTCCCATCCGGCCCGGCCCGAAGAACCACAGCAGCAGGAAAGCCTGCAGGAAGACGTAACCGGAAAATAGCCGCCGGCGCACGGCTGAGTTCGCTGTCACGACGCTTCGCCCGTCAAGATGCCCGCCGCCGCCTGTCGAACCATCGGCGTTGTGCGTCGACCTGGACGTGCCGCGCGGAAGAGCGGCACGGCCATCAGCACCGCCTCGATGCAGACCGCCACGACCCAGAAAAGGCTGAGCCCGAGCAATCCGCCGCGGACGGCCCCGAGTCCGGCGAGTGCCAGCTCGAACAGTCCGCTCGCCACCAGCACCCCGGCGCCGAGCGCCAATTGCCGGCGAATGCGGCACAGGGCGATGAAATGGGTTTTGACGATCATGGGGAAGACGCCAAGCGCCAGAACGCGCAGGGGCCACGCGGCCGCGATCGCATAGGAGTGGCCGAACACCCGAAGCGCCGGGTCGGCAGCGAGCAACAGCATGACGTCGGCGGCGAGGCCGATCCCGAGGGAGATGCCCAGGCTCATCCGCAGCTGGGCCGCCACTCGGTCTGCGGATGCCGCCGACCCCATCGCGTAGAGCACGTTGGTCAAGGCGGCGGGGATGACGAAGACAAAGCCGACCACGTTCCAGGCGATGTAAAACGCGGCGTTCACACGGACCGACAGCAGCGCGGCGACCAGCACCGGGAGCGCGAGTCCGGGAAGCTGCACGCCCAGGTTCAGCGCATGGTGGCTCAGCGCCGGGCCCGCAATCCCGCGCAGCAGGCGAAATTGAGGCCGGTATTGGGCCGGCTGCTGCTGCCTCGCCATCAGCCAGCCCATGCCAAGCAGCGACAGCGTGGTGCCGAGTACCCAGGTCGCGACGATGAGAAGCCCGACACCGTCGCGAACCAGCCAGGCCGCGACCACCAGGATTACCAGCTTGGAGGCGGCGAAGATGGCGTTGCGAGCCAGCTGCAGATGGCCGCGCAGCAAGCCGATCAAGGCCGAGTCGAAGACCAGACCACCGGCGGTGAGCGCGACCGCGACCACGAAGAGGCCAACCGACTGCGGGTTCGCGATCAACGGGTGGAAGCTCGTCGATACCTGGGGCGCGATCAGGCTGAAGCCCAGGCCCAGCGCGGCGCCAACACCGCCGGCGGTGATCAGCGCCGTGGTCACGAGCGAGGCGCGCCCCTGGCGCAGCCGCGGCAGCTCCCCCATGAGCAAGGTGCCAAGCCCGACCATCCCGAGAAAGCCGAGCAGCGTCATGGCGGAGATGGCGGCGGCGGCAAAACCAACCGCGGCCGGCGTGAATCGACGCGCGGCGACGATCCAGAAGGCGACCCCCAACACCGACGTGATGATCTGCGTCCCGACCAGCGAACCGGCGTTGGAGACCAGCACCCAGCCTTCGCATTTCCCCCTCCCCCGCTCTCGGGGGAGGGGGTAGGGGGAGGGGGCCACGGCGCGGAGCCGCTGCAGCAGCGTCATCCTGCCGAGCGCACCCGTCGATAGAGATCGACGAAGGCCGGGATCACGGCGTCCGGTGCAAAGCGGATCGCCTCTTCTCTCGCCCGCTGCCCCATGCGGCGCCGCAGGTCGGCATGCGCGATCAGCACATCCATGGCGGCGGCGAGGGCATCAACATCTCCGGGCGGGACCAGGAGTCCGGTCTGCCGATCGATGACCAGGTCCACCAGGCCGCCGATTCGGCTGGCGATGACCGGCTTCCCCGCGCTCATCGCCTCGATCACGACATCGCCGAGCGCCTCGGCGCAGACGGACGGCGTCACCCCGAACAGGCAGCCCTGCCAGGCGTGCATCACCGCCTCGTGGGGGACGTTGCGCAGCACGGTCACGCCAGCAGGAAATGCCGTTGGCGTATCTGGCCAGGCGGTGCCCATCAAGACCAGCGGAGGTGGCGCATCGAGTCGCTGATACGCCTCGAGCAGTTGCGGCAGGCCTTTATGGCTGGCGAGCCCGCCGACGAACAGTATGTAAGGTTGCGCAGGCAGCCGCGCCTCCCACGAATCGACCGGGTGCGCCCCATTCCCCGTGATCAACAGGTCAGGGATCGTCTCCTGCGCGTTTTTCGGCAGCGGCCGATCGCCGTTCCAGAAATCGCGCTCGAGCACGTGCTGAACAAAACTGCTGATGCTGTGCGTCCCCGAGAGCTTTCGGCGAAGCAGGGCGCCGCTCAGGCGCACGCCGACGACGGCCGCGATCGCCTTCGGCACTCCGTACGACTGGGACGCGCACGTCAGGCACTTGCGAAACCCGGGGCCCTCGCAGACTTTGCCTTCACGCATCAGGATGCGGACGCCGCAGCTGTAGCTGGCGTCGCGCGCGGAGACCACCAGCGGCGTCTTCCTGCCGATCAGGCCGGCGGCGCAGGAATACGAGATCCAGCCGGTGGCGTGCACGACATCGGCGCGCCACCGTCGCGCCAGGCGGCGCACCGCGAGCGCGATCGCGGGGTCGGGGAACGGTGGGTGATAGCTGCGGCCCGCAACCGTCGACATCCACGGCGGCGTTGTCAGCAAACCGTGAACGCGCCGGACGACAACGCCATGGTCGATCTCGTGCTCGGGAAGACCGCGCCGCCACACGGTAACCACGGTGACGTCGTGCCCGCGGCGGACCAGGTTGCGGCTGAGGCCCTGCACCTGCAGCTCGACGCCGCCGAGGAAGGGAGGATAGAAGTCGGTCGCCATGATGACCTTCACCGGCTGGCTCTCACTTCAGCCCTCTGAGGTAGACGTAGCGGTAGACGGCTTGGCCGCCACCGACACGAAAGAGGAGAGCTTCAAGGGTTGTCCGCGCCTCGACCGGCGTGATGGAATAGGTCGCCGACCAGCTCTGGTGCGGCGCCAACGGGCTCACGGTCCAGGTCTTGAGGACCCGTGATCCGGAATCCAGCTCGACCACATAGCCGGTGGTCGATCGCTCCATGCTCGTGATCTCGATGCTGACCTGATCCCCGCTGCCGCTCCGAACCATCGAGAAGTTTGTGAACCCAGTCCCCCGCGGGGAGGCTGCCGCACCCCAGGCGCTGACCATGGCCAACAGCACGAGGGCCGCCGCGATCGCGAAGATCGCCATCTGGGCAAGCGTCATCCGGACCCTCCAAAGGAACGAGGGGTGAGCCTCCCTGACGCGGCGCAGGCGGGCGATGCCAAGCCCAACCAGGGTCGTGCACCCAAGCAGCAACGCCCAGGAGGTGGTTCCCAGACCCCAGGGAGTCCAGTTGAGAATCAGACCGGCGATCGCCACCGTCGCCAGGCTGATCCCCAGGCTGAGCATGAGACGCTCGCTCAAACCCAGGCGTCGGGGCGGAAACAGCGCCGCCGTGACGGCATAGCCGGGCAGGGCGAGGGCCAGGGGCAGTCCCAGGGCAGCGCGGGCAATCGATCCGCCGATGCCGGTGAGCGCGACCAGCACGCCCAGCACGGTCAGGGCGGCGGCGAACAGCAAATCGCCATCGCGTCTGGTCATTTGAGCAAGCCTCCGGTGTCGTAGATGAGAATGTCGCCGCCATCGAAAATGCGGCTGATCGACGGTGACTCGTCGAATTTCGTGAAGTCCTGCGGATTGATCGGGAAGGTGTACGTGAGTGCGTCCGGTTCGCCTTTCTCGAAATAGACTCCCGTGACCGGCAACGAGGTGGCCAGCCTCTGGTCGACCAGGGCGTAATGCACCTGGCCTTCCCTGATCAAATTGAGCTGGTTGCGGCCGAACTTGGGGGAGAGCACGATTGCCCAGGTGGTCGCCGTATCCGCATCGCCGTAGCTGCCCAGCAGCAAGGCGTTGGTCCGGTCGGCAACGAATCGCTGGTTCGGTCCGAGCGACGCCCTTGCCCACTGCGCGCTGCTGATCCCCTCCGGCTCGATCGAGCGCGAGTCGGCTGAGACGAGGTAGGGTCCCGGGAAGCGCGCCCAGGGGGCGAAGCCGAGGATGACGCCTCCCATGAAGATGATGGCTCCGCCGGCAAGCGCGAGGGTGAGCTTGCGCCAGGCGACGGTTCGTCGCAGCCAGAAGTCGACGATGCCGACCCCGATCACGAAGGCAATCCCGAGGAAGACGAACTCGGTGGCGCGGTTCGCCGCCTCCGAGCCGGCCGACGTCAGTCGGAACAGCAGGCTGAGGGGATAGCCGAGGGCCCCCAGGCTGAGCGCGATGGCGGCGGCATTGGCGCGATAGCGACGCCAGACCCGGGGCAGGCTCAGGGCAAGGCCGGCGAGGATAAGGAGCGTCGAGGCGTACCCCACGGCGCGCTCCCACAGGGGTGACACCTGCCCCGCGTAGGTCGTGAACAGCTGCCGCCCCACCTTTTCACCGGCAATCAGGTGGACCATCTGCCTGGTCGCGTCGAGCAGGTGAGGACTGAGGTAACTGACCGTCAGGTTGGCGACCAGGACCAACCAGCACAGCGCCGCCAGCCAGGCGACCAGCGCCGCATCCCAGACGCCGCGCCGACCGGGCGCCTGCCGCCGGGTGAAGAGGCACGCGATCGCCCACATGGTGAGGAAGGCAGCCAGCAGGTAGGAGGTGACGTGATGCGTGACGACGACCGCACTGATTCCGAACAGCGCCGACAGGCTCAGGGCCCATCGATTGGCTCGGTCAGAAACGCGTCGAGCCAGGATGAAGAGGGTCATCAGGGCCAGCGGCACCGCCAGCGATTCGTAGGAGAAGGCGGCGTCGAAGAAGACGAATCCGGGATTTGCGGCGTAGAGCAGCGCCGCGCCCACGCCGGCCACCCGGGCGGACCCACTTACCGATTCGAAGAAGAGAAAGATCGCCAGCACGGCGACCAACCGGGCGATGCCGATGACCACCACGCCGACCACAAAAACCGGCAGGCCACTCAGCTGCGCGGCCGCGGCGGTGATCGCCTCCAACCCCGGAAAGTCGGCGCTCACCGGTAGCAGCGGGTTTGGCTGAAAGAGATGCCCGGTGCTGATCACGTTCTGGACGTTTCGCCAGTGCGCGAATTCATCGTGAAAGGTGAAGGCCGTCGGGCTGTGGAAGACCTTGACCAGGTAGAGGCCGATGCCGAGTACCGCGACCAGGGCGATCCGCTCTTCGCGGCTGGTGAAGGGCAACAACAGGCGGGCGCTGATCGGCACGAAGATGGTGAGCACGCCAACCCAGAACAGTGGCTCTGCCACGGCTGCGCCGGCGCGCGCCGCACCGTCGGCGGCCGCGACGACCACCAGGCCGCCTGCCGCCGCCAGCACCATGGTTGCCAGCCACGCCCGCTGCACCACCGACGCCGCCGGCCGGCCCTCGAATCGAAGCGGGAGCACCGCCGCGACGCTCACGCAACCTCCCGATACAGCGCCATCAGGGCGCCGGCGCAGTCGTCCCAACTCGGGAGGTCGACCGACGCCAGCGATCGCGGTCGGCGGAGCTGAAGGAGGATGGCCGCCGCGACATTCGCGCTGGTGAACGGCTCCGCAACGGCGTGAATCCACCCCTTATCGGCGAACTCGGACAGCGCTGAGGTGGCGCTGGCCACCACCGGGCAGCCAACCGAAAGCGCCTCCATCACCGTGATCGACTGCGACTCGTAGTCACTCAAGAGCACCAGCGCGGCGGCGCTCGAGAGCAGATCGGCCATGCCTTGCCGGTCACTTGCCCGAACTTCCGCGATCTCGACGCGATCCACCAGGCCGAGCTGCTCGATGCGGCGGCGCAACGCCGGCTCGTAGGGGCCCGCTCCCACGATTCGAAGCCGCGCGCTCGGAACCTGCCGGAGCACCTCCGGCATGGCCTCCACCACGCGATGGTGTCCCTTGTATCGTTCGAGCCGGCCGACCGACAGAATCAGCGGCGCCCGGCGAGACGGCCGTGGCGCGACGCCGGCCCTTGGAAGGTCCGAACCATTGGGGATGACGGCGAACCGGTCAGGCTGAAACCCGAGCCGCTGGGCGAAGAAAGCCGCTTCGAAGCGCGAGACGGCGATCAGCCGCGCGGCGTGGGCGAGCAGTGGCCGTAGCGCCTGCCATTGGATGCGGCGCACTGCGCCGCGGACCCTCGACGAATGTCCGCCGCTGTGCAGCGTGACCAGGTAGGGGATCCGGGCGCGCCAGGCGGCCAGCATTGCCACCGGCGGCACCAGGGTGTGATACCCCTGACAGTGCACGGCGTCCCACTGCCCGGTGACGATGGTGCGATAGATTCCAGGCGCCAGGGAAAAATCCGCCTTCCCCGGCCATGCGGCCAAACGGCGGACTTGAACGCCGTCGACCCACTCCTTGCGGGAATAACGATGCCCGGGGTCGGTGGTGGCGAGCGTGATCGATGCGCCCATCCGCACCAGCCGGGGAGCGACCTCATGGATATGGGTTTCCACGCCGCCGGTGTAGGGGAAGGCCCGGGTGCTGACCATCAGGACGCGGAGCGGGCGGCTCTCGCGCGAAGGGGTAACCCGCGGTACGGCTTCCACGCTGATCACGCGACCGCACCCTGCGCGGCCTTTCGCTTGCCGAGGAAGGCCGTGAAGAGGTGGTCGTAGCGATCGACGGCAAATGCCCAGGTGTGGTGATCGGTGAAGTGATGCCCTTTCAGATCCGCGACCCTGAGCAGCGCCTGTCGAAGCGCCGCAGGGTCGTGAGGCGGCACCAGGATCGCCCCGCTGTATCCGCTCACCGCCTCCGGCAGTCCTCCGACGTCGGTGACCACGACTGGCAAGCCGCAGCTCATCGCGATCTGCAGCGGTCCGCTCGCGGAGGAATGGTGGTAGGGAAGCACCACCGCGTCGGCCTGCGCGAAGATCTCGCGCACCTCGTCGTCGTGCACGTATCGGTTGATGAACGTGATCCGCTCGCGGTAGCGGGAGGTCGCGATCAGCTCGGCCGGTTTGGTCCAGCCCTCCCAGGTCTCGCCGACGATCGTCAACCGGTAGCGCTCGATATCCGTTTGCGGCAGGG
>DAIPYJ010000014.1:43637-51707 GCA_036782775.1 Candidatus Dormiibacterota bacterium | reverse complement strand
ATCGGGCCCACGTAGCTGACCAGGTTGGCGGCCATCAGGTCTTCGACGCCCTTGAAGGGACGGATGACGCCGAAGAACAGGAAATTGAAGGTCGAGTCCTCATCGGCCGCCGGCTTCGGTCGGGTGACCGTGCGGTACTGGTCGTACGGTCCATGTGGAACGAGCAGCACCGGCCTGCGGTCGGTCCGGTACTCGGACCGGATCCGGGCCCGATCGAATTCCGAGTGAACGACAAAGCCTGAGGCAAGACGCCAGAGAAGCGGCGCGACCAGGCGGACGTATCCGCGCACCAGCGGGATCCCGGCCTCCCCCGCATCGAGGACCTCATGGAACTCGATGACGACCCGCCCCCGCAGCAGCCGCGTCACCAGGGCGAGGGCGAGATAGGTGTGGAGCACGGTGGCGCTCCACCACTGGAACACCACGACGTTAGGCCGCTCCCGAATGAGCAAGGCGATCGCGCGCACGATGCTGGGAAACCAGAACCAATCCACGCTGGCGGTATCGCCGCCGTACTCAAACAGACCCAACGGAGCGCCCACCCGAGACCGGCCCGGATAGAAGCGCGTGGGGAGCAGCTGCCGCATCAGGATGGCCGACACGCGATGCCGTGCTGCCAGCGCATTGACGAGCCGCATCGTGTAGTAGCTGATTCCGCTGAGGAAATGCGTGCCCGCACCAACCACGCAGATGCGTGGCTCCCGACCCAGGCTCATTGAGGAGCCAGTTCCCCTTGCAAGACGGGTCCGCGCCATTCTCGCCAGATGGTCTTTAAGACCCGCCAGCCATCGGGAATCGTTCGAAGACGGCTGACGCCATAGACCCGTGCTTTCTCGAAGCTCGCGACCTCGCGGATTTGGAGTCCGGCCCGCACCGCCCGCAGGTTGATCATGGTTTCGATCTCGAAGCCGTCCCCGTCCAGCCCGAGCCTCGGGAGAACGTGAGTCCAAAAGGCGTTGTAGCCATAGCAGAGGTCGCTGAATTGGTTGCCGAAGAGCACGCGGGCGAGAACGGTGAACACCAGGTTCCCGCCACGGCGAAGGATCGACATATCGGCGGTGCCTCCGCCCTGGACAAAACGGCTGCCTTTGGCGAAGTCGGCGCCGCCGAGCAGCGCGCCGACGAACGCCGGAATCTCGGATGGATCGGTCGATCCGTCGGCGTCGAGCATGATGATCATGTCGCCGCTCGCCGCGGCGAAGCCGCTGCGCAATGCGGCGCCCTTGCCCCGACCGTGCTGGTTCACCACGCGGATTGAGGGCCAGAGCTCGCGAGCCACCGCGACCGTGCCGTCGCTCGAGTCGCCGTCGACGAGCAACACTTCGTGCACCCATTTCGGGATGCGGGGCAGAACGTGAGCAAGATTCTCCGCCTCGTTGAGCGCGGGAATGATGACGCTCACGCGGTAGGTTGCCAGCCAGGCGGCTGCCGCGGCCGCCTCAGGCGCAGGCCGTTCACCGTGAATAGCAAGCTCAGGCGTAAGAGCCGGCGCTCTCTCGCCAACGGTCGTGACTGGTGCCGTTCCTATTCCTCCCGCGCAAGTCAGCCTAGGGGCGGCGACTCCGAATAGGAATGGGCGTTGTCGAAACCGGACCGTTGGAGCACTAGGACAAAGGGCCGACTGTCCCGGTCATGGGTCCCTGCGGTCCCAGGGCAATCACCGATGCCGCTCCTTGATCCCCGCGCCGGAATCGACTACTGTTCTGAGCCGTCCAGAGGCATTGAGGTGAAACACCGCTCTTGTTGAAGTCGCAATCGCGGCTCGGCACCACGAGCCGCCGGCCCAGTCCGACGCGCGCGATGCACGCCTCGTGGGCGGCTCTCAACGGTTTTCTGCGCGAGGCGCACCGCTTGCGGCTGGCGTCGGAACGATCGCAGGCGATGTTCTGGAGCCGTCACGTGAATCGTCCGCTTGGCGCCATCATCGCGCTGACACTGCTCGATACCCGGGTTTCGCCAAATACGGTGACGATCGCGGGGGCGATCGTGCAGCTGCTCGGCGCGGCTCTCGTGCTTGCTAGTCCGCTGCCCGTTCCCGTCCCCCTGGCCGTGACCGTGTTCCTTGTCTGGCAGCTCGCGCTCACGCTCGACAACACGGACGGCCTGCTGGCGCGCGCGCGCGGCGCCGCATCACCGTTCGGTGCCTGGCTCGACCAGATCATCGATTTCGTCAACCACTCGGCCGTGGTTGCTGCGTTGGTCGTCTTCGCGGCGCGCGCCTTCGCGTTTGGCGCCGTGGAGGCCTCCTTCTTTGCGACGCTCGTTCTCGCTGGGAGTCTCATCGGGCTCTTCGCCTCCGCCCAACGAAATGCCCTGCTCGGAACCAAGCCCGCCCTGCAGCCGGCGACGCAGGCGCGACTTCGCATCCCGCTCCTCGCTCGCCATCTGACCGATTACGGCTTATTCCTGGCGGTTGCGTCGGCCGGGCTCGTCTGGCCGCCGCTGCTTCTTCTCGCCCTCGTCGTGACACCGGTCCTGGTGACGACCTCCGTCGCCGTACAGGTGGCGATCAACTGGCCGCGGACCGCCGGGCGTAAGAGCAGCTAGGACCGGTCGAGCCTGACCGGCGATCCCTGGTTTAGGGAACGTCGGGCTGCCTCGGCGATCCGTTGCGCTTCGACACCATCTCGGACGGTCGCGCCGGCACCGTCGCTCCCCAGCCGCAACATCTCGAGGAACGCCGCCAGCTCGCACCGATAGGCGTCCGCGAAGCGCGTTTGCCAGGAGCTCTCGCTCCAACCCGACCCGATGTGATCCCGACTTCCCACGAGCTCGGCGCGGGCGTCGTAGCCGTTGGGCGATAACCGGGTGACGGTGACGGCCGCCAGTGCTCCGCCCGATAGCCGCAAGGACGCACTGATCGTGTCCGGATCCAGCGCAGGATCGAAGACGGGCCGCTCCCGGTCTCCGCCATCGACGTAAACAGACAGGACTTCCTGCCCCGACAACCAGCGCACCAGGTCGAAGTCGTGGATGGCGGTGTTGCGAAAGAGGTTTGTCTTGGGGGACGGTGCACGGCCTGGTTCGGTCGTCTCCAGCCGCATGAGATGAAGCCGGCCGAGCCGCCCTTCGACCCGGGCGGCGCGGATGGCTCGATACCCGTCGTCGAAGCGGCGCTGAAATCCGAGCCTGACCGCGACCGCTGACCTATCGACGTAATCAGCGAGCTCAACAGCGGCAGCCAGGCTTTCGGCCAGGGGCTTCTCACAGAGCACCGGACAGCCCCGATCGACGGCCGCCCTGACCAGGACCGTATGGGTCTCCGGGGGCGTCGCGATCACGGCGGCGTCGGCGGATTCGAGAGCGTCCATCGGAGCGCACGCCACGGCTCCCAGCTCTTGGGCAAGCGCCTTCGCCCGATCGACGTCGCTGTCCGCGACGATCAACCGGCTGACGCCGTTCGCCTTCGCGAGCAGCCTCCCGTGAAGCTGACCCATGCGGCCGACCCCGACAACGGCAACCTTCACGACGCCCCCCGGATCCCTTCGTCTAGCCGGCCGCCGCCGCCTGCTCCGATGGCTTCACCGCGAGGGCGAGGTGGTAGACCGCTGTTCCGCGAAGCAAGGGGGCGTTGTGATCCGCAAGCCATTGGAGCAACCGATCGAGCTCGAGTCCGACTCTGGTTGGCAGCAGATTTCGCCCCATGAAGGTGAATGGTCCAAAGCCGACGCCACGGAACTTGAAAGGAGAAAGGCCCGCCGAGCGCAGGAGCCTCTCGAAGTCGCGCAAGGTCGTCCAGCTGGGCCACTGGCCTGCCGGCGCCTCGGGTGCATGCGGCCAGATCATTCGTCGAGTCCTCACAAGAACGCCTCGCGCCGCGGCGTACCAGCCGGGGTCCAGTCGCCGTGCGAGGCTCCGCGAATTGTCCATCGTCAGAATCACATAGCCGCCCGGTTTGGTAATTCGCGCGATCTCGCCCAGGGCGCGGCTCGGGTTGCTGACCCAGGGGAGAAGCCCGACCGCGACCACGAGATCGCATGTCTCCGACGTCACATCCAGCCGTTGCGCGTCGGCGGCGATTGGGACGACGAGATCGGCGACCCCCGCTCGCAAGGCATTCTGTGTGACCTGGGCGAGCATGGCATCGCTGGCATCGATCGCGACCACCGCGATCCCACGCTGGGCGAGGGCCACCGCCAGATGGCCGGCGCCGGTCCCGACGTCTGCGGCGACCGCGTTCGGTCCCGCGACACTGTCCGCCCAGCGCAGCACGGCGGCCATCCGATTGCGGTAGACCTGGCCCTTGACGCTGTCGCTCGCGTACACACGGTTCCAGTATTTCGAGTTGTCGCCGAAGTACCCAGCGGTCTTGGCGGTCCACGCATCGGTCCCCCTGCTGCCGGTCAGTTGGACCGGCGGCGGCATCATCCGGTGGCGAGGTCCGCGGTGCTCGGCGGAGACTCCACGTAGCTACCCGAGGTAGCACGGTGCTTCAAGATCGAGGTGACGATCTCGATGTCCGCCGGAACCGTGACCTTGATGTTCGCTCGCTCGCCAGGGACAGGGGTGACGGTCGTACCCGCCATCTGGACCAGGAGCGTTTCATCGATGATCGGCTCGCTGCCCCAGGGATCATGGGCAGCATAGGCATCCAGCAGGAGCTGCCGGCGGATGGCCTGGGGGGTCTGCGCGAGATTGAGGCCGTACCGGTCGATCCAATCGACGATGCTCGTCTTGCGAAGGCGGCGCAGGCTCTCGGATAGCGGCACCAGCGGGACGGCTACGCCTGACTCGCGAGCGGCGTTCGCCACGGCGTCGACTAAGGCCGAGGTGGCAAGGGGTCTTGCCCCATCGTGAATGATGACGATTTCGGCATCGCAGGCGTCGACGCCGGATGCGACGGACTCCTGGCGCCGCTCGCCTCCGGTCACGACCACCGCGCCGGCCTCCCGTACCCATGGTTCCCGCTCCGTCGCCGCTTCCTGACCGGGCCGAACGACGAGGAAGATCTTGCGCACCGCGGCGGCCTCCGCAACGGCCGCCAGCGTCCATGCCACCAGCGGTCGGCCGAGAATTTCCGATTGCACTTTGTCAAAGCCGTTCATCCGGGTGCTGCCACCGGCGGCGAGAACAACGGCGTCGGCAAAGCCGGTCGCCACGCCAATGGAACGGATCATGCTCGCCGCTAGCCTAGTGACGGCGCGGCGCGATGGGAATGGGCGTTGTCGAAGCAGGAAGGCGGAAGCCCCAGGCGCTCGGA
This sequence comes from Candidatus Dormiibacterota bacterium, assembly GCA_036782775.1. Classification (GTDB taxonomy): domain Bacteria; phylum Chloroflexota; class Dormibacteria; order CF-121; family CF-121; genus CF-13. The sequence goes on along the minus strand of DAIPYJ010000014.1, from coordinate 46,507 downwards.
CTCGCTGTCCCAGGCACAGTCCGTCAGGTCCCGGGGACTCTGAACCGCGCGAGCGTCATCACGATTCATGCGCCGTCGGCAGCGCGAGTCAGTCCGGCGCGCGCCGACCAGACGATGGCCTCGGACCGATTCCGCACTGCCAGCTTCCGGTAAATGCTGGCGAGGTGGTTGCGGACCGTTTTCTCGCTCACTCCTCGGACTGCCGCGATCGCGCGCGTGGACTGCGCCTGGCCGATCATCAGGAGAATGCTTCGCTCCGCGTCAGACAGGCGCGCTAGCTGACCGCTCCAGTCTCCTCGATCCTTGCCGCTGATTCGTCTCAGCGTTAGCGGGAGCAGTTCCCGCGCCAGCACGAGATGACCCGCCAGCACCGCCTGGGCGCCCGCCATGAATTCCTCGGGCGCTGCGTCTTTGGTGAAGAACCCCATGGCGCCGCACGCGAGGGAACTGATGAGGAGATGCTGATCATCCTGGTCTCCAATCAACACCACGCGGGTTGCGAGTCCGCTGCCGGTGACGCGGGCCGCAATGTCAGGACCGCTGATTGGGACGGCGCGGACCTCACAGAAGAGCAGGTCCACGGGGCTGCTGCGTGCCAGCTGTAGAGCCCGCTCAGAATCGGTGGTCAGCTCGAGCGAGGCTCCTGGAGAGGTGACTCTGATCAGCTCGGCCAGCGCAGCCAGGAACAGCGGCCGGCGGTCGACCAGCACCATCCGCAGGTGGTGCGATGGTGCGGCGGGCGTGGCCAGGTGCGGAACGACCAGCATGCCCCCGACTCTATCGGCCTGCAGGCTCGACCGTTATGGGCAAGTCGTCCTATCGCCGTGGGCGCTCCGTAAACCAGCGTCAGAAGTGGCAACTAGCACTTGACAGGCTGGTCCTAGCCGGGCCCGGCGGCTCAGTCGCCCATCCATGAGACTCGCGTTGGCCCTGGCCGCCAAACGTTTGCAAGCAGCAATTTGTATTGCGAAATTTTTTTCCATTAGTCCTGGGCACAATGGGTCGCCCGCCCAGATTCTGCAACGGTTCGCTTTACAAGTGCCCTACACGCACCGTGCAATTCGGCTGCAGTTTAGGCGCTTGCAGCTTGAAACACGGATTTCACCCGTGGTACCCTGACGCTCGCCCCAGGGGACGGAACTCATTTCGAAGAGGAAGGCAATCACGACGATGGGAGACTTACACGCTCTTGATTCAGCACGCTTAGTGAACCGCGCGCCGTCCGATTCCGGGGGCTTGTTCTCACCGACAGTGGCAAATGTCCCAGCGGTCCGTGGGCGGCGAAGTCGCCTCTCGCGCGACTTGCACGACGGCGTGGGGCAGGCGATCACCACCTTGCTGGTCGAGGTCCGGGTCGCAATGGAACGTGGTCAGGCCACTCGTGACGACCTGCTCATCATCGAGCAGGAGGCGGAAAACGCGCTGCGCTCGGTGCGAGCGCTGGCCTACTCGGTTCGGCAGCGCTCGCTGGTCGCGGACCCGCTCGGGCAGGCTCAGCGATATGCCGAACGGCTCATCAACGCGTCCGGCGCCAGTCTCCGTTGGATCGATCAACGGACCAGCCGTCGTCTCTCGGTCCACGTCGCCAGGGAGCTGGCCTGGACGATTCGCGAGTCCATCACGAACGCCCTCGATCACGGATTGGCCAACACCATCGAGGTGCGCCTGCTCGAGGCAGAGGGCCGAATTCGCGTCACGATCCGCGACAACGGTGTCGGGTTCGAGCCGAACGCCCTGCAACTTACCCCCGAGGGCCAGGGGTTGGGGCTGCTCGGTAATGCCGAGCGGATGGCGCAGATTGGAGGCATCTTCTCGATTCGCAGCCGGCCGGGAGAAGGGACGCTTGTGATTCTCGAGGCGCCGCGCTTTCTCCGAAGGAACCTGAGCAGCAAGCCGTCCGACATCGTGCCCTCGCAGCTCGAGCCGGACGCGATCCCCTCGCTTGCCGTCGCGGCGATTTGAATGCCGAGGGCTGTGCGCAGTCTCGATTGTCCCGTCAGGCGTGGGACGTTTCGCCCATGTCAATTCGTCCGGATCGCTAACTAGGATGGTGAAGGAACCCAGATGACGACGACCCAGGTTGCAACCGCCCGCATTTTGATCGCCGATGACCAGAATCTGTTCCGAGCCGGTCTTGTCCGCCTGCTCGAAACCGATCCGCGTGTGCAGGTGGTCGGTCAGGCGTTCGATGGCCTCGATGTGCTCAAGAAGGTTGTGGCGGTGAAGCCCGACGTGGTGCTGATGGACCTCAAGATGCCAAACCTCGACGGCATCGAGGCTACGCGACGCATCCTTGCGGAGCACCCGCAGATCAAGATCTTGATCCTCACGACCTTCGAAACCGACAGCTACGTCTTGCAGGCGCTTCGCGCTGGGGCCAGTGGCTACGTTCTGAAAGACGCGCAGGTCGAGTCGATCGTTTCCAGCATTGTGGCGGTCATGTCTGGGGAACGAGTCATGGCGAGCGCCGTGGCAAATCGAGTGGTCGACATGCTGAGCGGTGCGTCGACTCCCAAAGACTTCTACGATGGCCTGACGGCGCGCGAGGTCGAGATCCTGAAGCTGATCGCGATCGGCCAGGCGAACAAGCAGATCGCTCGCCGGCTCGACATCAGCGAAAAGACGGTACGCAACCACGTCAGCAACATGTACGAGAAGCTGCACATCTACGACCGCTCGCAGGCCGTGCTCTACGCGGTCCGCAAAGGCCTCGTCGAGCTCTGATCTCATCTTCCCTCTCCCCGCCTGCGGGGAGAGGGCGAGGGTGAGGGGCCTTTATTCCCTCTCCCCGCCTGCGGGGAGAGGGTCAGGGTGAGGGGTCTTTATTCCCTCTCCCCGCCTGCGGGGAGAGGGTCAGGGTGAGGGGCCTT
>DAIPYJ010000014.1:0-43627 GCA_036782775.1 Candidatus Dormiibacterota bacterium | reverse complement strand
CGCCGGCGGGTGCGGCAGAGGTGGTGGCGTGGGAAGCGCCGTCGGCACCACCGGGGCAGGTGGGCTGGGAAGGGCGATGGCGGGTGGCTGAACGCCGGCCGCAGTGGTCACCCGTTGCACGTTCTGCGTCACCGTGCTCAGCAGTGAGTTGACAGTTGTCCTGACCTGCTGATGGATGAAGCGGAGCTGACGCTCGTTTGCATCGGGCATCGAGGCACCGGCGATCACCAGCGCGCTCGAACCGGCGGGCTGCCCACTCCCATGTCGGGCGATTGCGGCAGCTTTTGTTGGCGTCTTCGAGAGGCCGGCCGCGTTCCCCGATGAGCTCGGTGTCCCGACGGCGATCACGACCGGAACGACGGCCACCGCCGCCAGGGTCTGGATCAGCGCGAGTCCCCGTGGTCGCCGGCGGAACGCATTGGCCCCCGCCAGGCCGAGGATGGCGGCCAGCTTGGTTGCGATTGCGGTGGCGTGTTTGCGCGCCCGATGCAGCACCTGTGCCGCCGCCATGTAGCTGATCCCAAGCGAGGCGGCGATCTCGCCCACCGACCGATGCTCGACCGCCGACTGCCACAGCGCCTGCCGCTCGCGGCAGCCTAGCCGGCTCAACACGGCCTGCAGGAGGCCGCGATTCGTAACCTCGCTCTCGGAGTCGTACTGGGGTTCGCCGTCCGAGGCGAGCACCGTGAGCGCCGACTGCATCCGTCGCCGGCGCCGCATCAGGTCGAGGCAATAGTTCTGCGCGACCGTGATCAGCCAGCGTCGAGCCTGCGGGCCTCGTGCCGGCGCTTGCAGCGAGCCGATGGCGCGAACGAAGACCTCATGCGTGGCGTCGGCGGCATCGTCCGGGCTATTGAGAAATCGCCGGCAATAGGCCTGAACCGCCCCCGCATGCGCCTGGTAAAGATCGGCGAGCCAGTCCTCGCGACCTTCCTCGATGCGCGCAGCTCGAACGCTCATCCACACCCTCCGTCAGCCAGCGCCTGGCTCTAAGCCGCCCCGTCCACACCATAGTTATGCAACACCATCGTTGTCAAGACTTGCCTCTCCCGGTCGTTTCTATATCGAGATGGCCGAGGCCAAGCGGCTCAGGTCGGGAAAGTGGCGAATCTATCGCGGGTCCGAACACGCGCTCGTCCGCCATCCCGCCAATGGGTCGATCCCAACCTTCCCGTCGCTGGGCGAGGCGCGCCGCTGGTGGGCCGAGATCCACCCTGCTGAGCCCTGTCTGCAGGAAGCGCACAAATGTGCGCGCTGCGGGGCGTACTTCGGCGCCGACACGCCCTGGACCGTGCACCGCGGTCGGCCCTATCACCTTGCCCACGTGCCGAAGGATTGAGGGGCAGCGGATTCTGCCCGAAAGTCTGACCTAGCCCGGCTTGCTGCGAGCGCGGGCCGCCTCGATAGTTTCGCTATTGGCCCGATGACCATGGCCACGCTCGATCACGCCTTCCGATGAGCCCGGTGAGCCAGTCGCAGCGCAGCGAGGCGACTTCGCCTGAGCGCGCGCGCCAGCAAGGGCAGCGCACCGCGAAATCGGGCGAATCCGATCCGTCCGTTCTGCAGACGCTGTTTTACCTGCAGAAGTTCGCGGGCAACGCCGCGATCGCGGAACTGATCGAGACCACCGAGAAGAAGCGCGAGCCACCAGAAGCACCACCTGCCTCGATTCCCGCCTCCGATCAAATGCCTCGCGGTCCGGGTCAACCGGCGTCGCCGGCGCCAGAAGCGGCGGCCGGCGCGGGCGCCGCTGCCGGTGCCCAACCGTTTGTCGGTGCGGGCTCGGGGCTGGGACTGTTCGGTGAAATCGCCAGTGTCGCCATCCCGACGGCAACCGCCGCTGCGTCTCCCGTTGTCGGCATGATTGGATCGCTGTTTGGCGGGCTGGTTGCACCAGCTCCGGCCGCAGCAGAGGGCAAGACCGCCGGTGAAGCGGCGCCGGCCGACGGAAAAGTGGCCGGCGATTTATCCGGAAGTGCAGCGGCAGCGGGTGCGGCCGCAGGTAGCGCAGCCGCAGCAGGCTCATCTGTAGCAGGCGCAGCGATAGCCGGCGCAGGTGTTGCGGGCGCCGCCGCAACCGCGGGTGCCACCGCAGCCGGAAAAACGGCCGATGCGAAAGCAGCCGCCGGTACGGCCACTGGCGGAGCGCCGGCGGGCGCTGGCGCTGCCACCGGCGGACACGCCGCAGGGGCTGCGGGTGCGCCGGCGCCAAAGGGCGCCGCGGGGGCTGCTACTGCCGCAGCGGGAGCCGCTGGTGCTGCTGTCGCCGGTGGAGCGCTCGCGGATGGTGCGGCCGCTGGCCCCGAAGCGGCCGCCGGTGCCGCGGCGCCAACCCCTGCCACCGATCCGAACTTCCAGGCGGTCAAGGCGCAGGTTCATACGCGCGCCGCGGAATCGAAGGCGCATCCTCCGGCGCACGCGAAAGTCGCTGAATCGCAGGCGGCGGCGCAAGGTCCCGCGAACGAGATTGCGTCCGGCGCGAGCGCGGCGCAGATGGGCAAGATGGAGGCCCAGCAGCCGGGTGGGTTCGACAAGCAAGCCTTCATGGCGGCCGTTCGCAAGGCAATTGACGCGGCGGCACCGCAATCGCTGGCCGAGGCCGATGACTTCAAGGAATCGGGCAAGGCGGCGCAGGTCGGCGCCTCGGTCTCCAGCATGGTCGGTCAGAACAAGGACGCCGCCAGCAAGGACATCAAGGGCACCACCGAGGCCGCACCCGATGCCTCCGGCGTGCAGGCCAAGCCGGTCACGCCGATGCCGGCCGAAAATCCTGGCGGTCCGCCGGCTCCGGTCGCTGCCGCTGCGGCCATGCCGCAACCGAAATCGGCGGAAGAGGTTTCGCTGGCGAAAGGCCCGGCCGACGTCAATGCCAGCATGCAAGAAGCCGACGTCACGGAACAACAACTCAAGGATTCGAACGAGCCTGAGTTCCAGGACGCGCTCGCGGCCAAGGGCGAGGCGGAGAAACATTCGGCCGAGGCTCCGCAGGCGTTTCGCAAGGACGAGAAGGCGATCCTCGACAAGTCAAAAGGCGAGGCGACGGGATCCGCCAATAAGGAACTGGCCGCGATGCACGGCACCAAGGAGAAGGGGCTCGCCGCGGTTGCCGGCGGCAAGGCGCAGGCCAAAACCAAGGACGAAGCCCGCCGCGCCGAGGTCTCGACCAAGATCCAGGCGATTTACGGCAAGACGAAAGACGACGTCACGACCATCCTCAACGGCATCGACCCGCAGGTCGACGCCATGTTCAAAGCCGGCGAGGAGGGGGCGCGCGCCGGCTTCGAGAGCTACGTCCAGGTCCGCATGGATGCCTACAAGGACGATCGCTACAGCGGATGGACCGGCGGCCTCAAATGGGCGAAAGACAAGCTCTTCGGCATGCCCGACGAGGTCAACCAGTTCTACGTCAGCGGCCGCGAGCTCTATCTGAAGAGGATGGAAGCGGTCATCAGCAACGTCGCCGACCTGATCGGCCGCGAGCTGATCCGCGCCAAGCAGCGCATCAGCCAGGGGCAGCTCGAGATCCAGCAGTATGTCCAGACGCTGCCCAAGGACCTGCAGAAGGTGGGCCAGGACGCGCAGCAGGATATCCAGGGCAAGTTCGACGAGCTGAGCCAGGCCGTCGACTCCAAGCAGGACGACCTCGTCAATGCGCTGGCACAGAAATATGTAGCCGGACGCGATGCCGTCGACTCGCGCATCAAGGAGATGAAAGAGGCCAACAAGGGCCTGGTCGACAAGGCGATCGATGCCGTCAAGGGCGTGATCGAGACCATCAAGAAGCTCAAGGACATGCTGTTGAACGTCCTGGCCAAGGCGGTGAGCGTGATCGGCAGCATCATCGCCCACCCGATCAAGTTCCTCGGCAACCTGGTCGATGGGCTGAAGCTCGGGCTGCACAACTTCATGGCGAATATCGGCGAGCATCTCGAGAAGGGCTTGCTCGGCTGGCTCTTCGGCGCGCTCGGCGAGGCGGGGCTGACCTTGCCCGAGAAGTTCGACCTCAAGGGGATTCTCTCGATCATCATGCAGATCCTGGGACTGACCTACAGCCACATTCGAGGGCTCGCGGTCGGCATCGTCGGCGAGGAGATGGTCGCCCACCTGGAGAAATCGCTCGAGTTCTTCCAGATCCTGATCAAGGAAGGACCGGCCGGGCTCTGGAAGTGGATCGAGGAGAAGCTCTCCGAGCTGAAAGACACGGTCATGGAGAAGATCAAGGAGTTCATCCAGGAAAAGGTCATCATCGCCGGCATCATGTGGCTGCTGGGCCTGCTGAACCCGGTCGCCGCCTTCATCAAGGCGTGCAAGGCGATCTACGACATCGTCAAGTTCTTCATCGAGCGGGCCGAGCAGGTCGGCGAGCTGATCAACGCGATCCTCGACTCGGTCGCGGCCGTGGTCGGCGGCAACCTCGGCGAGATGGCCGGCAAGGTCGAGAACGCTTTGGCCAAGGCGATCCCGGTCGCGATCGGTTTCCTCGCCAGCCTGCTGGGCCTCGGTGGCATCAGCGACAAGATCCGCTCGATCATCCACGCCATCCAGGAGCCGATCCACAACATCATCAGCAAAGTGCTTGGGGTTGTGCTCAAGCCGTTCAAGTGGATCGGCAACAAGCTCAAGCAAGGCGCCGCCTGGGCGAAGAAGAAGGTCCAGCAGGGCGTCACCTTCGTCAAGGAGAAGGCCAAGGCCGGCGTTGCCTACGTCAAGGGAAAAGTCGGCGGCATCTTCGGCAACAAAAAGGACGACGAGCGCACTCCGGAACAGCGCGCGGCTGATCGCGATCGAGGCTTGGCGCAAGCAACGGAGTTACTCGAGAATCCGCAGATGCAGCCAAATGATGTGAAGAGCAGGCTGCCGGCCATGAAGGCAGAGCTCGGGCTGTCGGAGCTCAAGCTTGTCGAGGAGAGCGAAGAGTCCGGGGAGGCGAAGTACCACATCGAAGCCGCCGCCAGCCCGGCCAAGGCTGGCCGAACAGTAACGAAAGCCATCAACCTGCCAAGCTGGCGCAGCATCGAGATCGATATGGTGGAAATTTCCTCGGGCCACATGCGAGGCGGTGGCAGGGTGAGCCCCATCAAGACGCTATTTCCCAAGAACTGGTCGGCTGACAAGGTTGAGCGCGCCGTTCGCGAAGCCTACCGCTATGGTGAGCGAGTCGGGTCGCAGGGCGAGGACCGCGTTAAAGTGCACGGAACGGTCGATGGGATCACGATTGAGATGTGGGTCAACAAGGCAACCAAGGAAATCGAGACTGCCTACCCGCTGGGCAACTCCTTCCTGGCTGGTCCGAACTTGGGTATGGACGAGGATGACTGAGGTTGCCTGATCAGAAAGGCCGGCTACCCTTGCTGGTGCGCCTCAATCCGGCAACACTCGAGCGCACCAAGCGGGGAGCGATCACCGGCAAAATCTCCCTCTCCTATGGCGAAACTTACTTCCCGGATCGCGATTGGTCCGACTTTCCCGTCGTCATCCTTGGATGGTGGCTTCGGGCGCTGGGCACTCTGATGGCAGGAGCATCCGACGCACTCTTCCGATTTATGGACGGCCCGTTCGAGTATGTCGTGACCGCGTCCGACTCAGGTTGGGCAGTCTCGCTGATGAACAACACCGATTCCCGCGTCGTGGCGGCTGAAGGGCCGATCGACCAGGTCGCCTTCAAGGAGAGTCTTTTAAGTTGCGCCGATCAGCTGTTGCGAGCATGCAGGGAGCGGGGTTGGGAGACCGACGCGGATCGCGCGGAGCTAGCAACTGCGCTACACGACCTCACCGTGACCTAGGGGAGAAACGGCCCGCCGCATCCTGGATCTCTGCGGCGTCCACACGGAGAAGGCAGCCCGCTAACCTCCGTCGCCAGCGCGTTCAGCTGAACGCCGCTAAATAATCGGCCGACCCTTGATGGATCCGCGCCGGTAGTCAAAGTGCATGATGTCCTTCGCCCCGCTGTAGCGCGCTCCCCAGGAAAGGCCCACCGCGTCGAGCGCCTGAACCAGCACCCTGGGAAGGTCCATGATGCCTTTTTTCGCTGCGTCGCGGATTTTGCTCCCGGCGATAAAGTCGCCTCCCTTGGCCGCCTCCTTGTCCTCCGCCAGGGTCTTGCGCCACCAGTCGAGGTCATGGTCCCCGCCGTTCACGGCAACGCGGGCTTTCAAGCTTTCGGTTGGATGATCGTCGTCCTTGATGGTCAGATAGGTCTTGACCGCCTCAGACGCCTTGTTCAACTGGTCGTACATCGCCATCGCGTTCCGCTTACCAGGCTCGGCCATGACGTCGAATGCTTCCCCATTGATCAGCTGGCTCGCGTGCTTGACCAGTTCCACGGCGGGTCTGACGGTTTTCTTGCCTTGCTTGGCTTTGTGGAATCCGAGGAAGGGATTGCCGTAGTAGTTGATGTCGACGGCAAGTCCATAGCAATGCATGCTGGGTAAGCTGCCGCCGGTCGCCATCTCGGGAGGCCGGAGCCCGCCGAGTGAAATGCGCTGTCCCAGCTTCTTGGCACCGTCGGCGCCGAGCCCCGGTGTCCCCTCTTTGGGCTCCGCTTCCAGCAGCTTCTCCGCCGCCTGCAATCGCTCGAGCATCTCCCGGTGGACCCCCGGGGTCTTTCCCTTATTGGGGCCGATCGGCTGACCGAGAAATGTCGCGCTGGTATCGATCTCGTCAAACCAGTCCTTGACCGACTTGGCCGGCTTGATCGCCAGGATGTCCGCCTCGATGTCTTGCTTCGCCATCGTCGCGACCTCGCTGTAGCTCGGCGTGAGGTCCTTCTGTTGCTTCTTAAGCTCGTCAAGCCGTTCCTTCTGCTCGGCGCTCAGCTTCCGACCGCTGAGCGTGTCGATCTCGGCGTTGATCTCTCGCAGCTTCTTCTGGTTTGCACGCAGCTCCGGCAGCTTGGCGCGCTCGGCGTCAGTGAGGGTGTACTGGCCGGCGACGTCGACGGCAACTCCCTTCTTGCTGGGCTTTGCCGTCCCGGCTGCAGTCGAGACCGGGGCTGCCGTCGAGACCGGGGCGGCGGTCGCTTTGGTCGTCGCCGCTTTTGGGGCGGCGCCTTTGGGGGCAGTCGTCACGGGGGCGGCAGGCGCCGCCGGCTTGACGATCGTGGGCGCGCTCCCGCTTGAGGCTGTGGCGGCGGCCGCTCCACCCGACGAGGGCTTGATCTCCAGGTGCTCGCCCGGATCTTTTGGCCAGGGGATGAAATTGCTGATGCTCTTCCCCACCGCCGCCTGCGCTGCCTCGGCAAAGGCGGCGCGCTCTTTCTTGCCGCCCAATGAGTAGGGACCGATATCGATCACGTTCAAGACCCTGAAGTCGCCGCAGTGTCGGGACACTTTGGAAGGTCCCAGCTCGAGGATCCGGTCGCGCATCCCCGTTTGGATCTCGTCGGGCGACTTTTTCTCGTCGCGGAGGGTCTCGTACGTATCGATCACTTTTCGCCCATACGGCCCGTACAGCTTGCGTTGCGCTTTGACTCCGGCGCTGACGAGGTTGTTGTACATGGCGCGCGCCTGGTCGTCGGCATTCCGGGCGGTGCTGGTGATGGTCGCGCTCTTCAATCCCGCCGTACGGAGGATGTCCTTGATGATCTCCAGCGAGCTCTCGGCCACCGCTTCCCGCTTCGCGTTGCTCCCGAACGAGATGGTGACTTGCACGGTGGTCCCAGCGACGCGGGTCGCCGCGGTGGCCGGGGTGGGTGCGGCCGCCGCCTTTGGCCGTAGCGGAGCCGGCGTCCGACCTTTCACCGCCGGGGCCGCCCCGGCAGGTGCCCCTGGGGTGACCGCCGCCGATCCATCAATCGCTCGCAGCGACTGCTCCAGGTGGCCGTGGTCCATCAGGTGGAAATGGTTTCCCTTGACAGACTCATCGATGTTGAACTGGTAGTTGGCTTCGAGCAGCTGGCGGATGTCGGCGGCGTGGGCGCCTGCGAGCTTGGCAAAGTCCGCCTGATGGTTTTCCATCCACCCGTGCGATCCCAGCACCGAATCACGCAGCTGCTTGTAATGCTCGACGTAGCCGGCATTGCTGCCGGCGAAGCCGATGAAGTGGAACGCCCGCTCACGGATGTAGTCTTGCTGCGCTTTGAAGGCGTTCTCTTTGGTGGCGAGATCGGCGTTGTCGGCCGGCGCCAGGCCTTTGAGCTGCGCCAGGTCGTTGTCGAGCTTGCCCGCAAGCAAGGTCTTGTAGCTTCCAATGTCCGAGTGGACACTCTCGAAGGCGATCATGGCGCGGACATTTTTTCCCGCTGCGATGCCTTTCCCCTCCAGCCCGCCGCCGCTGTGAGCAGAGAGGACGATGCTGCCCGCGGTCGACCCGGCCTTCATCGCTTGCTCGTCGATCAGGTGCTTGACCGCGTCGCTGGCCAGGGTGCTGGCATCGAAGCCGTGACCGAACTCGACGTTCCAGTAATGCTTGATCTTTTTCTTCTCCCCGGAGCCCTCGGTGTAGGTACCGCGCACCGTTTTCCCAATTGGGAGTACGGCGATCATTCGCGATCCGCCCGGACCGCTGACAAACGACTCCAGCTGTTCGGGCAGGTTGAATTCCTGTGGAACGATCGGTTTTCGCAAGTCGTCCTCGTACTTGTGGCCTTCGTAGATGGAGACGCCGTGCATGTGCAGCAGGATCGAGACCGGTCCCGGGGATGCCGCGACTGAAGGCGGGACCAAGGCCACCGCATCGAGCGTCTTGCTACCGCCGCCGGCCAGCTTCTCGAGCAGGATCGGGGTCATGCCGCTAGAGGTCTTGGCCGCGGCTTGGCGTTGCACCATCCAGGCAAACGCCGCCGGTGTCTCGGCTGTCCGTTGGATCATCGCCGTGACCGCCTCGTTGCCGGCGGCCTTCTGGAGATCGAGAATCGCAGCCTCAGCCGGCCGTTCGTGGGATCTTGTCGCCGCCGGCGTTGGCGTGCGGATCTTCTGACGATCGGCGCGTGCGAGGTTTCGTTGGCGGCTGGAAGACGCCGCAGATTTGAGCAGGCCCTTACCTCCCGACTCGTCCGGTTGGCCCAAGCATCGGCCGTCGGCCTTTACGTGGCAAGCCGCGCTGGCGCAACCCATGGGGATCACCTCGCTGCCCTTTTGGGAAGCGCTGCCTGCCCGTCCAGGGCTTGCCCCGCTGGTAGGACGATTGGTAGTACAATAAGTAGCATGGCAACGCCAGGGCGCCGGCGCTCGAAGGTCAGCATCAGCCTGGATCCAGCGCTACTTGCGGCCGTCGATGCCTACGTTCAAAAGCAACCTGATGTCGATCGAAGCAAGGTGATGGAGTCGGCACTCCAGAACTGGGTCGCTGGACGCCAGAACGAGGCGATGAGGGAACAATTCTCGGCAGCCGACGAAACACCGGATGGCGAACGTCGTAGCTGGCGGGCTATCCGCCGTGCCGCGGCGAGCAAGCGACTCGGAAAAACTGGCCGCTAGGCGCTCCGTCCGCCGGCCGCGCCGGGGCGAACTCTGGATGGTGTATACGCCGGGGCAGGCTGATGACCCGCACCAGCCGCGGCCAGCGCTTGTGATCTCCGAGGACATTCGCAACGCACTTCGCGACGATCTCATGGTCGTTCCCCTGTTTTCAAGCGGCCGGCCCGGTCCGACACGCGTGGAGCTTCCCGCCGGCGCCGGTGGTGTCCGTCGCACCAGCATGCTGTTTTGCGAGGAACTGACCACGATCGACCGAGACTTCCTGCGGCGCGGTCCGCTCGGACGGCCAGTTTCAACGCAACTCTTGGCCGCGGTCGTGCGCGCCATCAGGCGCGCGCTCGGCGACGTCGTGCTCGAGCAGCCCTAGAGTTCAGTTCGCCATTTCGCCCGCTGCGGGATATACGGCGTTTGCATGAGAAGGACCCTCCGCGCATCGGACCGTTGCGCGACGGTCAGGTAGTCGTTAGCGCCGTCGCGTCCGTCGCGATCTTGCCGCCCGTTGTATTCACATGCGGCTTCGCGTCCGCCTCGTCATCTTGTCGGTCATCGCAGTCGCGTCCGCCTCCATCCCCGCGGTGGCGCTGGCCGCATCACCGCGATTCGCCGCTCGGATTGCGCAGCCGCGGCTCGCGCCTCGGGTTGTGGCGCCGCTGTCCTTGACCGTATCGGGCAATCAGCTGATGAGCGGAAGCGGCGCCACGGTCTCGCTGCACGGGGTCAACCGATCGGGAACCGAGTACGGCTGCGTGCAGAACTTCGGGCCGTTCGACGGGCCCTCGGACGCCGCAAGCGTCCAGGCGATCGCCTCCTGGCATGTAAACATCGTGCGGGTCCTGCTCAACGAAGACTGCTGGCTCGGCATCAACGGCGCGCCGAACGGCGGCTATTCCGCCGCCACCTATCGGCAGGACATCGTCAATTACGTCAATTTGCTCCATCAGTACGGCATGTATGCCGAGGTCAGCCTGATCTGGGCGGCCCCCGGCACCAACCTCGCGACCGACCAGCCCGGCGCGCCCGATGCCGACCATTCGCCCAGCATGTGGGCCGGCATGGCGACCGCCTTTAAGAATGATCCCGCCGTCATCCTGGCGCCCTGGGGCGAAACCATCGTCGACGCCAGCTGCTTCCTGAATGGTGGCGTCTGCGAGGCAACCTACGGACCGAGCAACGCGCCCTACAACACCGCGGGGATGCAGCAGGCGGTGACCACGATGCGCAACGCCGGTTACAACGGCGTGATCGCGATTCCCTGTCTGACTTACGCCAACGACTGCACGCAGTGGCTCGCGTATGAGCCGGCGGATCCACAGCACAAGCTGGTGGCCGAAGCGCACATCTACGGCAAGAACACCTGCTCGACGGTGAGCTGCTTCAACGCTCAGCTGCTGCCGGTCGCCCAGACGGTGCCCATGATCTGGGGCGAGGCCGGCGAATCGTGGGACGGCTCGGACTGCGGTTCATCGGTCGCCGCGGTGAACTTCCCCTGGGCGATGGCACACACATCAGGGATCGAGGCCTGGACCTGGGACACCTGGACCAGCTGCGATGCCCTCATCGCCAGCTACAGCGGCTCCGCCTCGACCGGCTACGGCCAGTGGGTGCAGGCGTATTACGCCTCACTGCGCTGCTTGGGCTGGCACTGCGTCCCGATCGTCGGGCAGACTTTGTCCAACCCGGCCGTTCCCTGGTACCGCCGCTGATCTAATATCGTCGCCGAGCATTGAGACGTAGGCCGGGCGACGCGGCTCTCGTCGCCGTCATTACCGTACTGGTCGCGAGCGCGCTGTCTTCGGCGCCGGCCTATGCATCGACCTCGTCGATCTCGGCTCCCTCGATCCGGACTGAGATTACGTCTCGTCCGGTCGAAATCCGTGTGACGAATCGCCCATCAGGGCGCTCGAGCGCGCCGAGGGTCTCGTCGGCCGACGATTGGCCCACGTATCACCACGATGCGGCCAGGTCCGGCAACGATTCGCTGATGCCGAGTTTCAACGGCGTCAAGGCGGGGTGGACATCACCGACGACCGTCGACGGCGACGTGTACGCCGAGCCGCTCGTCATTGGCACGACGGTGGTGATCGCGACGGAGAACAACACCGTGTACGGCTTGAACGCGAGCAACGGCAGCGTTATCTGGCAACGCAATCTCGGCCCGGCCGTCTCCGCCGCCAGCCTTCCCTGCGGCAATGTGGACCCGGTCGGCATCACGAGCACGCCGGTCGCCGACCCGACGGCGAGCCTCGTCTATGCAGTTGGGCTGGTGCAACCGAGTCTCCAGCCGCTGCAGTACGTGCTGGCCGCGATCAAGTTGAGCGATGGGACGATCAGCTGGCATCGCAGCTTGAGCATCGCCGGCTTCGACCCCGCCATCGAAAACCAGCGCGGCGCGCTGGCGCTGAACAACGGCACCCTCTACATCCCGTTCGGCGGCCGCGCCGGCGACTGCGGGGCGTATCACGGCTATCTCTTGGCGACGCCAGCGACCAGCACCGGTGGCGTGACCTTCTTTCAGAGCTCGAGCGACACTGCGGGTGGCTTCTGGCAACCGGCCGGCCCCTCGATCGATGCGGCAGGCAACGTCTATGTGACCAGCGGCAACACCAACGACAGCGGTCCCAACACGTATGACGGCGGCGAGACCGTCTTCAAGCTGTCGCCATCGCTGGCGCCGCTCGACTACTTTGCGCCCAGCGACTGGCACAACCTGAACGCGGGTGACACGGATCTGGGCTCGACCGGTCCCCTTCCGCTCGGCAATAGCTGGGTGTTTCAGATCGGCAAGGCGGGCGTCGGCTATCTGCTCGACCAGCACCACCTTGGCGGTATCGGCGGCGCGGTTTACTCGGCCCAGGTCTGCAGCGCCACCATTGACGCGGCCTTCGGCGGGCTCGCCTACGCGCCTCCTTACATCTATATTCCCTGCTCCGATGGTGTGGTCGCGATCAAGCTGGCGACCACTCCCTGCGGAATGACCTTCACCGCCGCCTGGAAGGGACCGAACACCTTCGCCTCGCCGCCGATCGTGGCCGGCGGCCTGCTCTGGATCATCGACCGGGGCGGGATCTTTTACGCGCTCGATCCCGGCAGCGGCGCGATCGTCTTCAGCCAGAACCTCGCATCCGCCGACCACTTCGCCACGCCCGCAGCCGGTGATGGCGCCATCTTCGTCGCCGCCACCAACCAGGTGTACAGCTTCGTTAGCAACGGAACACCGGGGTCACCGCCGGCGCAGAGCCCGACGCCGACCTTCAAGGGGCCCGCCGCCTGGTGGTGTCCGATCCCGGCAAGCGGCCCGTCGCCACCCGCCGTGCCCTGGTGGCAGCGTTGACCTTGACGCGCAGAGGCGCGTCTGGCTGAATAGGACCCGTCCGGGCGACAGCCCGGGCGATCAGACGGAGGTACGAAGTGTGGGGGTGATCCTACTCGGCGGCTTCATGGTGGTCTCGGCGGCGGCCGTGATCATGCTGATCGTCTGTGCCGGGATCGTCATCACCGAACTCTGGGACGATGGCGCCCCAGGTCGGCTTAGCTAGGTGGGGTTGGAGACCGGCGCCGGGAACGGTCGATTGGGGCAAACGAAGTCATGTTTGCCGCCATGGAAGCCGTTGCCGAACCGGCCGCAGTTCATCCGCCCGGCGGTGGCGACGCCATGGCCCCGCTGCGTTGGACGGTCGGAAATATTGCTGGTGCCCGCGAGATCGGACGGTCCGGCCCCCTGAAGATTGGCCTTGGCCGGCCCGAACACGCCTGAAGCCGGAGCTGGGATGCTATTGCTCCGGTCGCTGCCGCCCTTGATCAGGCCCGCGGCGCCGGACAGTAGCCCCGGCGCGAACAGGGTTACGCCCGCCCGAACGCCAGGGGATATGGTGTTCACCGCTCCCGTTGCCAGGGCCGGCACCAGGAAGGCCGTCGCCAGGGCGACCGTCACCATGGTCACGGGCACGACCAGCAGCTTCCTCATCCTGCATGCATCCTATATCACGTAGCCAAAGACGTCGAAGAGGAAGTTGGCCGGGCCGTTGCCGCTGACGAAGACGCTCGCGAAGCCATTCGTGCCCAGCCCCACCATGACGTGATTCGAGAGCGCAGACACGCCCCGGAAATAGTTGAGGCTGTTGACCGGGTTCAGCCCGCCGCCCTTGGGAAACATCGTCAGGAAGCCGTCGGTCGGCGGCCCGAGCACGGTCAGGTTGCCGAAGACGCCAACCGCGTCGGCGGGGATTCCATTGACCCCGGCGACCGAGATGTCGGTAATGCTGTTCGCCCCGCGGGGACCGCCAACGTTCCGGCTGTCGTAGAGCCGGAATGGCGTCATCGGAATGACGGAGTTCACCCGGCGCCACGCTCCGGCCGGGTTGGACAGCCATAGGATGCCGTTGCCGTCGCGAACCTGTTCGTACTGATTCGCGGCGTAATTTGGCGGGCCGGCCGGCGGGTTGGTCAGCAGCGAGTCGATCAGCGACAGCTGCAGGACGCGGCCCGACCCGATGGCGGCGAGGTCGATGCCCCCGCTCCCACCGGCCACGCCGTATCCCACATCCGACTCGCCGGTCACTCCGATCCCGGTCGCGCCGGCGCCGTAGCCGTTGACTCCTTCCGAGTACTGGGCGGTTTGCTGCGTGCCGTTGACCAAGACGGTTTGGGTGGTCAGGCCGCCGACTCCCTGGATCGGCGCGAAGCCGGGGTAGTCGGGCTGTGGCGTCGGGGAGCCAATCCGAGGCAGACTGCCGCCGGCGCCGATCGCGCCGATCAGCGGGATCGTCTGGCTGGTGGGGGCGATGTTCGATATGGTCGGTGGGACCGTCGTGGTCTGAGGGACGCTCTCGCCGGTCGCCTCGAATAGCGGCGACGTCGTCGCCGTGTTGGGCCAGATGGTGGTCGTGCTCTGCCCGTCATTGCCGACGGAGGTTCCGATCTTGATGTTGTTGCCGTCGGTCGCCGCGGCCGGCATCGCATTGAGCAGGATGGAACCGGCGGCTCCGGCCGCTGCCGCGCCGGCGATCTTGAGCAGATCGCGCCGGCTCTTCGGTTCGTGACCCGCGGCTGGCGCGGTGCCACCTTCAAGTGCCTCGAGGCGGGCCGTGAGCGCCTCAACCTGCGCGGTCAGCCGCGCGATCTTCTCGTCCTGAGTCTCCATCGATTCTTCAGCGATTGCCATTGGTGGCCCCTCCCCCAAGTCCCTTATGAA
This sequence comes from Candidatus Dormiibacterota bacterium, assembly GCA_036782775.1. GTDB lineage: Bacteria > Chloroflexota > Dormibacteria > CF-121 > CF-121 > CF-13. The sequence goes on along the minus strand of DAIPYJ010000014.1, from coordinate 29,020 downwards.
TGCCCGACTGACTTCTGTGCATGCGCCACGGCGACGCTTCGAAAGCGCGTCGCTCGTTTCACCGCCGCCCTGACCCGGACCAGAAGGCGGGCGCTATGCTCCGCCGGAGTCGATGTACGGGCGCGAAACGGCCCGTTCGGAATCGAAGCCGACGCCCTAACAGGCGCAGGCGCACGTCTGCGTCTGGAAATCCCTCCTTCCCTCCTGTGAGAGAGGAGTCTAGCGCGGCACTGCCGATGTGACAAGCGGTCCACCCGCCGGATTTGACAATTTGCCCGAACGGGCGGTAAAAAGGGAACCTTCCGACATCGCCGGAAGGGGAGGGACGCGCGATGCAGCTTCGCTATGCGCGGCGAGCGACCGGACAAATCCTATTCGACGGTTGGCAGAGGCTCGGTGTCGCCGGCCTGGCCCTGGGCACGGCAACCTTTGCCCTTCTGCTGCTGCGGGTGAATCAGGGCTTGCCCGCAACTGGCGGCAGCACCTTCAACCTGCTGCAAACGATCACCTCCGAGCCACCGTTTATCGGGCGCGCAAATCGCCCGATACCCTCGCCAAGTCCCAGTCCGACAGCGTCGGCGGCGACCACCGCCGCCAACCCGCCGAGCGCCACGGTCTCCCTCACTTCGATCAGGTCTCGACATCATTCGGGTTCGGGTGTCGCCGCAACGCCGGCGCCCGCGCCGTCGCCCACCCCGACGGCCACGCCGATCATCAGCCTGCCGTCTCCGTTGCCGACCGCAACGCCGAGACCGTCGTTGCCCAAGCCGTCGCTACTGCCAACGCCGACGCCGTCCCTGACGCCGTGACCTGCTAGCAGAGCTTCTCCCTCTCCCCGCTTGCGGGGAGAGGGTCGGTCGGGGTGAGGGGCTCCTACGCTCCCGGGTGGAGGGTTAGCCGGCGAGCCACGACGGTTTTTCCGATATTTGTGCTACAATGTAGACACTGTGAATAACCGAGTAGGCATTCGTGAGCTGCGACAGCAGGCTAGCGCCGTCTTGAGGCGGGTGACGGCGGGTGAAGTCATCGAAGTTACAGAGCACGGCCACCCTATAGCCCGGATCGTCCCCCTCCGGCCAAGCGTCCTCGACCAGATGATCCTTGAAGGGCGGGCCAGTGAGGCTGAGGGCAATCTTCTCGAGCTCATGAAGGAGTTGCACTTGCCGGCCAGACCAGGGCCCGGGCGTAAGCGCCCGTCGCAGGCGCTGGCCGAGCTGCGCGCCAGTGAACGGTAAAGCGGCATATCTCGACAGCTCGGCTTTTCTCAAACTCGTCGTCAGCGAAGCTGAATCCGCCGCTCTTCAGCGGTTCATCGAGGCGTGGCCTCAGCGAGCGTCAGCATCCCTGCTCAGAACCGAGGCCATTCGTGCCCTTCGGCGTGCCGGGTACGAGTCCCGTGTTGGCGCCGCACGCCGGCTGATCCGTTCCGTCCGCTTGATCAGCCTCAATGAGCCGCTGCTTGACCGGGCTGGCGAGCTTGAACCTCGCGACCTTCGCTCTCTGGACGCCATCCACCTGGCTGCCGCCCTGTCAATTGGGTCTGACCTCGGCCTGCTTGTGACGTACGATGAGCGCCTGGAATCCGCGGCCCGCGACCTGGGCATCGCCGTGCAGTCACCGGGCCGAGACGTCGCCTAGCAGAGGGAGCCAACGATCGTTCCGGTGCCGATGTGGCCGGGGTTCGGGCCGTAGCCCGCATTGGTGCGCACCAGAACGATATGCACGATATTCCCCGAGATGACCGGGCCCTGCTTCGTGACGTGGCTGGTCACGATCACCAGCATGTAAGCGGGCACCGTCTTCGGCGGTTTCGGGCTGTTACCCGGACGCGTCGTCCAGGTCTGGCCGCACATTGGCGCAAGGTTGCTCTTCTCGAACCCCTTGAAGCTGGCCGGCGCGAGCCCAGTGCTGGTCGGATCCTTCTTCCACCACTGGGCGCCCCACCAGTAGACCGCGCCGTTGGAGACATCCTTCAGGTCGCTGATGACAAACGCTCCGCCGCCCGGCGCGAAAGGAAGCCAGATGACGGTCACGGAATTCGAGCTGATGCGCCCCGCGATGTTGGTGACCGCGGCCTGGAGCGTATCCGTGCCCGTGAGTGCGCTCGAGTAGGCGAATGTCGCATTGCCGTTCGCATCCGTTGTCGCGGTCCCGGTGCGACCCGCGTTCGGACCAGACAGGATCGTGAACTCGACGGCAACATCAGACAGCGGTTGACCGCAGCTGTTGGTGAAGCTCCCGACGACGGTGGCCGTCGTGCCGATGCCGTGCGTCTGGGCTTGCGGTGCGAGGGTCAGGAGCGAGCCCTTGCAGGGTGCATGACCGATCACGGTCCACTGGATCGACTCGTTCCCCTGGCAGATGCCGGTGTCGATCCCGCCGGTGTTCAGCACCTGGCCGGAATCGGTGTAGCGGGTGGTCTGGCCGTTGATGGTGACGTCGACGGTGGGCAGGATGCCGTCCGGCGTGCACTGGCCGGTCCAGTCGCGGCCGCTGGGGCCCATATCCGAGCTGTCCATTTCGGCCGGACCGTTGCAGCCCGTCGCCTCGGTGGCGGCCTGCTGCGTCACGATCAGGTCGGCACCGGCAGGCAGCGTCGCGCCTTGCCAACCGGTGAAGGTGCAGGTGTCGACGTTCACCGCGACGGCGTCGACGGTGACGCTGCTGCTCGAGTTGTTGACGATGCGCACGGCCCCGGCGTCATAGACGCAATTGCCGGCCGGAGCACAGCCGCGGAAGACGGTGTTGGGGGAGCCGGCCCACGGCGTGGGGAAGTTCTGGGGATCGGCACGGAGGCTGTCGGCGTAGCCGACGAAGACCTGGATCCCCGAGGTGGCGGCCGCCGGCAGCGCCTGGCCGACCAGCACCCCCATCGACAGGACGGCGACGGTAGTCGCCACGACGATCCTCGAAAGCCGATGGGTCCCCATCCGCAGCGTGTCCATACACCCCTCCTCCTTGCGCGCCGCAAGGCTTCTTGTAATGCAACGAACGCCAGGCACCGGGCTTTGTGGCCTGGCTCAACGGGTCGACCACAGCCTCGACGCGCCGGGTCGCGGCCATGTGACAGCGGCAGGGTCTTGATCCTGCGCGCCGTTACGGTAGGCTAGGCGCTCGGTTTTCATCACGGGAGGGCATCGTGCCGAGGCTCATTCACTCGCTCGTCGCCGTCGGCCTGGCTTCGCTTGCGCTCGGGAATGGACTACCAGTCCAGGCGGCGCAGCCCTGGTATCAGGCGCTGGTCCACGACAACCGCACGCCCGGCTTGGCGAATGCGGCCAGGATCGGCCCTTCCGATCCCAACCGCCTGCTGAGCGTCGCGGTGACCCTCGACCTGCGCAATCGGGACGCCTTGCAGCAAATCATTGAGGAGCTCGGCGACCCGTCATCGCCGAATTACGCCCATTACCTCACGCCGGCTCAGTTCACGGCGCGCTTTGGTCCGACCGATTCCCAGGTCACCGCCGTCAGTCGTTACCTGCAAGCCGGAGGCTTGCGTGTGACGCGCATCAGCGCCAACCACACCATCGTCGATGCGACGGGGACCGTCGGCGCGATTGACTCCGCCTTCCATGTCACCATCGCCGACTGGTTCGATCGCGTCGAGCATCGCCGCTTCTTCGGCAATGACACCCAACCGTCGCTGCCATCATCGATCGCCTCGATGGTCTTGGGCATTGCAGGCCTCAACGACCACTACCCCTTCCACCGGACCGGCGCCATCGACCCACTCACGCTCGCAGCCCCGCCGGTCGAGGTCAACGTTGCACCAGCACATAACCCTCCCCCTGCCGTGCGGGGGGAGGGTAGGGTGGGGGGCTCCGCTAGCGCGGCATCAAACCCTCCTCTCGCTCCGCGGGTACGGGGCCTTACGCCATCAACCCCGCCCGGGCACGGCGTCGCCGGCGGCTACACGCCCGCCGATCTCAAGCTTGCCTACAACGTCTCCGGACTGGCAGCCTCCGGCTATGCCGGTCAGACGCAGTCCCTTGGCTTGTTCGAGATGGATGGCTTCCAACAGGCAAACATCAGCACCTACGACGCGCAGTACCGGCTCGCGACAACGCCGCCGCTGGTTCATCTCATCGATGGCGTCACCGGCGTTCCCGGGTCGAGTGAGATCGAAGTCGAGCTCGACATCGAGGTCATGCATGCCTTCGCGCCCGGCGCGGTGATCCAGGTCTGGGAGACGCCCAACAGCGACCCGGGATCCATCGATGCCTACAACGACATGGTGACCAGCGACATCACCAACTCGAACTCGACCAGCTGGGGACAATGCGAGTTGTACGCCAAGTCGACCATGGCCACGCTCGACAACATCTTCGCGCAGGCGGCCGCCCAGGGCATGAGCTTTTTCGCCGCCTCCGGCGATACCGGGTCGTACGACTGCACCAATCCCACGCAACCCAATCCCTACGTGGACTACCCGGCGAGCGATCCCTACATGACCGGAGTCGGTGGCACCTCGCTCACGGTCAACGCCGACGGCAGCTACCAGGGCGAGACCGGCTGGTGGAATGGGTCAAGAGGCGTGGGTGCGGGCGGCGGCGTCTCACAGTTCTGGGCGCAACCCATCTGGCAGAAAGGCGCGGGCGTCCCATCGAACCCTGCTCGGCTGGTTCCCGACATCGCCTTAGACGCAGACCCGCTTACCGGTTACTCCGTCTTCGTGACGGATAGCGGGGCTTGTACGAATGCAACCCACAGCTGCTGGATAGCGATCGGTGGAACGAGCGGTGGCGCACCTGGATGGGCGGCCATCACCGCATTGTTCAACCAGTATCGTGCGCTTCATTCGGCCCGGTCGATGGGCTATGCCAACCCCGTCCTCTATGGCTTTGCCTCGGCGGGCGTGGGGCCATCGCCGTATCACGACATCACGAGCGGCAGCAATCTGACCTTCGCCTGCGGACCCGGCTGGGACGCGCTCACCGGTCTCGGCACGCCGAACGTCGGCAACCTGGTCATCGACCGGATCGCGACGGCCTGGTGGGCGACGCCGCCGAAAGCGCCTGGCGCATCGACGCCGCCCTCAGGCCGCTGGTACCTAGTCCCGGTCCACTGATCAGGTCGCTGGCAGACCGGCGACCGCAATCGGGGCCAGCCCGTTGCCCTCGATCACGGGACCCTGCAGAAGCTGGCTGTTGGCCCAATCGGCCGCGGTCGCGAAGCTCATCCCGGCCAGCGTGTTCGCGCTGTAGTCACCGCGGACCACACGAATCGCGCTCGATCCGTTGTTGACGATGCCACTCTGGTTATCGGTGGCGGCGCAGTCCACGACCTGGACATTGCTCGACTGGAAGAGGTAGATACCGTCGCCGCGGTTGCCGATCGCCTTGCCGCCGGCGCGGCAGTCGACGTAGCGAATGCCCTGCGAGTTCTCGCAATTCATGCCCCGCTGGGCGTTAAGGAATCCGCGACAATCGCGGTACTCGATGGACTGGCTCTGATAAGCGGTGAGTCCCATCCAGTGGACGGATCCGGAGGCGGAGCAGCCCTGGTAGCTGATGCCGGTCGATTGCGTGGCACTGAAGCCGCTGGCACCGGCCTTCTCACCCAGCTGGATCGCCTCGCAGTCGATGTACTGATGATTGCTGGAGAAGAAGCTGTCAAAGCCCACGCCTTCTTCTATCTCGGTGCCCGCGATCGCCTGGATGCGCACGCGCTCCACGGTGATCTGCTCGGTCCAGACATTGCTCAAGCCGACCATCAGGCGCGCGTCCGGCTGATCGCTCGCCGCACCATCGATCGTGAAGTCCTTGAACTGCGCGGCCACCACCCGCCGCTGGCCGTCGGCTGAAGCGGCCGAGATGATGCGGGTGCCGTCCGGCATGCCGGGCGCGGCCTTCAGCAGCGTTCGGTCGCGGCCGGCCCCTACGAGCGAGATTCCGGAGTAATAGTTCAGTAAGAAATACCGGATCCCCGTTTGTTCCTGCACGTCCGCCAGCAGGTACTGGCCGCCTGGCAAGTAAACCGTCCCGCCACCGGCCTCCGCGGCATCATCGATTGCCGCCTGGATTGCCGCCCGATCATCGCTGATCCCATCGCCTTTCGCTCCATAGGGCGGCAGGCTTACGTCGAAGACGCGAGGCGTGGCAGCGCTCGCCATGGCGGGATGCAGGAATCCGCTCCAGGGCATGAGCGACGGTTCAAACAGCAAGCGGCCCATGCCACCGGCAGCCAGTCCGCCCGAGACCATCAAGCCGCGCTGCAGAAACCTGCGGCGGCTCCAGCGACCGACGGCCTCCCCGTCGTGGAGTCCCCCCACGAGTCCACCCTAGGAACCATGAGCTGACGATCGTGTCGAATCGGGTCGCTAGCGAGTCACGACCTGATGTGATTGCACGCCGCGCAATCTTGTGCCGAATCCGAACCAGTACCAGTGCAGGTAATGGGGCAGCCAGTGCCAGAGTCGAAAGCGGCTCGTTCCCGCGGTCCGATCGTGCCAGGTCGTCGGCACCTCCGCCAATCGGAGGCCGAGCCGCTGTGCCTTGACCGTCAGCTCGATGGCGAGCTCGAAGCCGGCACTGGATTCGATCGTGACCGCATCGAGCAGGCGGCGGCTGTACAGGCGATAGTTGCTGGTTGCGTCGTGCACCGGAAGTCCGGCGACCCAATGCAGCGACAATCCCGCGGTGCGCGACATCGTCCGCTTCAACCACGGCCCGCCCTCCTGGCCGCCGCCGCGCATGTAGCGTGAGCCGGCGACGACGTCGGCACCAGACCGTGCGAGCTCGAGCATCGGCCGGATGGCTTCGGGCTCGTCGGAGCCATCGGCCATCATGACGAGCACGTACTTGCCGCGCGCTACCTGAAAACCTTTGCGCAGCGCGTTCAGAACCCCACGGCCGATGTCGTTTCGCTGGAGACGAACATTGCCAAAGTGTGATTGGAGCCGCTTGACGACCGGGATCGTGTTGTCCTCTTCGAAGTCGTAGACGATCAGCACTTCAACCGGATCGGCCGGCAGCGCCGCCTCCAGATTGGTCAGCACGCCGGCGATGTTCTCCCCCTCGTTGTAAACGGGGATCACAATCGAGAGGAGCGGAATCTCCCCCTCCCCCACTTGCTTAACATCTCCCTCTCCCCGCTCGCGGGGAGAGGGTCGGGGTGAGGGGCCTTGATTTTCTCCCTCTCCCCGCTCGCGGGGAGAGGGTCGGGGTGAGGGGTTTCGCGGTGAGGGCTTAGATCCTTCCAGCCTCGATCTCCTGCTTGATCCACGGGATCACCTCGTCGAGCATCTCGCCGAGGGTCGTGGTCGCCTCGAACCCGAGCACGCGCTTCGCCTTCGAAACATCGGGCACCCGCCGCTGGACATCGTGCTCGAAGGCGGGATCGTGGACGAGGCGAAGCGGCCGATCCGGCCCGTGCACCTTCCGCCAGATCGCCTCCGCGAGGTCCATGACTGTTGTGGACTGGGCAGTCGAGAGATTGAAATCGTCATTGATCGCCGCCTCCGATTCCATGCACATGCGGATCCCCTTCGCCAGGTCGCCGCCGTAGGTGTAATGGCGCACCTGCGTGCCGTCGCCCAGGATGTGCAGCGGATCTTGGCCTTTCAGCACCTTCTGCGCCAGGTCGGGCACGACGTGGCTCATCGCCAGCTTGACGTTGCCGCTCATGATCTCGCTGTCGCGCAGCGCGCGACGCTCGCCGATCCCGACGCAGTTGAAGGGCCGGACGATGGTGTACGGCAGGTGATACTGCTCCCAGGCGCCTTTCGCGAAATATTCCGACGCCAGCTTCTGAAAGCCGTAGGTCGAGATCGGCGGCGGGCTGCTTAATTGCGCGCCCTCCGGCGTGGGAAAGACGGTGGCACTCTCGAACACCATGCTGCTCGAGAGAACGGTGACCCGCTTGAGGCGGCCGTGCCGGCAGGCGTTGATCGCGGCATCGAAGGTCGCCGCCAGGATGCGCTCGTTTTCCGCCAGCAGGTCGTAAGCGAACTCGTGGAAATAGCTGATGCCGCCGATCATGGCGGCGCCCGCGACCACCTGGTCGCAGTCGAGGGCGAGCTCGCTCATCAGCTCGACGTCTTTGGCGTCCCCTTCGACCAGTCGGTATCGAGCATCCTGGTCATAGCTGCGATGCAGCGGGCCGTACTTACTGAAGTTGTCGAGCCCGATGACGTCGTGCCCCTGGCGAAGTAGCTCGGGGACGAGGTAGCCGGAGATGAACCCGGCCGCCCCGGTGACGAGCACATTCACAGGCGAATGCCGTTGCCGAGGATGCCCCAGATGTCGACGACGTGTCGCCCTTTCAGCGGCAGCTGCTTGTAGGCCTTGTGCGGCGCACCGATGATCAGCAGGTCCGCCTGGTCAATCACTTCGTCGAGCGTCTTCAGCTCCGGGTCAGACACATAGGGATCGGTGCAGATCACCGACGCCCCCTTGAAGCCCGCCAGCTTTTTCAGCTTGTAGCTGAGCGAGCTGCGCGGATCGTCGGACTCGCCCTTGAATGCCATCCCAAGGATTCCGACGGTGCGGCCGGCGAGCGGCTCGCGATGGTCGAGCATGTCGATGATGTAGGAGGGCAGCCCTTCGTTGATCAGCATCGCCGAGTGTCCCATCGGGAAGTGATCCGGACTGAAGGCCGCGAGCTGCATCGTGTCCTTCAGCAGGCAGGGGCCGGCGGCGAAGCCGGGCCCGGGCAGGTCGGCCGCACGCGGGTAGTCGTGCTTGATGGCGTGCAGGATGCGCGAGTAGTCGAGTCCGGCGCGATGGGCGATCTGGAAGAACTGGTTGGCGATCGCAAACTTCATGTAGCGCCAGGTATTGGTGAAGAGCTTGGCCAGCTCGGCCTCTTTGGGCGTGGTGCGGATCACCTCGACGTCCAGCCTGCCGAAGAAGGTCGAGGCTCGCTGGTAAGCGGCGTCGCTGTCGGTGCCGATCAGCTGGGGCAGGGTGCGATTCTCCTCCAGCGCAAAGCCCTCGGCGATCCGCTCCGGGCAGAATGCGACCTCAACCTCGCGGCCCAGCGTCTTGAGCCGCTCGTGCACGTACTCCGTCGTCCCCGGATAGACGGTGCTGCGCAGCACCAGCAGGCTCCCGTCCTTGATGTGCGGGGCGAGCTGGTCGACCACCCGCTCGAAGAGCCGCATCGATGGGTTCATGAACTCGTCGATCGGCGTGCCGATGACCATCACGATGACGTCCGCGCGGCCGACCATCTCTGGCTGGTCGCTGAACTCCAGGCGATCGGTCTTCAACATCCGGGCGAGCAGGTCGTCGGCACCCCGCTCTTTGAACGGCATCACGCCCTGCTTGACCTGGTCGATCTTGCTGGCATCGACGTCCTGGATCCCCACGTGACAGCCAACCTCGGCAAAGGAGAGGGCGAGCGGCAGCCCGACGTGGCCGCAGCCGCCGACCACCACGCAGTCGAGGCGCCCGTTGGGCGAGCTAGCCGCCATTGACTCCGTACCAGACGTAGACACCACCCACCTGCTCGGGCGGGCGACCGAGGACCGCGGTGTAGATGTCAACCGCCTGCTGCTCGAAGGCCATCGGTCCAATGATGACGGTTTGCACCTTCCAGGCTTTGAGGTCGGCGCGCAGCCCGTCTTGCTGCGAGGCGTCGACCGTCTCGGTCGATGCCTGCCCGTTCACGATCGCGACCGCCGTCGTCTGGGTCGTGCTCGGCGGCGGCTCGATGCCGGTGGTGATGTAGACGTAACCCTCGGGCATCTTGAAGCGCATGTTGCTGGCGGCCTGCCAGAGCATCGGCCGTGATTCCTCGGCATTGGAGTACGGCAGCACGAGCGCGACACTGTTGAGCGGGATTCGCTGGAGCGCGGTGCTGGTGAAGAAGGCGGGGATCGGCGCCGGCGTCGACCAGTAGGGAATGACCGGGATCATCGGAATCATCGCCAGGCCCGCGGCCGCCAGACCGGCCACCACTCGGCCTCGAGCCCTGAGCGTGAAGACCCATTCGAGGAAGACCGCCAGCAGCAGCCCGATGAACAGATATCCGATCATCATCAGCCGCGCCGGGAGCACGTCGTCGAAGATGGGCGCCTTGTACATCGCCAGCCAGGCGAGGAAGGTCGCGTAGAGCAGCGTCAGCCCTGGCATGGTGCCGCGCGGCACGAGGCGTGCGATCAGTGGGAAGGCCAATGCCAGGACGAACACCGGCATGGTGCTGACGTGCCCGTGGTAGTGGATCGTGACCCCTAGCGAGAGGATCGCGATCACGACGCCCACGAAGGTCGTCAATCGAACCAGGAACCGATCCCAGAAGCGCCATGCGATGAACGCCAGTAACAGCGCCATCGGGATGCCGATGTAGGAGTTCCACTCCGAGACATTGCCGGTGAAGTGTTCAGTGAAATGGACCGCCGCCTTGGGGGCCAGCTGCGACATCTGGGTCGGCACGAAGAAACTGAAGAGGTCACTGACGAACTCGTTGGGACCGTGGACCAGGCCGTGCAGGCGCTGCGGGCCGAAGAACTGGAAGGCTAATGGCCCGCCGGCCAGAACCACGAAGGCGATTCCCGAGGCAACGATCGCCCTTACCGCGTATCGCAGGTTGGGGCGAATCAACGACGGTGCCATGGCGGCGGCCACCGCCAGCGCAATGGCGACGATCAACGCGGTCACCGCGAGCATCTCTTCGCCGATCAACATCTGAGCCGCGCCCATCACGCCGAGCAGGGCCCCCAGCACCAACGGCGGAAAGCGCTGGAGCCGGACGATCTCGTCAACCGTCAGGAGGATCAGCGGCGGCAAGAAGAGCACGGAGACGTGCGGATGGCCCAGCGTCTGGGCCATCATGCCGGGCGAAAAGCCATAGACGAGCGCCCCCGCGCCAGCCGCCAGCGGTTGCGGAACGTACCGGCGGATGAAGAGAAAGCCCGTGAAGGCCGAGAGCGCCACGCCCAAGGTCTCCAGCACGTTGAAGGAAAAAACCGAACCCAGCGTGGCCGTGATCGGCGCGAGGACGGCGGAGAGCAGCGGCAGGGTGCAGTTCCAAAGCAGGTTGAAGCCCGAGGGCGCATCGACATACCCGCTGAAGAACGGGTTGAGGGCGTGGCTGAGCGCAAATGGCGACCAGGCCAGGAACCACATGAATTGCGGCGGATCGCCCGCGCTGCCGATTGAGTAGCTGAACGGGCGCACCCAGGTGTTGATGAAGAGCAACACCGCCAGGGCGCTGAAGAAGAGCAGGGCGATCAACGGGACCGCCAGCCGCTGGGTCAGCGAGCGGGCCGCCGGCGCCGGCTTAGCCGGAGCTGGGCGCGCCCAGACCGGCTCGACGCTCACCGCATCCACTCGCCGATATTGTCGGTCATCTCCCTCTCCCCACTCTTACATCTCCCTCTCCCCGCTCGTGGGGAGAGGGTCGGGGTGAGGGGCCATTCCCCCACTCGTGGCAACTTCCCTCCCCCCCCCCGCGCGCGGAACCCCCCCCCCCCCCGCTCGCGGGGGGAGGGCAGGGTGAGGGGTTCTGCTACTGCAGGTATCCCTGGACGTCGATGATCAGGTTGGTCGAGCCGTTGCCGCTGACGAAGACGTCGACAAAGCCGCCCCCCAGCGGGACCATGAAGTGGTTAGAGACGGCGCTGACACCCCTGGTGTAGTTCAGCGTGTTCACGGATGGCAGCCCGGCTCCATGCGGGAAGATGGTCGCAAAGCCGTCGGCGGACGGGCTCAAGGCGGTAAGGTTGCCGAACACACCGATCGCGTCCGCCGGGACCGACCCTTGACCCGCGACGCTGACGGTCGTGATGCTGTTCGGCCCACGGGCGCCGCCAACATTCCGGCTGTCGTACAGGCGGAAGGGCGTGACCGGAATCACGCTGTTCAAGCGGCGCCAGGCCCCGGTCGTCGTCGATACCCAGAGGACGCCGTCCTTGTCGCGCGCCTGCTCAAAGTCGTAGACCGGCGCGGGCGGCGGACCAGGGATTGCTTTCCCGGTGTTGTCCGTGATTGAAACCTGGGCGATGTACCCGTCACCGAAAGCGGCAAGATCGGTCACGCCAAACCCGACGACACCAACTCCGAAGTCGCTGCCACCGACGACACCGGCCGACCGGGCATTCGCATCAGAAGAGTTCTGCGCAGCGAAGCCATCGACGCCCTCGGTGACGTGCACCTGAGTCGGCGGGGTCGTCGTAGTGTCCATCATGTTGACGATGCCGCCGATCGACTGCAGGGGCGCGGAGCCCGGAAAGACCGGCAGCGGTGGCGTTGCGCCGTTATTGGGAAACACGCCGTAGGGGGCAACCACGAGCAACAGCGGCAGGCTGATGTTCTGGTCGACAGTGCCTTGGTGGCTTGTAGCTGCAGGGTTCGCCGGAGTCGTCGGCAACCCCTGTCCCTCGACCTGCACCAACGGCGATGGCGTTGAGGCGGCGGTCGGACCAAGGTGCGTGGTGGCATTCGAGTCGTTATGGCCGGCTGCGGCATCGTTGCCAAGTACGACCGGGCTACCGGCGGTCGCGGCAACAGGTAACGGACGGAGGACCAGCCCGCCCGCCGCTCCGGCAGCTAGCGCGCCGACGACTTTCAGCAGGTCGCGTCGGCTGGTCGGTTTGCCCTCCTCATCCCCGCCGCTGATGCCTTCCACCGCCTGCAGGCGAGTGGTCAGCTCTAGGACTTTTTCGTGAAGGCTCGCGATCTCGGCGCGAAGCGCAGACTCCGCGGATCCGTTTTTGACGCTCATGACTTCTTCCTCCGGATGAGCTCGAACCAATGATGGGTGGACGTGCGAACTCGGGTCGACCTCGGCTTCGTGGCGTGATACCGCTCGATGCGCTCTATCAGCGTGCGCGCCTTCAGCGGTGCGGTCGCGGCGTGGGTCGATCGCCTGGGCACGAGAAACCAGGCCTTCTCCCTCATGGTTACGCTGCCCTCCTTCGGGTACCCCCCTTTGAATTTTGGTGCCGCAATCATATGCGCGAAATCACAGGAAGTCCAGCGCGGTCCGTTCGTGAAAATGTGACGCTCGGACGCTTGATATCCTCACGTCAAGCACTGATCGGCTCGTATAGGAGGATCCCGATGGCCGTCACTACACAAGCACCTCCCGAAACTGTCCCAACGACACAGAAAAAGTGGGTCTACCTGTTCGAGGAAGGCAACAAAGACTTGCGCGACTTGCTCGGTGGCAAGGGCGCGGGCGTCGCGGAGATGACCCGGGCCGGGCTCCCCGTGCCGCCGGGCTTCACCATTACGACTGAGGCGTGCAACGCCTACTACGCCGCGGGGAAGCAATTCCCTCATGGGATGTGGGCGCAGGCGATGGAAGCCTTGCGCCACGTCGAGGAGAAAGCCGGCAAGAAACTCGGCGACGCCAGCAATCCCCTGCTGGTTTCGGTCCGGTCGGGGGCGAAGTTCTCGATGCCCGGCATGATGGACACGGTTCTCAATTTGGGTTTGAATCCTCAGACCCTCGAGGGACTTGCGAAGCTCACGAACGATCGCCGATTTGCGCTCGATGCCTACCGGCGCTTCATCCAGATGTTCGGCAAGATCGTCCTGGGAATCGACGCCGAAAAGTTCGAGCACAAGCTCACCCAGGCCAAAGAAAAGGCGAAGGTCAAGACCGATCCCGAGCTCAAGCCGGAACAGCTCGAGAAGCTGGTCGCGGAATTCAAGGCGATCATTCTCAAAGAAAGTGGCAAGCCGTTCCCCGATGAGCCGAGCGAGCAGCTGCGTGCCGCCATCGAGGCGGTCTTTTCTTCCTGGAATAACAAGCGCGCCATCGATTACCGCAACTTCAACAAGATTCCGCATGACCTGGGCACGGCAGTGAACGTGCAGACCATGGTGTTCGGCAACATGGGCGACGACTCGGGAACCGGCGTCGCGTTCACCCGCGACCCAAACACCGGCGAGAAGGTCCTCTACGGCGATTACCTTCCTAACGCTCAGGGGGAGGACGTGGTCGCAGGCATCCGCACGCCGCTGCCGATCGCGGAGATGCGGAAACGGCTGCCGGACATCTACAAGGAGTTCGAGGCCAACGCGGAGCGGCTTGAGAAGCACTATCGCGACGTGCAGGACCTCGAGTTCACCGTCGAGAAGCGCAAGCTCTGGATGCTGCAAACGCGCTCGGCCAAGCGCACGGCGCAGGCCGCAGTGAAAATCGCCGTCGACATGGTCAAGGAAGGCTTGATCTCAGAAGACGAGGCGGTGCAGCGGGTCGAGCCGACGCATGTCGACCAGTTGCTCCATCCGCGGATCGATCCCAAGGCCAAACCGAAGGTCATCGCCAAGGGCATCGATGCGTCGCCCGGCGCCGCCAGCGGCAAGGCGATCTTCGATGCCGATCGGGCCGAAGAGCGCGGCAAGAAAGGCGAGGCCGTCATCCTGGTCCGGATCGAGACCAATCCCGACGATGTGCACGGCATGATCGCCGCCCAGGGCGTCCTTACCGCTCGCGGAGGCAAGACGAGTCACGCCGCCGTGGTCGCCCGTGGCATGGGGAAGCCCTGCGTCGCCGGCGCCGAGAGCCTGAAGATCGATCTCGACAAGCGGATCTTCGCGGTGAACGGCACCAGGGTCAAAGAAGGCGACCTGATCACCATCAACGGCTCGACCGGCGACGTGATCCTAGGATCCGTGCCGATGATCGAGCCGGCGATCAACAAGGACCTGAACCAATTGCTGACCTGGGCGGACGCCCGTCGACGTCTAGGCGTCTGGGCGAACGCGGACTATCCGCGTGACGCCAAAGTGGCGCGCAACTATGGGGCGCAGGGGATCGGGCTCTGTCGCACGGAGCACATGTTCATGGAGCAGGAACGCCTGCCGATCGTGCAGAACATGATCCTGGCCGAAGACGAGAAGGAGCGCCGCCGGTGGCTGGCCAAGCTGTTGCCCTTCCAGCGCTCGGACTTCGTCGGCATTCTCAAGGAGATGCAGGGACTGCCCGTCATCATCCGGCTAATCGACCCGCCGCTCCACGAGTTCCTGCCGAACTACGACGAGCAGCTGGTCAAGGTCACGACCCTGCGGCTGAAGAAGACGCCGAAGAAAAAGCTCGAGGCCGAAGAGAAGCTGCTGAAGACGATCGAGGGAATGCGCGAGCAGAACCCGATGCTGGGCTTGCGGGGCATCCGGCTTGGCCTGCTGTTCCCCGAGATCATCGAGATGCAGGTGCGCGCCATCCTCGAGGCGGCGATCTCGCTGAAGAAGAAAAACGTCGATGTGAAGCCGGAGATCATGATTCCGCTCGTCGGCCACGTCAACGAGCTCATCCGTACGCGGGAAAAGCTCGAAGCCGTTGCCAAGGAGGTCGTCGACAAGCAGGGTACCAGCGTGCCATACAAGTTCGGGACGATGATCGAGCTGCCCCGGGCGTGCCTCGTCGCCGGCCAGATCGCCGAGTACGCAGAGTTCTTCTCCTTCGGCACCAACGACCTGACGCAGACCACGTTCGGTTTCTCCCGCGACGATGCCGAGGGCAAGTTCCTGCTCAAGTACGTGGAGGAGAAGATCCTGCCGGTGAACCCCTTCGAGTCACTTGACACCAAGGGAGTGGGCCGGCTGATGACGATGGCGGTCACCGAAGGTCGAAAGACCCGCCCGGATCTGGAGGTCGGCATCTGCGGCGAGCATGGCGGCGATCCGGCGTCGATCCACTTCTGCCACCAGCTCGGGCTGAACTACGTCAGCTGCTCGCCGTACCGGGTGCCGGTTGCACGGCTAGCGGCCGCCCAGGCCGCGATGGAGACTAAAGAAAGAGACAAGTAGGAAAACTCTCCCTCTCCCCTCTAGCAACAAACTTCCCTCTCCCCGCTTGCGGGGAGAGGGGTCAGGGTGAGGGGGTGAGGCGTCGGCCTTCTCCCTCTCCCCGCTTGCGGGGAGAGGGTCGGGGTGAGGGGCTAAGGTAAGAGGCTGCTAGGCCTTTGGATAAAGAGGCGCAGATGGGCAGCAGCTCGACCGGCGAGCAGATCCAGTGGACCGGCGGACCGCCGAAGCCGGCGAGACGCCTTCGCGGACCGGCTGACTTCCTCCGCAGTCCCACCCGCGTTCTTCTCCTCGGTTTCTTCGCCAGCCTTGCCTATTACTGGTGGTGGATGTGGCACCTCTTTCTGTTCGCGCGGCGCGAACGATTTCCCCGTGCTCGCGCCTTCTGGTGGATCCTGGTGCCGATTTATGGGTGGGTTGTGATTTATCGAACCTTTGATGATCTCGACGATGCGGCTCGCCGAATCAACAGGTCGGGAGTCGCAGCCGGCTGGTCGATTGCCTTACTGGTGTTAGCAAACTGGCTGACGAACATCTCGAACCGCCTAACTGGAGTTATCGGCCTCGTCGTGATTCTGATCAGCTTTGTAGCCGCGGCAGTCGTATTCTTCCTGGTTCAGCGGTCGGCGAATGACTACATCGCCGGCCGCTATTCCGACGCCAAACCGGCCGGATTGACGTGGGGCGAGATCACGGCATCCATCATCCGGCAGCCTCTTGCTCGCCCTCGTCGTCTTGGAAGGGCTCTCCGGCGGATAGATGACTGATTAGGGGAGGTCGCCCGCCCGGACCATCCGCTGGACGACGCCGACGTTAAGGTCAATCGTCCAGCCGGCGGCCGGCATGCCCACTGAGTCTGTGGGATTCATCGAGAAGAGGTTTGGATTTTTGGCAAGAGCGATCACCGTGTCGTGCACCACGTTACTACGCCCCGTTTGCAGGCGGACCTCGAGATAGAGGTTGGCCAGATTGGTGACCATCGACCAGGCAAGCAATCCGACGAAGATCCAACGAAACGGGGCCGTGTCTAGATGACGAGAAATCAATACGGCGAGCAGTGGTAGGAAGCAGGCGATGCCGATGTAGACGTATCGAGAACCGGTCGCGTAATCGACGCCGGCGCCGATGCGCCCATATCCGGCGAGCAGGAAAAGAAGGAATGGAGCTACGCACATGGCCCAAGGCAGCGTGTAGCCGGGCAACCGCGGCAGGATACCGTCGCGCACCGCGAGCAGCAATCCACCCAGCAGCATGAGAGCCGCCACGCCGCCGATTCCGGTGAGGCCATCGAAGGTGGCCGCGATGCCAGTCCAGACGAACAGAGGGATCAGCGCAAGTTGGTACGGAGGATTGATGGGCAGGCCCCGATGTCCGATCGTGGCGAACCAGATCAGGTAAAGGGCGGCGAGCGGAAACACCTGGAAGGCCGCGGCTCGCCACCGGGAACGGAGCGCCAGGTTGACAGCCGTAATCGGGATCATCGCGAGAGACACGGCGGAGCACATGAGGCAGAGCACGCCGAGCCCGAGTCCGGCAATATCGCGGCGGCCGATCCGTCCGTCCACATCAGTGATCAACGCCTGGGCGAGGCCGAAGAAGACCGCTCCGACGAACTGAAATTGCCAGCCGAAGGTCAGGTTTCCGGCTCCGGCGCCGGTCAACAGCATCGGAAGGGCCATGAGGGTCGCCAGCCATGCGTGGACTCCCGCCCGTCGCATCGCTGCCCGGACCAGTGCGGTCACGCCAAGGTGTGCCGATATCGGCGCCACCAGGTAGACCCAATAGTGGTGCGTTCCGCCAATCCGATACGCGGCTTCGAATAGGAGATTTGGGATTGTCACCCAGTGGCTGACGTAGGGAGCAAACAGGAAGTCTTTCCAGTTCCCGGCGAGCCACTCGGGGTGGAGCACGCCGAAGAACACCCATTCGTCCCAAAGGAACCACCGGTGTCGATTGAGGAAGAACAAGATGGCCGTGCCGACTATCAGCGAGAGGACGTGCGCGTAGAGCGCGGCGCGATCGCTGCGGAGCACCGAAATGGATCGAGCCACGGATCGATCGCGAGCGCGAACCGTGATCGACGCTTCCGAGGCCGGCACTCGCGCCATGGTAAGTCGTCTTAGGGCATCAGCGGCGAACCCAAGGTAGCCACTTCCTAACCGCTTTGGCGCCGAAGACGGCAACAGCGGCCAGCAAGATGGCGACCGGGATTAGAAGCAGGGAATTCACGGAGGCGCCCCGATCGCCGAGTGTGGCCGCAAGCCGCGGTACGCGCTGGCCAGGTACCAGTAATAGGTGGCCCTCGATATGGGCACTGGTTTCGATTGGAACAACAGTCGTCTCCGAACAGCCGAGCCCGCACCGAACATCGATCGTGACGCCGCCGCCTTCGGCGGCAATCAGCAGGTCGCCCTCTTGGACCCCAGCGGCGTTTAGCTGGCTGGCCTTCAATCTAAGCAGCGAGTCGTTCCCGGGATGGGCGTTACCAGGCGTTGAACGATCAGCGAGATAGGCAACGCCGTCCGGGAAGAACCCGGACGGAACGAAGCCCTCGCTTTCGACACCGACGTCTCCGCCGTGCCGGATGGTCGACTGAATAACTCGGCTCACTTGGCCAGTGGAGCTGATCGCCCACACCGACCCGTTGACCTCGTCCGACCCGATTAAATCGCCCGCAAACGCTCCGAAGGTGCGTGGCGCCACCGCCAGCCCACCCTCGAGTGGGGGCGCCGAATCGCTAATGCGCTGGCTGCCACCGTTGCAGTCGAGGGCGATGACCACGGTTCGCCCTTTCAATGGCCCGGTCACCAGCAGCCGGTGATCGAACGCCCCGACAGAATCGAAGATGATCCCGTTGAGCGAATCGATCCCACCGATATCGGCGAAGTTGCTGGAGTGGCCGTTCGCATCGACCCGAGTAACGCCAACTGGTGCACTCGGCCGAATGACAAAGATGTCATCGCGCCTGAAGGCGCAGTTCGCATCGGCGACGTGGGCGCCCGAGGAAACATCGAGGTACGCTTCGACGCCCGGCGGCGAGGCATAACCGCTCGCTGGCTGTGGGTAGGGCACCGACGGGCCGCTCGGCATGACCAGGTACAGACGGCCGGTGTTGACCACGAGACTACCGCCGGTCAGGGGTCCCGCAACATCAAAAACGCCGGGAATCCTGATCCAGGGTTGCCACGCGATTGGCGAACTTGCTGCCAGCAACACCGACGCTGGCGCGACCGCCAGTAACAAGCGAAGAGCGGGAATCATTGTGACCCTGTCTCCGTTGCGAGGATACGCTGCGCCGGTTGCGCTAGCGCCGGTGCAAGCTAGCGGTCGCTCGCCTTATCGAGTGCGTCCCGTCGTGAGATTACAAGCAGCCAGCCAATAACGATGAGGATCAGGCCGATGAGCGGAGCCAGTCCAATTCCAGTCGGAGCGATGCTCGAAGGACCCGTGGCTACGACGGAGACCGTGGCAATGCAAAGCGGCGGAAACGAATAGATCGCGTAGCGCCCCGCGACGACGGCTCCGCCTCCGCGCCCCTGATATCCGTCAATAGTCGCGGGAATGCGATAGGTGCCGGAGAAATGGCCGGCCGCATCCACCGGCAGAGAGAAGTCATTGCCGCCAATTGTTCCAGTCTGGTCGCCCTGATTCCCGAACATGAAAAGGGCCGGCTGACCAGGATTGTTGCAACCGTTCCCACGCAGCTCGATCAGCTGGCCGACCCGTACGTTCGATGGGTTCACGCTCAGCTGTCCTGTACTGGCAAGCGCCGACACGGCCGACAAAACCGTGGCGGCTGCAGCTGTCGAAACGGCGAACAAGGCGCGTTTCATCGCCTTGCCGATAGAACGACGATGCTCGCCTCGGGGTTACGACCGTGAGCGAAACATTGTGCGAAGCCGGTCCAAAATGGCCTGCGCCCCCGCAGTCATTACCTGAACCGCTAAGTGCTCGGTTAGGGGCGGGCCGGCCGAGCTCGCTGCCGGCGTGCTGGCCGCCGCTGCCGCGCCTCCCGGCGCGGCGGCCTGCGGCGTTGGCAGGACAGGGACGTCGTACCATGCGCCCTTCGGCGGATGGACGGGGACCCGATGGACGGGGACGCGCCACCATGCCCGCGGTTGAAGGATCGGGGGTGGGGGCGCTGGCTCGAAGGCGGTCACGACGCTGTCGGTGGGAACAACCAGCAATCCCTGGCCGATTCCAAGCCCTGTCAGGGGCACGTTCTGCGACTCGTTGCCCGCCGGGACGGGAGCGCCCGCGCTGCCCATCCAGAGCTGCGCGCCACCGAACTCATCAATAGCAAATACCGCGCCCGTCGACGAGGCCGTGTAGACGACGCCGTTGGCCACCAGCGGCGCGGCGTCGATCCCGTTATCGCCCCAAAAGTCCCACAGCACCGAGTTGTTCGACAGGTCTTCCGCCTGGACCACGCCGTTGCTGAGGAAAAAGCCGAGGCCGGCCGTCGCATCGATCGTGCCGACGGCGTCCGTCGAGAAGGGAGCGATCAGATGACCATCCGACGCCGACCAGCTGTACCCGTAGCCCGTTCCCTGCTCCTTGTGGGTGAAGACGGATCCAGCGGCGGCGGAGACGGAGAAGGTGTTCAGCCGGCCGCCGGCGTGCGACCAGCGAGTTGTGCTGTCGGCAAGCGAAATGGCGGTGGGCCCACCGTTGTCAGTAGCCGTAAACGCCATGTCGCTGGTGGTTGCGGGCGCGCCGTGAAAGGTGAACCCGTCGCTGTTCCACCATGGATCGCTGCCGTCGGTTTCGCTCACCTTGATGAAGGCGCCGTTGCCGTTGACGGCCGCTTTGACATAAAGCCATCCGTCGCGCGCCACCGGAGGCGACTCATAGGTGCCGGCGCCGGGTGGCGTACCGTATGACTTCGACCAGAGCATCACCCCGGTGAGCGAATCGAAGGCACTGATGAGGCCGTTGTCATTCTGCACGAACACGCGCCCGGCGTCGTAGGTGGCAGCCGCGAAGTTATAGGTGCTGCCGAGCGCGATCGTCCCCCAATCGAGATGCCCATCGACCTGATCGAGCGCGTAGAGCGAGGAACCTGGACACGGCGGCGAAAGACAAGCAGGGGTGGCGGTCAAGAACACTTTGCCGTCGGCGATCAGCGGATATGAGATCCCATTTGTGTTGAGGTTCACCGACCATCGCGCGACCAGTGGCGGGGCGAGCGGATCGTTCTGCACCCCAGTGTGTTGAGCGTCGACCTGATATGACGTCATCGTGTCGCTGGGAACGCCGATGGGCGTTGATACCCGGGGGCTGGTCGCGCGGTGTCGCGGCGCCACCCGGCTCCACGACCGGCCAGCAGGCTGACCTCTCCCCGCCTGCGGGGTGAGGGACCCTTGGGCAGCTCTCCCTCTCCCCGCTTGCGGGGAGAGGGTCGGGGTGAGGGGCCCCGCCGTGTGCGCACCTGTCGCCGTCGTGCTCTTCATGCCGAATGCAAACAGCGCACCATAGGCGGGCGCCAGCAGCATCCCCTGGCCAGCGGTGAGGCCGATAAATGGCGTCGCCTTCGCCGTGTAATCTATGCCTTCAAAAGGAAGTCCGACGTTGCCCATCCATCGCGGTGTCCCGGTTACCTCGTCGATCGCGTATAAATTTCCCGAGTGCGACCCGATGTAGACGACGCCGTTGACGACGAGCGGCGCCGTATCGAGTTGCCCATCGCCCTGGAATGACCAGAGCGGCGGCCCGCTGAGCGCCAGCAGCGGCCGAGCGCGCAGGGTGAGCGGTCCGGGCGACTCGAGGAAGAACCCGTTTTGCCCGTCGAAGGCGCGCTCCGGCGCATCCCCGAAGGTCCCGAGCTGTGCGCCCGTCGCGGCGTCCAGCACCAACCCGGTCAGGCTGCCAGTAGTGCTTGCCGCCTCGCTGTCGACATAGACCCTCCCCTGGTAGACGTTGGGAATGGGACCGTAGGGCGCCAGGCAACCGGACGCCGTCCGCCAGATCTCGTGGCCGTCGCTCGGATCGAAGTCCCAAACCGGGCCGCAGGCATTGGCGAAGTACACGCCAGTCGCAGTCACCGCCGGCGGTCCGACATACTGCATCGGCGGCTCGTTCGGTTGCTGGACGGGGTGCCAGCTGTTGGCGCCAGTAGTCTCAGCCTGACCACTCGAGTAAACGATCCCATTGACCGCGACCGGGATCGTATTCCCTCCACTCCCGAGCCAGTCGCGGGCGCCGGTCAAGGCGTCGTACGCGATCACGAAGTCTTCTCCGGTGTTGACGAAGACTCGGCCATTGTCGTAACCGAGCTCAGCACGACCTCCGCCGCCACCGAGATCGATCGGCCCCCAGGCGATCGTGCCGTCCGCCAGGTTCAGCGCAATCAGGCGCGTGCCGGCCTGCGCCCCGAAGGTCACATAGACCAGGTTGTTGACGACCAACGCATCGGAGACCGGCGGCCCGAGTGGCGTGGACCATTTCTCGACCAGCGGCGGGGCCAGCGTTTCACCGGACTGCACGCCGATATGTGCCGGGTCGATTTGCCAGCTGACCGCCGAGTCGCTCAGCGCGGCGGCCGCCGTTCGCGATGGCAAGGGGCCGACCGCCAGCGCGATGATCGCTGCCACAGCGAACGACGTTGCCCGAGGAAGCTTCATGCCAGTCCTCTTCAGCGAAGCACCATCGAGCGAAGGCCCGCATCGATCGCGCGCACGAGTTCGGCTCCTACGGCCTGAAGGGCGGAACGCATCGATGCGCCTGCGAGGGGAAGCGGTGCGCGGCCGCCGCTCGAAGCCGTGGTGGCGCCCTGAGATTCTGAAAATCGCGTCGCAGTTGCAGATCCAACCGTTGGGTTGGGCCCCGGCGGGAGATACCACGTGGTTCGTGGTGGCGCGGCCCCATTGGCTTTGGCGGGCTGGACGTACCAGGGCGTGGCAGCGGTTGGCGGCGAGCTCGGCCCCGGCGAAATGTAGGCACAGTTTGAGGCGGGCGCGGGTGGGCCAAGGCCTTCGGCGTTGGCGGCGTAGACGATAAAGCGGTAGCACGTTCCAGCCGGCAAGCCCGTGGCGGTGAACGACGTTTGATTGGCCGGCACCGAATAGGTCTTGGCGGGCCCATCGGCACCGGGCAGCCGCGCATCGACGCGGTAACTCGTGAGCGGGCTTCCGTTGTCCGTCGACGGCGGCGTCCAGCTGACCCTCGCCTGGTTGACCTCACCGATTGCCTGGACGTTGCTCGGCGAGCTCGGCGGAGCCGGACCGCCGCTGGGCGCAAAGGCGACGATGCCGGTTGTCGTTGGGACGAAGAGCATTCCGGCGGCAATGGCGAGTCCGGGCATAACCGTCTCGTTTGATTCAGTCGGTCCACCCACCGGCGCGCCGGCATTGGCGACCCACGCCTGCTGGCCGTTCGCCGCATTGACCGCATAGACGTTGCCCGACGCCGAACCGATGTAGACATAGCCGTTGGCGCCCACCGGGGCCGTGACCAGGCCTCCGTCGCCGGAAAAATTCCAGAGCGGCGTCAGCGTTGGCAATTGTTCGGCCTGTAGCCCGTTCGCGGTTGGCGTCTGTGGCGTGAAGTACCCGACCGATCCGTTGAAGGCAGGCGCAAAGAATGAATCAAATTTCCCGAGTGTCGATCCCGTCTTCTGGTCGAGCCGCACAGGAGGGAATGAGTTCGAGGGATCCCGTACGTAATAGGTGCCGTCATGGGCTGTGGCCGTGCGTCCGCCGCCCCCGGAGCAGCCGGTGACGTAATGCCAGATCAGGCTTCCGGAAAGGCTTAACGCCCAGGACTGCTCGCAGTCGTAACTGGCAAAGACCTGACCACTGTCCACAACCGGCGAGCTCTTGCAGCCGCAGGCCACGTCGTAGTTCCAAAGCAGCGATCCATCACTTTCATTCATCGCAGCAAGGGCCGCCCATCCGACGCTGTTGGTCGGCGATCCGGTTGGCGCGTCAGAGCCCTCGATACTCAGGTAAAGGGTGCCGCCGACCGCGACCGGCGCCGAGTCCACATTCCCCGGCGCCGCCTGCTGCCAGATCAGTGCTCCAGTCGCGGGATCGAATGCGCGAACAAGCCCATCCAGGTTGACCGCGAACAAACGGCCGCCGTCGTAGGTCGCGCCGCCAAAGGTATAAGTGCCGCCCAGCGCAACCGGACCCCAAAGCAATCGGCCCGTCGATTGGTCGAGTGCATAGAGCGACTCACCGTAGTTGGCGTACGGCGGGTTCGCATTGATGTCGTTGGCGACGATGACGAAGGCCCGCCCATCGGCCACCACCGGATAGGAGGTGAGCTGTCCGAAATCATCGGCCCAGACCTGCTTGAGCGGTGGCGCGATCGTGTCCTGCGGTTGCCAGCCGTCGTGTGCCGGGTTGATCTGGTAGGTGGTCGCCTGGTCAGTCGAGGCTGCGGTCGCGTTGGCCGTCCGGCTCGACACCGCGGCGACAATGCTCGCGGCGCAAACGCAACCGGCCAGCGCCCCAGTCAAAAGCCGATTCAATGGTGACTTCCCCGTGCCCAAGCAAAATGATAAGAGCTGCCTCCGATTTTATGGCTTTAACGCTGACAAGAACGGAGACTAAAAGGTCGCGAGCTGCGCCATGGCGCGCAAGATCTGCGCCACAAGAACCGCGTTGCTAGTCCAGGCTCTTGGCGCGTGCGAGGTTGCCGGCGTCGCCGTTTGCGGTATCGAACCACCGCCACCGGGGCCCTTTCCGACGGGTGGTGCCGTCGGCGCGACATACCAGGGTTGATTCGGCGGGGACATCGTGCTCCCGGCGCGGGGCCGTTGCGACCAGCCGACTTTCGGCGGGGCAGGGAAGTCGACGACCTCGGCCAGATTGCCGACGCCTTCCGGGAACCAGACGCGTCCATTCGGGCCCGATGCCGGACGGCGCGGCAAGCTTGACGCAGTCGGGATTGGAATCTCGGTAATTGTTCCGGACGGCGTGATCATCGCCACTTGGTCCGCGTTCATCTCTGTAAACCAGACGTTGCCATCCGGCCCAGCCTGGATCCCAGCCATCCCGGCGTTCGCGATGGGAATAGGGAACTCGGTAAGAACACCTTTTCGCGTCATTCGGCCAATCGAGTTCTGGCTCGCCTCTCCGATCCACAGATTGCCATCGGCGCCGGTGGTGATGGCATTGGCGCCGCGATTTCCGCTCGGGTTGCCGGGCAGGGGATTGCTGAAGGGCAGCTGATACTTCGTGAACACGCCGGCGGTCGTGACCTTCCAGATGACGTTTTCGCTTTCGTCCGTCACCCAGAGATTCCCGTCGGGCCCGGCTGTGATCCCGATCGGGTCCGCGCTTGGATTTGGTCCGCCATTGATCCCACCAGGGATCAGGTAATGCGTGACGAAGCCGGCCGTGGTCATTTTCGCGACGGCGAAGTTATCGCGTTCGTTGAACCAGAGGTTGCCGTCGGACCCGGTCGCAATCCCGACCACCTGACCAGAATCCGTCGGGAACTCGGTGATCGTGCCGTCCTTCGTGATCCTGCCGAGGTGGTTGACGATCTGGTTCTCCTCGTTGAACCACAGGTTGTTATCCGGTCCCATGGTGATATCGACCGGGAGCGCGTTCGTGGTGGGGAGCTTGTATACGGTGACCTGGCCCGCCAGCGTGAATCGATCGATGGCATTCTGTCCTGCGTCGGTCAGCCAGAGGTTGCCATCGGGGCCGCTGGCGACGCCCTCCAGAGAGGACCCTGCGATCGGATACTCGATGACGCTGGCCGCGAGGCCCGCGACGGGCAGCAATGAAGCCATCGCTCCGGTCACAACAGCTGCGAGAAGCGCTCCCCTCTTCCCTCGCACGCGACCAGCCTGCCCGAGAGGCGCCCCGCTGTCAAGGCCAAGGTAGGATAGATCTGTCAATCGCTCGCGCAGGCGAGCTCGGCAGCGCATCCGGATAAGGAGGGCTGTCCCTGGGGGGCCACCAGGGGGTATGCGGAAATCCGCTGTCACCGACTGTCTTTAGCCAAACAGGGGGAGAACTCATGGCACAGAGCAACGCGGTGGCTGGTTTCAAAGCCAGCGTCAACGGCTTGCACTTCATCAATTCCTGGCCCTCCGAGCCCGACATCGTGGTCAATGTGCCAGGACTCGGGAACGTCGGGATCGGCGATGCCAGCAACGGACTCTGCGGCGGCATGGTGTTTACCGTTCGCGACGTTTTTCAGGCAGGTCTGCCTCCGATTCCCGATACGACCAACCCGCCGGCGCAGTCACCACTCTTCAATTACCTTGTTTCCAGGCTCTTCGCCAGTTTCAATCTCCCCTTCGGAGTCCTGAAGTATTTCGACTGGATGAATACGCCTGACCACGACACCGGCGTATGGATCGTCATCCGCCGAGGTGTCGCGTGGCTCACGATCATGGGCGAGTGGCCGGCGATCAAGGCTGACATCGATAGCAACATGCTGTCGCCGCTTGGCCTCGTTACCGTTTACTCTGCCAACCCAGGCGATGTGGGCAAGAATCATCAAGTCCTTGCCTACGGATATGACCTCGACGACTCGAATCAACTAACGTTGCGTGTTTACGATCCCAACACTAAACCCGAGTTCGCTGACCAGGTAAGGCTCGTTCTCAACCTTTCAGATCCGACCCATACCACGCCGATTGACAGCAACGTCGCGATCAATGAGGGCGTCCGAGGCTTCTTCCGCGTTCCGTATCTCTTCGCCGATCCTAGCTCGCTCGAGCAAGTCCCACCGCTTCCCTCGAACGCGCTCTTCGACCGACAGACGGTGCCAACGGCCATCCTCAGACCGGGCCAAACGGCTCCGATGCAGGTCGTCATGCAGAACCTGGGCGGCACAACCTGGACCGCATCCGGACCAAATCCCTTTCGCCTTGGCTCGCAGAATCCACAGGACAATGCCACCTGGGGTCTGCAGCGCGTCAATGTCGCGGGCAGCATCGCCCCGGGCGACGAGGCGACCTTCGACTTCGAAATCACCGCTCCAACTACGCCCGGTACCTACAACGTGCAGTGGCGCATGGTGCAGGAGATGGTGAACTGGTTTGGCGACTTCACTCCGAACGTCCCGTTGGTCGTGGAGCCGGCGGCACCACCGGCGCTCAATGTGACCATCGCCCCCTATCCGGCGCCAACCGGCCGAGCCTTCAGCCTTACGGTGTTCGCAACGGATGCGAAAAGCGCAGCTCCGGTTTCCGGAACCGTCCTCTTCAACGGCAGCCCGGTAGGGACGACCGGCGTCCCGTTCGTGACAACCATCCCGGTCAAGCGCATCTTCGACCCTGAGCTCAGGAAATGGATCACTGAAGCGAATCCCCCTTCCGGCACGGTCACCGCACCCGGCTATTCGCCGGGGCAGATTGACTTCGGCGTATGAGCTAGGGCAAGCAGCCGGTCGGCGGGGCTAGTGGGTGGCCGGCCGGATCCACCAGCGATAGACGCCGAAACCGGTACGCCGTCCGATGCCCGTTGGGTTGACCCCGGTTCCACTCAGCGCGAGTGACTGCGATCCGCTGCCGGCGTTATCGGTGATGACCAGGCTGCCGGGCCGGCTCCCGAGGGCGCTCGGTGTGAAGGTAAGGATGATGGTGCACTGGCCCCCCGCCGCGATCTGGAAGGGAACGGCGCCGCAGGTATTGATCTGAGAATAATCCCCGTTGACGGTCAGCGAGCTGATCGTGACGGTCTCCGTGCCATTGTTCAAGAGCGTCACCGTCAGCGGCGCGCTGGCGACGCCTTTGACGGATTGGCCGAACGATAGGCTGCTGATCGGCTGGCTGCCAAGCCGGAAGGAAGCGCCCGGGCCGGCTGCGATCGCCGTCAGCGGCAACTTCTGAGTTCCGGTGCCGGCGTCATCGGTCACCACCAGGTTGGCCGACGGCACATTGGTGTTCGGCAGATTGCCGTATGGGCCCGCGATGCCGGGCGAGAAGCTGACATCGATGGGACACTGGGCGCCCGGCTGCAGCGCGTCCGGCGCCATCGGGCAGAAATTCGATGCGACGGAAAAATCCGCGGTCTCGTCGACCGCGACCGAACTGATCGTGAGCGGCCCAGTCCCAATATTCGTCAGCGTGGCGCGCTTGATGAGCGCAACGGGACCCGGTCGGTGAGAATTGCCAAAGTCGAGCGGTGACGGGCTCAAGGAAACCACCGGCGCGGTCGGGGTTCCGCTGATGACGACGGTATTGGGACTTCCGGCCGCCGCATCGGTGATTGTCAAGGTCCCGTAAATCCGCGCGTTCGGCGCGTCGCTCGCGGTCGGGGCGAAGGTGATGGTGACGTGGCAGAAGGCGCCGGCGGCAATGCCCCCGGGGGGGCAGTCGGTCGATGCCGAGAATTCGCCAGGCTGCGCGCGCAGGCTGCCTAGCGTGATCGGCAGGCTCCCGCTGTTGGTGAGCGTGACGTCCTGATGGCCACTTTTGCCGATATTGACCGGTCCAACGTCGAGCGTCTGTGGATCGAGTAGCAGCGGATAGCTTGGCTCCGCATCCGCGGCCAGCACCGTCACACTTGCATGGCCATCGCTTCGCGCGAACTCGAAGTGGCCGGTATCGCCCGGATTAAACACCGTCTTTCCGAGGTCATTGCCGATCTCCCAGTGATCGGTGCCGACGGTCGTGCCGCTGATCGCGTAGGTAAGCATCACGGTGACCCCGTCGACGGCTTGCAAGGCGCCGTTCTTTGTGCTCGTGTTGCTGACGACGCCACAGACGTAATCGGCGGGGTCGCCGGCGGGACAAGCGATCATGCTGGCGTCGAGGTAGTACGGAGTGGTGCCCGTGCTGGGCGCGCTAATCGAGGTAACCGCGGCGCTGACGGTGTCGGTGCTGGGGAAGAACTCGGTGTCATCGAAGGGCGAGACGTCGTTGTTCGCCAGGACCGCGCGCGTCGCAATCGTGGACGTGTTGGTCACCGTGCCAGCCGTGCTGTCGGTCCAGGCGACATTGATGCGCACCATCGCGACCGTCCCGCCGCTCACGTTCTGGATCTGACCCACGAAATGGATGCCCCGCAGGGCGCCGAGTGACTCCGACCACTGCGAGCTGGATACGACTGAGATCGGCCCAGCTGCCGAGACTGGAGCGGCCGCTGGGACGCCGATCGTCGGCACGGCCAGCGTTGCCGCTACCAGGGCACGGAAGGCGCGACCGATCGCCGAGCGTGGGAGAGCAAGGCGCGAAATACCCACCCGGACAGTCTCCCTGCGTCACTCCCCGCGAACAAGGGCTGGCGGGACGGGATGCTAGGCATCGATCGATGCCCCCTTGGGCACGACGCTCGCCCGATCGGGCACCGCGTGATCACACTCCCTCTCTATGAAAGCAGGGCCTCCTGTCAAGGTCTCGTTCATGGAGGGCG
>DAIPYJ010000013.1:0-65374 GCA_036782775.1 Candidatus Dormiibacterota bacterium | reverse complement strand
CTAATATTGCGCCCCAAGGTCGAGATTCGCCAAAGGCTTGACTTTTTCATCTGTATCGGATGCGCTGGCGCTAGGCCCGAACGACCGGCTCCTCTTTACCGATAACAAAACGCTCGATCACCTGGGCCACACCGGCCCCTTGAATAGTGGCCGTCACGTATTTCGCCTGTGACTTGAGGGCGTCGGGCGCGTTCCCCATCGCCACGCCGAAGCCGGCCCAGGTGACCATGTCTTCGTCGTTGAGGTTGTCCCCGATGGCGCAAACGTCGCGCCGGTCAATGCCAAGCCGGTCGGCAACGATGCTGAGCGCCGCCGACTTGGAAACCCGGGGATCGACAACCTCGACGAACCAGTCGAGCGATCGGGTGACGCGGCCGGCTTCTCCCACCCAGGCCGCCAGTTCGGCCATGCGAGCCGGCACCTCGTTGGGATCGAGCGTGACGAGGACAAGTTTCGTGGCCGGCTGGTGCACCCACTTGGAAAGTGGCCCGACCACCTCATAAGGAACCATGGCGACCCGCGCGTAGAGATCCGCTTCCGGCCGCGCCCGGGCCGTGTACACGATTTCATCCACATAAGCGTTCACATGCCAGTCCTTCGGCTCGGCGAGTGCGAGCACCCGTCGCTGCACGTCAACGGCGAGCTCGCAGCGGTACCAGATCTCTCCGCTCGATATCTCACGAACGACGGCACCCTGGTAATTGATGATCGGACCGGTCAGTCCCAGCGGCTGCGCATAACGCATCGACGACTTGAACATGCGGCCGGTGGCAAGGACGACGGTCACGCCGGCCGCGCTGGCGGCCTTGACCGCGGCCACGTCGCGAGGGTTCATCTCGAGCGCGTGGTTGACCAAGGTGCCATCGAGATCGATGGCCAGGAGACGGATACTCACCTAGCGGCGAACAGCCAGGGCGTCCGGATTGACAAGATTCGGTGGCTTCTGACCCTCGACCGCCGCGATCAGGTTTTTGGCCGCCGTCTCGGCCATCGCAGCGCGAGCGGAAACCGTTGCGCTCCCGAGATGCGGCAGCAGAACGGCGTTCCAGCAGTCGGTCAGTCCCGGCTCGGTCTGCGGCTCGCGCTCGTAGACATCGATGCCCGCGCCCTTGATCCAGCCTTCCTTCAGCGCGTGCACCAGCGCCTTCTCGTCGACGATCGGGCCGCGGGCGGCGTTGATCAGGTAGTGATTGGGGCCCATCAGCTTGAGCTCGCGCTCGCCGATGAGATGGCGGGTCTGATCGTTGAGATCCGCGTGGATCGTCACGAAGTCGGCCTTTCGAAGCAGCTCGTCCAAAGGCACATACTGCGCCCGAAGCTCCGACTCGACCTCCGGCGCGACGCGGCGCGCGTCGGAATAGAGGATGGACATGTTGAAGCCAAGGCCTCGCCGGGCGACGGCTTGCCCGATACGGCCGAAGCCGATGATTCCAAGAACCGCGCTGTAAACGTCCGTTCCTAGCAGCAAGTCGGCCTTCCACCCTTTGAACTTTCCCTGGCGAAGGAAGCGGTCCGACTCCACCACCCGCCGGGCGACGGCGAGCAGCAAGGCGAACGCCAGGTCTGCCGTGGCTTCGGTCAAGACTCCCGGGGTGTTCGTCACCAGGACTCCGCGGCGAGTGGCGGCAGCGACGTCGACGTTGTTGTACCCGACCGCATAGTTGGCTACGACTCGCAGCTGTGGCGCCGCCGCCATGATCTCCTCGGTGATGGGCACGTTGACCATCCCGACGATGCCGACCGGATCAGTGTCCGCGACATAGCGCTTGACGCGTTCTTCCGGCAGGCCCTCCGCTTCGACCATCGTCACCTCGAAACGGTCGCGGAGCATGTCGATCCCGGGCGAGGGCAAGGGCAGCGTCACAAAGACGCGGTCCATCAGCTTTTCTTGACCCGGAGGTCGAGAAGCATGACCTCCATCGCCAGGCGCGGGTTGACGTTCTGATCGATGAGCAGTTGCGTCCGCTGGGCAGCTGCCAACGACCTCCTGACATGATCCGCGGGGACACGCTCAACCCAGACATCGAGCGCGGCTTGCCGTTCCGCCGGCATCGCCTTGAGCAAGCCGGCCTGCAACAGCATCGCATCGCGAAGAAACGCCGTAAAACCGCGCAATGCCTCCGAGGCGACCCCCCGCATCTCGGCCTGCGGACCCTGGCCGAACTTTGCGGCGTAGGCCAGGACGCCGTCGACATCCTCAAAGGCAAGCGCCGACAGTTGCGCCGCCCAGCGATCGAGCCTCACAATCCATTCCCGCTCCGCAAGGGCTCGCACCGCCCAACCGGGCCGGCCGTGGGCGAGGCTGGCCAGGGTAGCCGCCTGCTCTTCCGTCGCCTTGCGGCCAAGGACAAGACCCGAGAGCGCATCCCGGCCGACGGGAGATAGGCCGATCACCTGACAGCGGGATAGCACCGTTGGCAGCAAATGGTCGGGGAAGGCGGTGGTCAGGACGAGGACCGTATTTGCCGGCGGTTCTTCCAGCGTTTTCAACAGGCAGTTCTGGGCCGCCTCCGTCATGCGCTCGGCGTTCGCGAGCAGAGCGACGCGGACGGACGCGACAAACGGCTTGAGGCTCAAGAACTGCTGCAGTGACTGATCGTGTGCCTGCGCCCCCTTTTCCGGATGAAAGCGAATTTCGTCGATGCTGATCGCCTCCAGCCGATCGTCCTCCCAGTAGTCGGGATGGACCTCGAGCCGAGGCGGCTGCCCGTCGCCGAGGAGCAACTCTTCCGCAAGCGCCCGCGCCAGGGTTGCTTTCCCGATGCCTTCCTCTCCGCTAAAGCAGTAGGCGTGCGCCAGGCGGCCCGCATGCCGGTGGGCGCGGAGCATGTCGATGACCCGATGATGGCCGGCGACGACGGCAAAGCCTTGTGCCGACGGTACCGCCGAAGAGACACGTCGAGCGCGGGTTGCCGGCATCCGATTCACCTTAACAAGTCTTTCCTTGACGCTCTGTCAGCCGCCCTCATAAGCTGTAGGCGTTTCCGACAGCGCAGCTGTCATGTTCGGACGCGTCGCATCGCCGCAATCGTCTCAGTCAACGTCAAGGCAAGCGAATCGATGGATGCGGAAGAAACCGAAAAACGAGACAAGATCAGGGAGCTGCAGGCGGTAATCGCGCGGGCCAAGAGCGGCAACATGGATTGCCGGTACCAGGCGGACTGCGAGTTCGCGCGCGCCTGCCCCGGGGCCTGTTAGCTTCGCTTTAAGCCCCTCCCCAACCCCTCCCCCGATGGGGGAGGGGCTAATCGGCATGTAACTCAGGCCTTGCTATAATGCATAAAGTTTTCTTTATATGGCCTCTTCAGCCCTGCTTACCAATCCGTCGCTTCGCGAGTTTCGGGCCCATTATCAGGCGCTCGCGAGCATCACGCGGCTTCGCATCCTCCAGCACCTTGCGGGGATACCTCAGATCACCGTGCTCGAGCTGGCAGACGCGATCGGTATCAGCCAGCCGCGGCTGAGCTGGCACCTGCGGATGCTGCGCCGCGGCCACCTGGTTCACGCGAACCGGTCGGGACGCGCCGTCTATTACTCCTTGAATCGCGATGGCATCAATGCCTTTCATCGAGAGCTGACAACCCTGATGGCGCCTCGGCCAAGGGTCCGAGCGCTGCAACACGAATGGAGCGAGGTGTAGGAACCGATGGCAGAAAAGAACGGAAGTCGACACAACGGCAAACACAACGGTAAGGTGGCGACGCGCACGGTCGCGGCCCGGTCCGACAGTCGGGCTCGGCGCAAGGTCCGGGTCGCGATTCTTGGCGTAGGCAACTGCGCCTCGTCACTGGTCCAGGGCGTCGAGTACTACCGCAACGCGAAGCCCGGCGACTCGATCCCCGGCATCATGCACGTTGATCTGGGCGGCTATCACATCCGCGATATCGAGTTCTCCGCCGCCTTCGACATCGACAAAGAGAAGGTCGGCAAAGACCTCTCCGAGGCGATCTTCTCGGGCCACAACAACACGGTCAAGTTCGCCGACGTCCCGCATCTTGGCGTGAAGGTCGAACGCGGCATGACACACGACGGCCTGGGCAAGTACCTCTCCGAAATCATCGTGAAGGCTCCCGGTCCGACCGCGGACATCGTCGGCATCCTCAAGGCAACCAAAACGGACGTCGTCGTCAATTACCTGCCGGTCGGCAGCGAGGAGGCGGTCAAGTGGTACGCCGAGCAGGTGCTGGAGGCGGGCTGCGCCTTCGTCAACTGCATGCCGGTGTTCCTGGCGCGGGAGCCGTACTGGCGGGGCCGCTTCGAAAAGCGCGGCATTCCGATCATCGGCGACGACATCAAGTCGCAGGTTGGCGCGACCATCGTCCACCGCATCCTGACCCGGCTCTTCGAGGATCGCGGCGTGAAGATGGAACGCACCTACCAGCTCAACTTCGGCGGCAACACCGACTTCCTCAACATGCTCGAGCGCGAGCGGCTCACCTCGAAGAAAATCTCGAAGACCAACAGCGTGAAGTCGCAGATGAAGGCCGATATCGGGGCGGACAACATCCATATCGGGCCGTCTGACTACGTTCCCTGGCTGGGAGACCGCAAGTGGGCATACATCCGGCTCGAGGGCCGCTCCTTCGGCGATGTTCCCCTCAACGTCGAGCTCAAGCTCGAGGTCTGGGATTCGCCCAACTCGGCCGGCGTGGTCATCGATGCCATCCGCTGCTGCAAGCTGGGTCTCGACCGCAAGCTGGGCGGGGCCCTCGAAGGGCCGTCGTCGTACTTCATGAAGTCGCCGCCGCAGCAGTACACCGACGGGGTCGCCCACCAGCTGACGGAAGCGTTCATCGCCGGCTCGAGCAGCGACGGGCAAAGCGCCGAGGTTCGTCAGCCGGCCGAGCAGGGAACCGCCCGCCGCCGATGATCCTGCCTCGGCTGTTCAAGCTGGGGAACTGGGTCATGCGGGCCTTGCCGCCCGCGGTTCGCTACCCGCTGGCGGCAGGAACCGGCCGCTGTGTCTTTTATTTGATGCCACGGCGACGGCGGGTCGCGTTCGAGAACTTCGCCCAGGTGCTCGGCCTTCCCGCGAATGACCCTCGGGTCAAGCGGACGGCCCGCCACGCGTTCGGCAACTACTTCAAGATGTTCGCCGACTTCATGCTCATGGTGACGCTGACGCCGGAGGACATCCGGCGGATGGTCCGCCCCGAGCACCAAGACCGCCTCGACCGCGTGCTCGCTGAAGGGAAGGGCGCGGTCGTGGTCACCGCGCACGTCTCCAACTGGGACATGCTCGCGGCGGCTTCCGCCGTCTACGGCTACCCGATCAGCGCCGTCACCAACGACCTCCCCAGCGGCGGCCTCAATGAACTGGTCGTCGCCTCTCGCGAGCGGATCGGAATGAAGATGATCGGCCTCGGACCTGGCAGCCTGCGGCAGATCCTCAAGGCGCTGTCGCGCAACGAAGTCGTCGCCCTGGCGAGTGATCTGTACAGTGGCGAGCGTGGCGTTCGGGTGCCCTTTTTCAACCGGCCCGCGACTTTTCCTTCGGGGCCCGCGGCGATCGCCTTGAAGACCGGCGCTCCCATCTTGCCCGTCTGGATCCGGCGCCAGCCCGACAACCTCTATGTCGCCGAGATCGAGGAACCAATCGAGGTCAGTCGAACCGGTGACACCACCCGCGACGTCCAGGTCACCACCGAGCGGATCGTGCAGTTCTTCGAGCGCATCATTCGTCGAGAACCCGACCAGTGGCTGGTCTTCCTGCCAGTGTGGCGGCCAAACGAGCTGGCCGGCACGCCGGGACCGCCCATGCAACCGGCGCTCGATCCATCTTGATCACTTACCTCGGCTTCCGCGTGATCGAGGGGACAATCGCCCGACTTCCACGCCGCCTGGCATACGCCATCGGCGTGATCGCGAGCACCCTTGCCTTTCCCCTGCTCGCGCGCCAGCGAAAAGCCCTGGAGGCGAATCTCCACCAGGTGCTCCCCGAGCTGCCCGCGCCGCAGCTGCGCAAGCTCGCCTGGCGGAACTGGCTCAACTATTGCAAGGCGTGGATCGACTTCTTCAAGATCCCGCGGATGGAAAAGCAACGGCTGAGCTCGTTGCTGTCCCCCTTCGGACTCGAGCACCTCGACACCGCGATGGCCGCCGGGCGCGGCGTCATCGTGGTCTCTGCGCACATGGGATCCTGGGAGCTCGCGGCCGCCAGCTGGGCGGCCTCCTTCGGCGAGATCGGCGTAATGGTCGAGCAGATCGAGCCCCGGCGCCTCTTCGAGCATGTCTACCAGCTGCGGTCGAAGATGGGAATTCGCGTCATTCCGCTGAGCCGGACAGGAGCCCGGGACATCATGCGGATGCTCAAGGACCACCGCATGGTGGTGCTGGCCATGGACCGCGACATCTTGAATACGGGTGGCCGTTTCCGGTTTTTCGGCCGGATGGCACGCTTTCCCACCGGCGCGGTCGAGATCGCCCTCAAGACGGGGGCCCCCATCCTGCCCGCCTTCTGCATGCGCGACCAAAATGATGCCTACGTCGCGGTCGGCGAGCCGCCGCTGTTTCTCACCCGGAGTGAAGATCACGAAGCCGACGTCCGGGGTGCCATGGAACAGATCCTGGCAACGTTTGAACGGTATATAAAGAGGTATCCCGACCAGTGGCACGTACTGGAGCCCATCTGGTCGGAGAAGCCCGTCGTCCCGGCCGTCACCATTCCGTCACCGCCGGCGAAAGCCGCTGTGGGCGATTAAGGAGGATCTCTTGGGCAAAGCCGACTTTCACATGCACACCTCCCTCAACGATGGCACCGCCACCGTACGGGAAGTCCTGAACTATGTCCGCGATCAAACGGACCTCGATGCCGTCGCGATCACCGACCACGACCGCCTCACCGGCAGCTACGAGGCCATGGAACTATCGAATGAATATCCCTTCGATGTCTTCATGGGCTGCGAGATCACCACGCTGCATGGTCACCTCCTCGGGCTCTTCCTGGACAAGCCGATCCCGATGTGGCGGCCCCTCGACTGGACGATCGGCAAGATCCACGAGCAAGGCGGCCTTGCCATCGCCGTCCATCCTTTCTCGATGCTGACACGAAGCATCGGCTTTCGCTCCTTCGACGGCGTCATGAGGAACTCGTCGCCCGAGATCTATTTCGACGCAGTGGAGACCTTCAATCCATCAGTGGCCGGACGGACCTGCGCGGCCAAGATCGATCGGCTCAACCGCACCCGGTTTCACTTGCCGGAGGTCGGCTGCTCGGACAGCCATCACCTCGAGGGCATCGGCACCGGATACACGACGTTCGAGGGGAAATCGGCGCAGGACCTTAAAAAGTCGGTGCTCGCCGGGCAAACCCGGGCCCATGGAGAGTACTGGGATTTCCTGACCCATCGGCGCATCGCCCAGTTGAAATTCCGGAGGATTGGCCGGAACTGGGCACGAATGGGCCGTTCGGCCGTTCGAGCTGTCTGCGGCAGCTAGCCGGTGAGGGGAAGCATGCGGCGGCGCCGATGAAGATCGCACTGGTCTCCGCCTATGACTTCGCGCATCCCGGTGGAGTGACGGAGCACGTCCGCCACCTGGCAACCGGTCTCCGCCGCCGCGGGCACGACGTCACGGTGCTAGCGCCCTGTTCCGACCGTGAGCTCTCGGAGCGCGACCGCGACTTCATCCGTGTCGGCCGGCCGTTTCCCATTCCGATGCACGGCTCGGTCGCGCGGATCACGGTCAGCCTGCATCTCACCAACCGCATCAAGCACCTGGTCCGCGATACCCGCTTCGACGTCATCCATTACCACGAGCCGCTGATGCCGGTTCTGCCGATCACCGCCCTGCGCTTTTCCAAGACGGTCAATGTGGGAACCTTCCACGCCTTTGCCCGCTCGAACGTCGGCTACTACTACGGCAAGCCGCTGCTCAAGCGGTACGTGCGCAAGCTCAATGTCCGGATCGCGGTCTCCAACCCGGCCCGCGAATTCGTCCGCCATTACTTCCCGGGCGATTACCGGGTGATTCCGAATGGCATCGATGTCCATCGCTTCCAGAATCAGCCTCCTCTCTCCGACCTGCGCGATGGCAAGTGCAACCTGCTCTTTGTCGGCCGGCTCGAGTACCGCAAGGGCCTGGGCTATCTGCTTCGAGCCTTCGAAAAGCTGAAGCCCCAGTATCCCAACCTGCGGCTGATCATCGTCGGCGACGGCCCGCTGCGTCGCTGGTACGGGAACTTCATCGCACGCAAGCAGCTCGAAGACGTGGTGATGGCCGGCTACGTCGAGCCGGCGGAGCTGCCCCGCTATTACGCCAGCTGCGACGTGTTCTGCTCGCCCGCGACCGGCGACGAAAGTTTCGGGATCGTCCTGTTGGAGGCGATGGCCTCGGGCAAGCCGATCGTCGCCACCTCGATCGACGGCTTCCGTGAAGTTGTCACGCATGGCCAGGAAGGGCTGCTGGTCGAGCGCAAGAGCCGGCGCCAGCTCGCCTATGCCCTCCAGACCCTGATCAGCAACAGCGAGCTCCGCCGGCAGTTTGGCGAGGCCGGACTGCTCAAGGCGCGCCAGTTCGATTGGGAGCGCGTGATCGACCAGGTCACCGACGTCTACCAGCAAGCCATCGATTCGGCACAACCGGCGGCTGCCGTGCGGCTCACGCCCAGCCTGAGCTCGCGCTGATGTTTACCCAGAAGTTTCAGGCCTGGGTTCGTCGCTGGGCCGAGCGAATCGTCGGCGTTTTTCGCGACTCACCGCTCACCCCCAACATGCTGACGCTCTTCGGCCTGGTGATTACCGGGCTCGGCGCGTTGCTCGTTGCCATCAATTTCCTGCTCGTCGGCGGCATCGTGCTGGCCTTCGCCGGCTTCTTCGACGTGTTCGACGGAGCGCTCGCCCGGGCTGCGGGAAAGGTGTATCGCTACGGCGCCTTCCTGGACTCCACCGTCGATCGGTATTCAGAAGGAGTGGTCTATCTCGGAATCCTGATCTACTTCCTCGACCAGCACGATGGCTTGCGGCCGGTGCTGGTTTTGATCGCGCTGGCCGGCTCCTTCCTGGTCAGTTATGTCCGGGCCCGGGCGCAAAGTCTCGGCTTTACCTGCGACGTCGGTATCCTGGCACGGCCCGAGCGCGTCGTCATCATTTGCGCAGGGCTGATCCTCGAGGCCTTTCGCCTGCAGATCCGCGGGGTGGGCCCCCTGACCGTGGCGCTGGTCATTCTGGCGATCGGCACCAACTTCACCGCCGTCCAGCGAGTCTGGGTCGTCTGGCAGCAGAACCGTCAGGAGCTTCGGGCGTTGCGCGGTCAGACGGCCACTGTCGTGGAACCGCCTCCGTCCCAACCGGTGCGCACGGCGATGCGGCGGTTTCTGGACAACCTCGGCAAGACGTAATACCCCCTCCCCGACCCTCCCCGCAAGGGGGAGGGAGAGGCGGTTATTATTTCGGCGTGCAGGTGGCGATCTACGCCGAGCGTGATCCCGGCGGCAAGAAATTGATCAGCACGCTGCAGCGCAGGCTCAAGAACGAAGAGATACGCGCCTGGGTCGTACAGAAGAAGTCCCCCCTGACGCTAGTGCACGCCGGCGATCGCTACACCAAAATCAAAGTCACGTTTGTCCCCGCCGGGACACCGGGCTTTTCTCGAGCCGCTCGTGCCGGCGCACTCGGCGCCTTCCGCAGTCCGGAGCCGACACTTCTGGCGACCATCTCCGATGGCCCCTCCGCCGACCGCGTTCTGGGCTTCCTGGTCGGAATGCTCACGCGCCACGCCGAGCCGCTGGGGGTCTCAGGCGTTGGCATTCCGCTCGGCTGACCGGCGAAGACTGACCGGTTTCTGCTAGCTCGTTTCGGTCTCGGTCTCGACGCCCCCGCGAAGGGCCGAAGAGGTGCTTCTGCCAGGCGAGGGGGAGTGGTTCTCCGATCTTACTGGTCCGAGCGGGGCCGCCTGGGCGATTTGCCTTTGAGTAGGCGGGAGGTATGCTACGGCGCGTGCAGCAGCCGATCACTCAGCTGAGAACCTCTCTTGTAGGAGCCTGTGATAGGCAGCTGTCGGTAGCTACCAGCAGGGTTTATCGATGAGCATCGAGATTCTCGAGCGCCCGCTGTACTCGGTCAGCGAAGCCAGCCGTCTGCTGGGCATCGAGTCGCGGAAGCTGCAGCGTTGGCTCGAGGGCGGTTCCGTCGCTGGCCGCCAGTACCCCCGGTGATTCGTATAGAGCCGACGGGTAGCGACGTGGTTACCTGGGCAGAATTCATTGAGGCTGGGTTCCTTCGCGAGTACAGACTGCGAGATGTGCCACTTCAGCGCATCCGCTCGTTCATCGATGAACTGCGAAGCAAGACAGGGGTCAAATATCCGCTCGCCTTCCATCAGCCGCTGGTCCTTAGCCGCGAACTTGCGCTCACCAGACGGTTCCCCGAGGACGATGCGCGTTCCGAGCGCCTGGTCGTGCATCGGGGCCCAAGCTGGCAAATGCTATGGGCGCAGGCGGTCTCTGTCTTTCTGGACAAGGTCGACTTTGATGACGTCGATGGCGTTCCCCTGCGGCTCAGACCGCTGGGCAAACAGTCGCCTCTCGCCATCGATCCGGATGTTGCCTTTGGGATTCCACAGGTCGGCGGAATTCGGACTGAGGTCATTGCGGAAGCCTACGCAGCGGGGGAAGATGAGCAAGCTATTGCAAAGAGCTGGAGCATCGGCCTTGATGGGGTCAGGGCAGCCCTCCGCTGGGAGTTGAACAAGGCGGCTTGACGCTATCTACTACCTCGACGCCAGCATCCAGCTCGACGTCGCCCGGGCCCTGGCGCTGGTTCGTAATGACATACTCTATCCGAGCGGACCGGGCTGCCCAATTACCGATCCAGGCACCCACGACGACGTATGGCTGCCAATCGCGGGTGACAACCAGTGGATCGTCGTCATGCGCGACAAGCGGATCCGGAGCCGGCCATGGGAGCGACAGAAACTGCTCGCTCACGGAGTCCGTGCGTTCTGTCTCACGCATGGTGGCAATTACAGGAAGTGGGAAACTCTCGAGCTTCTCGTCAAGCGATGGGGCGATATGAGCCTCAGGGCAAACATCGAGGCCGGTCCCTACATCTACTCCCCGACACACAGTTCCTTTAAGCAACTCACAGTGCCAGGAGACCATGGAAGCGACGAACCGTCGTCACCTGCTGCCGGCCACGGGCCGCTCACGTAACTTCGCTGAGCGGTTACGCAATCGTCATGGGTAATGTCTCGTGCTGGCCTCCACCGATCGAGCATCTATGAAGCCCGCATCAGTTGAGCTCACGGAGTTCATCATTCCTGCTTTTCCGAGCGCAACGCTCTCGGCCATGCACATGTCGATGGTGCCATCGGGGACGGGAACGGACTCGAGTCGGTTTGCACCGCACTAGGCCGAGACGAGCGATTCGGCGTCCGCGAGATCAGATGGTCGAGCGATCTTCCAACTCTTCCTGACGATCAGGTGGCCAAGCTTCTCCTTCAGCGGCAGGGGATGGAGGTTGCAAGTGGAAAGTTGAGAAAGGCAACCTGGCCATTCGCGTGCAGTCGGCCGGCCGCGTCTTGGCCTCCTGGTGGGAGTGCATACGCTCCACGCCGAGCCGCTGGGCGTTTCAGGCGTTGGCATCCCGCTCGGCTGACGTGCGCCGCGTGACCTCGATCCGCTAGTTCGTTTCAGTCTCGGTCTCGACGCCGCCGCGGAGGCCGAAGAGGTGCTTCTGCCAGGCGAGATAAATCACGATCGCGATGTTGATCAGCAGAATGCCGACGCGGATGGGTGTTTGGCGGCGAAGGACCTCGCTGAGTTCGAACGGGATGCCGATACAGCCCGCAATCACAGTGAGATACTCCGCCCAACGGCGCCGCCGAGCCAGACCGACCGCTTCCGTCAACTCCAAGGCGCCGAAGAGAAGTGCGCCGATCCCGATGATCAGCACGGTACGCGTGGAGAAGTTACCGATCGGCCGGAGCACCGTGACCAGCACGCGGGGAATCAGGCGCCGCTCGGGGTTGACGAGGAGCTGAGCGACCCAGCTCCGGACCAGGTTGACGATGGAGTGGCTGCGGGTAAGCAAGGCGACGCCAAGCACGAAGACGAGACTGCCGCGGACCGAGCGCTCGAGGATGATGAGGCGGACGACGGTATCGACCGGCTGGGTCTCTCGGCCGAGCTCGCGCCGGACCCGCTGCCAGAAGCCGAGACGCTTCTCTTCAACGGGGACCGCCGGCGGCGAGAGTGGCGCCTGGTCCGATCTCTGCTGCGAGCTCATGCCTGGTTCAACGTGGATTCGGTCACAGGAGTTTCAGCAACGGAAGCCGCGCCCTTCGCACACTACACTAGGGACGTTGGGCGAGGACGGCGCCATTGATGTCGCGGACTTCCAACGCGTCGAAATGCGCGTCGGCCGGGTGATCGAGGCACTGCCTTTTCCGGAAGCTCGCAAGCCCGCCTACAAGCTGCTGATCGACTTCGGCGCAATCGGCACCAAGCGATCGAGTGCGCAGCTGACCGTCCACTATCAGACCGAGCAGTTGATCGGCCGGCTGGTAATCGCGGTCACGAACTTTGCGCCGCGACAGATCGGACCCGTTCGATCCGAAGTGCTGGTGCTCGGCGTCCCTGATGCGCAGGGCGCCGTGGTGCTGCTCGAGCCGGCGCAGGACGTTCCGCTCGGAGGTCGAGTTTATTGAGCGCGTCGCCGCAAGACCCCTACCTGGTCACTGAATGGCATGACCCGGTCAGAGGAGCGCGAGGCTGGTTCGTGATCGATCGCCTGGTCGGCGGCATGTGTTCCGGCGGCATTCGCATGCGCCTGGGCGTGACGCCCGACGAGGTCACGGCGCTGGCGCGCACCATGTCACACAAGATGGCCGTGCTGGATATCCCCTACGGCGGAGCCAAGTCGGGGATCGATTTCGATCCGGCCTCGCCGCATGCGCCAGCCGTCCTGCGCGGCTTCATCGAGGCGATCCGGCCCTTCATCGCCGAGCGTTACGCAACCGGCGCGGATCTCGGCACCCATGAAGATGAGATCATCGCGGCCTGCCAGCTGGTCGGCCTGACCCATCCGCTGCAAGCCGGCTTCAAGACCGAAGGAGGCGCCGGGCTCACCCGGGTCAAACAAGCCCTTGGCCTGCGCAGCGAGGGCATTCCGATCACCGAGCTGATGGCCGGATACGGCGTCGCCGAATGCACCATCGAGGCGGCCACGGTGATCGGCCTGCCATTGAAGGGCGCGCGGCTGGCGCTCCAGGGGTTCGGTAATGTGGGTGGCGCGGCGGCGCGCTACCTCGATCGAGCCGGCGTCAAGCTGGTGGCGGTCGCCGACATCGAGGGCGCGATCGTCCATGAGGGCGGGCTCGACATTGCGCACCTCCTCGAAATTCGAGACCGCTTTGGCCACATCGACCGCAGCCGGCTTCCGCAAACGGCGTGCCGCGAGCAGGAGCCGGCGTGGCTCGGCGAAGCTGTCGACATCGTGATCCCGGCGGCGATCGGCAACGCCATCCGGCAGGACAACCAGGCCTCGATTCGATGCCGGCTGCTGGTGCAGGGGGCGAACAATCCGGTGACCGAGGACGCCGAAGCCGCGCTCGAGCAGCGGGGGATCACCCTCGTGCCCGATTTCGTCGCCAATGCGGCGGCCGCCTTCCTCTTCTGCGGACTGCTCGAGAAACGGCTGCAGCCCAGTCTTGACTCGATCTTTCCGGAGACGAGCCGGCAGCTGCGCAGCACGACCCGCGAGCTGCTCGAGCGCGCCAAGCAAAAGGGTATTTCCGCTCGAAAGTCAGCCGAAGAGATCGCCGAAACGCGATTGCACGCCCGACTCGGCTAACGCAGCGCGGCATGTCGCCGCATCATGCAGTCGTCCATGACGACCTCAAGGCCGGCGGCGCGTGCGCGTTCGGCGGCTGCCTCATCGACGACGCCGTCTTGCAACCAGATGGCCGGCGCTTTGATCGCGATCGCCTCATCGACGATGGGACCGACGAACTCCGAGCGGCGGAAAACGCCGACGACGTCGATGGGAACGGGCAGATCGCGCAAGCGCGCGTACGCCCGTTCTCCGAGAACTTCCCGGACGTTCGGGTTGACGGGGATGATGCGATAACCGGCGCGCTGAAGGTAGCGGGCAACCCCATGACTTGGCCGGCGTGCATCCGGGCTGAGGCCAACCACGGCGATGGTCCGTGCCCGACG
This sequence comes from Candidatus Dormiibacterota bacterium, assembly GCA_036782775.1. GTDB lineage: Bacteria > Chloroflexota > Dormibacteria > CF-121 > CF-121 > CF-13. Next base: position 51,219 of record DAIPYJ010000013.1, on the reverse strand, counting down.
CAGAATGCGTTCGGCTGCGTCGACGCTTGGCGCAGTCACGACCTCAAATCTACAATCCGTTGATGGCGCCGTCTCCCCGCCCGGTGCCCGTTCCGCCGGAGATTATCGATGCGTTTCGCGATGTCGCTCCCGCGGTCGAGCGTTTTGCTCGCGAGCACGAGCTCTTGATCGAGCGCTATCGTCGAGGCAAGCCGGCATGGGAGCTGCGCTTCGCCCGAGAAGTCGGCGGAGAAGCGGTGATCACGCTCAGCTATCGTGAGCGCACCGGGCATGTACTCGATCTGAGCGCGACCTGGTGGCTGGATGACCATGACACACGCACCCGCCGGCTTCGCTCGGACAAAGTTGCCGTCTACGATCGGCGGGCCGGTTCCCTGGTGCTTCTCGATCAGCTGGGAGAGGCGCTGCGCCGGATCGACTCGTGGACCGTCGACGACCTCGGACCACCTCGAGGACCATTTCCGGCATGGACCGGCGCCAGCAGCGAGCCGAGCCTGACCCGCCGCTGACCGGCGGGCCCGGCGACCTCTCGGCGGAGGATGAGCTGCGGCTTGCCTTTGGCCGGATGCTCGGCTTCACAGCGGCGGCGATCATCCTGCTGGTCGGCGGTGGCATCCTCGTGATCTTCCTCGCCTCGCTCTTCTTCGGCTTTCTCTACGGCCACTAGCGAAGGCGCCTCGCCGCTTCCGGCGGCGGCGGGCCCATCACCTCCGGGTGGAGGATGGCCGCCATGATCTCGAGGCTGTCGGTAAGTCGTGGGCCTGGACGGCTGAAATAGGCGTTGCCGTCGACGATCCAGAGCTCACCGCCGAGGCCGGCCAGGACGGTCGACCGCTGGGCTTCCTCACCCGTCCGCTCGAGTCCGAAGCCGCACGGCATGACGACGACCACCTCGGGATGCGCCGCCGCAACCTCCGCGGCGGTCACCGGCTCGGCGCGGCGCCCCGCATGTCCCAGGTATTCCTCGCCGCCGGCCAGGCGCACCAACTCGGGCGTCCAGTGGCCGGAGCCGAAGAGCGGGTCGATCCACTCGAGGCATACGACGCGACGCCGTGGCCGGCCGGCCAGCGCGGTCTTGACGGCCTGGACGCGCCGCCGAAGCTCGCCCACCACAACCCGTGCGTGTGCCTCGCGATCGATCAGCCGGCCGACGGTCTCGATGGTGTGAAAAACATCGTCCAGGCTCTCTGGTTCGAGCGATACCAGCTGCGCGGTGCCATCCATCCGGCGCACGGCGCGTTCCACGATCGGATAGGAGACGGCGCAGACCTCGCACAATTCCTGGGTCAGGATCAAGTCTGGCCGAAGCGACTCGAGCCGCTGGGCATCGAGCCGGTAAATGCTGCTCCCGGCATGCACGAGCGCCCGGATGTGCTGGTCGATCTCTCCGCTGTCCTTACTACTGCTGAGCACGCTGGACGTCAAGACCGGTTTGTGACGAACTGACGGCGGATAGTCGCACTCGTGCGTGACGCCGACCAGATTCCGTTCCAGCCCGAGCGCGCAGACAATCTCGGTGGCGCTCGGCAGCAACGACACGATGCGCAGTTCTCGCTTTGCCGAAGACAGTTGGTCGACGGTCAACTCAACGCAGGGCAGGCACGAAGGGATTGAGCAGTTGCTCTTCCTCGATCGTGGTTGTGGCGCCGTGACCCGGATAGACGACCGTCTTCGGCGGCAGCCGGTAGAGCACATTGCGGATCGAGAAGACAATCTTCCCCGTATCGCCGCCGGGAAGATCGGTCCGTCCGATTCCGCGCTGGAAGAGGGTGTCGCCGGAGAAGCAATCGAGGCCGAACAAAAAACAGACGGAGCCCTGCGTGTGGCCGGGGGTATGCAACACGCGTAGCTGGAGATCCTGAAACGGGATCACCACGCCGTGGGCGAGCGGCTCATCGACGCCGAAACGCATGAATCCATCGGGCAGGAAGGGCAGCTCGGCGAAATGGGCCCAGTTGAGGATCGTGAGGTCTTCGGGATGCATCGCGACCGGCGCGCCACTCGCCCGCTCGAGCGCGGGCACCCCGGCGACGTGATCGATATGCCCGTGAGTAACGAGGATGCGCTCCACCTCCAGGTCTTCGTCTTCCAGTTGCCGCATCACGCGCCGGACCTGCAGTCCGGGATCCACGACCAGGCATCGCGGCGTATCGCGGCGGCGGATGATGAAGCAGTTTTCCGCGAACAGCTCGTCCGGAAAGATCGAGACCTCGAGCGTCTCGCGAAGCTCGGCCGGCGTCACGCCAGCGCCACCTCGGTTGTGGCCGGCGAGATGACTTCCGGCCCGTTCTCGGTGATGAGCACCATCTCCTCGAGGCGGACTCCGCCCCAATCGGGAATGTAAATCCCCGGCTCGTTCGTGATGACCATCCCCGGCTCCAGTGGCGTCTGGTCGCTAGGCGAAAGAAAAGGGCGTTCATGCACCATCAGGCCGATCCCGTGGCCTAAGCCGTGTCCGAAGGCGTTGGCTTCTTGCGCGAGCGTCTCGCGGGCTCGCCGATCGATGGCGGCGGCGGTCGCGCCCGGATGCATCAGGGCCATCGACTCGCGTTGGGCCCGCCGCACCGCCTCGATCACCCGACGCTGCTCCTCGGTTGGTTCGCCGACCACGATGGTGCGCGTTGTGTCGCTGTTGTAGCCACCGGCGCGAGCCCCGAAGTCGATGACGACCATGTCGCCGCGGTCGATTACCCGGTCCGAAGCACGGCCATGAGGCAGGGCGCCGCGCTCGCCGGCGGCCACGATGGTCTCAAAGGATGGCCCGTCGGCGCCGAGCTCGCGGAAGGTCTGCTCCAACAGAAAGGCGACGTCGCGCTCTCGCATTCCCGGGCGAATCGCAGCCACGATCCGATCGAAAGCGCGTCCCGCGATCCCGGCGACGGTGCGTAGGAGATCGACCTCTTCGGGTGTCTTGCGCATCCGGATCTCCTCGACCACGCCATGCGTTGGAACCAAGGCTGTCCCTTCTGGGAGCCCGGTACGAATGCGCTCGTGCTGGTCGACGGTCAGGTTCTGCGACTCGAACCCGGCCCGGCGCCACGCGAGGCTCACGATCCGCTCGGGAATGAGCGCCAACAGACCCTGGGATGCCCCGGCTCGGACCAGGCTGAAGGCGGGAGCCTCGGCCTCCATCTGAATCCAGTAGCGGCTGTCTCCGAGGATTTCCGCAGCCTCGGGACCGACCAGGAGGTAGGCGAGCGACCCGGTGAAGCCCGAGAGATAGCGAATGTTTTCCGAGGTGGTGACGATCAGGCCGTCGAGCTCGAGGTCGGCGAGGCGACGGCGGACCGCCGCCAGGCGGCGGAGTGACTCTTCGGCTCGCATCGCCTTCATGCTAGGCGACGCCTTCGGGTCGCCCGGCGCCGAGCGAGCTGAGTGGCTCGGTCGCCAATTCGGCCAGCTGCCCGAGCAGAGGCAGGGCATCATCCACCGGGCGGTCGCGAAAGACGACGATGGCGCCCCAGATAGCGCCTCGCTGCGCCAGGGGCGTAGCGGCGATCGCGCCATCTGGGAGATCTCGGCCAGCCAGCAGGTGCTGCGACCACCGGCTACGGCGCAGATCGGCGACGGCAACCGGCCTTTCCGTATAGAGCGTCCATTCGAGAACAGCCTCGAGCAGGGGCCGCAATCCATCGAGCTCGTCCGCCGGCCGTTTCAGCGCGAAGCGGTCGCTCTGCCAGCGACCTTCGGCGTCCTGGAAGACCACCATGCCGCCGGCCGCCTCCAGCAGCTGGAGCGCACGACCAAGGAGAAGATTCGCCGCCATCTCCCGAACATGACTCGTTTGCAGCGTGTCTGGCACGATTCGAACCCTTCCCCCACGCAGCGTAACGCGCTATTGTCATCTCACGGCCGCGGGCCGGGGAAAGGGTTGGACGAGCAGGAGCCGGCGGGGGCGCCCGCGTCGATGCCGACGACCACGACGGTCGCCGAGAGTCCGTCGGTGGCGCCAGCCTCACGTTCACGGCGCGGACCCAGGCTGCTCGTCATCGGCATCATCGTCCTGGTCCTGCTGGTGGTCATCGGTTACGTCTTGGGCGGCGCGGCGGCGGCGGCCGGGCCGGTGGGCAACGCCGACAAGGCTCTGCGCAATACCGTCGATCACGAGAACACCGTCGTCGACGTCCTCAACCAGGACCCGCTCAAGGGCCTCGACCTGAGCAGCTCCGCCAACATTCCACAGGCGAAAGCGGCGATGACCGCCTACAAGCAAAAACTGAGCCGGGTAGAGCCGACGGTCAGCGCCGACCGCGCGGCGCTCCGATCCGCACGCCCACAGCTGCAGTCCTCCTTCCTAACGCTGCCCGAGCAAGGAACCGTCAACCACGACCGCAAGCGCGTGGACGCCGCGCTGGCGGCGTTGCGCAGCGCCCAACGCGGCATCGACATCAGCAAAAGGCAGGTCGACTTCCTCAATGCGGTCTTCGACGCCGCCGCCAATTTCGACGAACTGGGCAAGCGGATGCAAGCCAGCGACCTTTCGGGAACGGCATCCCAGCTGCCGGTGACCAGCGACTCGGTCAAGAAAGCGATCGCCTTAGCGGAGCCGCCGGATGTCCCGGCCGCGTTCATGCCCTTCTTGAAAGCGATGCAGCAGGCGGCCGATGACCTGCAGAAGTTCATCACGGCGGTGCAGGCTGGCGACAGTGCCAATGTGCAGAAGTACCTGGCGGCGGTGCAGGCGGACGGCAACGCGCTGGGAGCGACCGATCAGAACTCGATCAACAAGGCTGAAAATGACCTCTTCCAGCCGCTGATTGACAACTACAACGCGCAGATGAAGATCGCGTCGAGCTAAGTAGCGGATCGGGCCGGCGGGCGCGCCGCCTGAAGCAGCAGGCTCAGCAGGAAGGCGACGACGCCCAAACGAATCGCCGCGTCGGCCAGGTTGAAGTCGGTTGGCCACAGGTGGATTTCGATGAAGTCGGTGACGGCGCCCAGCCTGACACGGTCGACCAGGTTTCCGAGCGCACCGCCGGCGATCGCCCCGAGCGCGACGGCGCCCAGGCTGCCGCCTGCGCCGGTCCCGAGCCCGAAGACCGCGAGCGCTCCGACCACCATGAGGGAGAGCGCGGCCACCAACTGGCTGTGGCCGCTGAGGAAGCCGAGGGTGGCGCCGGTGTTCTGGCGCAGCGCGAACCAGACCCAGCCGGCGACGATGGTCGTCTCCTTCCCAGGCTCTAGATTCGCGTTCGCCCAGGCCTTGCTCACCTGATCAGCCGCGGCGATGCCAAGAGCGACGATGGCGGCGGTGATCCACCGCGGATAGGCTCGCTGCTGGCCGGCTACTTCTTTGCTGTCGGATGCGGGCTTGCAGGCCCTTTACCCGATCCCTGACCCTGGCCCTGGCCAGATGGGTTCGCCTGGTTGTCGTTCCCGGGGTTCACGGTCAGTGCCTGCAGGGATTGGTTGGCGCGATCACGAGCTTTGGCGATCGCCTGTTGCGCCGTCGGATTGGTCACCTCGGCCTGCATGCCGGCGAGCTGCTGGTCGTGGGCGGTGATCGCCTGCTGCAGCCGGTTCTCCATGTCGGCGGCGACCGCCGGCATGTCCCGCTCGCCGCTGACGACGGCGGCTGCATCGTCGAGTTCCTGATTCATGTCGGCCAGCGCCTGTTCGGCCAGGTCGAGCCGGTGACCAGCGATCATGGCTTCGGCTTCCGTCAGGCGAGTCTGCGCCAGATTCAGGTGGTAGGTGAGCCGGTCGGAGGGACTGAAGGCGAGCACGCCCTCGGCTCGCTCGAGCGCACCCTTCGCCGGATAGAGCGGCGAATCCGGCAGGCTATTGGCCGACGCAGCCACGCCGCCCGCCACCAGCAGCGCCACGGCGGCGGCAGCCGCCAAAGCCAGGCGCCACGGCGAGCGGGCAGGTGCCCGAACGCTGGTCGACTGCTCGATCGAGGCGGCGACCAGGTTCCAGGCGCGGATCTTGGCCACCGGTGACGGCGTCATCGGTTCGACGGCACGCAACCGCTCGGCGAGCGCTTCCAAACGCTGGGCCTCGGACCTCATTGGACCGTCTTCCCTTGCAGGGCGCGCTCGAGCGAGGCGAGGGCTCGATGCTGCAGCGCCTGCACCGCGCCCACGGATTTGCCGATGATCTCGGCGACCTGGACCGCGGTCAGGTCCTGGAAAAAGCGGAGGATGAGCACCTGCTGCTGCTCATCGGTCAGCTGGCGCAGCGCCTCGCGCAATTCCTCGTTGGAAAGCTGCTCGAGCGCCAGTTCGGAGGGATCGGCGGATTCGGGCAGGGTCGCATAGTCGATCGAGACCAGCGTCGTCTTTCCCTGGCGACGGTAGTGGTCGATGGTCGCGTTGTGGGCGATCCGATAGACCCAGGAGGAGAAGGCGACCCCCTGGTCGTGGAAGAGGTCGAGGCGCGTGAGGCTGCGCGTCATGGTGTCGATGGCGAGGTCCTCCGCGTCTTCGACGCGCCCGAGACGGGCATAGACATAGTTGTAGATGCGATCGAAATAGCGCTCATAGAGCGCGCGGGCCGCGTCCTGATCGCCTCGACGCACCCGCTCGATGAGGAGGCGATCGTCGTCGGACGCCGCCTGGGCCAGTGCGCGCACTGGCTGACATTATGGGCGGTGTTCGCCGTCAGCCGTCGCACGGCGCAGCGACTTAGCTGTTGCATGGTCATCCTCTAATACGCGCGGGCGGCGGCTCTCCATATGTCGGCGCCAATTCGCCGTCATGGGGCCGCGACAGGCTTGTCGCCAGGTTGTAACGAGAGTCAGCCGACCTCGATCGATCCGGCTTTGCCAGCGACGAGCTCGCCGATGACGGCGGCCGCTACCGACCGGTGACCGAGCTCGGCGAGCAGCCGCCCGCTCGTCTCCTCAGGAACCGCCATTAAGAGGCCGCCGGAGGTCTGGGCGTCGCTCAGGACGACCTGCCGGGCCGGCGAAATGCCCGAGCCCCAGCGGACGCGGCTCGCCAGGAAGCGCTCGTTGTTTCGAGTGCCACCGGGGACCTCCCCGGCGTCGGCGAGTCGCTCCGCCTCCGGTAGCAGGGGCACGGCGGCGGCATCGATACGAGCGGCGACGTCGGAGGCGCGGGCGAGGTAATGCAGATGGCCGAGCAGCCCGAAGCCGGTGACGTCCGTTGCCGCGTGAACGCCGACCGCCCTCATCACCGACGCGGCGGCGGCGTTCAGGTTCAACATGCTGGCGACTGCGGCGCTCTCTGCCTCCGGCGGCGCGACCGCATGCTTGACCGCAGTCGTGATGATGCCAGTCCCAAGCGGCTTGGTCAGCACCAGCCGGTCACCGACACGGCCGCCACGATTGCGCACGATCTGATCCGGATGAACCGATCCCGTCACCGCCAGGCCGTACTTGGGCTCGTGGTCATCGATACTGTGCCCGCCGAGGATGGCGATGCCCGCCTCGCGGGCTTTGTCCGATCCGCCGCGGAGAATCTCGCCCAGCACCCAGCCTGGTAATTCCTTGATTGGGAAGGCGACCAGGTTGATCGCCATCATCGGTTCGCCCCCCATGGCGTAGACGTCACTCAAGGCATTGGCGGCAGCGATGGCACCGAAGGTGTAGGGGTCATCGACCACTGGTGTGAAGAAGTCCGTGGTCACCACCAGGGCGAGGTCGGGCGAGACCTGGAAGACAGCGGCATCGTCGCCGGTTTCCAGGCCGACCAGGACACGGGCATCGGCGGGTCGCGCGGGCAAGTGGCTCAGGACCTGAGCCAGGTCCTCAGGACCGATCTTGCAGGCTCAACCCGCTCCGTGCGACCACTGGGTGAGCCGCACTTTCTCGACCGCACTCACCAGAGCACTGTACCGGGGACTGATCGGCGGAATGCGCTGCGATTCCGCGTTACACCGACGTGCTGACATGGCTGCGATGCCTGGCGCAGGCACCGTGGGCGCCGGTCGTGACCGTGACGATTTCCGTCCTGCTGCTCTACGCGGTGGCCGCTCACCATCCGCAACTGTCGCGGCAGCAGGCGATCGATGCGGCCCTAACCAAGCAACAGCAGCAGACGATGCGCCACGCAACGAAACTTGTTCTGGAGTCGGAGCTTGAGAAGGCCTATCCAGATGGCGGCCACGATACCGGTCCGGATTACTACGTCTGGACGATCGCCGTTTCTGGCGATTACGGCGTCCATGGCGAATTCCCAATGCCGATAACCTGGGGAGTGGCTGTGGTCAAGGACGAGCGTCCGGCGCGGATCCATGAGTTGATCAGTGACGGGTCCGGCAACTGGCCGCCCTTCTTCGACCAACTCATCGACCGAAGCTAGGCGCCAACTCTGATAGGTTCTAGCCGTTGGAAGTTACCTTCCTCGGCACCGGCGCCGCCTTCGCTCCGAACGCCTACAACGCCAGCATCCTCATCGACCGGAGCATTCTGCTCGACGCGGGGGCGCCGCTCACCGTCCACCTCCCCAGAGTCGGCGTCTCGCTCGATGCGCCGCGGGCTGTCGCACTCAGCCATTTTCACGCCGACCATACCTTTGGGCTGGCCTGGCTGATGCTGGGACGGGTGCTGAGCAACGAGCACACGCCATCGCTGCGCGTCTTTGGTCCAGTTGGCAGCAACGCCTATCTGCAGCAGCTGCTCGATCTCGCCTGGGGTGAGGACATGCGGCGCCTTTCCTGGGACCGCCTGCACCTGCGCGTCGACGAGCTCAAGGGCGGCGACAGGTTCGAGCTGGAAGGCAGTCCCGCGGTCGCCTACGAGATGCAGCATTCGAGCCGCCTCAACTGCCTCGGCTTTGTGATCGAGCGCGACGGCGTCCGGCTTGGCTACACCGGCGACGCCGAGATGTCACCGGAACTCGATGCGCTGATCGCGGCTTCCGATCACGTCATCTGCGAGATGACCTACGGAGCCGAGGCGGGCGCCATGCACCTGGCGCGCGCCGACATCGAGGCGCTGATGCGCCGGCATCCAAAGACCCGATTCATCCTTACCCACCGGGGGAGCGCCGACGGGCAGGTCAGCGGGGCGCTGCTGCCTTCGGATTTTCAGACGATTCAGCTGCCGCTGCGCTGACCACGCGTCCCTGCCGCAGTGCGTCGCGCCAGGCGCGCGCCACCAGGCCGGCGTAGCGCGACCGCACCCGCAGCCAAGCCTGGCGCGCCTCAGCGAGCTCATCCGGAGAGAGGCCTCCGCGGCGGAAGCTGGCCCTGGTGTAAAGCGTGGAGAGGCGCCGGACTTCGGCCTCGAGCTCGGGCATGGAGCCCGAGAGCCGGCCGCCGAACTCCACCGGCGTATCGCCGGAACGGCGAGGGACCTTGAGCCGGTCCGCGAGGAAGAGCAGGCGATTCCAGATCCGCGGCAGATCGCGGGCGCCGAAGAGCCAGCGGATCGCGATCAGCAGGCCGAGCAACAGGAGCAAGAGGAGAACGCCGGCCGCGATCAGCAGCGGGCGAGTCAGGTCGGGAAACGGCGATCCAGCCGAACTGTTGATGTTGGCATCGGCTCCCGGCTCTTTAACGTTCGGCCGCACCCGCGGCGTGGCCGCGGCACTCGCGCTCGTCCCGTTGTTCAACTGGTTGCGATTCGCGGGCAGGCTGATCGGGAAGTTGCTGTTGTCGGGCGTGGGCTCGAATGGAATCCAGCCATAGCCGGGGAAATAGACCTCGACCCAGCTGTGGGCATCGAGCGAGTTGACGTCGTACTGGCGCAGCTTGTCGTCGTAGGAGCCCAGCCCAAAGCCGCTCATCTGCCGGCTCGGAATGCCGAGCATGCGCAGCATGACGTTCATCGCCGTCGAGAAGTCCTGGCAAAAGCCCTTCCTGCTGGTGAAGAGGAAGTAGTCCAGTGGCCGCACGCCGGCCGGCGACCGAGGGGGAACCAGCGTGTAGCTGAAGCGGTCCTTCTGCCGGAACCAGCTCTCGATCGCCTTGGCCTGATCGTAGGGCGTGGTGGCGTGCGCATCGCTGACGATCGATCGGGCGAGCGCGAGGATTTCTGCGTCGCGATTGATGGCATAGCCGTTGGCTACGCGCTCTCCGTAATAGAGCGTGGTGTACGGCGCAAGCCACGCCGGATAGTCGGTGCCGGCGCTCTGCAGGTCTGCGATGTCGGCGTTAGGCACCACTTCAGAGACGGTGTAGACGTAGGGCGGCGAGACGGCGCGGGTTAGCTGCATCCGATCGATGGTGTCGAAGGTTGCCGGCGGCGCATTGTCGCCGGGCACATTCACCAGCGACGGCGCCGCGCCCGACGGCCCGGGCACGGAGGTCATGATGCCCTGAACGGTGATGCTGAGATTGCGCACGGAGCGGGCCTCGCCGGCGCTGAAAATCGCGCCCTTGGTCTGATCCTGGGGGACAACCATCCGGAAGGTGTTCTGCAGCAGCGTGGAGTGCGTCGTATCGGAGGGGATATCGTCGCGCGGAATCGTCGCGCCCGACCGGACCTGTGGCTGGACGCGCACCGGAACGTCGGAGGTGCTCGGCAACGAATACCACTGGATGCCGTCCCAGCCGCCAAGGGCGATCCCGCGCCAGTATGGAGAGTTCAATGGCGTATCGCCGGTGACGACCATCACGGTCTCGGACTTGGCTTTGAGCTGGCTGCCCGGCCGGACGACGTCGCTGTAGCCGATGGTGCCGATCGATCCAGCCGAGCCAGGCGCCCCGATGCCAAAGGGGTGCAGGCTGTCCGGGCGCACGACCGCCGGGATCAAGGCGCCGCTGATATCCGCGTTGCTGAGCGGGGGCAGGATGAAGGCAACCACGAGGATGGCGGCCGTCGCCTCGGCGCCAATCTCGCCGAAGGTCCACCCGGTATCGGACGCGTGCGGCAACCGGCGTCGACGCCAGCTCTGCTTGAGGGTCACGAAGTTGATGCGCAGCAGCAGGCAGGCGGCCGCTGCAAGCCAGACGATGGTGTAGAAGATCAGGCCCAGGCTGGTGTCATTGATGATCTCGACGGCGAGGATCGTTCCGGTGGGTAGCAGGGCGACCAGCCCGTTCTTGCGGGTAAAGAGCCACCAACCGGTCCACAGACCGCTGGCCAGGCACATGACGAGGAAGCCGATCAGCACCTGGAGGTTGGAATCGCCCGGAAGGTCTGAGACCCACTTCGTCAGTGCGGGAATGCTCGGCGCATTGCTCAGCGGCGATGGGGTGAAGAGAACGAGGCCAAGGAGAATGACCGGGATCGACCCCAGCAGATAGCCCAGGCGCGAGAAGCGAAGGCTGGCGAAGACGAAACCGGCAGCGGTCGCAAACGCCATAGCCGGCACCAGCCGGCCTTCGGTACCGGGCAACCAGTCGGAGTGTTCGACCGCACCGGCAACCGCCCAACCCATGACGAGCGCGAAGGCGAGCAGGGCAAAGAGGTCGCGCAGATCGAAGCGAAGCGCGACTCGAGGGCTGCCACGGAAGGAGACGGTAAGCAACCCGTCCTCGTAGCGGATCCGAAGCAACCCTGCCAACCAGCCGGCGACGAGCAGCGCCCCCAGCAGCAGGAACACCGTTCCCGGGTTAACCTGCGGCACGCTGGGCCTCCCGCGCCTGAAGGTACTCATCCGGCCCTTCGACGACCCACCAGTTCAGCGCCTGGCGCCAGCGCCCGGCCGCAGCCAGCGATGGCTGGCTGCCACCGAAACCGCGCGGATCGAGGTAGACGACCAGGCTGCGATGACCGCGCACCCCGAGGTCGAGCAGCGCCTCGATCCAGCGCTCATCGCCGGACGGCGTGATCACGATCAGCCCGCCGCGATGATGCCATTCCTGCCGCTGGGACATGAGCAGGTTGGCGAGCGACACCGACCCATCGGCCTGCGCCAGCGTGAAGTACTCGAAGAGCTTGTTGCGCTGCTGGTCGCCGCGCGCCGCCTCGATCACGCTGAACTGGCTGTCATTCGTGACGAGGCCGATGGCGCTTCCGCGACGCAGAGCCGCATCGGTCAACGAGGCCGCCATGCTCATCGCGTACTCGAGCGTTGAATCTGGCGCCTCGCCGGCGTGAACCCGCGCCTGGAGATCGAGCACGATCCAGGCGTCGCCGCCCTCGCGGGTTTCGAAGCTTCGACTCATCAGCCGGCCGAGCCGCGCCGAGGACGCCCAATGGATGCGCTTGACGCTGTCGGTTGGGACGTACTCGCGGATGGTGGTGGCGTTCGGTGGGATGTCGATGACGCGGCCGCGTAGTTGCTCGTCGCCGGCGGTGCTCGGCGCGAGCGCCTCCAGCGAGCCGATCGGCCGGATGACCGGATAGACGACGACCGATCGGCTGCCTGGGATCCGCAACGTCCGAGGAAAGAGGCCGAACGGATCGCCGTAGTGCAGCTCCATCGGTCCGAAGGTGAACAGGCCGCGGTGCTTGAAGCGCCCGCGCGAGGTCCAGCGGCGGGTGCGCCGGCCTTTGAGGCTGAAGACACGGCCAGCGGTATAGCCGGGGAGGTTCGAGTCGTCGGTCAGCTCGATCAGCGGGATCGGGATCCAGGAGCGGTTGTGAATGGTGAACTGTTCGCCGAACTCATCACCCACCTGGTACTGGCCTTCCGGGCTGATCCGGCGCACCTCCAGGTTGTCAGCGGCCAGCCGGCTCCAGAGATAGCTGACGGCGAAGAGCAGGATCAAGGCATAGAGAAGGCTGTAGGCCAGCCGGATGCCGGTGATGTAGGCGAAGAAAAACAGGAGCGCAAGCGCCGTGACCAGCGGGAGGCGCGGGAGCCGCATGGAGAAAGGGCTAGCCGGCCACCCGCCGTCCGAACCGCGAGACCACGCTCGGCGGCGGCACCGGCTCGCTCTCCAGGATCTGGCTCAGGATCTTCTCGGCTGTCAGCCCGCGCAGTTCGGCGTTGGCTTTGAGGATGAGCCGGTGGGCCAGCACCGGTTGGGCGAGGGCCTTGACGTCGTCCGGAGTCACGAAGTCGCGGCCTTCGAGCGCCGCCCGGGCTTGCGCCGAGCGGAAGAGGCCGAGCGAGCCACGCGAGGAGGCGCCCAGCCCGATGTCGGCATGCGACCGGGTCCGATGGGTCACGCGCGCAATGTACTCCTTGAGCTGGTCGTCGACATAGAGTTCCTGGACCGCCTGCTGGGCGGCCAGCACCTCGGCGGACGAAGCGACCGGCTCGAGGTGCTCGATCGGTGAATTGCGCTGGAAGCGATCGAGGACCTTGACCTCGTGGGCGACATCGAGATAGCCCAGGTTGATCCGCATCAGGAAGCGGTCGACCTGCGCCTCGGGCAAGGGGAAGGTCCCGGCGAACTCGATCGGATTCTGGGTCGCCATGACGACGAAGGGCAGCGTCAGGGGATAGGTGGTGCCATCGACCGTCACCTGGCGCTCCTCCATCGCCTCGAGCAGCGCGGATTGGGTCTTGGGCGTGGCCCGATTGATCTCGTCGGCGAGCAGGACCTGGGTAAAGACGGGGCCCTGGCGGAACTCGAATTGCTGCGTCGACGGGCTGTAGATGTTGACGCCGGTGACGTCGGAGGGGAGCAGGTCAGGGGTGAACTGCAACCGTTCGAAGGAACAGCCGAGCGAGCGCGCGAGCGACTTGGCGAGCATCGTCTTGCCGACGCCGGGGACGTCCTCGATCAGGATGTGGCCGCGGCTCAACAGGGCAATGACGCAGAGCTCGACCTCTGCCTCCTTCCCCACCAGCACTCGACTGACGTTCTGGACGATGCGCGAGCCGAGCGATTCAACCGAGCCGTTTGCCACCTGCATCCTCGTACTTCCTTTTTGGTGATTCCGTTCCGACGGCGATTCGATCGTCAACCAGCCAACGCTGGCTCTCCCGTTTCGTTACATTCCGGAGCCTGGTTACCGCCGGAGCTGTGGCCGCCGCTTGCGTAAGGCGCCGACCAGCACCCCGGCCAACGTCCCTCCGCTCAAGACCAGCACATCATCGACGACCAGCCCCAGCGTGTCGAGCCCTGCGGACCCAAGACGGCCCACCGGCCCCAATTGTCCGGCCAGTTCCTCGACGAGGATAAAGCCTACGGCGACCACGACGCCATTCCAAACCGCGCCATCGATCGGGCCGATCATGCCGGCGACGGCGCCGCCTCCAAGAAGCGCGGCAAAGGTCAGCAGGCCCTGGCCGAGAAGAGCAGGACGCGTCGAGCCGAAGAGGATGGTGCCGCCGACCAGCTGGATGGCGACCGCGACCACCAGGCCGACTCCGGCAGCGAACCAATCGACGCGCGGACCCCCGCCCGCCTGAGGCCTCGCCATGGACGCCGCCTAAGTCTAGCCATCAAAGGACGCCGATCGCGTGCAGGATGCCGGCGAGCAACGGGGCGATCAAGAGTGAGGGCAGGAAGTTGGCGACCTTGATCTGTTTCAGGTCGAGCAGCCCCAGGCCGATGGCGAGTACCGCAATGCCGCCCGCCGCGGTCAGCTCGACGGTCTCGAGGTCGGACAGGCCCGCGTGGAGCAGAAAGGCGATCAGTGTTAGCAGCCCCTGCACCACCAGAACACTCCCGGCCGACAGGTAGACCCCCCACCCCAGCGTGGCCGCGAACACCATCGAGGTGACGCCGTCGAGCGTCGACTTGATGGCCAGCAGCGTGATATCGCCGCGGGTCCCATCGAGGAAGGAGCCGAGCACGGTGAGCGGGCCGACGCAAAAGATGAGGCTGGTGGTGACGAACGCGAGGGACACTCCGCCGGCTTGGCCGCCCCGGCTGAGTCGGCGTTCAGCCCAGGCTCCAAAGGCATGCAGCCCCGCATCGAGCCGGAGCAGCTCGCCAACTACGACGCCCATGAGGACACTGATGAGAAGGACCAGCGGATTGCGCGTGCCCAGCGCCATCTTCAGGCCGATCACCACGACGAACAGCCCGATCGCAACCTGGATAGTGCGCTGCATGGCTTCCGGGATGATCCGGCCCAAGGTCAGGCCGACCGTGGTTCCGACGATCACCGTCGAGGTGTTGAGGGCGGTGCCGAGGCCGGGGATCAGAGCTTTTCGAAGCGGTCGACGTTGACGATGAAGACGGTCGCGCCTCCAACCTGGACCTCGACGGGATAAGGCACGAAGAAGTCACCCGGCTCCACCAGGGGCGGCATCGGATTCATGAACTCGCTGCGCGTCCGGCAGTTTTCCTTGATGAGGCCAAGCACCTCTTCGATCCGGTCGTCGTCGATCCCCGACATCAGGGTCACGTTCTTGTGCTGCAGGAACCCACCCGAGCTGGCGAACCGCGTGACGGAAATTCCCCGATCGTTGAGCGCGTCCATGGTGGACGACGCGTCCTCACTGTGGACGACGGCGATCAGCAGCTTCATGCGGACCGCCGCTGCGCCGGGCGCACGCCCGCCCGCGCAAGGGCCTCGCTGACCAGTTCGAGGATGCGGCCGGCAACACGATCAGGATCCGCAGAGGCGTCCACCTCGCGCCAGCGGTGCGGCTCCGCCGCCGCCAGTGCCTGATAGCCGGCGCGCACGCGATGGTGAAACGTTTCCGTCTCCTGGTCGAGTCGGTCCTGCGCCGGGCGCGGGATCCGGGCAAGGCCCGCCTCGATCGGAAGGTTCAAGAGCATGGTCAAGTCCGGCTGCAGCCCGCCGGTCGCCTCGCTTTGCAACTGGCGCAGCGTGTCGAGGTCGAGGCCACGGCCATAGCCCTGGTACGCGAGCGTCGAGTCGGCGTATCGATCGCAAAGCACCAACTCGCCGCGGTGCAGGCGCGGCCGAATGACTTCCTCGACGTGCTGCGCGCGAGCCGCAGTGAAGAGCAGCGCCTCCGACCACGCGGTCATCGGCGCCGATTGGCGTCCCAGCAAGATCGGCCTGATCATCTCTCCGACCCTTGTGCCTCCCGGCTCGCGTGTCGTCCAGACGGTGAACCCCTGGTCGGCCAGCGTTGCCGCCAGGCGATGGATCTGGGTCGATTTGCCGCCCCCTTCTGGCCCCTCGAAGGTGATGAAAAAGCCAGCGACTCGTTCCCCTTTTTCCATCGTTTCGGCGTGAACTATACGGGTTTCGACCCCTCCCCTACCCGCCCGCAAGGGGGGAGGGAGATATCTAGTCTGCGGTCGTATAGATGCGCAGGCGACGGTTTGGTTCCTTGCCGGTGCTGCGCGCGGTCAGCTCGTGGCGCTCGACGAGTTGATGCTGCAGCCGGCGGACATACGCGTTCTGCGGCGAGAGCTCGACCATTGAGTGGGTGGCCTTGGCCCGGCTGATGCCCTCGATCGTTTCCTGCAGTGCCGACTCGGTCGGGTCCGGCGTGTCGAGCTGATAGATCCGGGCCAGCGCGTTCTTGATCTGGGTGATGGTGTTGCTCTTCAGCACCTGGATCGGGATGCCATCCGCCTCGGCCTCCTTGAGTGGCGAGTCCTTTCGGCGGTAGTAGTTCTTGAGCGTAAGGATGAGATCCGCCTCCTCGATGTGGTTCTGCACCCGGATTGGGACGTGCAGCTCGGTGATCGCCTGTTCCAGGTAGTTACGACTGACCCCGTAGGGAAAGACCGACGCGGTCTCGTGCATGCCGCGGGAGCGGGGCGCCTCGAGCGGCTCTCGAACGGCGGCGGTTCGCATCGGCGCGCTCTCGGCGATGCGAGCCACGATCGCACCATCGGCGCCGCGGATCCGCATCTGCGGCGGTTTCAGCGTCCCGCGCAGCGCGGCGTCGACGACTTCGGCCAGCGGCTGATGGACCGCGAGCCGGTCGCGGTCGTGAATTTCGACCAGCACGTCGAAGGTCGGCGGCGACTTGCGTTCGAGCACGGACTTCTGCGTCCCACGGCGGCGTGCTTCCTCGTCCGAGAGGGTCACCGTCTGAATCCCTCCAAGCAGGTCGTTGAGCGTCGGGTTGACGAGCAGGTTCTCGAGCGAGTTCCCGTGGGCGGTGGCAACCAGCTGGACGCCGCGCTCGGCGATCGTCCGTGCCGCGGCGGCCTCGAGCTCGGTGCCGATCTCGTCGATGACGATGACCTGCGGCATGTGGTTTTCGACCGCCTCGATCATCACGGCGTGCTGTAGCGCCGGCGTGCGCACCTGCATCCGGCGGGAGCGGCCAATGCCAGGATGCGGGATGTCGCCGTCACCACCGATCTCGTTCGAGGTGTCGACGATCACGACTCGCTTCTTCATCTCGTCGGCAAGCACGCGCGCGCATTCACGGAGCATGGTCGTCTTGCCGATGCCCGGGCGGCCGAGCAGGAGGATGCTCTTGCCGCCGATGACCATGTCCTTGATGATGTCGATCGTCCCGGTGATCGCGCGGCCGACGCGACAGGTAAGGCCGACGATCTGACCGGACCGGTTGCGGATGGCGGAAATACGGTGAAGGGTCCGCTCGATCCCGGCACGGTTGTCGTCGCCAAAGGATCCCACGCGCGTCGCCACGAACTCCAGGTCCTCGGTCGTGACCGGTGTCTCGTCGAGGATCACCTCGTGATCGGGGAAGCGGGCCTCCGGCTCCCGACCGAGGTCGAGCACGACCTCGAGCAGGAGTCCCTGATGGTCGAGCCGCTTGACCGCCCGGTTGATGTGGGGCGGCAGGGCCTGAAAGAGCAGGTCGAGCTCAGCCGGATCGGCGTCCGCCAGCCCGTTCAGGGATCGCTTGAGATCGTGGAGTGGTTCAGCCATATTGGGGCACCAGCCGCTTGTCCTTGATTCTTACCCGGATTTTGGCCTGGACCTTGATGGGCAGCTCGCGCACCATCAGCGACTGCGAGGCGATCACCTCGAAGCCTTCACGCTGCAGCAGCTTGATGGCCGCGGCATCGTAGTGACGCAAGCTGCACCAGACGGGACCCGGCTGGTGTTCGGCGACATAGGCAAGGGCACGCTGGATCAGCGAAGGCCATAGATCGGCCGGCTGCGCGGCGGCCATCAGACCGAGCGTATGCGGCCGGCCACCGCCCCCGGGCGTCAGACTCATCCAGCCGACGATCTGGACCCGCTCGACCACGAAGCGGGCTTGGCCGGCACGCCGGGGCAGCAGGGCACCGCGTGCGGCGATCCCAAACGAGCGACGCCAGTCACTGAAGCTGGGCGCTTCGACCGCCGCCACTGCCTTCGGCGTCGACGAACAATAAAGAAGGTAGAGGCCAAGCTCGTCGTCGCGGCGCATCGCGCGCCAGCCGGCGACGGGTGGCGCCGCACGTCCGGAGATCGACTCGCTTAGCAGGGCATGCTCCGTGGCGTAAGCGGTGAAGCCGCGCGCCTTGAACAGGTCCGCAACCGGATCGTCGACCGGGACCCGGACCACGAACTTCGTGACGCCGCGATTGAGGCCCTCGTTGAAGAGATGGTCGAGGAGCGCGGTCCCTCCCTGGAAGCGATCAAGCTCAGGACTGAGGCAGAGGTTGAGGATTTGCCACGCGTTCGGGCCCAGGGCGGCGGTCTCCGCCTGGACAAATCCCCGGACGCTTTTGCTGCGTTTGTCTTCCATGACATAGACGTGATCGGCAGGCGAGGAGATCGGCAAGATCGAGGCGAACGCATGGTTGAGCAGGAACCACAGCCGCGAGGACGCGAACTGCTTTTTCGGCGGCAGGCGTTCTGCCTCGTGCAATTGCTGGCGGTACAGGCTTTCGATCGCCCCCAGGTCCCGGAGTTGCGCGGGCCGGACCTGGACGCTCATCGACGCTCGCCGTTCAACGACAGAAAGTACTGATGCCAGCGGCGGTCCGGCGTCAGCTCTGGATGGAAGGCCAGGGCAAGGCGATTGCCCTGCTGGATGGCGACGGCTTGCCCGTCATGCGAAGCCAGCGCTGTCACCTCCGAGCCGCGGCGGACGACTTGCGGGGCGCGGATGAAGACGGCCGGACCGGGGCCGCCGATCACGTCGGCCGAGACTTCGGTTTCGAAGCTCTCGAGCTGGCGCCCGTAGGCGTTGCGACGAATGCCCACGTCCATCAGGCCAAGCGGCTGCTGGTCGGCGCGGCCATCGTCGACCGATGAGGCCATCAGGATCATGCCGGCGCAGGTGCCCAGCACCGGCATCCCCGCCTTCGATCGCTCCACGATGCCCTGCCGGAGCGCCGGCTCCATCAACCGCTCCATGGTCGTGCTTTCTCCTCCGGGCAGGATCAGCGCATCGACCACCTGCAGGTCATCGGCCAGGCGAACCGGAACGCCTTCGACTTCACAGGCACGAAGCGCCGCCAGGTGCTCTCGAAAATCTCCCTGAAGCGCGAGGACGCCAACGCGGCGCCGGACTTTCACCAGCCTCTGCCGGCGAGCAGTTCCTCCTGGGGGATCGCCCCGATCTCCAACCCCCGCATGGCTTTGCCCAGGCTCTTGGACGCATCGGCAAGGATGTCCGGCCGGTCGAAGTACGTGGTCGCCGCCACGATCGCCTTGGCGCGGGCGGAGGGATTCTCGGCTTTGAAAATGCCAGACCCGACGAAGATGCCGTCACAGCCGAGCTGCATCATGAGGGCCGCATCGGCCGGGGTCGCGATCCCGCCGGCGGCGAAGTTGACGACCGGCAGGCGCCCGAGCTTGGCGCTCTCTTCGAGCAGATCGAGCGGCGCCCCGATGCGCTTGGCCTCCATGACCAGTTCCTCGGGACCGGCGTCGTGCAGCTTGCGGATGGCCGCGGTGACGGCACGCATATGACGCACCGCCTCGACCACGTTGCCGGTCCCGGCCTCGCCCTTGGTGCGAATCATCGCCGCACCTTCGGCGATGCGGCGTAGCGCCTCGCCCAGGTCGCGGCAGCCGCAGACGAACGGCACCTTGAAGGGATGCTTGTTGATGTGGTGCTCTTCATCGGCCGGCGTCAGCACCTCGCTCTCGTCGATGTAGTCGACACCGAGCGACTCGAGCACCTGCGCCTCGACGAAGTGGCCGATGCGGCACTTGGCCATCACCGGGATGGTGACCGCGTCGATGATCGCGCTGATCAATCCCGGATCGCTCATCCGCGCGACGCCGCCCTCCTTGCGGATGTCGGCGGGCACGCGCTCGAGCGCCATGACGGCAACAGCGCCGGCGTCCTCCGCGATCTTCGCCTGCTCCGGCGTGACGACATCCATGATCACGCCGCCCTTGAGCATCTCGGCCAGACCGGCTTTGACCTTCCAGGTGCCGCGCCGGTCCTCCGAATTCGGCGTCAATTCGGCCATCGGGGTCATTTTAGCTTCCCATCCTTACAATTCATCCGCAATGCGGCGCCTCCGGCGGCAGCAGGTGATCGCCGTGCTGGTCGCCACTGCCCTGGGTGTCCCCGCGCTGCTCGGCATCGCAATCGCGGTCGGTCTGCTGCTGACCAGGCCCGTCGATGACCTGCCGCAGCGAGTCGATGCGGTCCTGGCCACCCATGGTGCGAGCCGCGTGCCGCTGGCCGAAATCCCGGATCATCTGAGCGAGGCGCTGATCGCCATCGAGGACGAACGCTTCTACCAGCATCGGGGCATCGACACCCAGGGGTTGATCCGCGCCGTCCTGACCGACCTGTACCATCGGCGCGCACTGCAGGGGGCGAGCACCCTCACGCAACAGCTGGTCAAGGTGGTTTATCTCGATGACGACGACAATGGGCTGCGGAAGATCGAGGACCTGCTATTGACGCTCAGGGTCGAGGCGCGTTTCGACAAGCACACCATCCTGGAGAACTACTTCAACGTCGTCTATTACGGCCACGGCGCCTATGGCGTCGGCGCGGCATCGCTAGTGTACTTTCAGCGGCCACCGATCGAGTTGGACCTCGCGCGCTCGACGATGCTCGCCGGGCTGCCGCAATCACCGTCCGTCTACGATCCCTTTCGGAATCCCTGCGCGGCCCGGGCGCGCCAGTTCAGCGTGCTGGCCCAGATGGCCCACGATGGCTACATCACGCAAGATGAGGCGAGCCGCGCCTACAGCGAACCCATCGGGTTCCCCTGCAAGTAGTCCGATGGCCGCTGACCTCGTCCTGCTCGGCCCGCCTGGTTCGGGGAAAGGCACCCAGGCCGAGCGGTTGAGCGCCGGCTATGGCATCCCACACATCGCGACCGGCGATATCTTTCGCGCGCTGGTGCAGGCCGACACACCGCTTGGTGCCCAGGTCAGGGGTTATCTCGACCGCGGCGAACTGGTTCCTGACAGCGTGGTCATCGACCTCATCCGGCAGAGCCTGGGCCGGCCGGATGCGCAGCAGGGGTTCGTGCTCGATGGGTTTCCACGGACCGTGCCACAGGCGCAGGCCCTGGACGCCCTTCTCGCCGAGCTCGGGCGTCCGCTCGACGCCGTGCTCTATCTCGAGGCCGACCGCCAGACGCTGATCAACCGCCTGGCGCATCGCGCGCAGCTCGAGGACCGCAGCGACGACCGCCCGGACGTGATCCCGCATCGCATCGACGTCTTCCTCGAACAGACGGCGCCGCTGATCGATTATTACCGGCGGCAGGAAAAGCTCAAGCTGATCGATGGAACCCAGGCGCCGGAGCAGGTGTCGGCCTCGATCCGCGAGGTAATCGACTCGGCCCGATAGCGTTCGTTTGAGGCGCTCCGCATTGGGCATAAACCTAATGTCTCGCAGGTTGTCCCTGTCGAGAAGTTAAAGGAGACCTAAGAAAATGCCCGAACTGAAGACCGAATTTATTCCGCTCCTCCCGCTCAACAACGGAGTGGTGCTGCCCGGCATGGTGGTCACCATCCCGCTCGAACGCGAGGAAGCGAAGGCTGCCGCCGCCGCCGCTCGCGAGAGCAACGGCCTCGTGCTGCTCGTCCCCCGCGTCGAGGGTAGCTATGCCCGCCTGGGAACGGTTGCGCACCTGGAAGACTCGCGCAAACTGCCGAATGGCATCGAGGTTGCGATCCTGCAGGGGATGTCGCGCGCCACGGTCGGCAGCGCGGCCGCCGGCACCGGAACCGCCCTTCGCGTTCTCGCCCAACCGGCGCACGATGTGAACCCGCTGACCGAAAGGGCCCACGTGCTCGCCCGCGAGTACAAGGCGCTGATCGAGAACCTGCTCGAGCTGCGCGGCGCGAACGAGGTGGTGCAGATGGTCCACGGCATCGACAAGCCGAGCCAGCTCGCCGACCTTTCCGGCTACTCGCCGGACCTCTCGCTGGAGCGAAAGGTCGAGATCCTCGAAGCGCTCGACGTCGAGGCGCGGCTGGAGAAGCTGATCGCCTGGACGCGTGAGATCCTGGCCGATGCCTCGCTCAAGGACAAGATCCGCAACGAGGTGCAGGAAGGCATGGAGAAGCGCCAGCGCGAATTCCTGCTACGCCAGCAGCTGGAAGCGATCAAGAAGGAGCTCGGTGAGTCCGACGGTGACGTCGCCGCCGAGTATCGCAAGAAGATCGAGGACGCCGGGATGCCCGAGGCGGTGCGCAAGGAAGTCGAGCGCGAGCTCGACCGGCTGGAACGCACCAGCGAGCAGAACCCCGAGCAGGGCTGGATCCGCAACTGGCTCGACTGGATGCTGGACATGCCCTGGAACAACCGCACCAGCGATCAGTTCGACGTCGTCGAGGCGCGCCGGATCCTCGACGAGGACCACACCGGGCTCGACGACGTGAAGGGCCGGATCATCGAGTTCCTCGCCGTGCGCAAGCGTCGCGAGACGAAAGGGCTTTCGGTGATCGGCGGCCGCGGTTCGGGCGCCATCATCACCCTGGTCGGACCGCCTGGCGTTGGCAAGACCTCACTGGGCGAGTCGGTCGCCCGCGCGCTCGGTCGGAAGTTCACCCGCATTTCGCTGGGCGGTATCCACGACGAGGCGGAGATCCGTGGCCACCGGCGGACGTATGTCGGCGCGCTGCCTGGCCGCATCGCACGCGCCCTTAAGGAAGCTGGCACCCGAAACCCCGTGATCATGCTGGACGAGATCGACAAGGTCGGCAACGACTGGCGGGGCGATCCATCCTCGGCGCTGCTCGAGGTGCTCGACCCGGCGCAGAACCATTCCTTCCGCGACCACTACCTCGAGGTCGACCTCGATCTGTCGGAGGTCTTGTTCATCCCGACGGCGAACGTCGCCGACACGATCCCGGCCCCGCTGCTCGATCGGATGGAGATCATCCGCCTCGACGGTTATACCGAAGAGGAAAAGCTAGCGATCGCGCGCGACCACCTGCTCAAACGGCAGCTGGAGCGCAATGGCCTGGCGGCCGACGATATCGCGGTCGATGACGAGGCGCTTCGCCGGATCATCGCCGATCACACCCGCGAGGCGGGCGTCCGCAACCTCGAACGCGAGCTGGGACGGCTGCTCCGCAAAGTCGCGACGCAGCTGGAATCGGGCAAGGCGACGGCGCCGGTGCATGTCACGGCCATCGACGTCAAGACCTATCTCGGACGCGCGAAATTCCAGGAAGAAGCCGCGGAACGGACCGCCGTTCCGGGAGTCGCGACCGGGCTGGCAGTGACCGGCGTCGGCGGTGAGGTGCTGTTCGTCGAAGCGACGGCGATGCCCGGCGACAAGGGCCTGACCCTGACCGGGCAGCTGGGCGATGTGATGAAGGAGTCGGCGCAGATCGGGCTGTCATTCGTGCGGTCGCATGCGGCGGAGGTCGGGGTCGAGCCCGGCTTCGAGCAGAAGGCGATCCACGTCCACGTGCCGGCCGGCGCGATTCCAAAGGACGGGCCCTCGGCCGGCGTCACGATGGTGACGGCGCTCGTCAGCCTGCTGAGCGGCCGACCGGTCAAGAGCACGATCGGAATGACCGGCGAGGTAACGCTGCAGGGTAAGGTGCTGCCGATCGGCGGCGTCAAGCAGAAACTGCTGGCGGCGCATCGCGCGGGATTGACGGAAGTCATCTTGCCGGCGCGCAACGAAGCCGACCTCGACGATCTACCCGAGAGTGTTCGAAAGGCGCTCACGATTCATCTCGCGAGTGATGTCCGGCAGGTCCTCGACTGGGCCCTGGAGCCAAGGCAGGCGGAGATGCCGCAGGCGGCGTAACCTCGAAGGCGTGAGCCGCGCATTTACGAAAGAAAACGACGACCGGGCAACGGGCTCGGTCGTCGATCGTTTCTACCAGGGCGTCCTCGGGCTGTCAGATCCGGCCCGCGACCTGATCGCGCGGCGGCAGCAGGAGGCCTGGCTCGAAAAACGCGACGCGATCGAAGGCGCGCGCAAGGCTGCCGAAGACGCGCTTGGCACAGGACCATATCGCGAGGCATTTGATTCGGCGACGCAGCGCGCCGGCGATCCCGCCAACAGCCCGACCTGGTGGGCGATCGGCGATGCCGCGGTTGCGGTCGCCTCGCGGCGGCGGCTCAACGCCGATCAGTTCTTGTGCCTGGTCGCTCCGCTGTCTGTTGCATTGCCCTGGCTCAGGGACGCCGCTCACCCCGCCTGAGACGAAGGCCGGCGACCTCTTTCACAAAGCCCGCGAATAGACGGCGCGCCCAGGGCAGCTCGTGAAGCTCTTCGGGATGCCATTGCACGGCGATCAGAAAGCGGCGATCGGCTGACTCCACCGCTTCGATGATCCCGTCGTCCGTGCGTCCGGTCACGTTGAGACCCGGCGCCAGTTGTTTGATCGCCTGGTGGTGAAGACTGTTGACCTCGATGCTCGTCTCGTCGATCAGTTGGGCGAGGCGCGAGGCTGCATCGAGCCTGACGCGATGAATGAGCGCGCTTCTGGCCCGCCCGTCCTCATCAGAGTGATCGACGTTGGTGACGCCCTGATGAGCGAGGTCTTGATAGAGCGTGCCGCCAAGCGCGACGTTGAGCACCTGCTGCCCCCGGCAGATGCCCAGCGTCGGGAGATCGGCCTCTAACGCCCAGCGGGCAAGAGTCAGCTCGACCCGATCGCGCTCGGGATGGATCACATTGAGGTTCTCGATCGGCTGCTCGCCATACTCGCCAGGCGCCACATCGGCCCCGCCCGGGAAGACGATGCCATCCAGGCGCTCGTAAATCGAACGGAGTTGGTCCTCGTCCTCGAGTAACGGAATTAGCACCGGGGCGCAGCCCGCGGCCTCGAGCGCGCGGACGTAGGTCTGGTTGATCCCGAATCGAGCCGGCTTTTCCCCCGGCGGGATGGCCAGCGTCGGCAGGCCGATCAGCGGATAGAAGGTCAACTGCTGAAGGTGAAGGCCTTGAGCCGAATGGCCGGCGCCCTGGTGGCGCCGATGAATTCGCCGATCTGGAGCTTGGTGCTCGAGCTTGCCGCCACCATCCCGTTCAGCGCCTCGAGGATGCTCTGGGTGAAGCGCAGGTCCTTGACCGGACGCGTGATCTTCCCGTTCTCGATCAGGAACGTGCCTTCTCGGGTCATGCCGGTGATGATCGAGGCTTTCGGATGGACGATGCGGACATACCAGAAGCGCGTGACCCAGATGCCGCGCTTGATGCCAGAAGCGAGCTCAGCCTTTGGCACCGAGCCTGGTTGCATGAACAGGTTGACCGCGTATGGTCCCTCGGTGTTGGGAGCGGGCAGACCGTGCCCCGTGGAGCTTCGCCCAGCCCTGGTTGCCGTCTGCTGGTCATAGACGAGCCCGCTGGCGACGCCCTTGTTGATCAACTCAACGCGTTGCTTGGGAACGGCCTCGAAATCGAAGGGAGCCGGCAGCCCGCTCGCATCCAGTCCGTCATCCCAGATGGTCACGGCGTCGCCCGTGATGCGCTCGCCCAGGCGCATGAAACTCCGCTCTTCCTGAGCGGCAAGCGCGCTGAAGCCCATAAAGCTCATGAACTCGAGCATCTCGGCAACCGCGTACTCCTCCAGCACCACCTCGTAGACGCCTGGCTCGACGGGTTGCGCATTCTGGTTGCGGCGCGCCTTGTCGATGACCTCTTCGGCGATCTCTTCCTTGTCGAGCTCAGCGACGTCGACGGTGCCGCGGTCGGCATACCCGGATCCCGCCTCCCCCATCACCACCGAGTTGATGGTGGCCTGCGTGCCGCGGTGCTGATGGAAGGCGCCCAGCGAGTTTGCGATCGCGATCTGGGCGGCGCCGGTGCTGAAGGCGCCGAAGGCCTTGAGCCCCGCCCTCTCGGCGCGCTGGCAGATCGCCTGCACGAAATCGGCGCGCTCCTCGGGCGTGGCACCGGCCGTCGCCTCGGACCATGCCGGCACCTCGCGGCTCTTGGCCGGTCCCGGCATCGGCACGACCTCGCCCTTCGGCTGCAACCCAGCGATTTCGATCGCCCGGTGGAGGACCTGACCGGCGGCCTTCTCGTCCATCTGGTTCACGGACGCAACACCGGTTCGGCCATCCTTCACGACCCGCACCCTGACCTGGGCATTGCGCTCCGCGACGTTCTGGTGAATGCCGTTATTGGCGAAGCGCGTAAGCGCGCTGTCCCACTCGGTGACGATCACCTCGGTTTGATCGGCGTCGGATCGTTCCAGAAGCTGCTGCGTGAATCGCTTGAGCTCGGGGGCTTCCGTCAGTCGCGAGGTTTCGACACTCTTCATTTCAGGATCCCGATGCGGACGTTTTGAAACCGAGCCGGCGCGGCGCCATGGGCGACGTGCGCGACTTGCGGCGGCTGGCCCTTGCCACAATTGGCGAGGCCCCAGACGCGCCATTCGGAGCGGCCGCCAACCGCATCGCAGGAGTTCCAGAACTCCGGCGTGATGCCGGCATAGGTCGCGTTCTTCAGCAACCGGCCGCGCTTCCCGTCTACGACTTCGAAGGCGTATTGCGTCCCGAACTGGAAATTGAGGCGCTTGTCGTCGATGCTCCAGCTGCGGTTGGTCTCCATGTAGACCCCGTCCTTGGTCTCCGCGATCATCTCTTCGAGCGAGCTGTCACCCGGTTCCAGGTTGACGTTCGTCATCCGGATCAACGGGATGCGGTTCCAGCCATCGGCTCGCATGGTGCCGTTGCTCTCCTGGCCGAGGACGCTCGCCGTTTCCCTCGAGGTGAGATAGCCGACGAACAATCCTTCTTTCACCAGATAGGACCGCTGGGCCGGCACGCCTTCGTCGTCCCAGCCGAAGGTGCCGAGCCCGGTCGGGGTCAGCGCATCGGCCGTGATCGTGACTTTGGGGGATCCATAGTGCAGGTGGTTGAGCTTTTCCGGGGTCATGAAGCTGGTGCCGGCATAGGCCGCCTCCATGCCAAACACTCGATCGAGCTCGGTCGGATGGCCGCATGACTCGTGAACCTGCAGTCCCACCTGGCTGGCGCCCAGGATCAGCGTCTTGATCCCGCTGGGACACTGCGGCGCGGTCAGCAGCGCAACCGCCTCCTCGCCGATGCGCTGGCCATGCTTGTCGAGCTCCAGGGCGGTGATGTACTCGAAGCCGCCGGAGCCCTGGTGGCGGCCGAACGAGTTGGGGTAGGAGCGGTTCTGGACGTCGTCCTGGGTTGTCGCCGTGGCCTCAATGCCGGCCCCGGACTCATACAGCTCCTGCTCGGTGAGCGCGCCCTCGGTCGAGGCGAACAGCTTCTTGTGGCGGATGAACTCCATCGAACCTTCGCGGATGGTCACGCCCTTTACCGATCCCATCGCCGCGTCGGCACGTAACAGCAGATCGACCTTCTCGCTCAACGGCACGCTGAACGGATCGCGCTCGATCGGGGTCTTGTAGTGCCCGCGCGATGTAACCGGCGGACCAAGCTCGACTGGTTTGGATTTGACCCGGGCGCTGGCTTTCGCGATGCGAATCGCGCGAGCCACGACCTCTTCGACCTCGTTCTTGTCGAGGCGATCGCTGCCGGCGAACCCCCAGGCGCCATCGACCAGCACCCGCACGCCGAAGCCTTCGCTGGCATCATCGGAAACCGCCGCCAGCTGGCCGTTCTTGACCACGATGTCCTGTTGAACCCGATCATCGACCCGGACGTCCGCGTAGCTCGCTCCCTTCACCTGCGCCGCATTGAGGGCGGCGTCTGCAATCTCCTTCATGCGAAGAGCGTACCGATTCGCACAGTTACTTCAGTGACTTAAACGGGCGGATGCGCCTCCGCGCGTCCCATCACGCACTCGGCCCAAATTCCATCGGCCTCGTGTGCGTGGTACAGGACGCGCTACAGCGCCCGCCCTTATTCGGCCGAAAGGCCGGCGGCCTGAAGGCCGCTAATCCCTCTTACTGGCTGATGTACCAGTCGGCGGTCTGGTTCATCCACCAGAATTCGTTGCCCTTGTAGCCGGCGAGGCGCTTGTTGTAGGCCTCGACGTCAACCGCCTGGTAGAGCGGAATTTCCGGCACGATGTCGGCGAGCCGCCGCTGGGCCACGATGTACTTGTCCTTGCGATCGGAAAGCTTGACCGAGAGCCTTGCCTGATCGAGCGCCTGGTCGAGCTGAGGATCGCTGACAAAGGTCGTGTTCTGGCCGACGCAGCCGTTGGCATCGGTTGGGATCTGTGAGCTGTGATACGCCGTGTAGGCCAGCGAATCCGGCTCGGCGGGATAGCTGTAGTTGTTGGTGTACATCGCGATGTCGAAGTTGTGGCTGTAGATCACGCCGCCGCTCGTGCAGGAGCCGAACATCCGGCTGGCGGGCACGTTGGCGAAAGGCCGGATGATCTGGACACCGATGGCCGCCAGGTCGGCTTCGATCAGGATCTCCTGCTCCTCGCGGAGCGGCAGCGTGGTCGTGATCAGGTGCAGTTGAACGCAACGGCCCTGGGGATCGGTCCGATAGCCCTTGCAAGCGCCGGAGGTCTGCTTTTGATAGCCGGCCTGGTCGAGCAGCTTGTTGGCGGCTTTCGGGTCGTACTGGGTGAGCTTGGCGTTGGGATCGAGACACCATGATCCCGTCTGGATGCACATCCAGGCGTCGGGCGGCACGACCGTCTTGCCCAGTAATAAGGTGTCGACCATTCGCTGACGGTCGATTGCCATCAGGATCGCTTTTCGAAGGGTGACGTCCTGCAGAAACGTGTTGTGCAGATTGAGGTCGAGGTGCTCGGCAGCGCTGTCGAGGATGGTCACGGTCGTGACATCGCTCAGGCGGGTGAGCGGCGGCAGCAACGATGGCCGCATGTCGAGGCCCATGTCGATCGTATTGTTCTGCAGATCGGCGAGCTCCTGATTGGGATCCCCGTCGAATTTGATCTTGATCTGATTCAAGTACGGCCGGCCTCCGCCACCCCACCAGTGCGGATTGCGAACCAAGGTGATGTGGTCGCCCGGCACCCACTCCTTGAACATGAAGGGCCCGGTACCGACCATGATCTTGTCCATGGTGTCGGTCCCGCTGTAGCCGCCGGGAACCGTGATCGTCACCTTGTCGTGCGTGATGTCGCCGGTCTGGCCCGGCGCCCACACCTGCTGCAGCAGGTGATCGGGCAAGATCCCGTACGGACCGGTGCCGAGCGTCAGATAGGCGGCGTAGACGATGTTGAAATGGACGATCGCGGTGTAGGCGTCCGGTGTGTCGACGCTGTTGACCTGGTCCCAGCCGCTGGTCGAGATCAGCGGCGTCGGGTTTTTCTCCCGATACTTGAGCCACCAGAAATCGAAGGTCGACTTGACGTCCTTTGACGTAAAGGGCACGCCGTCCTGCCACTTGACGCCATGGCGAAGCTTCCAGGTCACGTCCATGTGGTCGCCGATAACCTTGACGTCACCGTTCTCCAGCGTCGGCACCTCCGTCGCCAGCTCAGGCGACCAGTAGTCAGACAGCTTCGGGTTGCGCGGGACGTCCTGGTAGGCCTTGACCGTGAGCAATCCCTCCATCACGGGATTGACGTAGGCGCAGGTGTGCGGCGAGGACCCCACGATATTGCAGGCCAGCAGGCTGTCCTGCTCCTGCCAGGAGGCGACCGTGACTGTTCCGCCTGGCTTGGGCGAGCTGGTCGTGGAGGAGGTTGCGGTCGAGCAGGCCGCCAAAAGCAGCGCGCCGCTGACGCTCGCCGCAAGCAGCCGCAGCGAGCGAGGACTGCTCGGAATGGCGGTGATAGCGGGCTGCATTCTACGAGCCGCGCTCGGTGGCGTCAAAGAACGCCGGGCCTTTCTAACGTTATCTAACAAGGCGGCTCAATCGAGCCACCAATCCGCCGCGTTCCAGAAACTGGTATCGGGCGCCGGGTTGGGTGCGACATTGTGCAGATGGGGACTGCTCACCAGCACCAGCACCCGTTCGAAAAGCGGTAACTCATAGCCGAGGCGGGCGTAGGCGCGTTCGAAGGCGGCATAGGCCCTTGTACGCTCCGTGAAGTTGAGCGAGTTGCGCCCGCGATCCAGGTTCTGATCGATCTGCGGGTTGTCGAAGCGGCCGAAGTTCGAGCCCTGGCCCTGATTGCGGTCGCTCGGGATTTGAGTCGAGTCCTCGATCGGATAAATTCCGTCGGGGTCGGGCCCAATGCTCCAGGTCCAGAGCCCGGCCTGGAACTGACCGCGCTCGAGCAGGCCGCCCTCGGCGTAGCCGCTGAAGAGGTCACTGGGATGGACATCATTGGCGCTGACGTCGGCGCCGAGCTTGCGCCACTGACCGATGAGGTCGTCGCGAATGGCGTCACGTACCGGGCTGCCGATCTCCGTCACGAGTTGAAAGCTCAGCCGCTGTCCATTCTTGACCCGAATGCCATCGGCGCCGAGCTTCCAGCCGTCGGCATCGAGCTGCTGCTCCGCCGTGCTCAGGTCATAGCTCAAGGAAACATCCGCGTCATGAAAGGCGCTGAGGACGCTGGGGATTGGGGAGTCGGCGACAACGGCCTGGTTGTTGAAGAACTTCTTGACCATGCTTTCGCGATCGATCGCCATGCGCAGCGCCTGCAGCAGGGCCGGATCGTTCTTCCACGGTGGGGGCTGGCCGGTCAGCGGATTGGGATCGGCCTGGTTGAACGTCACCTGCTCGTAGGCCAGCTGCGATTGATGCTGTACCGACATCTGGCCGACGGTGCCCAGGGCGCCGAGCTGGTCATCGGAAATCTCGGCCGCGATCGCGAGTTGACCGGACTTGGCGGCGTCGATCAACTGTCCGGACTCGGGATAGATCTTGTAGACGATGCTGTCCAGGTGCGGGCGGCGGCCTGACCGCCCCTGCGACCAGGCGTCGTTGCGTACCAGCGTGATGTGATCATCGGGCACGAGATCGGAGATCTTGAACGGTCCGCTGACGACATCGGGCCGGCTCCAGAACGGATTGCTGGCCAGGTCTTGTGGCGATGCCGTCGCGAGACGGTGCTCCGGCAGTACCGCGGGAAAGAGGTCGACGTATTTCGGATAAACGTGATCGAAGTGCAGCGTGAAGCGCTGCGCATCGTGAATGTCGATGCGAGAAATCGCCGCATAGCCTTCAGGCGAAAGGACGCCCGGCACCTGTGGGTTGACGATCAGGCGCCAGGTGAAGGCGACATCGGCGGAAGTGAGCGGTTGACCGTCCGACCAGCGCAGCCCTGGCAACAGCGTGTAGGTGACGTCCATCGTGCCGGTCATGTGGTTCCAGGTGACGTCGCCGTTGTCCAACGTCGGGACGCGCTGCACCAGGTCAGGCACCGGATTCAGGCCTGAGTCGCGCCGGACCAGCCCGTCGTAGAGCAGGGCATCGATCTGGGCGGCGGGGACCTCCTCGTTGAAGAGTGGGGACAAATTCGTCGGGCTCTCCCAGTCGCCCACGACGATGGTGCCGCCCTCGTGTCCGGCCGGCTCCGGATGGTAACTGGAGGCGATCGGCGAGGCCGAGCCGAGCGAAAGACCATGCACCACGGGAAGCGAGCTGCAGCCGCCCAGCACCGGGAGCACGAGCAGCGCCAGGCGCCAGGGCCTAGATGTTATCGAGGATCTTGCGCCGCTTTCGTTGGAATTCGCTCTCGCTGATCGATCCCTTTTTGCGCAGCTTGTCGAGCTGGCCCATGTCGGAGACGAGATCGACGAGAGGCGACGAAAGACGAGTGCCAAGGTGGCGGTCTTCGATGCCGTCGTATTCCGGCGGCCGCGTATCCCAGCTCTTGAGATAGAAGAGCGCTTTGAGCGCGGTGTAGGGGATGGCCAGTGTCTCGATTCGATCCTTTTCAACCGTCATCAGCCGCATCGTGACGCCGTGGGTGGCGTGCCGGAGGTCGCCATCGAGATAGCCCTTGAGCACCTCGCCATCGACGAAGCGGATTGCCACCTTCCGGCCTTCGCGGTTCTTCTCGACCCCGGTGGGGACCGAGGTCGTCAGCGTAATGCGCTTGATCGAGGGCAAGGGCACCAGCGCGCTCTCGTTGTTGCTGGACTCGTCGGTCAGATCGACCTGCAGGTTCGGTTGGGCGAGGGAGACCTGGGCGACGCGGCCCTCCATGATCTCGTCATCAAGAAACCGGATGGTAACGGTGGTAGATTTTCCGGCCTGCGCACTGCTCAATTCCTGGTCCTCGCAGTCATGAATGGCCGTATTGGAACGAAACGACAGCGGCATTATAACGGCGATTTTTCGAAACTCATGCGAAAAAATCGCGGCCGTGTGACAAAGCTGGAAAAGGCCGCGCAGAGTCGTACGCGTGGCGCAAGAAGCGATGCTATGATTCGCCCGCGACTCGGCGGGAGGGACTCCACGTCGAACGATTTTGCCGAGTCCGGGTGGTATTGAGGGTAGTGACTCGAGTTGCCCGAGGGCCCTCGGATCTCGATCTGATCCGCGACTATCTCGCCGGCGATGTGGCCGCCTTCGACACTCTCTTCAAGCGCTATCACAAGGCCATCTACGGCCTGACCTTCCGGCTGTTGCGCGACCGCCAGCTGGCTGAGGACCTGACCCAGGAGACCTTCTTTCAGATCCTGCGGACCATCCACCGGATCAACGACAGCTTCAACTTCTCCGCCTGGATCCATCGGATCGCGACCAACCTCTGCTACGACGAGCTGCGCCGGCGAAAGAAATTTCCTGAAGCCCAGGAAATCGACGACGAGGAAAACGAGGATTCGGTGCTGCAGGTCCCCGACGCCGACGCGCGCAAGAGCCCCGAGGTGGCGCTGGAGATCAGCGAGCTTCGGGACGCCGTCTGGTCGGTAGCCCGCCGCTTACCCGATAAGTACCGATTGGTGCTCACCCTTCGCGAGCTGCAGGGCCTGAGCTATGCCAACATCGCGCGCAAGATGAAAGTCTCCGAGAGCGCGGTTGAGACGCTCCTCCATCGCGCGCGCCGACGCTTCAAGGAGGAATATCTCTACATGGAGGGCAAGGCGCAGACGGAAGAGTCGCGCTGCCCGACCATTGCCTACCTGCTCGACAACTTCCCGCCGGGCACGCTGCGCCGCGAGCAGCGAAAGATGGTCGCCGGTCACCTCGACTCCTGCGAGGCGTGCTCCGAGCGTTATCCGAATCCCCCGCATCTGCAGCGGAATGATGTCGTCGTACAGCTGGATACTGCTGTCGTTACCCGCCGGCTGACGTCCAAAGCGCGCCATCCGAAGATCTCCTTCATGGACGGGCGCGTGCAGGGCGGCTACAGAAAGCACTAGTCGGTTGCGGAGCTGCGGGCCGGTCCCTCGCCGCCCACGGCTATCGGCAACGTGGCTCGGCTCGGGACCGCACCTCCGCTCCGCCTCCGGTCAGTTCTTTCGATAGCAGCCCTATATTGGTGACCGATGGCGACGCGTGTGCAGGTTGTCTTCGACTGTGCCGACCCCGCTCGGATGGCGAAATTCTGGGCAGAGGCGCTCCACTACGAGGAGCAGGATCCACCCACAGGCTTTGATAGCTGGGAAGGCTGGCTGAAGGCTCACGGAATTCCCGAGAGCGAATGGAATTCGGCCAACGCTGTGATCGATCCCAATGGTGCGGGACCGAGAATCTACTTTCAGCGAGTGCCCGAAGGCAAGGTGGTCAAGAACCGCGTGCATCTCGACCTGAATGTCGGAGGGGGGATGTCAACGCCGATCGAGGAGCGCAAGCGCCGGGTCGACGCGGAGGCCGAACGGCTGATCGCGCTGGGCGCGAAGCGAGCCGCGAGCCACGAGGGCCGCGGCGAATTCTGCCTCAACATGTACGACCCCGAAGGCAACGAGTTCGACCTGCAATAGCCCGACGGCGCCCTAGATGTCGTCGAGATTCAGCTGCTGGTAGTACTCGACCTCTTGGCCATAGGGCAGCTCTGACTCGGCGAGCTGAATCAGCACCCCATGCGTCGCCTTCGGATGGAGGAACAGTTCCTTCCAGACCGGGTTGTCGAACTTCGGCCTGAACGGACGATAGCCCAGCGCCTCGAGCTCGCTCGCGCGCCTGGCGATGTCGCGCACTCGCAGCGTGATGTGATGCAGGCCTTCGCCGCGCTGGGCCAGGAAATCATGGAGGAAACCACTCTCGCCGACCGGTTCCAGCAATTCGATCACACCACCGCCAGGAAACTGGAACTGCGCCCAGCGAAAACCCTGAGCCTCTTCGGTCGCACCCATCAGAAATCGCGCCCCCAGGATGTCGCGGATCAGCGGCACCAGGGAGCTGATCCGGCGGGTGGCGATCGACACGTGGTCGAGCCGGTCGGCGATGCCGCCACTGCCCTCTCCCATCACGCTGGCCGATTGTAGGCGAGCCGGTCTACGATAACGACCACAGGAAGGTGGCGAAGATGCCGACCATGTCCTACACGCAGGGCGCGAGCACCGTCCCGCTGCTCGGCCAGACCATCAGCCAGAACCTGCGTGAGACGGCTGCCCGAGTTCCCGACAGCGAGGCGCTGGTCGCCGTTCACCAGGGCTACCGAGCAACCTACCGGGAGCTTGTCGATCAGGTTCAGATGGTGGCCCGCGGCCTGCTGGCGCGCGGCGTCGCCCAGCGTGATCGGGTCGGCATCTGGGCTCCCAACCGCTACGAGTGGGTCCTGACGCAGTACGCCACCGCCGCCATCGGCGCCATCCTCGTCAATATCAACCCGGCGTATCGCAGCCACGAGCTGGAATACGCGCTGCAGCAGTCGGGAACGTCATTGCTGATCCACGCCCGGGGTTTTCGGACCGCCGACTATCGCGCGATGGTTGAGGAGGTTCGCGCCCGCTGCCCCGAGCTACGGGCGACGCTCGTGCTGGAGGACGACTGGCAAGCCCTGCTGCGCGCCGCGACCGGTGTGAGCGACGCACAGCTCGAAGAGCGCGAAGCTGGACTGCAATTCGACGACCCGATCAACATCCAGTACACCAGCGGCACGACGGGATTTCCCAAGGGCGCCACCCTGTCGCACCACAACATCCTGAACAACGGGTTCTTCATCGGCGAGGGATTGCGCTACAGCGAGCGCGACCGTGTGTGCATTCCGGTGCCCTTCTACCACTGCTTTGGCATGGTGCTCGGCAACCTCGCCTGCACCACGCACGGTGCCTGCATGGTGATCCCGGCCGAGGCCTATGAGCCCGCCGCAGTGCTCCGCACCGTCCAGGAAGAGCGCTGCACCTCGCTGTACGGCGTGCCGACCATGTTCATCGGTGAGCTCGACCATCCCGAGTTCCGGCGGTTCGACCTCAGCTCGTTGCGCACCGGCATTATGGCGGGCTCTCCCTGCCCGGTGGAAGTCATGAAAAAAGTCCAGAGCGCAATGCACATGCCGGAGGTGACGATCTGCTACGGCATGACGGAGACCTCGCCGGTCTCGACCCAGACGCGGACACACGACTCGCTCGAAAAACGGGTCGGCACCGTCGGCTCGGCGCACCCGCACGTCGAGATCAAGGTGATCGATCCCGAGAGCGGACGGGTGGTGCCATGCGGCACGCCTGGCGAATTTTGCACCCGCGGCTATTCGGTGATGCTGGGCTACTGGAACAACCAGGCCGCCACCCTCGAAGCCATCGACGCGGCGCGCTGGATGCACACCGGCGACCTTGCCACGATGGACGCCGACGGATATCTCAACATCGTCGGGCGGATCAAGGACATGGTGATCCGCGGCGGCGAGAACGTCTATCCGCGCGAAATCGAGGAGTTCCTTTATTCCCACCCCGGCGTCTCCGATGTCCAGGTGATTGGCGTCCCCGACCAGAAGTACGGCGAGGAGATCATGGCCTGGGTCAAGCTGAAGCCTGGGGCGCAGGCGACCGGCGACGAGCTCCGCGAATTTTGCCGGGGCAAGATCGCGAGCTACAAGATCCCACGCTACTGGAAATTCGTGGACGGATTCCCCATGACGGTGACCGGCAAAGTCCAGAAATTCAAGATGCGGGAGACGGCGATCGAGGAGCTGAAGCTCGAGCAGGCCGCTGCCGTCCGAATGGCGTAGCGGCAGCCTAGGGAAGTTTTTTTCCGGCCAGCGTCGCGCGGATCACGCGGCCGGCCGCTCTGGTCAAGGACTCGCGCGCCTCGGCGATCGCCTGCTCGAGGGTGGCCGGCTCGGTAACGGTCGATTCAACGGCATCGAAGAGGAGCGAAAGCTCGCCTTCATCCGCCAGGCTGCCGCCGATGCCGATGACCGGGATGCCAGCGTTGCGGGCGTGGCGTGCGACGGCAGCCGGCCCCTTGCCAAAACGCGCCGTTTGGGAGTCGAGACGGCCCTCGCCGGTGATCACCAGTGCGGCTCCCTTCAGTCGATCGTCGAAATGAATGGCTTCTAGCACCATCTCGGCGCCCGGCGCCAGCCTCGCTCCGGTAAAGGCCACCAGGCCTGCACCCAGACCGCCTGCAGCGCCGGCGCCCGGCAGTCGCTCGATATCGACGCCGAGATCGCGACGGATGACCTCGGCCAACCGCGCCAGAGCCTTGTCCAGCTGGCTCACCATTTCCGGCGTTGCTCCTTTCTGCGGACCATAAATCGCGCTGGCGCCGTTTGGGCCGGTGAGCGGATTGCTCACGTCCGACGCCACCTGCACCCTCGCCTCACGCCACCTTGCGCGGGCGCCGGCTGATTCGATGTTGTCTAGGCGTAGCAACTCGAGCCCCCCCGGCCGAAGGTCGCGACCATCTTCGTCGAGCAGTCGATACCCCAGTGCCTGGGCCATTCCGGCTCCGCCGTCATTGGTGGCGCTACCGCCGATGCCAACGATGAAGCGCCGGGCGCCCGAGTCGAAAGCGTGCTGCAGCAACTCACCGACGCCGTAGGTCGTGGTGAGCCCAGGGTTGCGGCGGTCCCGCGACAACAATGCGAGCCCCGCCGCCTTCGCCATTTCGATGACCGCGGTCTTTCCCTGCTCGATCAAGCCGTAGCCGGCCTCGATCGGATCACCGAGCGGCCCCCGGACCTGAACCTTGCGCCGCTCGCCGCCGGTGGCCACGACCAATGCCTCGACCGTGCCATCACCGCCGTCCGCAATCGGAACGAGATCGAGCTCGGCATGGGGCATGACGTCGAGGATCCCGTCGGCAATCGCTCGAGCCGCCTCAGGGGCGCTCAACGATCCTTTGAAGGCGTTGGGCGCGACGACGATACGCACAGTTACACAGAGACTAATCGCGCCGATGTGCCGTCCAGCCGGCCCATCGCGCACTCACGCTTAAGAAAGTGCGCGTACAGGCCGGCATTCGGCACCGGCGCTTTGCGCCCGAAAGGGCGGCGCGCAGAAGCGCGCTTTAATACACGGGCGTGAGCCAGTGGCGATATTTCGAGTTCGCGCCGCGCACGATGTCGAAGTACAGCTGCTGCAGCCGGCTTACGACCTCACCAACCTCGCCGTTGCCGATCGGACGGTGATCGATCTCTACCACGGGGGAGATCTGCGCGCCGGTCCCGCAGAGGAAGATCTCGTCAGACACGTAGAGCTCCGAGCGATCGATCGACCGCTCGATGACGTCCATGTCGAGCTCCTTCTTCAGCAACTCCATCATCGCCAGGCGTGTGAGGCCTTCGAGGATGTTGTCCGAGGTCGGCGGTGTGTAGACCTTGCCGTCGCGAATCAGAAAGATGTTCTCGGCGCTTCCCTCGCAGACGTGGCCGTCGTGGGTGAGCATGATGGCCTCGTCATAGCCGTTCTCCATCGCTTCCGACTTGGCGAGCGCGGAGTTGACGTAAATGCCGGTGATCTTGGCGCGGGCTGGAGCGGCATTGTCGTCGACGCGGCGCCAGCTCGATACCTGGCAGCGGATGCCACGCTCGATGTCGACGTAGTTGCCGAACGGCGTGACATAGATGGCGAACGAATCCTTGAGGTTGTGTAACCGGACTCCGATCTCTTCGGAGCTCTTGAAGGCCAGCGGTCGGATGTAGACGTCCTGTCGGAAATTGTTTTTTCGGACGAGCTCTACGCTGACCCGGCAGAGCTCGTCCAGGCTAAGCGGGATCTTGAGCTTTAGCACCTTGACCGAACGCTGCAGGCGCGCGTAGTGCTCGCGCAGCTTGAGGATGAAGAGTTGCTCGTGCTCCGGGCTCCAGTAGCCGCGGATGCCTTCGAAGACGCCGGTGCCGTAGTGCAAGGCATGCGTCATGAGGCCGAGACGGGCGTCGGCGTAGCGCTTGACCTCGCCGTCGAGATAGACCCAGTACTGAGCCTGCTCTTTCCGCCTGGCTTCAGCCGCGCGAGTTACACCTTCTGCCTTGATCGCCATTCAGAAAGCGACCTCCTTTTGCCTTCACAGGCTGCCGTGAACTGGGCTCCGACGCGCGTCCGGGGGACCCTGTCTGGATTATATGCTCGGTTTGACTGGCAGGGAAAGGGTACAAACGGTGTAACGAAATCAGCCAAAAAATGGTTCTAAAGATGCTGTGCTAAGCTTTGCGCGCTCTTGGCCCCCCTTCGGATGAATCCCCGGGTGGCGCGCTGGTTCACCCCCGGCCTCCACGTCAAACGCTGGCTCGGTCTCCTCATGGTCGGAATGGTCCTCATCAGCCTGGGGATCGGCTACGCGCTGCGCAACTTTTATGCGTCAGGTTTCAAATTCCCGGGCATCACGTTCTACCTAACCCTCCAGTTCCTCAACCGCTACCTCCGCGCCGGCCTCTTCGGCGCCCTGGGAGTTGGCATCATTCTGTTTGCCCTCTACAAGCTCACCCAATCCGTGCTGGGTCCGTTTTTGCCGGGTCGTGACCGGGCGCTCTCCGAGATCATCTACAACTACCGGTTCCTGCAGAAGGGCCCGCGGGTGGTCGCGCTCGGCGGCGGCACCGGCCTCTCCACCCTGCTGCGCGGCCTCAAGAAGTACACCGGGAACCTGACGGCAATCGTCACCGTCGCGGACGACGGCGGCAGCTCGGGCCGGCTGCGCCAGGAGTACCGGATCCTGCCACCCGGCGACTTCCGCCAGTGCATCACGGCGCTCGCCGACGTCGAGCCCTTGATGACGACCCTCTTCCAGCACCGCTTCAAGGAAGGCAGCCTGAACGGCCACTCCTTCGGCAACCTCTTCATCATGGCGATGGCGGAGATCACCGGCGACTTCGAGCACGCCATCCGCGAGTCGGGCCGAGTCCTCGCCGTCCGCGGGCAGATCGTGCCTTCAACGCTGCGGGATGTGACGCTGATGGCGGAGATGGCCGACGGCCAGACCCGGGTCGGCGAATCGAGCATCCCGCATTCCAACGGGGACGGCGACGGCGCGGTCGCGACCGCGATCAAGCGGGTCTTCCTCCAGCCCGAACCGACGATCAACCCCGAAGCCGAGGAAGCGATCCTGAACGCCGAGATGATCATCGTCGGCCCTGGCAGCCTCTATACCAGCATCCTTCCAAACCTGGTGGTCGACGGGATGGCCGAAGCGCTCAAGGCCTCGCCGGCGATCAAGGTGTTCGTCTGCAATGTCGCCACACAACCCGGCGAGACCGACACTTTCCGGGTGAGCGATCACCTGAAGGCGATCGAGGGCCACCTGGGCGCGAACCTCTTCGACTTCATCATCGTCAACAGCAACAACAACTTCCCCATGCCGCCATCGGCGCAGGCGGCCGGGATCAGGCGAGTCGTCTACGACGCCGCGACCGTGAACCAGCGCAGCATTCACGCGGTTCTCGTCGATGTCGTCAACTCGCGGATCTCGACGCACCACGACCCGGACAAGCTGGCGCGAGCCATCATGAAAAGGGTCTGGCGCTCTTAGCCCGTCACGGTCGCCGGTTCGGCTTGACTTCGCGATCGGCGACGCGCCCACCACTGGGTCAGCAGGTCTTCGCCAACGAAGGCGCCGATCGCAAAGATCACGCCACCAATGATGTCGACGACGTAATGCTCGCCCAGGTAGACGATGCTGATCCAGACGCAGAGCGTGTAAACCAGCGTCGGCCAGGCGCGGCGACCCCACAGGCGCAAGGCAAAGAGGGCGCCGAGGAACGGGAAGGCCGCGTGCAGGGACGGCATGGCGGCGTAGGCGTTTGGCGTCAGCCAGTGGTAGACGGTGGCGGGCACCGGGACCCCGGGGAGGTCGGTGAAGCTGGGCAGGGTATGGTCGATGATCTTGACCACGCCGGGGACGGCTTTCCAGGGAGGCGCGACCGGAACGAAGAGATAGAAGACGAAGGCCGCGAAGGCCATCCCGATCAGCGCCCGCGAGAAGCGGAGGAAGGTCCGCCGGTCGATGATCCAGAACAGGTAGCCGAGGATCAGCGGGAAGGCGAAATGCAGGAAATAGAACATGGTCGCGGCGATGTCGTACCAGCTCACCTGGCCCGGGTGGTAGAAGGCGTGCTGAAGGGCGAGCGAGGGCACCTGCCCGAAGGCGACAATCCGCTCCAGCGGCGTGACATCGTGAATCGGCATCCCGAACTTGCCGCCGAGGCCGCGTAGGTATTCATAGGAGAGGAAGAGGACCAGGAAGGGGATCCAGTCGGCCAAAAAGAGGCGCGCCCGACCCAGGATCAGCGCGGCGATCAGCATCAGCAGCAGCAGCCGCTCGGGAGAGACCGAGAGGTGTACGACGAAGACCATGAAGAGGGTCACCGCCGCCAGGTAGCCGCCGACCATCGCCGGGAGGAGCCACGACCGCCGGCGGACCACCGGCGCCTCCTTCAAGGGCGGAGGCGGGCGGTCAGCCGGCTGCATTGGGTTCGAGCTTAAAACACGCTGAGAAGCCCTTCGCGAGATGGGAATCGCAAAAATCGCTCGTTATATTGGGGCTGCCATGGCGGAACCCGCGGCTGAGGCCGCTCCGGCACGCACCCCCCGGGTCCTGGTGGTCGACGATGAGCGCAGTATCGTCGACTTCATCCGGCTGGGCCTGCAATACGAGGGCTTTCAGGTCCAGACGGCCGGCGACGGCCAGGCGGCGCTCCGGCTGATCAGCGAGTTCAAGCCCCATGTGGTCGTGCTCGACGTCATGATGCCCAAGCTCGACGGGCTGGCGGTGGCCGCCGCGATCCAGGGCAACAAGGACACCGGCATCATCATTCTGTCCGCCAAAGACGAGGTCCAGGACCGGATCAAGGGCCTCGAGGTCGGCGCCGACGATTATCTGGTCAAGCCGTT
Organism: Candidatus Dormiibacterota bacterium; assembly: GCA_036782775.1. Taxonomy (GTDB): domain Bacteria; phylum Chloroflexota; class Dormibacteria; order CF-121; family CF-121; genus CF-13. Next base: position 10,190 of record DAIPYJ010000013.1, on the reverse strand, counting down.
CGACTTCGGCGAGCTGCTGGCCCGCATCCGGGCGGTGATGCGCCGGCGTAATCCCAACGCAGGCCCGCAGCTTCAGGTTCAGGACGTCACGCTCGACGAGGCGACGCGCGAGGTGCGCCGGGCCGGGCGGACGGTCGACCTCTCGACCCGCGAGTTCGACCTGCTGCGCCTGCTGATGATGCATGCCAACCAGGTCTTGCCGCGCGACCGCATCCTCGATCAGGTCTGGGGATACAACTTCTTTGGCGACGCCAACAACGTGGAGGTTTACATCCGGTACCTCCGCCAGAAGCTCGGTGACGACAAGCACGAGCTGATCCAGACGGTGCGCGGCGTCGGCTACCGGATCAAGACATGACACGCGGGGAATCCCCGCGAACCCCTTACCCATGACGGCCGGGTCGCGCCCGAGCGGGCGCGGCTCCTTCATGTCCCGCTTTCGTTCGCTTCGCTGGCGGCTGACGCTGCTCTACCTTGGACTGCTTGCCGTTCTCCTGCTGCTGGCGGGCATCGGCCAGTATTTCGCAGCTCGCGAGGTCCTCTTTCGCACCAATGCCGATACGCTGACCAGCGAGTACACGGCCGACCTCACGGCCTTCCGCCGTGAGATGGCAACCCGCCCAGCGACAGCGCCTCGACTGGCGCTACTTTCTAAGACCTTCGCTCTGCAGCTAGCCTCCGGCCATACCAGCGCGGCCATCATCGACCGCAACGGTGTCGCCATCGCCTACGGGCCGGCCACCATCAGCCCCGACCTCGTGCCGCCCATCCTCTCGACCGATGTCTATCTGACGGCGATGGCCGGCAAGCCGAAAGCGTATTACCTGGCCACCGCGAGCGACGGCTCAATGCAGCTGGTCGACCTCAACGTCATCCGGAGCGGCGCCCGCGTGATGGGCCTGGTGCAACTATCCATTCCCACCGCCTCCATCGATGAGGCGCTGCGTGCCGATCGAGAGCTGGCGATCGCCGGCTCGCTGATCGTCCTGCTGCTTGCTCTGCTCCTGAGCCCGCTGATCATCGGCCGCGCGCTGCGGCCGCTGGAGCACATGTCGGCGTCTGCCGGAGCACTGGCGGCCGGCGATTACAAGCAGCGGGTGAGCGTTCCCCGATCCGATGACGAGATCGGGCGGCTCGCGATCGCCTTCAACCAGATGGCCGCCGGGATCGACCTGGCCTTCGAAGTGCGGCGCCAATCGGAAGAACAGATGCGCCACTTCGTGGCTGATGCCTCCCATGAGCTTCGCACCCCGCTGACCTCGATCGCCGGCTACATCGACGTCCTGAGCCGGCGAGACAGCGTCGATCCTGAAACCCTCCGCGAGTCACTGGTGGCGATGGGGCGCGAGAGCAGCCGGATGACCCGGCTGGTCAACGATCTGCTGACCCTGACCCGGTTCGAAGCCGCCCGGACGCCGCGGCGGCAACCGATCAGGCTCGATGAATTTCTCACCCAGACCCTGGACGAACTCGGCGTCTCCGGGCACGGTGCACCCGAGTCCCGCCGGATCGAACCAGGGATCGTGGTCCAGGGCGACCCGGACGCGCTCAAGCAAGTGGTCACGAACCTGGCGCAGAACGCCTTGAAGTACGCGCCGGGCGCCGAACAGCGCTGGAGCGTGTTCTCTTCCGGCGGCCGCGCGGCCATCCGTGTGGAGGACACCGGGCCCGGAATTGCGCGCCGAGATCTGCCTCACCTCTTCGAGCGCTTTTACCGAGGCGAGCAGGCCCGGGATCGAGCTGCCGGCGGATCGGGGCTCGGGCTGGCAATCGTCAAGTCCATCGTCGAGGCGCACGATGGAACAGTGGAGGCCGAGAGTGAGCCGGGGCGCGGGGCGACCTTTACCGCCTGGCTACCGCTCGCCGCCGAGCAGCGGGCGGCTTAGGCCTTCAGCCGGATAATCGCCGAGATTTCCACCGGCACGCCGAGCGGGAGCTCGCTGGTTCCCAGCGCCTGGCGCGTGTGGCGGCCGCGCTCGCCGAAGACCTTGAAGATGAGGTCCGACGCCCCGTTCAGGACCTTCGGCTGCTCCTCGAAGCCGGGAGCCGAGCGGACGAAGCCGCTGAGCTGGACGAATTGCTCGACCTGGTCGAGGGAGCCGGCATGCTGGCGGATCAGTGCCATGATGTTCAGCGCGCAGATCTCGGCGGCTCGCGCGCCGTCCTTTACGGTCAGGTCGCCGCCGACGACCCCATGAAACTGGACCTGGCCGTTGAGGCTTGGCACCACACCCGAGGTGTAGAGCAGCTCCCCGACCCGCTGGACGGGGACATAGGAGGCGAGCGCTTTGGGCGGTTCCGGCAGTTCCAAGGCCAGGGCGCGCAGGGTCGCCTCGGGCGAATCCACGCTCACGACCCGCCGTGGCCTTGTAGTAAGCAGACGCCACCAACCTCCTGGACCCGCAGCCGGCGGGTCGCATGAGGAACGCTAGCTCGAATCACTGTCGGTGACGACGGTGAACCGGTGAAAGTGCGGTTAAGCCGTAAGGCCGGGCGGTGACAGTCCGTCACGGAGCGTAGGTGCGACGGTCTTCGCGGCGGATCTTCCAGCGGCGCAGAAAGAGAACGGCGATCAGCGCCAGGAGGATGGCGGCTGCCGCCGCGTACGGCTGATAGGCAATCGAGCCGCTGCTGCGGCGCACGGGAGCCGGCGCCGGAATCGAGGCGCGCGCCGTCGCGGAGGGGCGGGCGGTGGCCGCCGCCGTGGCGGTCGGACTCGCCCCGGCAATCGAGGCGGCGGTATCGGCAATCCGGTAAACGCCGACCGAGCCGTCGGTCGGGTTCCAGGTCGAGGCAACCACTTCGGCAGGGCTGAGCGGCTGGAGCGTGAGCGCGGTCACCCGAGGCTTGCTTGGCAGGCCGGCGCCGAGCGGGCTCCAGCTCGCGCCCCGGTCGAGCGAGCGGAAGACGCCGCCGTTTCCCTGGTCGGCGTCGCTGGCGGCGTAGATCTGGTCCGGATTGGCCGGGTTGAAAAGGGCGACATTGAAGTCACTCGTTGGCAAGCCGCCGATCGCCGCCCAGGTCGCCCCGCGGTCGTCGCTGCGAAAGAGTCCTTCCGACGTGCCGGCTAGAACCGGTGGGTCCGTGCCGCCGGACGGGCCGGAGGCGATCGCGAGCGAGGCGACGATGGCGTCGCCCGGGAAGCTGCCCTTTACTGCGGCCCAGCCGCCCGAGAGATCCTCGGTTTTCAACAGGTAGCCGCCAAGCGGGCTGCTTCCGTTATCGGCGCCCGCGAAGATGCTCATGCCGTTGGCCTTGGGCAGCAACCCAACCGCGGCAATGCTGAGCCCGCTGAGGCCGAGTGAATGCCAGGAGACCGCCCCGTCATTCGAATAGAAGACGCCCTGGGGGGTGCCGGCGACGATCAGGCCATTGTTGGCGTCGATCGCCCGGACATCCATGCTGCTGAGACCCTGGCTCGATTGGGTCCAGGTCTTGCCTTCGTCGCTGGACTTGTAGAAACCATCGCTCTGGGTGCCGGCGTAGACGGTGCCGGCCTGCTGCGGGTCGAAGCGGATCGACCACGCATTCAGAACCGATGAAATCACCGAGGTCCAGGTTGCGCCCGAGTCGCTGCTGCGCAGGACGCCATGGCCCTGCGTCGCTTCGAGCAGTACCGCCGGATGGGCGGGCGAGACCGCGATCGACCAGACTGGCCGGTCGCTGCTCGCCGGCACTTGGGTGCCGACCGATGTCCAGCGCGCATCGGCAGCGGCAGCCGAGACCGTGAGAAAGAGCAACCCGGCGGCCAGCGTGCAGGGCGTAAGCAGAACGATGTGGCGGAAGAATTTCACCTGGGTGCCCGGAAAAACGGAGTAAGGATAGCAGAGCTCCGACGCTTTTCCGGGCCGGTTTGCACGCAGGGTGCACAGATCGGCGTGAATTCGGGAAACCTCGACTACAATGCACCACGTGCGACAGCTCTGGCGGGCGCTGCACAATGTTCCGCAGCTGCTTTTGGTCCAGCCGGAGCAGCTTAGCTACGACCTTGCCTACGCGCTCGCGCTTTTGCCACTGATCGTGGCGGGCGTTGTTTTCTTCCTGCAGGACTCGATCCTCCTCTTTGCCATCTCCTTCCTCGCCGGTATCGTCTGCCTGCTCGCCATCCAGCTGGCCCGGTTGACGCTCGGCCTGCCCGCCTGGGTCGGATTCAAGGCGACGCACCCGCTGGTCGCGAGCGTGTTGATTGCCTGCTTCGTCCCACCGCGGACGCCGGCGTGGGTCGCGGCGACGGCGGTCATCGTGTTCGTCGCTATCGACACCGTGCTCTGGCCGCAACTGCATCGCGTGATGCTGCACCCGGCCTTATTCGTGTTCGGATTGCTGTTCTTGGTCGAGCGCCAGCTGGCGGTCGACTACGTCAACCCGTTCGATGGCCGACCTCTCGCCGATCCGCTGCTGCTCTGGTCCCAGCTACAGAAAATGATCGATCCGGTCAAGCTCTATGTCGGGAACGTCCCGGGTCCGATCGGCGTTACCTCCGCCGCGGCGGTCCTGATCGGCGTCACCTACCTGTGGTACACGCGCAAAATCTCGCTCGGCATCGTCGCCGGGTTCCTGATCGGGATCATTGCGGGCTCGCTCATGCTGCGCACCGATACCGGATTCCAGCTGGCCTCAGGACCGGCGCTCTTCATCGCCGGTTATATCGCGGCGGATCGCCGGCGCGTCTCGATCAGTGAGCAGTTCACGATCCTCTTCGGGGTGGCGGCCGGCCTGCTCACGATGGCACTCCGCTGGTACGGCGAGGGATTGCAGTCGACCTGGGAAGCGTTTCTGCTGGTGAGCGCCGCAGTGACGGTCGTCTTGCGGGTGCAGCTCTACCTGCGCCGGCGTGGAGCCGCGAGCGCCGGCCGGATGCGAACCCTTGACATCGAATCCGGTCAGCGCGAACCGCGCCCCATCGTGGCGCCGATCCCAGCTCCGGCGCCGCAACCCGTCATGGCGACCGCCCGCGTCAGCACCGGTTACCGAGGCGCATCGATGCCATCGACGACGCGACGATTCGACACCAGCCACGACCCCAATGACCTCGTCCGCCAGATGCGCAGCGCGGCCACGCGTGGCTCTTCTTGGAGCGCCAATCAGGCCGTCCTGCTGGCCAGCCTCTTGGTGGTCAATCCGGTTGGCCTCTGGCTGACCTGGAAGACGGGATCGATGGCCCAGCAGGTCAAACTGATGCTGACCGGTGCCTCGGTGCTCTGGTATCTAGGTGCGGCTGGCCTGGCGTTCGCGCTGCTGCATCGATAGCTCGCCCGTCCCTCGCATCCAGATCGTCTGATCTCGCGAGGCGCCCACCGAGACGATGTCGACCGGTGCACCGCTGAGCTCGCTGAGACGATCGATGTAGCGCCGAGCGGCTTTGGGCAGATCTTCGGCTCGCCGGATCCCCGCAATCGAGGAGCGCCAGCCCGGCAAGCTCTCGTAGACCGGCTCGCAGTGCTTGAGGTGACTGATGTTGGACATCGGATATTCATGCAGTTCGCCCTTGCTGATGTAGCCGGTGCAGATGCGAACCGGGTCGAGCTCGTCCAGGACATCGAGCTTGGTCAGGGCAATCGAGCCGATGCCGTTGAGCGCGACACTGTAGCGAGCCACGACGGCGTCGTACCATCCGACCCGGCGCGCCCGGCCCGTGGTGGTGCCGTACTCGCGTCCCACCTCACGGATCTGCTTGCCAAGCTCATTGTCGAGCTCGGTTGGCATCGGTCCGTATCCGACTCGGGTCGTGTAGGCCTTGAAGACGCCCATCGTCAGGTCGACCGCCGATGGCGGGATGCCAGAGCCGGTTAGAGCCCCACCGGCCGTCGGTGATGACGAGGTGACGTACGGATAGGTGCCAAAGTCGAGATCGAGCATGCTGCCTTGCGCACCCTCGAGGAGGATCTGTTCCTTGCGCTGGAGCGCGCCACGGATGACGGGGAAGATGTCCGTGATGTACGGGCCGAGCCGCTCGCCATAGGCTGTGTACTCGGCGAGGATCTGATTCAAGTCCAGTGGTTGAACGTGGTACAGCTGCTCCAGGATCGGGTTCTTGATCTTATTGAGGACGAAGGTCAGCTTCTTTTCCAGGAAGCGCGGCTTGGCCAGGTCGCCGACCCGGAATCCGATGCGGCGAATCTTGTCGGCATAGGCCGGGCCGATTCCGCGCCATGTCGTCCCCAGCCGGTCATCGCCACGCTGTTCTTCCTCCAGCTTGTCGAGGATCGGATGCCAGGGCATGATCAGGTGTGCCCGGTCCGAAATGATGAGGCGATCGATACTGATGCCGCGCGATTGCACTTGCTGCATTTCTTCGAGCAGGACTTTGGGATCGAGGACGACGCCATTGCCGATGACGCAGGTGGTGTCGCCGTAGAGGATTCCGGACGGGATCAGGTGGAAGCGAAATTCCTGGCCGGCATTGACGACCGTGTGCCCGGCGTTGTTGCCGCCCTGCGAACGAATGACCATGTCGGTCTTCTCGGAGAGCAAGTCGATGATCTTGCCCTTGCCCTCGTCCCCCCACTGGCCGCCTACGAGGATGATGACCATCTCGGCAGGTCAGGCTCCGCGACGCCGGTCTAGGTTGGCGAACTTCGTCTGCTCGTCGATGAACAGCAGGTCGATCTTTCCGGTTGGACCGTTGCGATGCTTGGCAATGATGATCTCGGCGAGATTCCGCTTGTCTTCTGCGATGTTGTCGTTATAGAAGCGCTCCCGGAAGATAAAGAGCACAAGATCAGAGTCCTGCTCGATCGAGTTGTGGACGACGATATTTCCCGCGACGAAGTTATGGTGCTCGTCAACGGTGAGGTCGTAAACGTCCTCTTCCCCATCCGGGACGATCGAGGCAACGGCATCCCAGTACACGTCGCTGGTTGCCAGACACATCAATTTCTCCGAGCCGACCACAGTCGCCAGGCGTGCCGCCCGCTCACGACTCAAGTTCTGCCGGTACAGACCGCTACCGCAGTACTGCATGCTCAATTCAGCTTGCAGTTGGCGATCGGTCAAGCCAACTGCGCGGGCAATGGGCCTTGCGACGAGTTGCCATACGTCATGCGGGACAATGTCGCGGTTAGTGTTGGAAACCCGCTCTTCGAGATAGCTGGAAATCGCTTTTGCGTGTTGAGCCTTCAGAGATCCAAGCCCACCGACTTCAGCCAGGAACCGAGCTGCATCGGGCTTCCCGGAAACCTGCACCTGGTATTGCTGCCGACCCTTCGCCCCTTGTTCAACAGGCTGTAGCCGCGCGTTGATTTCAAGACGAAGGAGCAACGCCTGCACGTCATAAGCAAGTCGGCGACTGCTCGTTGCGTAGTAGATGTTGGCGTAATGCCCTGTCCCATGCGAGAGGTTGACTGACCCGTCCGTTGACCAGAGATGGCGCAAGAATCGAGCGATCTGTGGTCGGGGTTGCTTGTAGACCTCCGCTGGCACGAACTTTTCATAGGACCGGAGGCCAAAGACGCCAAGAGATGTCAGCCACGCCGCTACCGGATTGCGGACTCGCCACGTTAATCGCTGAGTCGCAGAGAGATACACCTGATACCAACGGCGCTCGCGATTGATCCGCGGCCTAATCGTTCCTGGAAAGACGCTGGTTGCCAGCCTCGCGACGGTCTCCGCGAGCAGCAGGTCATTGGTTGTGTATTGCATGCAGTGCCGCGGCAGCGTGCAGCCGTCCCCGATGAGATGTCCGAGCAGGGCCAACTCGTCATCGCTCATGGTCGGGCGGAATGGTCCTGGCAGCCGACGCGGAAGCGCAATGCGTTCGCCGGCTGTCAGTTCGTCGAGCCGCCGCCAGCCATTGATGGTCAGGAAACGATGATTCGCCGTGGCCCGGACCTCACGGCCTAACTGCGTTCGGAGCCGCCAAACAGGTCTCTTGCCCGTACGAAATGCATTGGTGACCGCTTTGGGGGTGAGTTCCCAGGTGTCGCTATCGAGCGCAAGCACTCGAAACCCGCTTTGCCCTGCCAGCTCCGAAATGGGTTTGTAGATACCGAAATCTGGCAGATATACCGGTGTGTCTTTTGCAAGACAACCGGACTCCCGGAGGTCCGCCAATTGCGGCCGGTGATCGATACGTTTCTCCGGTTCGCGGCTTAGTTGTGAGCACGCAATCACCGGGATCTGAAGCTCCCGAGCCAGTCCCTTGAGGCCTCGGGATATCTCGGAAACTTCCTGGACTCGGTTTTCGGCATTGCGGCCCTGCATCAGCTGCAGATAGTCGACGATCAGCAGGCCGAGGTTGTTGGCCGCCTTGAGTCGCCGCGCCTTCGTCCGCATTTCCATGATGGACACGTTCGGCGAGTCATCGATAAAAATTTGAGCCTCGGACAAGGCGCCCATCGCCTGGGCTATACGTGGCCACTCGGCATCCTTTAATAAGCCCGTCCTCAATCGATAGGAGTCGACGGAAGCCTCGCTGCAGAGCAAGCGTGTGACCAGCTGCTGTTCGGACATTTCCAGAGAGAAGATCGCCACCGGGATCTTGTACTGGATCGAGGCGTTTTGCGCGACGTTCAAAACCAAGCTCGTTTTCCCCTGACCAGGCCTCCCGGCGATGATGATCAGGTCGGACTTTTGGAATCCACCAGTCTTGGCATCCAGATCGTTGAACCCGCTTGGTACGCCTGAGACGATCGATTGATCTTTGTGAATCGCCTCAATCTGATCCCAAGTTTCTTTGAGCACGTCCTTCAACGGCACGAAGTCCTGGGTGATGCGGCCTTCGGCGATGTTGAAGATGACGCTTTCCGCGGTGTCGAGGGCGGTCCCAGCCGGCGTGCCTTCATCAAATCCAAGTGAGGTGATCCGGCCGCCGGCGGTGATCAACTTGCGCTTTGTCCCAGCTTCCTCGATCAGGTGGCCGTAGTACTCGGCGTTCGCCGCGGTGGGCACGCTGCTCTGCAGTTCCGCCAGGAACGCTTGCCCCCCAATGCGCTCGAGCACCTTCATCCGCTCCAGCTCAGCGGCGAGCGTCAGGAGGTCGATGGGGTCGGCGCGATCATAGAGATTGAGCGCGGCGCGATAGACCTGGGCGTGATGGTCGAGATAGAAATCCTCGGGGCGGAGGAAGTCCGCAATCCGTACGATCGCACTCCGATCGAGCATCAGCGAACCGAGCACCGAGGCTTCGGCTTCGAGGTTGTGCGGCGGCACGCGGCCACCAACAGCCGGCAGCGCCGGCGCCCGCCTCAGATCAACGGTCAAGCGCTGGTGACCATCAAGGGGATGCGCGCGGTGACGTCGTGATGCAGCTTGACATGGGCGGTGCCCGGTCCCATGGCCTTGACCGGCTCGTCGAACTCGATCTTGCGCCGATCGAGCGTGATCCCATGCTGCTGCTTTAAAGCCGACGCCACGTCGGCATTCGTGACGGCGCCAAAGAGCTTGCCGTCCTTCCCGCTGCGCAACTTGAGCGTGACCTGGGCCGCCTCCAGCTTCTTCGCCAGGTCTCTGGCCTCGGTCAGCTCGCGCTCCTCGCGTTGCACCGCCGTCGCCTTCTGGCGTTCGACCTGCGCCTCCGCGCCTTTAGTTGCGGGTTGTGCCAGCTTGCGTGGCAACAGAAAGTTGCGCGCATAGCCGTCGGCGACGTCCTTCGTCTCACCGGCTTTCCCCGTGCCTTTGACGTCCTGGATCAGGACGACCTTCATCGGAAGGCCTGCCGGCGCTGAATGGCAAGGCGTCCGCGCTCGCGTAACAAGGCCAGCCGCGCTTGCAATCCGGCGCGGCCCTCCCGGATGTCCTGGTCGAAGATGCTGGTGCCGAGCGCAATCCGCTCCTGGTGCTCGGCCACGACCTCCTTGGGGGCGCGATCCACGAACATCCGGATGGCGAGCACGGTAAGCGCGACGGCATCCATCTCACCGAAGACGGGAAGGCGCAAGGGGACGTCGACGACCGGGTTCAGAATCACCGCCATCGCCGCCGCCAGTGCCATCTTGTTGCGAACCGGCACGCGAGGATCGCGATAGAGGCAGTAGGTGAGCTTGCCATAGCGAGGAAGCTCCTTCGCGATCCGCCGGAGCAGCCGAAGACTGAGCAGCATGCTTCCTCTTATATCCCCGCGAGCAGCGAGTGCGCCGGTCCAACTCGACGCGCCTTTCGCGCCGCAGATTTTAACAGAGCAAAACGCTATCGCACGGTTTTGATGCGATGAAGGAGCGGGGCCTCCGCTCCCGGGGTTAAACGCGCGACCA